>DATIFP010000128.1:0-12902 GCA_035455165.1 Blastocatellia bacterium
AGGCTGTTTGCGAGATTCAGCAAGCATAACGGCGGCACACGGCGTGGCAGCATATGTCCCGCGCCGGGGAATTGCGGAACGCTGTTGACCCTTCCGTTCATCCTGACAAACGATTCGTGGTCGGCGGTCGCGGGCCAGACGCATGTTTTTTCGGGCAATGCAGTGAACGAACTGCGCCTCGGGTTTTCAAGCAACAAGAGCTTTCTCCAAAGCCCGGCTGACAGACCGCTGTTCGACGAATTCGGAATCAAGGGAGTGCCGCAATTCGACTCGTTGACCGGGTTGCCGCTTTTCGACTTGACCAATTATAGCGGGCTGGGCGACCGCACATTCAGGCCGAATCTGAAAGAAGCAGAGTTGTTTCAGATCACTGACAACTTCTCGCATCTTCGCGGCCGCCACACGATTAACCTGGGCGGAGAATACTGGCGGCTGAGCACGTTTGCAGACACGGCAAACGACGCACGCGGCCTGTTCAGTTTCAACGGGCAGTTCACCACGCGAACGCCAGGGCGGGGTATCGGCAACGCGTTGGCAGACCTGCTGCTCGGTTTGACGAGCTCGGCTTCTATTACGACGCGGCAACTGGGAACCTTCCAGGTCGATTACTACAGCGGCTATCTGACGGACAATTGGAAGATTTCGCCGAAGCTGACCGTCAATCTGGGCCTGCGCTACGAATTGCAGACGCGCCAGCGCGAGGAAAACAACCGGCAGGCATTCTTCGATTACACGCCGGGCAGCCCAACCTTTGGCACGCTCGTCCAGGCGCGCGACGGCGGACATCGTGAGCAGACCTTCTCCAAACTCGACAAGAACAATTTCGCGCCGCGCGTCGGCGTTGCATGGCTGTTCAATCAAAAGATGGTGGTGCGTGGCGGCTTCGGAATCTTCTACAGCAGCATCGGCTACCAAGCAATCAATCTCTCTGGGGCAGCCAACCCGCCTTACTTCGTCAGGATTGCGATCAACTCGCCGACGAATGCGGCCAGTACAAGCCTGAGACTATCGGACGGATTCCCCGCCGATGCGTTGAACCCAGCGCGCTTCGAAAGTCCAGGGTTGTACGGCCAGCCGCAGGACTTCCCTCAAAGCGAAGTCTATCAAGGCAACATCGATGTGCAGCGCGAGCTGTGGGGCGGCATGGTTCTGTCGGTCGCCTACGTCGGATCAGGCACTGCGAAGCTGCGCGGCCTGAATGACATCAACGCCCCGAAACCGGGGGCAGGCGCAGCACAGCCGCGCCGACTGTTTCCAAGCTTTGGCGCGATCAACACCCTGTCGGCCTTCGCGCACGCCAGCTATCACTCGTTGCAAACGAAGCTCGAGCGACGCTCCCAATCCGGCTTTTCGCTGCTGCAGTCCTACACGTGGAGCCACTCGATTGACAACTCGACCGATGGTGAAGACAACGGCAACGGCCCGACCCTTCCGCAGGATTCATCCAACACCAATGCCGAAAAAGCCCCATCGGGTTTCGACATCAAACACCGCTCTGTGACGAGCGTTATGTATGACCTGCCGTTCGGGCGGGCAAACGGATGGCTCGGAGGATCAAAACTCGTGCGGGCCATGTTCGGCGGGTTGCAGATCGGCGGCATCTTCGTGGCGCAAGCCGGTCAGCCCGTCAATCTCGATGTCGCCGGCAATCCCGCCAACACGACCAGCCCGGTGCGCCCGAATCGGTTGCGCGACGGGCGTCTCGCACGCGGTCGCCGCAACGTGGATCGCTGGTTTGATCCGTCGGCGTTTGCAGTGCCTGCCCCGTTCACCTACGGCAATTCGGGACGCAACATTCTGCGCGCTCCTGGGCTGGTGAATCTCGACCTGCTCGTCGCACGCAGTTTCCGCCTGAGCGAAACGACGCGGCTTGAATTGCGCGGTGAGTTCTTCAATCTCACCAACACCGTGCATCTCGGCAGACCGAATGCCACCATCGGCTCGCCGCAGGCCGGGCACATCACCGGGACGGCTGCGCCAAACCGGCAGGTGCAGGTCGGGCTGCGTCTGGCGTTCTGATTGAGTGATTCAGTCCCTTCGGACGTTGCCGGCCAATAATCTATCCTTTCAATCCTCAAACCGAAAGGCCGAACCGTGCCAGCATTTCACGTCGCCCAAAACTCGTAACACATAGGGCCCTGCTGTCGAGGTCCTGCGCCACCCACTTCCTCTTCAGCGCGACTTGCAGAAGGGCTGCACCCAGAGCACCTCCAACATGAGGCCGTCGCTCGCTCCAATCCAGGCATGCGTAAGCGAATCGCCGGCGCAGCGCCCGAGTGACCTCCAGGTCAATGCCAAGAGCCTCACACGCCTTCGCCCCGGTTTGAGTGAGTTCGTACGCATCGTCGACGCCACTGGAAGTGGCCGTCAGCCAACCCAGCGAATTGAACCGATCGTGCAGCGCTACCCCCAGTTTGCCCGCCATGTGATCGTAACAGGTCCGCGCTGCGATGAGGCGGCTTGGCGTGCTAGGAACAAACTTATCGCGAGACGCGCCCGCCAGCACGCTGAGACCCTCAAGGGCGCGTGCCACGTTTGGTCCGTCCAGACTGTAGAAACGGTGCTTGCCCTGCTTGAGAACCTTCACCAGACGTTCTCTCTTAAGACGATCCAGGTGCACGCTCGCGGTTGACGGACTCACGTCAGCTACGATCGCCAGCTCCGTGCTGGTCCGTGCGTGGCCGTCCATCAAACAGTAGAGTATTCGAACTCGCGCAGGCTCGCCGATCGCGGCCGCAATCCTGGAAACCGAAGTCTCATTATGTTCTTCTGCAATCATAGTTTGATTTTAGACGAAGCGTTGATGTATCGCAACCGATACACTGCTGTGCGTGGAGGCACCCGACCACTCACCGGCGTTGATAAGCCGCCGCGGCGCACTTCAGGTCATATTTGCAACCGGCGCAATGGTGAGGCTCGGATTTCGGGATTCACCAAACAGACCGGCCACCAGGACAACACCGATGAAAATAACATGCTTTATTCGCTACCAGATTGATCCGTTCCAGCGCGACGAGTTCAAAAGGTACGCCGAGAATTGGGGGCGCATTATTCCTCGATGCGGCGGTCATCTGATCGGGTATTTCCTTCCCCACGAGGGCACGAATGATGTCGCCTGGGGATTGATTGCATTCGATAGTCTCGCCTCTTATGAAACCTATCGAACACGGTTGAAGACAGATCCCGAGGCGCTCGAGAATTTCTCCAGGGCACAGACCAAACGGTTCATACTGCGCGAAGAGAGGAACTTCGTGGAGATAGTCGGTGGAACGTTTGGGCTTCCTTCGACGAGCCCGGGACCAAAAGATGACTAGCTTGACTCAGCCGACCACGCAGACTCGCGACGGTTGTAGCTCCGAGCGTGCCGAAGCAGCCAGCTGCACTTGACCGAATACATCACTCGCGTATGATTTCAACCGTATTCCACAATCACGTCTCAGGAGAATCCTATGTCTCGCTCGAGAATCATCGCCGTTGCCGCTGTCCTTCTCCTCGGCGCAGGCGGCGCGTGGCTTTCGTTCGGCTCGCAAAAGCCTCACAACACCGGCGCGCAAAAGCGCTCTGATGTCGATCGAGCTCGCATCATCAACGCCGACAAGGAACCCGGCAACTGGATGAGTCACGGGCGCACCTACAACGAACAGCGATTCAGTCCGCTCAGGCAGATTAATGATGCCAATATCGGCGAGCTCGGACTCGCGTGGTACTACGATCTCGACACCGATCGAGGTCAGGAAGCGACGCCCCTTATTGTCGACGGCGTAATGTATTTCACCAGCGCCTGGAGCAAGGTCTTCGCGGTGAATGCCGAGACCGGCGCGCCCCTGTGGTCCTACGACCCGAAGGTCCCGCCCGAGTGGGGAGTGAACGCATGCTGCGACGTCGTGAACCGCGGTGTCGCGATCTGGAAGCAGACGCTCTTCTTCGGAACACTGGACGGCCGGCTGATCGCGCTCGATGCCGCGACCGGCAAACCCGTCTGGGAAAAGCTCACGGTCGATCCCAAGCTTCGCTACAGCATCACCGGAGCGCCGCGAGTCGTCGACGGAAAGGTGATCATAGGCAACGGAGGCGCCGAGTTCGGCGTCCGCGGTTACGTGTCGGCCTACGACGCGGACACCGGCAAGATGGCGTGGCGATTCTATACCGTGCCCGGAGATCCATCGAAGCCTTTTGAGAGCCCGGCTCTCGAGAAGGCAGCCAAAACCTGGACCGGCGAGTGGTGGAAGACCGGGGGCGGCGGGACGGTATGGGATTCAATCGTCTATGACCCGGATCTCGACCTGCTCTATCTTGGAGTCGGAAACGGCTCGCCCTGGAACCGGCGAATCAGAAGCCCCGGGGGCGGTGACAATCTCTACTTGTCCTCAATCGTCGCGATCAAGGCCAAGACGGGCGAGTACGTCTGGCATTACCAGGAGACTCCCGGCGAGATGTGGGATTATACTGCGTGTCAGCAAATCATACTGGCCGACATTCAGATCGGGGGCCAGGCGCGAAAGGTGCTGTTGCACGCGCCAAAGAACGGGTTCTTTTATGTGCTCGATCGCGCGACGGGCGAGTTGCTCTCCGCGAAACCCTATACTTTTGTCACGTGGGCTACGGGCATCGATCTGAAAACGGGCCGTCCCGTCGAAACACCCAACGCTAGATATCCGGGCAAGGATGCGGTGCCGATTGCGCCGTGGCCGCTTGGCGCTCACAACTGGCAGCCGATGTCATACAGCCCCGTGACCGGTCTGGTTTATATTCCCGTCAACGATGGCGGGTTCGCTTTTAAGTCGCCGGCCGACTATCAATCAAAGACCCTGGCGCCCAACTACGGGATAGATGTTGTGGCAGCCGGGATGCCCCAGGATCCGAACATCAAGAAGCTCGTCCTTGACTCGGTGAAGGGCCGCCTGCTCGCGTGGGATCCGGTGCAGCAGAAAGCGGCCTGGAACATCGCTCGGCCGGGACCTTGGAACGGCGGATTGTTATCCACGGCCGGCAATCTTGTTTTCGAGGGCACGGCGAGCGGGAACTTCGAAGCCTATCGCGCGGACACGGGCGAGAAGGTCTGGTCGTTCGCGGCTCAGACGGGAGTGATGGCGGGACCGGTGAGCTACACGGTGAATGGGCAACAGTACGTTGCGGTGCTTGCTGGTTGGGGCGGCGCGTTCCCGCTTGTTGCGGGCGAGCTTGCGTTTAAGTCGGGACACGTGCGAAACATCAGCCGGATGTTGGTCTTCAAGCTTGGCGGAAAGGCGAGCCTTCCGCCGCTCGGTGAGCCTGTCGAACTCAAGTTGAAACCCCCGTCCGCCACTGCCGATGCGGCCACGGTCAAGAATGGTGAAGCGCTGTTCCAACGCTATTGCGCGACTTGTCACGGCGATGTGGCGGTGGGCGGCGGCGTGCTTCCTGATTTGCGCTACTCGAAGACGCTGGCTGATGAGAAATGGTACGACGTTGTGCTCAGCGGAGCGCGAAAACAAAACGGAATGATTTCCTTCGCCAAGGAGCTTTCACGCAAAGACGCGGCGGACATTCTTGCGTACGTAATCGCGAGAGCAAATCAGGGATTGAATGAATCGAAGCGCAATTAGCTTTCTAGCGGCTTGCGCTCGCCGTCTGCGTGCTGGGCCTTCCATACTTCTGCGTTGCGAAGCCTACCACCAAACCCAGGATGGAGCCGGGTAGCATTATCTCAAAATAATAGTGTTTGCCCGTCTCGCTCGGCATAGCGGCGACCAGGAACGCCAGCAGCAGGCCGACCGCGAGGCCAAAGACGATTCCCAACGGCAACGAGTTGAACCGCTTTGCGAAGAACCCGATCAAAATGCCCGCGATTAACCCTTTCACCGTTGAGCCGATCACGATTCCCATCATCATCGATCTGACCTCCGGCGTGAACCACGCAGTTAAGCCGTCGACTATTCCCAAGACCCCTCCGAGCACCAAACCAAGAACCGGCTTTGACATTCCATTATCTCCTTGATTTCAATTCCTTCCTGAACTTCTATTAAGCGTGCGCCGACGCGTCTTTTAACGCCCAACGAAGAAAAACACAACCGCTCTCATAACCAGGTAGGCTAGGACGAGCACGACTATATACCTGTTCCTGCTTATCCACCGCCCAGCCTTCTCGATGACACTCTCGCGATAAGCCGAGACCGGCAAGCCATCCAGGAACTTCACGACGTCGGCCGCGATTTCCTCGGCCGTACCGTAGCGATCTTCGCGCCGCTCGGACATCGCTTTCAAGCAAACCGCTTCGATGGCTCTTGGAATCCTGGTATCGATCTGGCGAGGGCGAGGGGATCGGCCGGTCGCCGCCGGCGCCCGGCCGGTCAGTATGTAGTAGAGTATCGCTCCGAGCGCGTAAACATCGCTGCGCTGGTCGAGGGACTCAGTCTCACCGCGCGCTTGCTCGGGCGACATGTAGGCGGGCGTGCCGATCACCGTCCCTCCGCTTGTTTCGCCCAGTTGACCGGCTGGAGCCAGAGGAAGGGTTGTGATCGATTCGACATCGTGCGCGGCTCCAAGCTCGCGCACGGGGGCCGGAGCGCTGTTGGAACGAGTTTGTCCGCCGAGCAACACCTTCGCCACACCCCAGTCGATGACCAGCACTTCACCGAACGGCCCGACCATTATGTTCTCGGGTTTCAGATCGCGATGAATGACGTCGCTCGCGTGCGCGAAGGCGACGGCTTCACAAACCTTTTGAAAGATTCGCAACAGGTCGGAAAGCGAGCTTGCGCCGCGAGCGTGTTCGTCCAGCCGGCTGCCCTGCACGAGCTTCATCGCGTAGAAGACGCGCCCGTCATCGAGCCGCCCTACGTCGTGAATCGGAACGATGCCGGGGTGTTCGAGGAGCGCGACTATTCGAGCCTCGCGCGTCATTCGAGTCGCAAGTGCGCCGGTTGAATCTGCCACATTCATGACCTTCACCGCCACTTTGCGACCGAGGTCCGTGTCCTGAGCGAGGTAGACGGTGCCCATGCCCCCCGAGCCGAGCTTTCGGATGAGCCTGTACTTGGTGTGTTCGAGGTCGGGAAGCTCTACTTCTTCACGCAGCCGCTCGACTTTTTTGTCCGACAGCCAGTTCATTCGGGCTCGACCCCGAGCAACGCGCGCGTTTCGCGGCGGAATTCATCATCGGTCGCGGTCAGCTCGCGAAGCTTTTCGAGAACGATGCGCCGAAACTCGCGGCGGGAGTAGGCGAGATAGTTGGTCACGTCGCTGGTTGAAATCTTGAACTCGTCTGCGAGCGCCTTGTAACTCGGTCTTAGTTGCTCGTCCTCTTCCAACACGTATCGTTCGAAGAGTCGAAGATGAACCACTTTGCCGGACTCGGTCATTTGAGCGCGGAATCTTTCCAGCGCCAGGCTGAGGACGCTGCGCGCCCACTCGCGATCAAAGAATTCGTCGATCGCGTTGGCTGCTGGCTGCGCCGCGCTCATCAGTTGCGATTCCGCCCCGTCGAAATCCAGGGACAAAATCGTGGCGTTTCCACCGCGCTTGATCCGGCTTGCGGCTTTGTTCTCGTTGGCAATAAACCCATCGAGGCAGGTTCGAAGAAACGTTCTGAACTTCGCCTTTGAAGGATCGTAGCGATCGAAGAACCTCTTCTCCATCGCTTCCGCAAAGAACCCCTGCGTGAGGTCTTTGGCATCTTCTGAGGGTTTGTTCCATTTGAGCCGCGTGTATTTATAGACGGGCATCCAGTAAGCGGCGATGAGCGATTCGAACGCGCGAGTGCGTTCGGCCTGGTCATCACTCCGCGCCGCGACGATGGCCGAGATTCGTGTTATTGGGAATCTGTCGCTTCTGATCTCGGTGTTGTCGGCCATACACTGAATTTGGGGTGCGCCTTTGGAATGCCGTTTTGGACTGCGCCGCCTTGTCGTCACTCACGCATTCACGTGCCTTACTGGCGGCGCTTTGGTTTTGACTCCGCGATCGTCAATTCAAGCCAAAGCGGCGGCGTTGCCGCCGCACTCCATATGGACTGCGCCGCCTTGTCTTCACTTACGCATTCGCTGTCTCGCTGGCGGCGCTTTGGTTTTGACTCCGCGGTCGCCATTTCAAGCCAAAGCGGCGGCGTTGCCGCCGCACTCCATATTACCATTCGGCAGCTACGTCATAATCGTCATAGACCTTAAGCCTATCAATCTTGAACCCGTAAATCGTCTTCACATGTGCCGGTCGAGCCGTGCGCTCGAACCACCCAGCCGAACACCACGGATAACGATTCGCGACCGACACCAGCCCGTGCTTCACTGGGTTCTGGTGCGTGTAGTTCAAGCGGGCCAGATAAGACTTCTCGTAGGTCAGTCTCGTCTCCCGGAAGTTGTACCACACTTTTCGGCCCTGCGCGCGGTCGAGCCGGTTCACACATTTCGCCGTCTCTTCGTGAAGCCGGCCCAACATCTCGGAAAGAGTCCAGGCACCTCCCAGGTCCGCAGGCGAATGCGCCACGAAATGATAATGATTAGAGAACACCGCCCACGCCTCAAGCCGCCAGCCAAAGTCTCGAGCAACCGTCAGCAGACCCCTGTGCAAGACCCCGAGTCGCTCGGGTCCGCGAGAATGATGATGCATATGGTATGTGGCGGCGGTAACCAGATAGGTGCCGGACTCCGAGAGTTGATGCAGCGGCGCGTGTGGCCAGGCTACTTTGCGCGGCGCTTTGTCCACGGTACTTATCGCTGCCAAGACATCGCTCTTTGCTTGTTCGCTCATACGGTCAAACGACTGCCAAAGCGGCGGCGAAGCCGCCGCACTCCAAATCTTATTCAAACAAACTCAATTGCGGCCGATTCGGCAGTCTGAACGCCTCGATAGACAACTTCGGATGACGGCCTTCGATTCCGGCTTTTCGACACGCAAGCGTGAACATCGATCTAATCTGATCTGCGTAAACCCCTTCGCCGCGCATACGTTTGCCGAACTGTGATTCATTAAGCTTGCCGCCGCGCATGTCGCGAATATGATTCAACACCTTTTTTTTGCGATCGGGAAAATTCTGTTCGAGCCATTTCTCGAACAGTTCCTTCACTGCGTAAGGCAACCGAACCACGACGTAACCCGCGTAGCGAGCTCCGGCCGCCGCCGCCGCTGTTATGATCGAGTGCATCTCGTGATCGGTCAGCCCCGGGATGCTCGGTGCGGCAAGAACACCGACCGGGACCCCTTCGCCCGCGAGCGTCTCAATCGCCGCGAGCCGATTCCGCGGGGTAGAGGTTCGCGGCTCCATCACGCGCGCAAGATCGGCATCAAGCGTAGTGATCGACAGAAATACAGCCGCCGCGTCGAACTCCGCGAGGCGCTTCAACACATCGACGTCTCGCGCGACAAGCTGGTTCTTAGTCACGATCATCACCGGATTCCGAAACTCCGCCATCACCTCGAGACACCGCCGGGTTAGCTGCAGCTTTCGCTCGATAGGTTGATACGCATCCGTCACGCCGCTGATGGCCAGCACCTTGGGTCTCCAGCGAGGCGACGCAAGCTCTCTTCTCAACAGCTCCGGCGCATCCTCTTTGACCAGGATTTTCGTCTCGAAATCGAGCCCCGATGAAAACCCCAGGTACTCGTGATACGGTCTCGCATAGCAGTAGATGCATCCGTGCTCGCATCCCCGATAAGGGTTTATGCTGGCTTCAAATCCTACATCGGGGCTGTCATTGTAGGTGATCAGCGAGCGGGAAGCGTCTTTGAGAAATTGTGTTCGCGCAGCCGGCTCTTCAGGGTCGCTTGAATCCGGATCCCGCAGGTAGACGAGCTTCTCAAATCGATTCGGCGGATTCGCACCGGCTCCGCGCCCGTGTATTAGGCTGTCTTTCGATTGATTATCCACGCCTTCGGTTCCAGCAAGATCAGGTTGATTCCGATCGCGAAAAATGAGTGTTGAAAATTCCTCGAAAATAATAGAAAATCCTTTGGCGCGCCGTCAAGGCGGAATGATCAGTCCGTTGCCGGAGGAGAAGCATGAATAAGGTGGCATTGAAACACGCCGATCACGCAAGGTACGATGGACCGATGAGCCTCAACCTGTTCCACCCGGCCGTCGCCAACTGGTTCGACAACCAGTTCTCTGCTCCGACTGCGCCTCAAGAGCAGGCGTGGCCTTCAATCAAGGCGAGACAACATACGCTCATCGCCGCGCCTACCGGTTCGGGTAAAACCTTCGCCGCGTTCCTATCGGCGATAGATGATCTCGTCCGCGAGGGAGTCGCGGGCACCCTGGAAGACGTGACGCAGGTTGTTTACGTGTCTCCGCTAAAGGCCCTGTCGAACGACATTCAAAAGAACCTGCAGGAGCCACTCGCGGGAATCGAACAACAGCTAAAGCAAATGGGCGGAACCGCCGCCGGCATTCGCACCCTTGTTCGCACCGGCGACACTCCGGCTCACGAACGCACAGCGATGACAAAGCGTCCTCCCCACATCATCGTCACCACGCCGGAATCGCTTTACATCCTGTTGACCAGCGAAGGCGGGCGCAGAATGCTCCAGACCACCCGCACTCTGATAGTCGATGAAATTCACGCGATGGTTGGCGATAAAAGGGGCTCGCATCTCGCGCTTTCAATCGAGAGACTGCAGAAACTGGTGGGAGAGCCTCTGGTTCGTATTGGACTCTCGGCAACGCAGAAGCCGATCGAAGAAGTCGCGCGGTTTCTGGTCGGCACATCGAACATCGACGAAGATGGGACACCCGATTGCAACATTATCGACTCCGGTCATCGGCGCGAGCTCGATCTCGCGGTTGAAGTCCCAGGCTCGCCGCTCGGAGCGGTGATGTCCGGCGAAGTGTTCGATGAAGTCTACGATCGCCTCGCGCAGTTGATAAGCACGCATCGAACCACGCTTGTGTTCGTCAATACTCGGCGAATGGCCGAACGAGTCGCCAGATACCTGGGCGAACGAATCGGCGACGAGAACGTCACGTCTCATCACGGCAGCCTCGCGCGGGAACAGCGTCTGGTCGCCGAACAGCGATTGAAAGCGGGCGAGTTGAAAGCCCTGGTCGCAACTGCATCGCTCGAACTGGGCATCGATATAGGCGACATCGATCTCGTATGCCAGCTTGGCTCGACTCGCGCCATCTCGACGCTGCTTCAGCGTGTGGGAAGATCTGGTCACTCGGTGACCGCTTTTCCGAAGGGCCGGATCTTTCCTACCACGCGAGACGAGTTGATTGAATGCGCCGCTTTGCTGGACTCGATTCGAAGAGGTGAACTCGACCAGTTGTCGATCCCCGAAAAACCGCTCGATATTCTCGCGCAGCAGATTGTCGCTGCGGTCGCCTCGGACGAGTGGGTGGAGGACGAATTGTTCGAAACCATTCGCCGTGCTTACCCGTATCGCAGCCTCCAGCGAAGCGAATTCGATGAGGTGATCAAGATGTTGCGCGACGGCTTTGCGACTCGCCGGGGACGCCGCGGAGCTTACCTGCATCACGACATGATCAACCACCGGCTGCGTGGGCGAAAAGGCGCGCGGCTGACCGCGATCACCTCGGGAGGCGCGATTCCGGACACCGCCGATTACACCGTCGTGCTCGAGCCCACCGACACGGTGATCGGGAGCGTGAACGAGGACTGGGCGATCGAGAGCATGCAGGGCGACATCTTTCAGTTGGGGAACGCTTCGTGGGAAATCATCCAGGTTGAAAACGGTCGCGTTCGCGTGGCCGACGCGCACGGCAAGCCGCCATCGATTCCCTTCTGGCTCGGCGAAGCCCCCGGGCGGACGCACGAGCTCTCGGCATCCGTCTCGCGGTTTCGCACTGAATTGACCGGGCGATTTGCGGGAGAAAACCCGGAAGCCGCCGGCTTGGCTCTCGCGTGGCTGACCGACGAGATCGGGCTATCCGGCTTGGCCGCGGAGCAAATAGTTGATTATTTGCTGGCGGCAAAAGTCGCGCTCGGCGTGATGCCATCTCAGGACACGCTGGTGATCGAGCGTTTCTTCGACGAGAGCGGCTCGCAACAGATGGTAATCCACTCGCCGTTTGGCAGCCGTTTGAATCGCGCATGGGGGCTCGCGCTTCGAAAGCGCTTCTGCCGCCAATTCAACTTCGAGTTGCAAGCGGCCGCGACCGAAGACGCGATCGTGTTGTCGCTCGGCCCGACTCACAGCTTCGCGCTCGAGGAGGTCTTTCGATATCTGCGCTCGTCCTCGGTCCGCGAGTTGTTGATTCAGGCGCTGCTGGCGGCGCCGATGTGGGAGATTCGCTGGCGCTGGAACACAACTCGCGCGCTCGCGGTCCCGCGCCGGCGCGGCGGCAAGAAGATTCCCGCGCAGCTCCAGCGAATGGACGCCGACGATTTGCTCTCCGCGGTCTTTCCCGATCAAGTCGCCTGCGCCGAGAACCTGCCCGGCGGCAACATCGAGATTCCGGATCACCCATTGGTCAGGCAAACCGTTCAAGACTGTCTCGAGGAAGCAATGGACATCCAGGGTCTCGAAGCGCTCCTCGCATCGATCGAGCGCGGCGAGAAGACGTTGATCGCGCGAGACGTGGTCGAAGCTTCGCCGCTCGCACAAGAGATACTGAATGCTCGCCCCTACGCGTTCCTCGACGACGCGCCGCTCGAGGAGCGCCGGACTCGCGCCGTGTTTCAGCGGCGCTGGCTTGATCCGGAGACCGCTTCAGATCTTGGCGCGCTTGATCAGGCCGCAATCGAGCGAGTGCGGGAAGAAGTGTGGCCCGACATAGATAACGCTGACGAGCTTCACGACGCGTTAGTCGAGCTTGGCTTCATGACGCCAAACGAGGGTTGTAATTGCGAGCAGTACTTCAACGCGCTCACTGCTGATCGCCGCGCCGCAGTGCTAGTGACGAGCGTTCACAATACGAGCGTTCAGAGTACCGGCTTTAGCCGGGTAGTGGCGTCGAATGAGGAACAGCC
>DATIFP010000129.1:0-3815 GCA_035455165.1 Blastocatellia bacterium
GAACACGAACACGTTCACGAAGATCTCGGTGAAGAAGAAGGTGTGCAAGCTGTTGACGGGGAGCGCGGCGATAGTAATAACGAATCCTGGGCAGACGCAGGGTTCGGCGCCGTTCAACTGTCAGGAGCGATGCCCGACCAACTAACAGGATGAAGGAGAGGGGAGACCCTCACCGGTAACCAAGAGGAGGATCATGATGAGTGGTCCTCCTCTTTTTTGTAATTTCCAATAATGTGAGAAGGCGAGAGTCGTGAGAATCTAGGACTGATCTACCGCTTTTACGTAGACTCATTGGGAGGGGAGATTCTTCCGGGACCGGCTTTCAACGGCCTCTGATCGCAGCGATCATCTCTCGCACCGCGCGCTCCATCCCCACGAGCGCTGCCCGTGCGACGATATTATGACCGATGTTCAGCTCCTCAACGGGGTATATCTCGGCAATCGAGGCAACGTTGCGATACGTCAACCCGTGACCTGCTGCAACCTTCAGCCCCAGCTCAGCCGCCCTGCTCGCGCATTCGGAGATGCGCGCGAGTTCTGCCTCAATTTGTCCCGGTTCGGCGGGCCGAGTCGGGTCGCTGAGCTCGGCATATCGAGCGGTGCAAATCTCGATCTGATGGGCGGCGCTTCGGGCGGCGGCTTCGATCTGGGTGGTATCAGGATCGACAAAGATACTCACGAGCACGCCGGCATCGGCAATTTCGCCGATTGCCCCCTTGATCAACTCTTCGTGTGAGGCAACGTCCAGGCCGCCTTCGGTAGTGATTTCTTCAGCCCGCTCGGGTACCAGCGTTGCAGTGTTGGGCCGAACGTCACAAGCGATTCTGATCATCTCCTGGGTGGCGGCCATCTCGAGGTTCAGGTGAGTCTTGACGACACCGCGCAGCACCCGCACATCTTCGTCCTGGACGTGGCGGCGATCTCCACGGAGATGAATCGTTATGCCGCTCGCGCCGGCGAGGTCCGCCAGAACGGCTGCGGCGGTCAAGCTCGGCTCCCACGTGCGCCGGGCTTCCCTTATGGTGGCGATGTGATCAATGTTGACGTTTAGACGGATCATGTCTGGGTCGCTCCGCTCCTCGCCTCACGAACCTGATTTGCCCGCTGGTTCGTGAACTTCGATCCCGACGTCAAGCCCGTTGTCGTAGTGCCCGGAGAAATCGTTGAGGCGGATGCGCAGAAGGTCTAAGACCATCCTTATCGAATCGCTGGCGTAGTTCAAGGTGCTTCCTTCACTGTCGTTCCATACGACGGGAATCTCGAGCAATCTCAACCCGCGCTTCTGTGCTATATAAAGGATCTCAGGATCAAATCCGAATCGCTCGATGCTTTGAAGCTTGAAGACCGGAAGCGTCCGCTGGCGCCGGAATGCTTTGAAGCCGCATTGCGTGTCTTTGAACTTAAGACCGGTGATTGTTTTCATGAGAAGATTGAAAACGCGTCCGCCGAAGTCTCGAAGCATCGGCTGGCGCACGCCGATAAGTTCACGCTTCAGCGCGCGTGAACCGAAGGTGACATCGGCTTTGTCGTCAGCTATAGGCTGGAGCAGTTTCGGAGCTTCGGTTATCGGTGATGATAGATCGGCATCGGAGAACAGCACGATCTCGCCTCGCGCCTCGGCAAGGCCGCGCTTTACGCTGAAACCCTTGCCACGATTCGGCGTGTTAGTGAGGACCCGCAGGTCGTGACTGGCCTTGCGGTATTCGGGAATTCTCTCAGACACAATGCTGGCGGTGTCGTCTGACGAGCCGTCATCCACGACTATGACTTCGGCTTGATAGGGCTGAGTTTTGAGAAAGCTCAGGATCGCTTCAAGGCTGCGGCCTATCCGTTTTTGCTCGTTGTACGCTGGGATTACAATAGACAGGAACCAACCCATAAGATTCACTCGTTAGCGATCTGTCGCGGCGACTCGAGAGGCGACTCGAAAACGGCTGTCAGAGCTTGTTTCGCCGCCGGGCCCGTAAGAGAAGAGTTCGAAGCTGCCGCCCCCGTCGGTTGTAGTGTAAAGGTAGTCATTTCCCCACGGATCAACTTCAGGGACGTTCTCCATATAAGGTCCAAACCAGTAGGTCGCTTGTTCGGCGCCGTCCGGGGGGAAAGCGGCGGGTCTGCGCGCAAGGCTCCTGAGCCCTTCCTCGTTCGTCGGATACCGAGCCACGTCCCCCCTGAACCTCTCGAGCGCATCGGCCAGCGTGTTCAGGTCGCGCCAGGCAGCATCTTCGCGCGCCATCGCTTTGGCGACTCTCTGTCGGTGGCCGGCGAGCAGATTCAGCGTTATGGATACTGCCACGACCGTGGTCAAAACACCGGCCGCCGTAATCATCATGCGTCTTCGGCTTCGAGCGCGCCGGGCCAGCTGTTCGTGCTTTTCAGGAGAGAAGATCAACGTAGGATCGAGACGATGAGTAGTGGTTATCCGACTTGCGAGCTCAACGTGAGCGCGCGCGGACACGGGGCCAGCGACCGGCGCATAACAGTGAACACAGTAGCGAAGATCCGGCGCCAGCCGCTCGCCGCACTGGGGGCACGCACGTTCGTCTTGCTCCTGAGTAGCCATCTCCCACAACAGTTTAGGCTCGTCGCGACCGTTGACACAATAGACGGCGCGCCTCACTGCGAGCGACGGTCATGACAGCTTCATTCGGGCGAGGAATTCCTGATTGTCGCGTGTCTCCGAGAGGCCTTTGAGCAGCAATTCCATTGCTTCTATGGGCTTCTTGCCGGCCATGGCGCGGCGAAGCAAATTGATCCGCGGCATCACGTCCGCATCAAACAGCTTTTCTTCTTTCCGCGTGCCTGATTTCGAAATATCTATCGCGGGAAAAATTCTCCGTTCGGCGAGTCTTCGGTCGAGCACAATCTCGAGATTTCCCGTCCCCTTGAATTCCTGAAAGATGACTTCGTCCATCTGGCTCCCGGTGTCGATGAGCGCGGTAGCGATAATTGTCAGCGAGCCCCCCTCTTCTGCTTTTCGCGCCGCGCCAAAAAACTTGCGGGGGAATTCGAGTGCGCGCGAGTCGACGCCGCCGCTCATCGTGCGGCCGCGTCGGCTGGTCTCACGGTTTGAAGCGCGAGCCAGCCGAGTGATCGAATCTAGAAGCATGACCACATCCTCTTTGCATTCGACCATACGCTTGACGCGTTCGTGCACCAGCCGCGCGATTTGAAGGTGGAGATCGGCGTCCTGGTCGGCCGATGAGGCGATCACCTCTCCTCTGACGCGTCGCTTCATGTGGGTCACTTCTTCCGGGCGCTCGTCGATCAGCAACATGACCAGGTGAGTCTCGGGATGATTATCGGCGACCGCTTCGGCGATCTCTTCGATGAGGGTGGTCTTCCCGGTCTTAGGAGGCGCGACTATCAACGCTCGCTGACCCTTGCCGATGGGCGCAATCAGATCCAGCACGCGCATCGACATGTTAGGATTGCCGGCCGACAGTTCGAGTCGTTCGGTTGGGTCCACGCTGGTGAGCTTCGTGAACTCCGGCGTGTGAAGGTAGAGATCAGGTTTTGTCCCGTTGATCAGCTCGATAGTATTGAGTTGGTTGGCTTGATTGCGCCCACGCCCATGGTTTGCCGGCGATGACGTACCCACGATGTCCACGCCCTCTCTCAGCTTGAATTGCTGAATCAAGCTACGTGGCACGAACACGTCGTTGCGCGATGCCAGGAAGTTGCTCTCCGGCTGCCGAAGGAACCCAAATCCCTTCTCATTGATTTGAAGCACACCGGAGGCGGTTTGCTCGGTTTCCATCAGTTAGTTTCCCTCTTTACTGCGGCAAGTCGAGCATAACCTCGGCGCGCGCCGCCAT
>DATIFP010000130.1:0-17944 GCA_035455165.1 Blastocatellia bacterium
TCCCTTGAACTGTGCTTGTCGCTTCTTTGCGTATGCGTCGAGCCCTTCTTGAGCGTCCTCGCTTTGGAAGAGCTGCTGGAGCAACTCTCGCTCGAGCGCTAGGGCTTCGGTCAGCGGCACTTCTAGTCCTGTCTGCACTGAACGCTTGATAAGCCCGACAGCTTTGCTGGCCTTTGCGGGCGCGACAAACTGCTGAGCATACTCGATAACTTTCTCAAAGAAGTTCTCTTCCTCGAAGACCTGGTTCACCAATCCAATCTCGTGCGCTTCGGCGACTGAAATCGTGCGCCCGGTAGTCAGGAGCTCCAGCGCCTTTCCTTTGCCGATGACTCTGGGCAGCCGCTGAGTGCCTCCCATCCCGGGCAACAGCCCGAGGTTGATCTCGGGCAGTCCGAGCATCCCCGGCCCTTTTTTCGCGATGCGCAAATCGCAAGCGAGAGCGATCTCGAGACCGCCTCCAACCGCGTGCCCGTTGATCGCTGCGATGACGAGCTTTTGAGTGTTTTCCAAGCGCATCAGCGTCTCGTTGCCGTGCAAGCTGAAAAAATAGCGAAACTGCGGCGTCGCCGACAGCAGCATCTTGATGTTCGCGCCCGCGCAGAAGAACTTCTCTCCAGCGCCTCGAATCACTATGACATGAACCTCTTCGTCGAGTCGGGATTCGAGTATCGCATCGTCAAGATCGCGCATCATCTCATAGGTGTAAGTGTTTGCAGGCGGGTCATTCAGCTCGATGATTGCAAGGCCGTTCTGAGTGCTGTAGTTGACCAGCCTGTTTTCCATTGCTTCTCTAGTCATCAAATCGCTCCTGTTCGGTTCCAACTAATAAAGAATGACGGCGTCTCAATGTTGCCAGATCGAAACTGTGCGTTCGAGGTGCGATTCTCGTCCAGTCTCGAGCGGCTCGGCGTCAGGAGTCTTGCTTCCGAGGAAACCAGCCAAGAACAGCCGGGTCATCTGGCTCGAAAGCTCGGCAACATCGAGATCCTTGCGCGGGTTGTACCAGTTGTAGCTCCAGTTCATCATGCCGAAGAGCGCGAACGTAGCCACTCGCACATCGACGCCCTCAACCTTGCGATCGTTGGCGATCTCGCCAAGCAGGTTCATCACAAGATCGACATATTGGCGCTTCTTGGAATTGACCTTCCGGAACAAATCACCGCTTATGGAATTCGCTTCGTGGGAAAGCACTTTCATTTCGTTCATGTTGTTGACGAAATAGTTAAGGTGATTTTCAATCAGCAGCTTCAGCCGGCTGATGGGATCTTCAACGCCGGCGAGCAGATTGCGGCAATCCCCTATCACCGTGCCGAAACAGTAGTCCTGAATAAGAAAGAGCAGCTCTTCCTTGCTTTTGAAATAATAGTATAGCCCCGAGAGACTCATCTTTGTAGCACGCGATATGTCGCGCATGCTTGTCGAGTGGTAGCCCTTGGAGGCGAAGACCGCAGCTGAGGTCTTGAGGACATGAAGTAGTTTTTGATCGTATCGCGACTGCGGCTCAGATGGCATGCTCATGACTCGAGTAAGGCTCTTCGAACAAGTGTTCGATCATAGGAGCGGGCTCACTGATTCGTCAAGCTTACTCGGCAGACCCATTGCCAGGTGTTAGGATAGCAACTCTATGAAACGCGATGTGATCATCGTCGGGGGCGGGGTCATCGGATGCACGATCGCCTGGAGACTCGCGCAACAAGGCTTGAAGGTCGCCGTCTTCGAGCGAGGAAGGATTGGCCGCGAAGCGTCGCGCGCCGCGGCGGGCATGTTGACGCCTCAGGGTGAAGCAGCCGGCCCCTCTCCGTTTCTGGATCTTTGTCTGCGCAGCCGCGCGATGTATCGGAGCTTCGCCCACGAGCTAAAGGAAGCATCCGGGATCGATATCGAGTACAAGGACGAGGGCACGCTCTTCGTCGTGCTCAGTGGCGAAGACGAGGCGCAAAGGATGAATTGGGCAAAGTGGCAAGCGGGAGCGGGGCTTTCGGTCGAACACGTTTCAGCGAGCGAGCTTCGCAAGCTCGAACCCGATGTCACGGAATCGGCCACCAGAGCCATTTTCCTGCCAGACGAACATCAGGTCGAAAACCGCCGCTTGATGGATGCCCTCGCGGTCGCGATCAAGCTGGCAGGTGTCGAGGTGGTTGAAGGCTCCGAAGTCAGCTCCCTTTCATTCGAACGCGACCGCGTCACCGGTGTTTATTCGTCCGGCGATCTGATCGCCGCGGGAGCGGTGATCATTGCCGCGGGATCATGGTCGAGCCGACTCCTCGAACCTCCAGGAGTGAAGGTGCAGATCATTCCGGCCCGCGGTCAGATGCTCGCGGTAAGAGGCTCATCCGTTAGTCCCCCGGTGCGTGTGCTTCACTCGAGCAAAGTCTATCTTGTCCCGCGACGCGACGGGCGCATTCTGATCGGCGCCACTGTTGAGTACGCGGGATTCAACAAGGCGGTCACCGTCCAGGGGATCGAATATCTGCTTGCGGCCGCGTTGGAGTTGATGCCGTCGCTTCGCGAATGCGAGATAGTTGAGACGTGGTCGGGGTTGCGTCCTGATACCGAGGATCATCTCCCGGTTCTGGGACCAAGCGGGATTGAGAATCTATGGCTCGCGACTGGACACTTCAGAAACGGAATCCTGCTGGCGCCGATCACCGCGAATTTGATGGCTGAGAGTGTCTCTGGTAACAAGCAGCTCGATGTGCTGACTCCATTCGGCGTTCACAGGTTTAAGGGTCATTAGACCTGCGGGGCCGACTTCGAGCAACTCCATCGATCGCACTCGCACGTATGAAGATCGGTATTGTCACACACTACATGCCACCACACATTGGCGGGATTGAGCTTGTCGCGGACTCGCTTTATGACGCTTACCGATCTGCCGGGTTCGAAGCGCGATGGGTCGCGGCTCGCTCGCCGGATACAGCGCCATCTCGCGAAGACGGTCGAATACGGGTTCGCTGTTGGAACGGGCTCGAGCGCAGGCTCGGAGTGCCGTGGCCGGTTCTCGGTCTTGAAGGAGTTCGAGAACTGAAGCATCTGGTCAGATGGGCGGACCTCCTGCACGTTCACGACTCTCTCTATGCCGGAACCGCCGTCTCGGTGCGTATGGCGCGCAACGCGAATAAACCGATCTTACTGTCGCAGCACATCGGGTTCGTTAGATATCCGTCGGCTGTGCTAAACGCCGTCGAACATATCGCAAACAAAACACTGGGCCGCGCAATGCTTCGCAGCGCCACGCACGTGGTCTTCTGCACGAGCGCCGCCCAGCAGTTTGCGTCGGCGCTTCTAAACGGACGCGTCGCGAATACCAGTTATATACCGAACGGGATCGATACCGGTCGCTTCAGACCGCCGTCTCAATCGGAGCGCGCAAGTGCGCGCGAGATGCTGAAGCTAAGCGAACCTGCGCGCATCGTGCTGTTCGTCGGCCGGTTGGTTGAAAAGAAGGGAGTTGACGTTCTGGCGGAACTCATCAAGCGAATGTCGTCACACGTCTTCTTGATCGTAGGCGACGGGCCGTTGAGAACGACGATCCCAACGGAGGCCGATAACGTCGGTTGGTTCCCTAGAATCGACCCCGAGGCGATGGCGCAAGTCTATCAGGCGGCTGACGTCTTCATTCTGCCCTCCCACGGCGAGGGATTACCGTTATCAGTTCAAGAAGCGATGGCTACCGGTCTACCGGCCGTCGTGACGAAGGATGAAGCTTTCACTGCTAAGCTGGAACAAGAAGGCGCTTGTCTCGCAACCGCACGGACAGTCGAGGCATTCCGGCAAGCGCTTGAAAGGTTGGCTGGAGAAACAAGTCTCTCTGCGAGCCTGTCGGCGCGTTCGCGAGAACTCGCGTTGCGAGAGTGGAGCCTGGATGTAATGACCGCGCGCTACCTTGCATTGATTCGCGAGCTGACTGCAAAGCACTAATGAACGACGCATCTGACAACATCGGGGTATCTGCTTTTGATCTCGCAACGCGAGACAAGATTCCGGTGATCAAACGGTTGCTGGCTGCCGAAGGCGATGGCCTTGCCTTGGACATCGGAATCGGCACCGGCTACACGACACAAGCCGTGTTAGGACAGCGACCAACCGCATGCGTGGACCTCCACGCGCCGAACCTCGACTATTTCCTCCGCACCAAGACAGCGATGAATGATCTTGACGAGACGCTTTGCGTAGTCGCTCCAGCATGGGCGCTGCCGTTTCGGACGGGCGCATTCAGTTTCGTTCTGTGTAGCGAGGTGCTGGAGCATCTCGAGGACGACGACGCAGCAGTTGGCGAGATTGCCCGCGTGCTGGCCGATGACGGCAAGGCGGTGATCACGGTCCCCTACACGGGGCTCGGGTTCACAGGGTTTCTTGAGCTTTTCGGGATCAAGACGGTCCACGATTTTCCAGGACCCGAACGTCACATTCGGCCAGGATATGACGAAGGCTCGCTCCGAGGTCTCCTCGCGCGTCACGGACTCGAGATCGAGCGTCATGCTTACTACCTTCGTTTCTTCACCAAGCTTGCGGTCGATCTGGTGAGCCTGTCGCATCTCATTTATCAGCGAGTGGTCCATCGACGCCGCGCCTGGACCTGGTCGGAAGCTGCCGAAGCCGAGGGAGGCGTTGCGTTCAGGCTTTACGAGTGGTTCTTCCCGTTGCTGCTCGCATTCTGCCGGCTCGACGGAGCGCTGGGGCGGTTTCGAGGATTCGGACTGGTCGCCGCGGTGAGGAAGCGCGGCCGAGCTTGAGGCCGGCCGGTTTCAGAAGCCGCTACACGACGATATACTTTTGGTCTTTCCAAGATCCCGATTGCTGATCTATGCAAGCACCATCACACGATGAGCTATGGCGCGAGACGTGGGGTGCGACCTGTAGGGTTCGGGTCGCACTCGCTAGCGATATCAAATGAAAGGTAGAGAGATATACCGGCGAATACTCGACTGGTCCTGGCTTCTGTCACAGGCGCAAGACCTGACACTGCATAGCTGGGACAGTATTTCGCGCGGCGAATTCGCTCGTTTCTACAGGCTGGTGCGGCCTTACACCATGTCCAGTAATGCGCGCCTTCGCGGGCTACACAGAGGCGTGCGGCATGTAGTTATGAATAACACTCTCGGCGACGTAGTCGAATGCGGCGCTGCGCGGGGAGGCAGCGCAGCTTTGATGGGGCTGACGCTAAACCGCCTCGATGCTCGGCGCACGCTCTGGGTATTCGATACGTTTGAGGGCCTTCCGCCTCCGACTTTGGATGATCCGGATTTCGAGACCGCAAAGCTATACACCGGGACGTGCCGGGGCGAGCTTGATGAAGTCGAAGCCCTTTTTGAGCGGCTTGGTATCTTATCCAACAGCAAGTTTGTTAAAGGTCTATTCCAGGAAACCTTGCCGGCGTGCACCGTCGAGAAGATCGCGGTCCTCCACGTCGATGGAGACTGGTATGACAGCGTAAGGGTTTGTTTGGATCATCTATACGACCGGGTGAGCCCCGGCGGGATAATCCAGATTGATGACTACGGTCACTGGGCAGGAGCCCGAAAAGCGGTGGATGAGTTCTTGCGCCAACGTGATATCGACGTGGCTCTCAGGCGACTCGACTACACCGGCCGGCAATTCATCAAGCCCTGAGCACACACCACCATGTTCGGTTTAGGCGATCTAGACTGTCGTGCAGCTGACCCAGGACGCTTGATTAGATGGCCAGCGTACAAATCGAAAAGCATCACTTTCGCCTGAGCGCCAACACGCTCAAGAAGAAACTCGAGAGGACAATTTGACACCCGAGTATCAACGCGGTTATGGAAGGGATTACTATTCGCAACGTTCTTGACGGATCGAGCACGCCAAATGAGCTCTGGTCCCAGAACCTAACCGCGTACATCGAGCCGGCCAGCCCAGCCAGCAGCAGCAGCACTCCCGCAACGATCCCCCTCTCGAGAGTGATGATCCGAAACAGGCTGCTGACTCTCGGGTCATGTGGAAGTAACCCCTCGCTTATCGCGAACACTTTCGTGAATACAGCGAACAGGATCGCCTGAGACCCAATCACGATGGCCACCGCCACGTACAGCAGCGTCTGAACATCGAATCCGATATTCCCGATGAATACGGGCCCGCGCAGCAGCCAGGCGCCCGCGATCAACCCAGACAGCACCAGCGACAGGCCCGGATAAAGAAACAACCATCGCGGACTGAAGAGCAACAAGAATCTGAGATGACGCCAGCCGTCGCGCCAGCTCCGCAAATGCGGCCGCCGGCTCCGACCGTCGGGCGACAGCGTGGTGGGGACTTCGGCGATCCGCATCCCTTGGAGACTGGCCTTGACGACCATCTCGCTGGCGAACTCCATGCCGGTGGTTCTCAGGTCCATCTTAACGACCGCAGCTCTCTGAAATCCGCGAAGGCCACAGTGAAAATCACCTGCCGGACTGTGAAAAAACAAACGACCGATGGCCGTAAGAATCGGGTTCCCGACGTACCGGTGCATGAACGGCATCGCGCCCGGCTCGATGCCGCCTTTGAACCGATTGCCCATCACCAGCTCGTACCCTGCGCGCAGCTTGTCGATGAAGGGGCCGAGATTCGTGAAGTCATAGCTGTCGTCAGCGTCGCCCATGATTATGAACTTCCCCCGTGCCGCCGTTATTCCTCCCATAAGAGCATTGCCGTAGCCTCTCGTTTCAACGGACACGACTCGGGCGCCCATTCGCCCGGCGATCGCTTGCGAGCCATCCGTGCTGCCGTTATCAGCCACTATGACCTCACCGGCAATTCTGAGTTCATCGAGCGCTCGACTAGCCTTGGTGATGCAGACCTCCAGCGTCTCTGCCTCGTTCAGACACGGCATGACCACTGACAACTCGATCGACTCTGTCTCCGGAGCTTGCTCTTCCGAGACAGGGAGGCTCCGCTCTGCTGATGCATACTCCGATCGCTGGAGTCTGCGGGGAGATTGAGGCTCCAAAGGCATTGACTGATCTCCGTTGGACGTTGGAGAACGCGCGAGAGGATGATACCACACACTGCGCGGGCTTCCGCCAGCTTGCGCGACTGGTTTTTCGCCCCGACGTATGTTAGAAAGATTCTCGTCCTTCACCAAAACAAGTGAGCGAGGGCCGGAATGCACCACGTCGTTGAGGCCGCAACGCCTCAACCCGGAATCCCAGTTAGAAGACTCAATCTGAGCCCTCTGAGTGCTAATACGTTGGTGACTCCGGTCATTTTAGTTGCCGGGTTAGCTGCGGTTGTCCAAAGCTTGTTGTTTTTCCTTAACAACCAGAATGCCCCCCGGATTCGCAGTTTGATACCGACCCAGGATTGTGGATAGAACACGGAGCAGTTCGACAAGGCCCTGAAAATCGAAAGGATTTACTACCGATGGGCTCCCGAAGCGAATCACCAATACGGCTTGCAAACTTGAGCTTGCTCAACTGGAAGCTAAGACTTAGACAAACCTCGACGACAGCTGGAGTCGCGATCAGTGCGCTCATAATCGGCACGGTTGCAGTCATTCCATTCTTTTTTTCAAGGCGCGAAAGATTGCCCGGCTCAAACGTGGTGTTTAGGTTAATAGACAATCACGATTTATGGATGCACCTCTTCATAATGCCTCAATTCGATAAGGTGCTCAGGTCTGGAGTCATCTATCCCCGGTGGATACCTGATATCAATAGAGGCTACGGCCTGCTAAATATGATCTATTATCCGCCAGGTTTCTTCTATCTCACGTCCGCGGTGCATACAGTCGTCGATGACTGGATATACACGACATTTGTAGTCTCGGCGCTAGCTCTGGCCGGGTCCGGCCTTGCCCTCTACTTTCTGGCGCGGACCTTCTACAGCAAGCCTGCGAGCGCGATCGCCGCGTTCGTTTATATGCTGATCCCTTTTCACGTGCTCGACCTCTATTGGCGAGGCGCGTTGCCTCAATTCGTCGGGTATTGCTTCTTGCCGTTGGTTATTTATTTCGCTTTCCGGCTGGGGAGAGAGGGGCGAGCGCGCTACTACGCAGGATTAGGTGTGACCTTTGGACTTTATTTGTTAATCCATCTGCCGGTCAGCTTGATGTTAGCATATGCGCTTGGGTTCTACGCATTAGTTTGGGCCCTGCGAGAAAGAGACTTGCGAATTGCTCTCCGAATTGCGGGCGGCGTTTTCCTGGGGTTGTTGCTGAGCGCGATCTACTGGCTTCCGGCAGCGGTCGAGGCAAAGTACACCTATGAGGTTGCCTCAACATTGTATCCGTACGATGAAAGCTACATCACCTTGCTGCCAATTAAGGAAGGAATACCTTATGTCACCTTTTGGAAGCTTTTGAATGATGTGTTCGCCGCGCATGCTGTAGCCTTGGCGGCTCCGGTTATTGTGCTCTTGCTTGCCGTGCCCCGGTCATCAAGAACCGAATTTGGCGCCGGACCAAATCCCTCGACAGGCGGTCCAGAACGGGGATTACACCATTGGTCACCCACCAGCATGTGGATGGTGATGGGGTTGGCTACCGTGTTTATGTGCACCTCATTCTCAATATATGTGTCCAAGTTGCTTCCGAAAATACAAGTTGCTGTGCCTGCCTGGCGGTGGCTTGTTCTGGCAAGCGTGTTCACCGCATTGCTCATTGGCGCATGCGTCGATCGTCTAGGCAAGAATTCGGAGTTGAACTGGCGAACCCTTTGGGGTTACCGCGTGTTATTGGGCGGGGCGGTGACATTGGCCCTCTGGGTTTCGGTGCATGGAATAATTGTGGGCGCTATGTCGAACCCGACCTATCATCCGAAGGTCGACGTCATAAGCAATCTAATCGAGCCCAACTTTACTCCGAAGGCCGCTTCACGTCCCGAAAACTTACCTGATACTCCGCTCGTGGTCATCATGCCGACAGGCGGATCGAGCGAGATAATCAGCTGGCAACCTCAGTATCGTGAAATATCCGTGAGTTTGGAAGCGGCCAGCGTGGTTCGATTGAAAACGTACAACTTCCCAGGTTGGACTGCTCGAATCGATGGGCAAGCTGCGTCAATACTGAGCGATGGAAACGGGGTCCAAACAATCAGCGTTCCGCCGGGGACTCATCGAATTGAAGTCTCGTTCAGAAATTCCCCGGTACGCGCGGCGGGGTTGGAGTTTTCCGGGTTAGCGCTGGTGGCCATAATAGCGCTCATTGTCTTCGATTACCGCAGCTCGCCGCGGGCAGTGAGCGACAGCGAGGACAGAGAGGTTTAGCGGACTGCTCCAACTTCCCCGAACATCTTGCCACCAGCAATAATACTCACTTGACCCACAACTCAGGTATCCATCCCTCAGACATGATCTTGTCGCCTTCGATGATTCTCACCTTCAGTCTGCCGAAGCCAGTTTCAACGATGCGGGCTCGGGTGCCATTAGCAACGGTGAAGACTCTCCCCGTGTCAGTCAGTTCCTGCACTTCGTCATTCCTGGCGCCGATGGCTCTTATCAAATCGTCCAGGGACCTCTCATCGGCGGCAACCATAATCAAGTTTCGGTCCCTAATATACAACCTGACTTCTTCTCCAACCGACATACTAGGGTTCGGTGATATGTTAGCCCCTGCGAAGCTGGGAGGTTGGAACGTTTCCCTCGATGCGGTCCACTTAACAACGATCGCAATCCCCGAAATCAAAACGAGAAGACCAATCACGAGTAGAGAGCGCACTCTTCTGATTGCCCACCGTGGGTTGCCCGGCCGGCGCTCGATGCCTTCCCGATTGTCAGGGTCTTGTGACACTGTTTCTTCCCGCAAGATTCCCACCGAATACTTCTAACGACAGTCGCCGCACGCGCGTTCGCAGGCCTAATATACCACGGTCGAGCGGGGAGAAACCAAAGACTCTACTACCGTCACTGTCGGCATCGTTCTTTGAATATGGATCGATCAATACTGTCTCCCTGATTGACACCAGGATCGCGTGCAACTCAGCCGGCGTCATGATAAAGCGCCTGTTGTTTGACTCCATGGCAGCGTGTATTGTCTTCTAACTGAATCGTTGCAACGAGGTAGCAATGACAGAAGGAGCGCACATCGCGGGAGAGGGCTCGTCGAATCCGCCGGGTAACCGCGCGCCGGGGAATTGGCCCTTCGTTGGGGCGCTGAGCGCTTGCGCCATTTTGATGGGCGCTTTAGTCGTGGCACCATTCTTCGTTTCCTTAACGCGCACGCGTCCGGGTGGGGTGGCCTCGTTCCGGCTTCTGTCAACTCACGATCTGAACGAACACCTCATTGTGATGGACCAGTTCGATAAGACATTAAGGTCGGGAGTGCTTTATCCGCGATGGCTGGCAGGGATAAACGGGGATTACGGAAACGCGTGGACGAATTTCTACCCGCCTGCCCTTTACTACGTGACGTCTGCCATTCACGCGGTTGTTGGTGACTGGCTAGCTGCAGTCGCGGCACTTTGCGTGATCTCGATGGCAGGATCCGGCGTTTCGCTCTACGTTCTCGCGCGAGCCTTTTTCGGAAGGGGCGCGAGCATGATTGCTGCTTCATTCTACATGTTGCTTCCTTATCATGTGCTCGATCTCTTCTGGAGAGGCGCGTTGCCCGAGCTGCTCGGGTTTGTGTTTCTTCCGCTGCTTATCTACTTCGCATTCAGGCTGGGAAACAATGGCAAGCTTGTCGATTACGCAGGGCTCGGTTTGACCTATGGCCTCTATGTCATGACCCATATCCCGGTCGCTTACCTGATGACCTATGTCCTCGCAATCTACGCAATCACATGGTCATTTCGGGAAAAAGACCGGAGAGTGCTCTTGCGCATCGGCGGCGGAATGGTTCTGGGCTTAATGGTATGTGCGATCTATTTACTACCTGCTGCGCTCGAATCCAGGTATGCATACGAATCGACGTCCGGCATCTTTCCGTACAATGGCAGCTACTTGCCTGCTTTGCCGCCGAGCGACAACTTCGGCGATACGCTGAACCACACCTTCATGTTGCAAGCGATCGCTCTTGCAGTTGTGTTAATTGTGCTGCGCTCGACGCGGCGCAAGAAAGCGCGGCCAGCGACCGCATCAGAATCGCATTTACAACTTTGGACGGCGCTGGGGATCTGGACTACTCTGATGTGCACACCCCTATCGTTCTATTTATCGGCGGTGATGCCTCGAACCGATCTCGTGGCGTTCCCGTGGCGCTGGCTCACGGTGGCAGGAATGTTCACGTCCCTGCTATTGGCAGCAGCTATTGACAGCGTTTCCGGGAACACCGTTCTGCCCAAGCGGCAGTTGGTTTTTCTCTCTGCGATTATGCTGGTGGCTTTTGTTAACGTGTGGTTTACAGTTCAACGAGTGATCGGCGGAACGCTTGCAAACGCGAGCGACTTCGCTTCGCGCCCTCTAGTCGAAGAGAATTACACTCCGAGAGGTGCGACGAGCCCTCAGCAATTGCCCAATACGGCGCGTGTTGAAACAGAGCCCCCGGAGGGCGCGGCGGTCGAAGTAACCAGATGGGACCCGCAGCGAAGGGAGATTTACGTCCGCGCCGAACAGTCAACTGTGGTAAGACTGAAAACTTACAACTTCCCCGGCTGGACGGCTCGCGTGGATGGCAGTAGGGTCTCGTGGTTGAGCGATCGCGAAGGCGTGCAAAGACTCGAGGTCTCGCCCGGAATCCACAGAATAGCAGTATCATTTGAGAATACGCCCCCGCGTACCGCGGGCACGATAATGTCGGGACTGGCCCTGGTTGCTATCCTCGGGCTCATTCTATTCCATCGCGTAAGGAGGCGCGGTCATCAAGTCAGTGTCGCCTACCAGGGTAAGGCAGAGCCCTATTCCGAGCCTTCGAACTCAAGCTAACACAAGCTTGCGAAAATCATTATGCGACCTGTGATCACCGCGCATTGCGACCTGCTGGAGCGCGTGAAGGGCCCGCTCCTTGATATTTAGCTGTGCGGACTGCTACCGTTCCAGCCGATTTCCACAATGGGATATTGCCATGCCGATCGCGCACGATGTTCACTTGGGAGAACGGGTGAGGATCTTCCAGCCTGACCTCGTCAATCTCTATGGTTGCGCGATTGGCAACGACACAAAGATCGGAGCCTTCGTCGAAATTCAGAAGAATGCAATCGTGGGGGCCCGCTGCAAGATTTCCTCTCACACGTTCATCTGCGAGGGCGTAACGATCGAAGACGAAGTCTTCGTCGGGCACGGGGTGATGTTCATTAATGACCGCTATCCGCGAGCGACGACCGAACAGGGCGATCTTCAAACCGAAGCCGATTGGGAGATCGTTCCAACAACTGTCAGGCGTCGCGCTTCGATTGGGAGCAACGCTACGATCCTGGCGGGAGTGACCATCGGCGAGGGGTCTCTGGTTGGGGCGGGAGCGGTTGTGACTCGGGACGTGCCGGATCACGCGATTGTAGCTGGGGTGCCAGCGCGCGTTGTGGGCGACACCAGAGGCCCTAAGTGATAGGTCAGTCAGTGGGGTTTAGATGATCGGCATTGGCGTTATTGGCTATGGATACTGGGGACCGAATCTGGTCCGCAATTTCGCGGAGGCGCCGGGAGCGACGGTGTTTGGCATCAGCGACATGCGCTCGGAGCGGCTAGCTGAGGCCGGCCGGCGCTATCCGGCCGCGCGCACCATGGAGAGCTACCCGGATCTCTTGGCGGATCCCAAGATCGACGCCATCGCGATTGCTACTCCTGTTTCAACTCATTTCAAGCTGGCGATGGAGGCGCTGAATGCCGGCAAGCACGTGCTCCTGGAGAAGCCCCTCGCGTCTTCTTCCCTCCAGGCAATCGAGTTAATCGAAGAGGCGGCGCGGCGCAACCTGGTACTGATGGTCGATCACACCTTTGTATATACCGGCGCCGTGCGTAAGATACGCGAGCTTGTGACAACGGCTGCGCTTGGAGATATCTATTACTACGATGCGGTTCGCGTGAATCTTGGGCTGTTCCAGCACGACGTAAACGTGATCTGGGACCTGGCGGTGCACGATTTGGCGATTCTTGATTTTGTGCTGGCCGACAAGCCGGTCGCGGTTTCCGCCACCGGCGTCAGTCACATTTCCGGCCAGCCTGAAAACATAGCCTACATCACTCTCTTCTTCGCCGAATCCAGGATCGCGCATTTGCACGTCAATTGGCTGGCACCGGTCAAGGTTCGCCGGACGCTGATCGGCGGAAGCGAAAGGATGATCGTTTACGACGACCTCGAACCCAGCGAGAAGGTGAAAGTCTACGATAAAGGAGTCGCCCTTTCGCCCGCGCGCGAACAGGTGTATGAGCTGCTGGTGAGCTATCGAACGGGCGATATGTGGGCTCCAAAACTTGATCAAACGGAAGGCCTCCAAACAGAAGCCAGGCACTTCCTCGACTGCATTCAAAACGATAAGCGGCCTGAGACTGACGGACTCGCCGGCCTGCGGGTAGTTCGCCTTCTGGAAGCTGCGGAGAAGTCGATGCGCGCGCGAGGCGAGTTGGTGGAGCTCTAACGTCCGACAAACTCTGGTTTGTCGTTTACTCCTAATTCTAATGAACTAATCAAAGCGACAAACTGAAGTTTGTCGGACAGTTTGTCGGACGGTTTGTCGGACCTTCGAAGGGAGTGCCCTCGGCTTGCCCAGCGTATCGGTTTGCTTTCCTGCCTACAACGAAGAGGCCACAATCGAATCGGTGTTGCGCGAAGCGCACGAATTGCTATCGCGCTCCGGTCTCGAATATGAAATCCTAGTCTGCGATGACGGGTCGGCCGATCGCACGGGAAGCATCGCCGAAGAGCTTGCCCGCAGCCTGCCGCTCATCCGAGTGCTCCGCAATCCGAAGAACTGCGGCATCCGCCAGACGTTCGAGAGACTCTATCGAGAATCGCGAAAAGATCTTGTCTTCCTCAATTCAACCGACCGGCAGTGGGACACACGAGTCCTTTTCGACCTTCTCCCGCTCACAGACCAATTCGACATCGTGATTGCCTCGCGGAAGCGCAAACACTATGGGCTGACGCGCGGCATAGTGTCAGGCTTGTTCAACTTTATCCCGCGGGTGCTCTTCGGAGTTAAGACCCACGACGCCGGCGCGGTTAAGCTCGTTCGTCGCGAAATAATCGAGCGTTTCGAGCTCGTGTCGCGGTCGCCGTTTTCGGAAGCCGAGCGTCTGATTCGCGCCGAGCGTGCCGGCTATCGGATCGCATCTCACCCCGTCGACATAGCCGAGCGCCTCAGCGGCAAGGCTCGAGGGGTTACTTTTCATGCCGTTACGGAAGCCGGCAAAGATGTTTTTCGCGTATGGCTGGCTCTGAAGCGTGAGTCCAGGAAGTCGAGGTCCGACGCGTCGCGCTGACCGCCGGTCGCAGAACGGGCGCGGCACCGAGGAGCAACCGCCAAGGCACCGACGCCTTCAGTTGTGACCTCGCGGGTTTCCCCCTATAATTTTCTTTCGATTAGCATCGCTGATCGAGATCCCGTGCATCAGACCCGTCGGAGGTTCCCCGAAGCAGATGACTCGATCCTCATCGCTCGCGCTCTCGATCACAGTCATGTCTTTGCTGATTGCGGCGTCGGCGCTCGGGCAAAAGCCGGCTACGAATCAATCCCAACCGCCGCAGCCTCCTCAGCAGCGGCGTGATGACACCCCTCAAAAGCTCGGAGTGCTGGAGGTGCGGCTGCCGATCTCGGTTAAGCAAGAGAAGAGGTTCGTGGAAGGTTTGACCGTCAACAACTTCGAAGTGTACGAGGACGGAAAGCGTCAGAAGATTGAAAAGTTCATGGCGCCGAGCATGTTGCCGCTCAGGATCGGATTGCTGATTGACACAAGCAACAGCGTGAAACTCAAGCTGCCTTTTGAAAAAGACGCCGCGGAAGATTTCAGCGCAACCGTTACGACCTTCAGAAGGAAGGACCAGATTCTGGTTGCCTCGTTCGATTCCGACGTCGAGCTCCATCAGGATTTTACAGACAATCTGCAACCGCTCGTCGGTGCCATACGAAAGCTGAAGGCCGGTGGTTATACCAAACTATATGACGGCGTCTATCGTGTGATTGAAGAGAAGATGTCAAATCTCCAAAACGACGAAGCGCGGCGCATTATCGTCGTTCTTTCAGACGGTGAAGACACCGCCAGCGAGCACACGCTGAAGGAAACGATCGAGATGGCTCAAAGATACGACGTGACCCTCTTCGGGATCAGCACAAAGAATTTCAGGGGGATCACATCGGGGCAAGTAGAAAACGCCGACGACAAGGAATTGCGAAGGCTGTGCGAAGAGACCGGCGGGCAGATCTTTCTTCCTTCCGAGAAACTGGAGCTGTTCAAAGCGTTCAGCCAGGTCGGGAAGGACCTGAGATTGGAATACGTCCTCTTCTACACGCCGACAAACCAGCAAAAGAGCGGAAACAAGCGCGAGATCAAGGTCAAGCTTGTTGCCGCCGACGGGCGTCCCTCTTACAAGCGCGGATATGTCTACTGAGGATGTGAAGCCATGAAAGTTCTGAAGGTGTCTATCGCAATCGCCGTTTTGTCGCTCAGCGTGTTGGCGCAGAGACCTAAGCCCGCGCAGCAGCCCACACCCAAGAGCGATGCACAAGGCGGTCAGAAGTCGAAGCCCTCGCAGGACCCGAACAAGGACGACGAAATCGGCTCCAGTGACGATGCGTTGCGACTGGGCACCGATCTGGTAAATGTCCTGTTTACTGCGGTCGATCGCAACAACCGCGTGATTGGCGACATTCGACAGGACGAGGTCACGGTGCTTGAAGACGGCCGGCCCCAGCAAATCTTCACGTTCAAGCGCGAGACTACGCTCCCGATCAACATAGCGATACTGATGGATTTGTCGGGGAGCCAGGAATACACGTTTCCGCAAGAAAAGATCGCCGCGGGCGAGTTTCTTCGATCGATCATCCGGGCCGGGAAGGATTCGGCAGCGATTCTAACTTTTCAGGATGATGTCGAGCTGGTGCAGGGATTGTCGTCGAGGATGGACACTCTGAATCGCGCTTTCGACGAGATTCAATATTCGCGCCGCTTCAGCCCGTCGAGCTCACGCCATCAAGCCACCGCGCTGTATGACGCCATTTACATCACTGCCGATGAGGTGCTTGCTCACGATGAGTTTCGGAGAGGCTCGACCGATGACGCGGTAACCCGCCGGGCCATCATCCTGCTGACCGACGGAGTCGACAATGCCAGCCGAAGGAAGCTGGACGAAGCCATAGATCGCGCGTGGCGAGCAGGAGTGATCATCTATTCAATAGGAATCGGAGATCGATTCAGGTTCGAAGGCGTTCGCGAAGAAGTGTTGAGGCGGCTTGGCGACGAAACCGGCGGACGGGCGTACTTTCCGCGGGGCCCGGATGATCTGCTTGACGATTTTCGCCAGATAGAATCCGAACTGCGCAGCCAATACCTTGTAGCGTATTCCCCGTCGAACCTGACGCACGACGGGCGATTCAGGCGAGTGGAGGTTCGAGTCAACGCGCGGCCCGAGGCGCGCATCATTCATAGGCGCGGCTACTACGCCGCCACGGAAGATGTAAAGAAATGAAGTTAGCAAGGACCATTTTCGTCGCTGCAACAAACGCTGTTCTCGTCTTTTCTCTTTTTGGAGCGGGCGTCGCCCAGCCGCAAAAGCCGGTTCAGCAGAACCCGGACAAGAACAAGAAGTCGCAAGGAGAGCCTCAGGAAGACCAGGCGATCAAGCTCGGGACACAACTTGTGACCGTGCCCTTCAACGTCACCGATAAGAAGAACCGGTACATCAACGACCTTTCGAAAGACGACATTGACGTCATTGAAGACGGTAAGCCGCAACAGGTTTTCTCCTTCGAACGGCAGACCGATCTCCCAATAACAATTGCAATGCTCATCGATATATCCGGCAGCCAGGAATTTACGCTGCCCCAGGAGAGGGCCGCCGGTCAGCGCTTTTTCCGTCGCGTGCTGCGACCAAAGAAAGACCTCGCCGCGGTTGTGACTTTCGAGCACGAGTCAGTGCTGGTGCAGGACCTGACGTCGGATATCGAGAAGCTCTATCGCGCGCTCGACGATGTGCGAATCCCAGCGCAAACAGTGACTTCGGGGCGGCCCGGTGGCACTCCTCCCATTAACAATTCGGGAGTGGGCTCGACCGCCCTGTACGATTCAATTTATAGCGTATCTTCCGATTTGCTCCGCCGCGAAGCGGGACGACGAGTGATAATACTGGTCACCGACGGCCAGGACACTTCGAGCAGCGTAAAGATGCGCGAGGCAATCGAGCGAACCTGGCGAAGCGAAATCATCGTCTACTCGATAGGCATCGGCGGGCCGGAGTGGGGGATCGATACCGGAACCCTCAAAAAGATCGCCGCCGAAACCGGTGGCCGAGCGTTCTTCCCGCGCAACGAAGAAGACCTCGATAAGGCTTACGCACAAATAGACGAAGACCTCCGCTCTCAATATGTGCTGGCTTACACACCTTCGAACGGAGCGAAAGATGGATCGTTCCGAACGATTCATGTAAAGGTGAAGAGTCACGCTGATTTGACGGTGCGGCATCGCCGAGGGTACTTCGCGCCGAAGGAGACCTGAGCCATTCGAGAATTGAGAACTTCAGCTCTCAATTCTTCGGTCCCTTGCGGAGGACTTGCTCCCCGAATACATTCCACTTCCCGCTCTTGTCCTTCTGCTGCATGAGCAGGTTCCACGTGCTCGTGTCCGGGTTCCAGGTAAAGGTGGTATGAAACGGCCCGTCGGGATATTCGAAGACGAACTTCACAGCATTCCCCGAACGCGCGCCAAACCCGAGCGTCTCAGACCAGCGGCCCCCAAAGACGTCAATCCAATGCGCAACGTATCGCTCGCTCGCGTTATCGTACCCAATAAACACTCGCGCCTCGTAAGCCGATGGAGTGCCCGCGTCCTTCAGGTGGAGCTCCAAAAACTGATGGTTCAGCGACCAGTCGGCGTGAATGTTATACTGAACGGCGCGCTTCATCACCGTGCCGTCCGATTT
>DATIFP010000131.1:0-25119 GCA_035455165.1 Blastocatellia bacterium
GCTATGCTTCTTCATCGTAGGTCTGCGACTGCCGTCGGCTGTGTCGACGATGAACACGTCCGCGGCATTCGCATCGTCGTCGTAGCCGATCAAGGTTCGGTACGGGCGGTCGTCCAGCCCCAGAGCCCATCGCCCGTTGCTTGCCGGATTGACCGTCTGCATCGTTTCATCGCCCAACTGGGCATACTTCCCGCCGGCGATGTCAAAGACGGCGCGGTAAGAGCGGTTCCTTTCCTGCTCGGCGCGCACCTTTTGCATCGGCTGGATGTAGTCGTCCTTCCAGTGCCACAAGTCAACCGAGACTCTGTCATCCGCCGCGACATCCTCGCTCTCGTCTTTTTCTGGCTCGGGAGGCGGAGCAACGCCAAAGAAGACCCTGCCGCCGTCGAGCGAAAAGGTGATCGCGCCCCTCTCACTGATGACGTAGCCTGACTTGAAGTTTGGAGTTGATGTTGAGACCAGTCCGGTCGCCGTCGCGCTCTTGCGATCCCATCGGTAGAGCTTCAGTCGCGGTTGTGCGGAAGACGCGTCGTCGCGGTCGCTCAGAAAAACAAGCTCGGTTTGCTTTTCGTCCCACGTCGGTTTGGTGTATTTGCCTTTTCCGGTGAGCAAGGCGACCGGAGCATCGGCGGTAGAAGTGGTGACCGCGTAGGCGCCGTTGGTCTCCTCTTTCTTTGACGAAACAGCGAAGACTACGTTGCGTGCGTCTTTGCTGATGGTGAACTCGAGCACATCGGCAAAGGCGCGCTCGCTCTTGTCGGCGAGATTACGCAGCACGAGGTCGGTGCCGTATTCCTTCTTCCTGCTATCCCGACGTCCTCTTGCTGCAGGAGCGGGCGCGGCATCGGCTCGCCGGTCTTCGGGTCTTCTTTCTTCGACTTTCGCTTCGAGCAAATAAGCGATGAAACCCGCGCCCTCCTCCGGAACCTGGAAACTCTTAACCCGCTCGATTCTGGTCACCTCGCCGCTGCTCAGGTCCATAATGCCCATCGCATTCTTGGGCATCTCTTCCGGCCTCTTCTTTTCCTTCTTCGCCTTCTCAGTCTCCGCCTTTGCAGGTAGGATCTGGAACACGACGAAACGACTGTCGGCGGTGAAGAAGGGTCTGCCGGGGAAAGGCCCCTGGCCGAAACCGGGACCAGGACCGGGCTCCGCTTCCGGCGAGCGTTGAGGAGGATTGACCGGCGCCGCGCCTCGCGAGTGTCGCCATTCGGCCCCGGTTGCGAGATTCCGAACGACCACTTCGCCGTCGCCATCCTGGGGTACAAGCGCGTACGCAACGAACTTGCCGTCGCGAGAGAGCGTCTGCCCTTGAATCGCGCGCCAGCTATCGTAGTCGCTGTGAGTCAGCGGACGCTTCGCCGTTTGTTGCGCGAGTGCAGACGTTGAAACCAACGCTACGAGCAGCAACAGCGCTGTCAAGTTCTTTCGGATCTGATTCATAAGAATTAGCTCCTCGGTCGGGGTCGAACCTGCAATCCCTAGTGTCGGGCGCGGAGGTAGTCCACTGGTCCCGGAGACAATAATGCAGTCAGAACCCGGTAGTCCAGGGCTGAGTCGAGCGCAAGGACCCTGGTGTTCTCCCCAGAGAGACCCTCCCCTTGACAATCTACAGGAGACGTCGCTATTATGCCGTCCTCTAGATTATCTAGGAGATGACGATGGCGAAACCAACCGACCTGTTACAAGGCACGCTCGATATGCTGATCTTGAAAACCCTGGCGCTGGGGCCCATGCATGGCTGGGGGATCTCGCAGCGCATTCAACAAGTCTCTGAGGATGTGCTGGTGATAAACCAGGGCTCGTTATACCCGGCGCTATACCGTCTCGAGCAGCAGGGATTGATCAAATCCGAATGGGGAAGCTCCGAGAACAACCGGCAAGCGAAGTTCTACGAGTTAACCCGCTCGGGCCGCAAGCAACTTGCTGATGAGACGGACAACTGGGAAAGACTCTCGGCAGCGGTCGATCGCATTCTTCAAACAGCCTAGTACAGTTCCCGGTCAACTTCGCAAACGGGGCGGGAGCGCGGTTGACCTCGACCTGGTTTGGCCTCGCAGTCGGAGGAGCTATTCATGTTCAGCAAACTCTTAAACGCCCTGCGCTCGATTCTTCAAAAGGACCGGGTCGAGAATGAGCTCGATCGAGAACTGCGTTTTCACCTCGAGATGGAGATTGAAAAGAACGTCGCTTGTGGAATGAGCCCATCCGAGGCTCGCCGTCTCGCGTTGCATAGCTTCGGCGGCGTCGAAAAGTTCAAAGAGGAATGCCGCGACGCGCGCGGCGGAAGAGTCATCGAATCGCTGCTGCAAGACACGCGCTATGGAGCGCGACTCTTGGTGCGGAATCCGGGCTTCACGACGGTGGCAGTCCTGACGCTTGCACTTGGCATCGGCGCAAACACCGCAATATTCAGCGTTATCTATGGTGTGCTGATGCGACCGCTGCCCTATCAAGGCGGCAACCAGCTGGTTATCGTCCAGCAGCAAGCGCCTCTTGCGGGCGTCAACAACGTGCCCTTCTCGGTGAAGGAAGTTCAGGACTACAGAGAACAGAATCAGAGTCTCGACGCCGTAGTCGAGCACCATAGTATGAGCTTCACGCTGCTCGGCGGCCCGGAGCCGCAACGGGTCCAGACCGGAGTCGTCTCCGCGAACTTCTTCGATGTGCTCGGGGTGAAGCCACTTCTCGGCAGAACGTTTGTGGCCGACGATGAAGAACCCGGCTCGGACGCCGTACTCGTGCTCAGTTACCAGTATTGGCGGCAGAGCCACGGCGGCGATCCGGGTATCGTCGGCAAGGTATTCCAGATGAACAACCGGCCGCACACGGTGATCGGAGTTCTTCCGCCGATACCCCAGTACCCGAACGAGCAGGACGTGTACATGCCTACATCGCAATGCCCTACGCGCGCGTCAGATTCGTTCAAACAGAATCGCAACGCGCGCATGATGGGCGTGTTCGGCCGGCTCAAACCCGGAGTCCCGGTCACCCAGGCTCAGGCCGATTTGACCACACTGGCCAGCAATCTGCAGACGAAGTATCCGGATTCGTATCCCGCAAATCGAGGTTACAACGCGAGCGTTGTCGGGCTGCAGGAAGAATTGACTCGCCGCGCCAAGCCGACTTTCCTGGTATTGCTTGGGACAGCCGGACTGGTTTTACTGATCGCCTGCGCTAACGTTGCGAACCTCACACTCGCGCGGCTGATGCGCCGCGAACGCGAGATGGCCATTCGGGCCGCGCTCGGGGCCGGCCGCGGAAGGCTTCTGCGCCAGTTATTGACGGAAAGCACCCTGCTATCGCTTGCGGGAGGAGTCCTGGGATTGTTGCTGGCTTCCGGAGCGCTGCAGTTGCTCGTGAGTTTTGCGGCGAGATTCACCACTCGCGCGACCGAGATTCGAATTGACGGGCTCGTGCTGGCGTTCACCTTGCTGGTATCGGTCGCAACCGGATTAGTATTCGGACTAATGCCCGCCTTTTCGTCCGACAAGAACATGGCTGGTGCGCTAAAGGACGGAGGTCGCTCGAGTGCCGGCCTCAAGCGTCAACGCGTGCGCAATCTGCTGATCGTCGCGCAGGTGGCGGTGTCATTCATCCTGCTGATCTTTGCGGGACTGATGATGAGAAGCCTGATAAAGCTCCAGCAGGTGAATCCCGGCTTCGATCCGGAGAGAGTGCTGGCGATGAGGATCAGCCCGAACTGGTCCAAGGTCAACACGAATGAGCAGACGCGCTCTCTTCTTCTTCGCGTTCTCGACAAAGTTCGATCGGAGCCCGGAGTGTTGTCCGCGGCGCTCGGCTCGACTTTTCCGATGAATCAGCTTGGTATCACAAACGGACCGTTCAACCGCGGGTTTCAAATTGAAGGCCGGCCGGTCCCGGAGGGGGAGCTCCTGCCGCAAGCCGATTTTCGGACTGCGAGCACCGATTATTTTGAAACCGTCCGCCAGCCGCTTGTTCGCGGCCGGACGTTTGCCGAAACTGACAACGACAAAGCGTTGCCCGTTGCAGTGATCAATGAGTCGACCTCAAAGCATCGGTGGGGCGATGAAGACCCGATCGGCAGACGAATCACCTTTGACCGCGGCCAAACGTGGCTGACGGTAGTAGGCGTCGTCGGCGATGTAAGACAATACGGTCTGGATCGTGAACCTTCGGATGAGATTTATGTGCCTCTGGCTCAAGCGGCTTTTGGTGGGAATCTCCTGGTGCGCACGGCCGCAGATCCGATGAGCATTGCGAAGCTCACGCGCGAAGCGGTCTATGCAGTCGACGCAGACACGGCGATCGACAGAGTCCAAACACTCGAACAGGTTCGCAGTGATGCAGTCGCATCGCCCCGGCTGACCGCGATTCTGTTGGCAATATTCGCGGGCTTAGCGTTAGTCATAACGGCGGCGGGCATCGCGGGTGTGATGGCGTTGTCTGTAAACCAGCGCACGCACGAGCTTGGAGTTCGACTCGCGCTCGGCGCTACTCCCGGGAAAGTGCTCAGGATGGTGGTCGCCCAAGGGATGGCCTTCGTAGTGGTCGGGCTGTCGTTGGGACTTGGGGGAGCGCTTCTACTCGGGCGGTTTATGTCGTCGCTCTTGTTTGCCGTTCAGCCAACGGATCCAATCACTTTCGTGGCGGTCTCGTTGGTGCTAATGGGGGTCGCGGCAGCGGCCTGCCTGGTGCCGGCTCGCCGCGTGACGTCGATCGACCCGATGTTGGCTTTGCGCAACGAGTGAGTACCGAGTCGCCGAGCTCTCGAAGCGCGGTTGAGCGGACAGGAAAGGATGAAACGATGTCAACGAATAGGCACCGAGTTCTCGGCTACGGATCGATCGTGCTGATGACGGCGCTGGTTTTAGTCGGCGCGACGCTGTTCTTGTCAGGCAGGGATGCGGAATCAGCGGGGAAAGATTCAAGCTCCATGCTTGTTTCCACCGGCTGGCTTGGCGAGCACATCAACGATCGCGGGCTCGTCATCATAAGCGTCGGACCGCGACCGAGCTACGATGCCGGGCACATCCCGGGCGCGCGCTTCGTCGAGATGTCGGCGATCGCAAACTCCGCTCCCGGCTCGACGCTCGAGATGCCCCCGGTGGACAAGCTCAAAACGGCGTTCGAAGACCTCGGTGTTTCCAGCGACTCGCGAATAGTACTTTGCTTTTTGACCAACTATGTAACGCCGTCAACGCGGGTGTTCTTCACGCTGGATTATCTCGGATTGGGGGGTCAAACGTCGCTGCTCGATGGCGGACTGGAAGCCTGGCGAGCCGAGGGACGACCCGTCACGACCGAAGCCCCTCAGATCAAGCGGGGGACGATCACTCCGCATCCGCGTCCGGAGCTGATCGTTGACGCGGGTTGGGTGTCGGCGAATATGAATAAGCCGAAGATCGCGATTGTCGATGCGCGAGCGCCGGAGTTTTACACTGGAGCGAGCGCCGGCCGAATGCCGCGCGCCGGTCACATACCGAGCGCGGTCAACCTTCCTTTTTCGACTCTCGCCGATGCCGCGAACAAACTGAAGGACTCGCCGACGCTCAGGCAGCTATTCGCCGATGCGGGAATCAAGCAAGGCGATCAAATCGTCAGCTATTGTCACATCGGCCAACAAGCGACATTGGTCTACTTCGTGGCTAAGTACCTTGGCTACGACGCGAGGTTGTACGACGGATCGTTTGAGGATTGGAGCAAGCGATCGGATCTGCCGGTTGTGGCCACTGAAACGAAGTCGACCAGGTGATCGCTATCGGAGCGGAGCGCCCCACTCGGTCTCTCTTCTCAGCACCGGCTTGAGCATCTTGCCGCCCGGGTTGCGAGGCATCGGGTCCGCGCGCACGGTCACGTATTGGGGCACTTTGAAATCCGCGAGGTGCTTTCGAGCAAACGCAATCAGATCATCAACGTCGATCTTCTGCCCGGGGCGGGGCACGACCACCGCCCCGACCTTCTCACCCATCATCGCGTCCGGTACGCCGATGACCGCTACCTCAAAAACGGCAGGGTGAGCCGCAAGCGCGTTCTCGACTTCGACGCAGTAGACATTCTCTCCGCCCCGGCAAATCATGTCTTTTTTGCGGTCTACTATCTGAACGAAACCGTGCTCATCGATCCGAGCCATGTCGCCCGTATGCAGCCAGGCGTCGACAAACGTCTCGGCGCTGGCTTCGGGCTTGTTCCAATAGCCGCTCACGACATTTGGCCCACGAACGAGCAGCTCCCCGACGCCAGTCGTCGCATCCGGTTCGAAGAGATCAACGTCTACGACCGGGGCCGCGAAGCCCACGGTCTCGGGCCGCTCGTGCGCGAATTCGTGCGGAAGGTACGTTGCGACCGAAGATGTCTCGGTGAGACCGAATCCGTTTCCCACGCGAGCGTTCGGGAACGCTTCCATGATCCGGGCAACGAGCTCTGGAGCGATAGGCGCGCCTCCGTATGACACCCAGCGAATGTTCGACATATCGAACTCGTGAAAGTTCGCTTGATTGATCGCGAGCCAGTAAACTGCGGGCACCGACGTCAGGAGGTTTATTTGTTCATCCCTGATTGTTTTCAAAAACATCTGGACATCGAACGCCGGCATGATGACAAGCGCATCTCCCGCTTCAACTGTCGGCAGGAGCTGGCTATTGCACCCGGTGACGTGAAACAGCGGAACGGAAACAAGATTGCGAACGCTGCCGTCCGCGGGAAGCTTAACGACGCGGCGACAGGTTTCGGTGTTCGACAAGAAGTTCTCGTGCGTCGTCATCGCGCCCTTGGGAAACCCCGTCGTTCCGCTTGTGTAGAAGATAGCAGCGAGATCAGCCTTGTTGAGTGCCTCTACGACTAAGGGTTCGCCGTCAGGCAATGGATCACCCGGCATGAACGTAAACCGGGAGCCGGAGTCGGTGACGACATATTCGACTTCCGATTCGCTGAAGCGTGTGTTGACCGGGACGGCGATGGCGCCCGCCATCTGCGCTCCAAAGAACGCTAGGCACCAATCAAGACTGTTTCCCAAACGAATTGCAACTCGATCGCGGCGATTTATTCCGAGCCCCCTCAAACCGCCTGCGACCCGCGCCGACCGCTCCCAGAGCTTGCGATAGTTGATGCGCTCGCCGCCGAGTTCGACAATCGCTTCGTGATCGGGGAACGTGTCGACCGTGGCTCGCAGCATTTCCACAAGCGAGTTTGGCCGATCGTCGTAATGAGCAATGCCGCGAGCATCGCGGGAAACCCCCGAATAATCGAAAGGTCGAATCATCAGTATGAACCTTGCCTCTCAAAGATCCTTCTTGGGTTCTCGACCAGCATTGTTTTGATCTGCTCGTCGGTGACGCCGCGCTGCTTGAGAGCGGGGATGACGTCGTTGTGAATGTGCAAATAGTGCCAGTTCGGCAGCACTGCCGGCAACGCCGCCTCCGGAAGCCAATCGTTGAAGCAAGCCGCGTCTTGTGACAGCACCATCTTGCCCGCAAACCCAAGCTCGCAGAGCTTCGCCACGGTATTCACGCGCTCCTCAAACGGCAGCAAGACGTCGATACCGAAACGATCCATTCCAATGTAGGAGCCGTTGGAGATCAGCTTTTCGAGATAGTTGATATCCGTGGTGTCGCCGGAGTGTCCGATCACAACTCGCGATAGATCGACGCCTTCTTCTTGAAAGATTCGTTGTTGTTCCAGCCCGCGCTCGGTGCGCGCGTGAGTGTGCGTCGAAATCGGAACGCCGGTGCGGCGATGCGCCTGAGCGATTGCTCTGAGGACGCGTTCGACACCGGGAGTGACGCCGGGTTGGTCTGTTGCGCACTTAAGAATCGCCGCCCGCACTCCTGTGTTGGCAATTCCTTCTTCAATGTCCCGGACGAACATATCAACCATCATCTCCGGCCCGCCGAGCTCGGTACCCGGGCCCTGGAAGTGGAAGTACATCGGCACATCGTTGTAAGTGTAAACGCCGGTCGCGACGATGATGTTGAGCTTCGTTTGAACAGCGACCCTTTGAATCCGCGGGATGTAGCGGCCTAAACCGATTACCGTCAGATCGACGATCGAGTCAACGCCGCGCAACTTGAGTTCGTTCAATCTCGCGACCGCGTCGGCTACACGCCTATCCTCCTCTCCCCAGGGCTCGGGGAAGTTCTGCATGATCTCTGCGGAGAGCACGAAGACGTGTTCGTGCATCAACGTCACGCCCAAATGGTTCGCGTCGATCGGTCCACTGACGGTGTTTATTGAAGACATAGAATCTGCTTGGCCTCGTGAGTCGAGCACAAACGGCCTCGACGTGTTGTGTACTATCACGCTCCCTCGTATCCGGCCTTATCGGAGCCGAAATAGTAATGCCGTATCAGGAGGTCCATCAAGCGTAGCACCGAGCCGACTGTCCATCCGTCAACCAGGTCTTGCGCCGTAATTGATTGCCATTATTCCGCCGCCAAACTCGCGAAAGCCCGTATCCACGAACCCGGACCGCTCCATCAACTCCTTCACTTTGCGCTGGCCGGGATAGAGCTTGAGCGTTTCGCCTATATATCGATACGTGTCCGGGTCACCGTGCATCAGAGCGCCAGCAGCCGAACCAGCTAAAATCAGGTAGTTGATATAAAGCCAGCGGCTAATTCCGTTCGCGGGATGACCAAAGTCGAGCGCGAAGAAACGGCCCCCGGGTTTCAACACTCGCCTGATTTCGAAGAGCGCGCCTGTTATCTCAGGCACGTTGCGCAGTGCATATCCGCTGGTGATGTAGTCAAAAGTCGCGCCGGCGAATGGCATTCGCATTATGTCGCCTCGATGAAAACAGACATTTCTTACGCCGCGGTTACGGCGCTTCCGCTCGGCGATCTCGAGCATGGCGTCGTTGATATCGAGTCCGATGACGCCCCATGAATTCGCACGCCGCGCCACTTCAAAAGTGATGTCGCCAGTTCCGCAAGCGAGATCCAATATCAGCGCGTCAGCCTTCATCTCGGGCAGGCCGGCAAGCGTCCGTTTCCAACCGCGATCCATGCCAAATGACATGAAAACGGTAAAGAAGTCATAGCGTGAGGCGATAGTCTCGAAGAGGTGGTTGACGTACCTCTGCTTTTTTTCCGTTGAAGCGATGTGCTCCTTGAGATCGAGTTTGTCCAAGTTGCGCATACCGAACCTATATGATCTAGTCCCGAACCTTCTCGGCTGGAACCATCACGTTAGCATGCAATTCGCTCGCTGGTGTCGCAGATCAAGGGAGTCTGGGTGATGGACACTTCACGGAAAACGGTTCGGGCTTTGGTTCAGAATAATGGCGCAGGTTCATTGGCTCTTATCGTAGTGATCTCGAACGCAGGCGAGTCAGTGGTTCGCCATATTGATTCCATCGACGGACTCCTGGGTGATTTCCTCTCGTGATCAGATCTCGATGATCTCCGAGCCTCCGAAGATACCGCACGCGCAAGGCCGAAAGACCGGACCCCGCGTTTTGGGGGATGACCTTCTCGGCTCGATGCTCTCTCACGAGAGCCTATAACCTGCCGATATATTCAATGTCTCGCCCGTGATGTTCCGCCCCTCGTCAGACGCCAGGAACGCGGCCATCGCCGCTATGTCCTCTTCCTCAACCATTCGCTTCAGCGCAGTCGGCTCCACATACTGGCCCACCACATCTTCGTAAGGGAGCTTCATCTCTTCGGCACGACTGCGAATGACGCGTTCTATACGCGGACCTCGTACCGGGCCCGGGGCTATCGCATTCGCAGTTATTCCATAACGTCCACCTTCTTCAGCGAGGGTCAGCGTCAGACCGATCATTCCCCATTTCGAAGCACAATACGGACTCCGGTACGCGTAAGCCTGGAGCCCGGCTATCGACGTAATATTGATGATGCAGCCGCGGCGACGTTCGATCATGTGTGGCAGCGTGTGCTTTGCGCAGAGGAACGCTCCGGTGACGTTGACGGCAAAGGTCTGGTCCCATTCTTCGCGGGTGACGTTCGGAACCAGGGCCGTCGGACCGGCGATCCCGGCGTTATTCACTAGAACATCTATCGCGCCAAACTCGTGCAGCGCGGCCGAAACCATTCGCTCTACGCTTGGTTCATCCGCGACATCGGTCAGCACCGCGAGCGCGCGGCCCCCGGTGTTCCTTATCTCGCTTTCGACACTCCTTATCTTCTCTTCGGTTGGACCGGCAAGAAGAAGCGCCGCGCCTTCACGCGAAAACCGCAACGCGATGGCGCGCCCGATTCCACCGCCCCCGCCGGTTACGACGGCAACCTTGTTTTCGAGTTTCATTTGCTAGCCTCTGTTCTTGTATTTTTCGTCGTCCATGAGTCTCACGATATGTGGAGATTCGGACGGGCGCCCATAATATCCCAATGCTCCTGACCACGGTAGCCGGCAGAAGCCCCGGGGAATAAAAGCCCGCGCTGCGGTGTCTATTGAAACAGATTGACGTGAGATTGTTCTCTTTGTGAACAGTCTTGGAATGCGGAGAAGCGTTTCCGGGATTTGTGCATGGAGACTGAAGGAACAGGTCTGGCTATTTGAAATCGAGATGGTGCCGGCGCGGGCGTTGTTGACAGAGAGCAACTCGGTTGGCAACACACCGTTTGGTGACATGTTTTGTCTTTCGAGAACTGGCAGTTTCTGTAAAGCGCTCGGGAGGCCCGCGAGTGCACACGCGTGCAGCGAGTTCGTTAATGCTCGGCGTGTTTGACTTTTCAAACTAGCTGCCAGTTCCGAGAGCCTCGGCGTGGGGGTTTCGAAAGGCTCTGCAACTGGCAACCGAAAGAAGGCATCAAACTTGCTGAAAAACGCGGACAGCCGCCCCGTTAGGGGGAAGCGGGCTTTTTGAGGTACTGGAAGGAAGAAAGGTAAATGAGTTGGCAGACGGTACAGTCAACCGGCAGGGAAGCTTGAAGAGAGTGAGGAGCGGGCGCAGAAAGAGAGTTTGAAAATGGTTAGCAACGGTCAAAAGAGAAAGCTGGTAGCCCTCGATCCAACTACCAAGAGCGCGGTTGCGCAACGGTTCGAAGCGGGGCTTCGTGCCCGCGTTATCGGCCAGGATCGAGCTGTTCGCGCCATATCCTCGCTCTACCAGGTGTTCCAGGCAGGGATGACAAACCCGGCTCGGCCACTGGGTACGATGCTCTTTCTGGGCCCGACTGGATCCGGCAAGACTCACGTTGTCGAGGCCGCAGCTGAGATCCTGTTTGGCGATCGCAACGCGGCGATCAAGATCGACTGCGCCGAGTTCCAGCATTCGCACGAAATAGCCAAGCTGATCGGCTCTCCTCCGGGCTACCTTGGTCATCGCGAGACTACGCCTCTGCTGACCCAGGAGAACCTCGACAAGTATCGCACCGAGCGCGACCCGTTTACGCTGGTGCTGTTCGATGAGGTTGAAAAGGCGTCCGATTCGCTGTGGCAGTTGCTGCTCGGGGTGCTCGACAAGGCCACGCTGACGCTGGGCGACAATCGCAAGGTTGATTTCTCCCAGACGATGATCTTCATGACGTCCAACCTCGGTGCGAAGGAGATGAGCGAGCTGATCACCGGCTCGATCGGATTTGCTCCGGCAAAGAGCGGAACGATGGCAGCGGACGATTTGGATCAAAAGATCTATCGCACGGCGTCGGAAGCTGCAAAAAGGAAATTCGCTCCGGAGTTTATGAACAGGATTGACAAGGTCGTGGTCTTCCGGAGTCTCAAGCACCAGGAGCTTTGCGAGATACTCGACCTTGAACTGGGTGCTGTGCAACACCGGATAGATGAAGGGGCGGGCGAGCATTTCACGTTCAGTCTCACGGAGAGCGCAAGGGAGTTTCTTCTGAGCGAGGGCATTGAGTATCGATACGGCGCGCGTCATTTGAAGCGCGCGATTGAGCGGTTCCTGGTGAATCCACTGGCGAACTTGTCGGCGACCTCCCAAGTCCGGCTGGGGGACGTGGTTGTTGTCGACATCAACAACGAAACGCAGAAGCTGGCGTTCTATCGCGATGATTCCGAGTCGGCCCGCGCTGCAAGTGCAATGGATGCAGTCCATTCGAGGAAGGTGAATTCGGACGCGCGCATTGCAGCCTGAGATGTTCGAATCATGTGTATCTCCTTAGAGGCTGGCGAGCAAAACTCGCCAGCCTGTTTTTATGGCGCTTGCGATTTGAGCAGTCTGTGGACCTTCTCATCCCGGTGTGTTCGTTGCGAGCCCACCCTCAACACGAATCCCTGAGCTCTAAGAGCGTTGAAACGTCTCCCGCCGATCTGTAAAGTTGCAGAGTCGGCAACCCTGCCAGGCCATGCGGATCAACACAACTTCGAAAGGCGACCTATGAAGACTCGCGTTCTTTTGCCAGCGTTATTCCTGCTTGCAACCGCAAGCGTGTCCGCCCCGGCGCAAACCGGTCTAACCCCCACCCAGGGTGACTTCACCATCCGCGACTTCAAATTCGAAAGCGGCGAATCGCTCCCGGAACTGAAGCTCCACTACCGCACGCTCGGCGCGCCGCGGCGCGACGCCGCGGGTGTTGTCCGCAACGCAGTGCTGGTCCTGCATGGAACCGGAGGCTCGGGCGCGGGGTTTCTCTCCGAGCAGTTTGCCGGTGTGCTGTTCAAGCCCGGTCAGCTCCTCGACGCATCAAAGTATTTCATCGTCCTGCCTGACGGCATAGGTCACGGTCAGTCCTCCAAACCGAGTGACGGGCTCCACGCGCGATTCCCGCATTACAACTACAACGATATGGTAACTGCTCATTACCGAATGTTGACCGAAGGTCTCGGCGTGAACCATCTCCGGCTGGTCATGGGTACTTCGATGGGCGGCATGCATTCGTGGGTCTGGGGTGAGAAATATCCCGAGTTCATGGATGCGCTTATGCCGCTCGCGAGCCTCCCGGTTCAAATTGCGGGACGCAATCGAACAATGCGGCGCATGGTCATCGACTCGATTACGAAGGATCCCGACTGGAACAACGGTGAATACAAGTCGCAGCCTCGCGGTCTGACTTCGGCCATCTATACGCTACTCTTTATGACAAGCAGCCCTCTGCAGTGGCAAAAGCAAGCTCCGACGCGCGAGGCCGCAGATCGCTTCTTCGATAATCAAGTCAGCGCCCGGCTACGCGGCGCCGACGCCAACGACATGCTCTATCAATTTGACGCTTCGCGCGACTACGATCCCGCACCCAGGCTGGAGACGATTCGCGCGCCGCTGGTGGCGATCAATTCCGCGGACGATCAGGTCAATCCCCCGGAGCTCGGAATCCTCGAAAGAGAAATCAAACGAGTGAAGCACGGGAGATTTGTGCTGATTCCCATCAGCGATCGCACTCGCGGTCACGGCACGCACTCGCTCCCGGCGATCTGGCAGCAGCATCTCGCTCAGCTCCTGCAAGAGTCGGAGCAAGAGCACAAATGAATCCGCGTGGATCCGTCAGATCCGTGTTATCCGTGGGCTATCGTCACTCGACCACGGATGACACTGCCTGGACTGATTTGCACGGATAACAACAACTATCAATTCGATGAAGCGATCCAGCATAATCTTGGCCACTCTGATTCTCGTTATGCTCTGCGGTCCTGGTGTCGCGGATCAATCGCCCGGCGCGCGCGCCGCGTTGATGAACCCGAGGCACGATTACTGGAAGCAGAAGTCGCCGGATGTATTCAGAGTGAAGTTTGAAACCAGCAAGGGAAACTTCATCTTCGAAGCGCATCGCGAATGGGCGCCTCGCGGAGTCGATCGATTCTACAACCTCGTGCGCGCCGGGTTCTTTGACGACTCGCGCTTCTTCAGGGTGCGAACGGCGTACATCGCGCAGTTCGGCATTCCAGGCGATCCCGCGGTTGCCTCCGTGTGGAAGGATCAGGCGATCAAGGATGATCCTGTGCGGCAGAGCAACGCTCGAGGATTCGTGGGGTACGCGATGACCGGACCCGATACTCGAACGACTCAACTGTATATCAACCTGACGGACAACTCGCGACTGGATGCGGACGGCTTTGCGCCGATCGCCAAAGTGATTGCGGGCATGGAGATCGTCGATCGGCTCTACTCCGGTTACGGGGAAGACGCCGGAGGCGGAATGCGAGCAGGCAAGCAAGGAAAGATCTTCGAAGGCGGCAGCGCGTATCTGGATCGAGAATTCCCGAAGCTGGATCGACTGGTTCGGGCAACGCTTGTAGCGCGCTGACGCGGCCGGACCCGAGCGATGCGCTTGTTTTGCTACCCCACCGTGGCGAGCCCGAACTTCCGCTGCCCCCGCACAGTCTCAACCAGCCGCGCAGTCTCGCGAGAGTTGCGGCGAGCCGTCAGCATATGATCAGCTTCGCGCTTGGCGAGTTCCAGAAGCTCGTAGTCTCGGATGATGTTTCCGACGCGGAACGCCGGGACTCCTGACTGCCGTGTCCCCATCACCTCGCCCGGCCCGCGAATCTCCAAGTCCTTTTCGGCGACTTTGAAGCCGTCATTCGTTTCTTCCATTATCGCGAGCCGCTCACGCGCTTCTGAGCTGCGCTTGTCGCCCGCGAGCAGAATGCAGTAGGACTGCTCGTCTCCCCTACCCACACGGCCTCGAAGCTGGTGAAGCTGCGAAAGACCGAATCGCTCCGCGTGCTCGACTATCATGATACTCGCGTTGGGAACATCGACCCCGACCTCGATCACTGTGGTCGACACGAGAATGTTGATCCCTCCGAGGCGGAATTCGTCCATGACCGAATCTTTCTCATCCTGTTTCATTCGCCCGTGGATGAGACCGACTCTGAAGGTGGGGAAGACCGAGGTCTGGAGGTGCTCAGCCATCTGTGTCGCGTTGAGCAGGTCGAGTTTTTCAGATTCTTCGATGAGCGGATAGACGATGTAGACCTGGCCGCCCGCTCGAATCTTTTCGTCGAGGAACTTATACATCTTGCGCCGCGACTCCTCGCCTCGCACTCGAGTAATCACCGGTTTTCTTCCGGGCGGCATCTCGTCGATGACCGATAGATCGAGGTCGCCGTACACGCTCATCACCAGCGAGCGGGGAATCGGCGTCGCGGTCATGACCAGCACGTCGGGATTGTACCCGCGCTTCATCAACTCGGCTCGTTGCAGCACGCCGAAGCGATGTTGTTCGTCGATCACCACAAAGCCGAGCTTCTGAAACCTGACTGCTTCCTGGATCAGCGCGTGAGTTCCGATGACCAGGTCGACTTCGCCCTCCTCAATGGCAGCATGAAGCTGACGCTTGCGCGAACCTGTAAGCGAGCCGGTCAGGAGCTCGACTCGATACGGGGTATGAGCGAGCATTCGCTTGACGTTGCGTGCGTGCTGCTCCGCAAGGATTTCGGTTGGCGCCATGATGGCTGATTGATAGCCGTTCTCGACGGCAACTATCGCGGCTTGAACGGCGACAATGGTTTTGCCCGAGCCAACATCGCCTTGCAGCAGGCGGTTCATCGGTTTCGAGCCCGTCATATCGGCGACAATCTCGCGGAGAACCCGTTTCTGCGCATTGGTGGGTTTGAACGGCAGCACCGCGCGGACGGCGTTCCGAACGCGATCGTTGACCTCGATGACCGCGCCCTTTGGAGCCTGTTCGCGGCCCTGGCGGCGAAGGCCCATCGCAAGCGAAAGCCAGAAGAACTCTTCGAAGATCAGCCGCCGATGAGCCGGCGACTCGTTCCTGTTGTACGACTCGAGCGGTGCGTCGTCGGCTGGGAAATGAACCTGGCGCAAGGCGGCCGCTTTCCCGATGAGCTGGTCGCGGGCGAGAATCTCCTCAGGGATATCTTCACGGATTTCCGAGATGTCCAACCGCTCGAGCACGTGGTGCATGATGGACCGAAGTTGCTTGGTTCTGATCTCGCCCAGCTTGCGATATATCGGGACCCGGCGGCCCGTGTGAATCGGGTCCGCGTCGTCGTCGTCCGCAGCGAATTCGTAGTCGGGATTCTCGACTTCGAAGAAACCTCGGCGATTCCGTTTCCACTGGCCGTAGAGCAGCACTCGCCGGCCGTGCTTGAATGAGGTCTGAAGATAAGCCTGGTTCCACCAGAACGCGCGAACCTGCCCCGTGCTGTCAGTGCCGGAGATCTCGAATATTCGAAGCCTCCCGCCCTTGACCGCGTAGGTTCCCGCGATCCGAACACTGACCTCGACCGTTGCCCACATCCCGTTTTGCAACGCTCGCACGCTCGTCAGATTCGAACGGTCCTCGTATCGCATCGGCAGATAATGGATCAAGTCTTCGACCGTCACTGAGCGCGGATCTGCCGCCGAAACCGCGCCGGCAGCCCCCTGCGCGAGCTTTTGCGCCGTCTTCATTGCAATCCGCGGAATCTCCTGGAGGTGGAGTTCGTACAGCGGTGTTGATAGTTTGAGCAAGTGACAGCCTCGTGGAGAGCGGCAGCGGAACCGAGAACGAGACGAATTCTAGGAGAGCGAAGCAATCAGGGTCAAGAAAGGCAATCCACCACGACCTGGGAGAGCACGCGGCTCGCGTGGTTATTTTGGTTTCTTTGTTTCAGGAATCCACGACCAATGACCTGGGAGCGCACGCGGCTCGCGTGCTTATTATGCCTTCTTTGTTTCAGGAATCCACGACCATGACCTGGGAGCGCACGCGGCTCGCGTGCTTGACTCCGACACGGAGCATACGATCGCGTGGATTCCTCGAACAAAGGCCGCATAATAAGCACGCGAGCCGCGTGCGCTCCCAGGACCGTCTGATACAATCACGCCATGATCAAGAGAACGCTGACCTCACTGGCCGTCTTCGTTGTGTTGTCTCTTGCTGCAACTGCGCGGGCGGCGCCGCCGGCAACCATGCGGCTTGATTATTATCACACCGGCAATTCATTGCAAGAGATGTTCAGCCTGGACCGGGTTGTGATTGAGCCGCTGCCGTGGCCCGGTAATCCACAGAAGAACATCGACGAAACGAACCTCGGCAAGTACTTGTTCGAGGTAAGGGACCGCACGACGAATCGCCTGCAGTACTCGCGCGGGTTCGCTTCGATCTACGGCGAATGGGAAACGACCGACGAAGCGAAAACCATCAGCCGCACGTTTGGTGAGTCCTTGCGCTTTCCGGCCCCACAGGGGCCCGTCCAAGTGGTATTGAAGAAACGCGATTCGAACAACGCCTTTCGCGAAGTATGGTCGACCATCGTCGACCCGAAGGACATGTTCGTGGATACGTCGAAGCCGGTCTCGCCCGGGCCGGTGATCGAGCTTCAAAAGAGCGGCGATCCGGCTGCCAAGGTGGATTTCCTGATTCTGGGTGACGGCTACACCGCTGGCGAGCGGAAGAAGTTCGAGAGCGACTCGCGAAGGCTCCTTGAAATCCTGTTTGCGACTTCGCCGTTCAAGGAGCGCCGCGGCGACTTCAACGTATGGGGGATTTGTCCGCCGGCGGCAGAGTCGGGTGTATCGCGGCCGTCCACCGGCCTGCATCGCCGGTCACCGCTGGGGGCCAGTTACGACGCGTTCGGCTCTGAGCGCTACGTTCTGACTTTCGATAATCGTTCGTTTCGAGACATCGCCTCGTTTGCGCCGTACGAGTTTGTCGAAATAATCACGAATTCGCGGACTTATGGCGGCGGGGGGATCTTCGGGCTCTACAGCACGGTGGCGGCCGATAGCGAGCAAGCGCCGTATGTCTTCGTTCACGAGTTTGGACATCACTTCGCCGGACTAGCGGATGAGTACTACACATCACCGGTAGCATACCTTCCGGCGACCGTTCGCACCGAGCCGTGGGAGCCGAACGCAACCGCGCTGCTCGATCCCGGCAATTTGAAATGGAAGGACCTTGTTGCGCGCGACACGCCGATACCGACGCCTTGGCGCAAAGACGAATATGAAGCCCACTCGCGCGAGTACGCGAAGCGTCGCGCTCAAATTCGAGCGGACAACCGCCCCGAGTCGGAGATGGAAGCGCTGTTTCGCGAGAGCCGCGAGTGGGAGATCAAGTTCTTTGCTGCTGAGAAGTACTCGGGAAAGGTCGGCGCGTTCGAGGGCGCGATGTACGAAGCGAAGGGCTACTACCGGCCCGAAGTTGATTGCATTATGTTCACGCGCAGTCCTGCGTTTTGCGCCGTTTGCCGCCGCGCGCTCGAGCGAGTGATGGATCTTTATTCGCGCGCGTAGTTGTTCGGCCGGCCTGATTGGTCATCAACCGCTTGTACGCAAAAGAGCCGCTGCAGTTGTCCGCAGCGGCTCTCATTCTTGGATTCACGTTCAGCCTAGTAAGTCAGCTTCAACGCGAATTGAATAAGGCGCGGGTCGCGAGTGCCGGTGGTCTGGCCAAACGCAGTGGCGCCGAAAGATGTATTTAGACCGAGGAAGTTGGCATGGTTCAGGATGTTGTAAGCTTCGGCTCGGAACTGGATGTTCAGGCTCTCGGTCACCTTGAATCGCTTAGCCAGTGTGACATCCCACTTCTGGTATCCGGGTCCGATGATGACGCCGCGAGGCGAGTTACCTGGCCGCGTCAATCCAGCAGGAACGAGCGTAAACGCCTGGGTATCGAACCATCTCAAGCGCGTTCGCTCGGCTGGTGTCAGGTTCGGGTTGCGGATCACGTCAGGCCGCCCGCTCGAAGCGCTGGGGCCGAGTAAACCTAGCCCGCCGGGGTCGGTGCCGCTTGTCGTCACCGTGAAAGGCGTGCCCCCGGCGAAACTGGTGATGCCCGAGAGTTGCCACCCGCCCAGCGCATTGCCCAGAAAGCCGTGCTGCTTGCTGAAGAAGGGAATCTCGTAGACGTAGTTGATCGAGAGAATCTGCCGTCGGTCTAGCTGCGATGGTCCGTAGTCGGCCCCGCGATCGTAGAAGCTCTGCGGCGCGGTGCCGTTGTCGCTCTGGTTGTCGGTCAGCGCATGCGAAAGCGTGTACGATACGCGCACGAGCGAGCCGCCTACGAACCGCTTGTCTGCTGAGATCTGCAGCGAGTTGTAGTTCGAGTTGAACCAGTTCTGGACGCTATTAACTGCGACGAAGCCCTTGAACGGACGGATCGCATTCAGCTTGTTAGTCGGAAGTCCCGCGACGATTGGTACTCCCGGCGTCTGAAGCCCTGCCGCGACTGCGGCCCCCGGCGCAACTTCATTGAAATCAACTATCCCCGGCAGGTGAGTTCCTTTCGAGCCGTAGTAGCCGACGGCAATTAGAAAGTCCTTCGACACTTCGCGCTGCACGTCGAGACTCCATTGCTGGACATACGGAATGTCACTCTCGAACTGGGTGCCGCGGATGGTACCGAAGGGCGCGGCCGAAAGAGTAGGCAACACCGACGCAGGGTTGTTTAGCACGGTGTTGCTGATCGAAACGTTGTTGACAAAAGGCGGATTGCCGAAGATGTTCAGCTCGAGCACGCCAACCAGCGTTACGTCATAGCTGATTCCGTAACCGCCGCGAATGGCGGTCTTCCCGGTCTTGAACGGATCCCAGGCAAATCCAAAGACCGGCGCGAAGTCATTGTTGCTTTCGGGCGCAACCTTGTCGCCAAACGGAGAGTTCTGGCCTGCGATGATAATGCCATTCAGGCGGTCGCCGGTGTTCGGAACGACATTTCCCGTTGCGGGATCGATCTGCACCGCCTTGGCTGGATCGTAACTACGGGGATCGAAGTTTGTCAGTTGACCATTCTTATCAAACGGCTGGCGGAACCTCGAGTACCGCACGCCGAAATTGACCGTCAGATTCGGCATCCAGCGGAAGTCATCCTGAGCGTAGAACTCATATTGTCGAGAGCGAAGGTCGGGAGTCAGGTCCTGGTCGGCCTGGGTGAATGTCGAAACATTGCCGAGCAGGAAATTCGCCCACTGTTGCATCGTCGTGGTTGCCGCGCTGCCCGCAGGCCGTGGCGCCGTCGCGAACGAGAAGGTGCCCACGTTGTTTTTGGCTGCGTTTTCCGTCTTCTGATAGAAATTGATGCTGGTCCCGAATTTCAACGCATGCACCCCGCGAATCCACGTCAGGTTGTCGTAGAAGTTGTGGTTGCGGTTGAAGTCGTCGTAGGGGCCGAATCCTTGCACCCCCGAAAACCCGGGCGAAATGTTCGGTATGCGGTCGAGGGTGACCGCAAATGGAAGCTTAATGGCGGCGGCAACGTTTGGGGAGTTCTCGCTCAGCGCAAGTCCAATCGGGCGGCTGATGATTGCGCCGTAGGAAAAAGCGTAGCCGGCTTCGTTTATCATCGTCGGATTGATCGTCTGCACGCTGCGCGCTACCCAGCTATAACCCGGGGAATCCGTCTTGGTGGTGGCGACGCCCGGCACCAAAAGGCCGGTGAACAGCCCTCCCGGTTCTTCTGTCGGAATAGTGTCATGCAGATAACGCACTGCCAGCGTTACCCTGGGACTGAAGTTGTGGTCTACGCGAATCAGCTCCTGCCGGTGATTGAACACGTTTCGCGCATTGCTGATCAGTGTGTTGGTGCCCGAGTTGGGCAGCTCGATGTTGCTGTAGATGTCCTTCAGGTACGCGGCTGCAGCCGGGTTGAAGTTCGAAATCTGGGTGGCGGATTGAGTGCAGGCGGTGCCTGCCGCATTGGTCGCTATGCAGATCGGAGCCGAGAAGATCCCCTGACGCTCGGCCGCGCTGGGAACCGTCGCATTAAAGCTCGAGTATGTGATGACGCGGCGGAATTCCTGTGAGAAGAAGAAGAAGGTTTTCTCCCGTTCCTTGTTGTAGTGGTCGGGGATGAAAACCGGGCCGCCGATCGTGTAGCCGAAGTTGTTGTAGCGGAGCTGCGGCCGGGGAACGCGCTCTTTTCCCGCTCTCGGATCGCCCGCGGGGACGATCAAGTCCGGAGACTTGGCAGTTGGGTCGGTCGTAAATCGTCCCGTAAGGTTATTGAAGAACGGATTCGCGTTCAGTTTGTCGTTGCGAAAGAACTCGTATACGTTGCCGTGAAATTCACGGCCGCCCGACTTTGTGATGACGTTGACGTGCCCGCTGGCGTTTCGTCCGTACTCGGCGCTGTAGTGATTGCGCAGCACCTTGAACTCGGCGATCGCGTCCACGCTCGGATAATTCAAAAGCGTGATGTTCGAGCCTCTATCCACATTGTCCGCGCCGTCAATCGTCCAACTGTTCTGACCGATGCGTCCGCCGTTGATCGATATCGAAACCGTGTTTACTTGGCCAAACGGGTTGGTTGTGCCGATATATGCCTGATCAGTCATGGTCGAGCTGACGCCCGGCAACAACGTAACAAGCTGTACGAAGTTGCGGTTGTTGAGCGGAAGTTCGCGAACTTCCGTGTTCGATACGAGGCCGGCCGCAGTCGCAGTCTGCGTCTCGATCTGGACCCCTCCGGCTGTTACTACAATCTCTTCGTTGACTGCGCCCGCCTCGAGCGTCGCATCAACCGCGATCCGGTCGTTGACGTTTAGTTCGATCTCGGTCTTTACGAACTTCTTGAAGCCCGTAGCTTCAATCGTCACCGAGTAGTGCCCGGCGAGCAAGAAAGGCGCGGAGTAGCTTCCCTCTTCGTTTGTGTTCATAGTGCGAGCGACAACGTTCTTGTCGGTGTTTCTGATGGTGACCGTCGCGCCCGCAACGACGGCGCCGTTGGCATCTTTTACTATTCCAACGATGCTGCCGGTGATGTCCTGTGCCGCCGCTGGAATTGCGCCACACGCAAGCCCTAGCAACAACATCATGCGAATCACGTTTCTGGTTTTAGCTAACATAAGATTGCCTCCGTTCTTCCGTATGATCCCGATGGGGGAGGGCCAGCGAAGATCCACTGACTAAGTGCTTCTCCTCTTCTTCTTTAATCCTTCTTAGTAAAGAAGGTACTTCTGCCTGATGAGAGCGAACTCGGCGAGACCCTGCTGCCACGTCGCGGCAATCTGTGAAGGCGTCTTTCCTTCCTTGAGTGCCGCAAGAGCAGCCCGATTCGCCAATAACCGAATGTAATCGTCAACCTTCCATATGTTTGAATAAGACTGATTGAGCCGATACGCGATTTCAATTCCCGTCGCGAGCGATCGGAAAGCCCCGCGATCGGTGATCACAATGTTCACGCCGCCGCATTCTTCATTTTCAAATTTGGATGATTTCGGCGTGAATTTTACAGGCACGAACCTGACGCCCGCCAGCCCAGCGCGATTCAACGCCTCGGCCAGCTTTTGTCCGTCGAGCCACGGGGCGCCGATGACTTCAAACGGGGTGTCCGTCCCGCGCCCAACCGAGAGGTTTGTCGTCTCCAGGAGCCCAATCCCCGGATACAGCACCGCTTCGGTTAGGCTTCGCATGTTCGGTGACGGATTCACCCACCCGAGCGCGGTTCCATCGTAGTAGTCCGCCCGACGCCAACCCTCCATCTTGATCACCGTGAGATCCGCCCCGATCTCGCGCTCCGAGTTGAATAGCATCGCAAGCTCGCCCATCGTCATCCCGTAGCGCACCGGCATCGAATGATAGGCGGTAAAGCTGGCCAGTCCTCGATCGGCAACCGGACCTTCGACGTCATAGCCGTTGATGGGATTTGGCCGGTCCAGCACCACGAATCTGATCTTGTTCCTCGCGGCTTCTTCCATCGCATAGCCGCACGTCGTGATATAGGTATAAAACCGCGCGCCAACGTCTTGAATGTCAAATACCAGTGTATCGATATCCTTCAACATCTCGGCGGTCGGCCGGCGGCGATCCCGGTCATAGAGGCTGTAGATCGGGAGACCGGTCTTGTCATCACGAAGGTCGGCGACGTTTGTATCTTCGAAACCTCGCAAGCCGTGCTCCGGCGAAAACAACGACACCAGTTTCAGATTCTTAGCCGAAGCAAGCACGTCGATCGTCGAGCGGCCTTTGCTGTCGCGACCCGTGTGATTGGTGATCAGTCCAATTCTGCGTCCCTCGAGTTGCCGGAACCCGTCGCGCTCGAGAACATCTATTCCAGTCAGGACAGGATGTAATGGACCCGCAGGCACACCACGATTGATAATCGCCCGCGGCGCATCGACAAAGGTTGGCGGAGTTTTCAACGCTTCGAACACAGGTGCGTGCGGAGGTTCGGTGATCGCTCCCGCGACGATTGAAGCGACGAATGAGCGGAGACGCGTGACGTCGCCCTTGCCGTTTGGGTGAACCCGATTCGTCAGCAGCACCACGAACGTCTCGCTTGCGGGATCGAGCCAGATGCTGGTGCCGGTGAACCCCGTATGTCCGAAAGTGCCAACAGGGAAAAGATCTCCGCGATTGGATGAGAACGAAGTATTGATGTCCCAGCCGATCCCTCGCATTTGCGACGTAGGCAGCGTCTGCGCGCTGACCATTCGCTCGACGGTGTAAGGCGCGAGGATGCGAACGCCGTTGTATTCGCCTTTGTTGAGAATCATCTGGCAAAAGATCGCGAGATCGTCTGCCGACGAGAAGAGCCCGGCGTGGCCGGCGACGCCGCCCATCTCGTAAGCTCGCGGATCGTGAACTTCGCCGCGCATCCATCGGCCTTCGCGGTTTTCGGTAGGTGCGGTCCGCCGGACCCAATCACGCCAATCATAGAACCAGTCAGAGAAGTCGGCAGACGGCGTTTGTTCTAAAAGGGGAAGCAGCCTCACAAGTTCCACGTTATTGAATCGTGAGTCATTCATTGCGAGAGGTTCGTAAATATTCTCGCGAGCAAACAGGTCAACGGATTTACCTGAAACTCGACGCACGATCTCGGCGCTTATGATGAACCCAACATCCGAATACACGAATCGCGTTCCCGGTTCATAGCTCGGCCGAAGTTCGTAAATCAACTTCAACGGATCGACTGTCTTCCCAACATAATCTGCGATCTCGTTATCAGGAGGCAGACCCGCACGGTGGGTCATCAACTGCTCGACGGTGATTCGCTCTTTGCCGTTCTTGCCAAACTCGGGGATGTAAAGCGCAACCGGATCGGCGAGACTCACCTTGCCACGCTCAACCAGAATCATTATCGACGTGGCAGTCGCAACGATCTTCGTAAGCGATGCCAGATCGAAGACGGTGTCTACGGTCATCGGCTCGCGCTTCGGTTCGATTGCACGATCGCCGAAGGCCTTGCGATACACGATCCGGCCCTTGCGAGCCACGAGCACAACCGCGCCCGGCGTCTCCTTGCGTTCGATTGAGGCGAGTACAGCTTCATCAATCTTCGCAAGCCGCGCGCCTGACATCCCGACTGATTCCGGGGTTGCTGTGGTGAGCTTTGCGCGAGGATTGGGTTTGGTTTGTCGTGCCAGCAGAGGGAGCGGCAGAAGAGTGAGACAGATGAGAGAGATAGTCGATTTGCGAATCACCGTTTCGCGCAAAGACGCAAAGACCCGCCAAGCACGCAAAGCGATTCTTCTTTGCGCCTTTGCGTAGCTCTGCGTCTTTGCGTAGCTCTGCGTCTTTGCGCGAACCCTGTATCTCGCTCCCATAACCTCCAATCAATCCACGACAGCCCGAAGCTCCTTCGCCTCTTCGAACGCGACCTGCTGTCTCGTCATAACACTCACCCCATACCCGATCGTCAAACACACCGCCGTTCCCGCGAGTACGTACCACGTCCACGCCAGAGGAGTAAAAAACTTCACCGCCAGCATCGAAACCAGCGAGACCCCCATACCGATCATCACGCCGGTTTGATTCGCCCTGCGCGTCAGCACTCCGAGTAGAAACGCCCCGAGCATCGGACCATACACCAGCGACGCGATCGTCAAGCCTGTCGTGAACACAGATCCCCACCGGCTTGCCATCACCGCGATCGCGATCAAGACGATTCCCCACGCGGCGGTCAGCCAGCGCGACAGCTTCAACAGACTCTCGTCGCTCTTGTCTCGACCCAGTAACGGCTTGTAGAAATCAAGCACCGTAGTCGATGCCAGAGAGTTCAGCGAGCCGCTCAGATTCGACATCGCCGCGGCGAAGATCGCCGCAATCACAAGACCCGATATGCCGTGCGGGAGTCGATGCACGATGAAAGCCGGGAAGATTTCGTCGGTGCTCGCGAGCTGAGTCTCGAGCGGCGCGAACTTGTAATACGCGAACAGCATTATGCCGATGATCAGAAAAAGCAGGAACTGAAACAACACAACGAAGCCGCTCAGCACCAGCGCCTTCTGGCTGTCTCGCATGTTCCGGCATGTCAGCAGCCGCTGAACCAGCAACTGGTCGGTCCCGTGCGAAGCCATCGTCAAACAAGTGCCCCCCAATAGCCCCGCCCA
>DATIFP010000132.1:0-2384 GCA_035455165.1 Blastocatellia bacterium
CGACGTTGGGTTGTAAATGATGGTGCTTTGCCTGTCGGTCATCACGCTGTGTTCAACTCTGCAAGTTGGATGCCGCTACGGGGCTGCCTGCAAGTATTCTAGGAGCTAGCTTCTCGACACATCAAGGCGTCGTGCGGCGCAGCATTATCCCGACAGTTGAAATAAACTCGCTGTGTCTTATGAGAAATCGTCCAACCGCGCGGCAGGCGCTGACAGTTGCTACCCGACAACGAAGGCGAACAGCGGCGAATACACAGCCCGAGGTTATGGGCTGCGGGGAAGGGCAGGATGATTCAGGTCACATCAGCTGCAGGGGCTCTTCTAACTGCCGAGAGAATCAGATAGACTGGGATTCGCATCGCTTCATCATAACGAGCCGCATTTTTTGCGGCGAACTCCGCGGGCGGCGAAGGCTCTAACATCTGCGTAATAACAAATCCGGCCGACGAGACGGCACTGAAGTAGTCCGAAACAGTATGATGATGACAAAAGATGCGCCGCCCTTCGCTGGATACTTCACCGAAACCGAGCCACGGAGTCTCTATACACCTGATCGGCGAGCCGAAGTACCAGCCCTCCCACGGATCAGGCCCTTCCACGTCCGGCGAATCGGCTAACGGAAAACGAGCCGTTGACATAGGGTGCAAAACGCTTGTGATCAGACGCGCTCCCGGCTTGATAACGCGAGCAACCTCCTTCATCGTCGCCTCGAGGTCTTCAACATAGTGAAGCGCAGTTGCGGAGAAGACCAAATCGAACTCAGCCTGTCCGAACTCCAGCGGATCACGAATATCAGCGACTCGAAAATCCGTTTGAACGCGTCTTTCGCGGGCTCTATCGCGGGCGAGCGAGATCATGATCTGCGAGAGATCGAGGCCGACCACTCGCGCGCCGCGTTCCGCGAACCACACAGAATACGGTCCTGAACCGCAACCCAGGTCGAGGACTCGCGCGCCGGCGATGTCCCCGATCAGCCGTTCAATCGCGGGACGTTCGATGTTGTCTGAGAATGAATCAGCCGCGGTGGTGAATCGGTCGAAGGCTTCGCCGCAGGCGTTCCATATTCCCTTGACGTCTAGTGTCATTGTTTAATAAGCGAAGGCCGGCGTCTGTGAAGAGAAGATACTCTCGTGTCCAGATCGCACCTCAGCGAAGGGGTGCTCTACTCGATCCTGTAATTTGGCGCTTCCTTGGTGATGATCACGTCGTGCACGTGGCTCTCGCGCAAGCCTGCCGATGTGACCCGGATGAAATGCGCTTTCTCATGCAGTTCGGCAATCGTGGCGCATCCGCAGTAGCCCATCCCGGCACGCAGGCCTCCTACCAATTGATGGACAAGGGAAGCGAGCGGGCCTTTATGAGGAACTCTTCCTTCGATGCCTTCGGGTACAAGTTTGGACATCTGTGACTCGCTCGACTGGCCGTACCGGTCGCGGCTGCCTTCCTTCATCGCCGATATCGAACCCATTCCCCGATAGCTCTTGAACGAGCGCCCCTGGAAGAGGATTATCTCGCCCGGGCTCTCATCGGTTCCCGCGAACAGTGACCCGATCATCACCGAGTCCGCACCTGCCGCGATCGCTTTGCTGATATCGCCCGAGTACTTGATTCCGCCGTCGGCGATGACCGGGACTCCGCTCCCCCGAGCTGCCCGTGCGCACTCCAATATCGCGGTTACTTGCGGTACGCCGGCTCCGCTCACTACGCGAGTGGTGCAAATCGAGCCCGGCCCCATGCCCGCTTTGACCGCATCAACGCCGGCGGAAATCATGTCGCGAGTCGCTTCGGAGGTGGCAATATTGCCGGCTACCAGATCAACTTCGGGAAAGCGACCCTTGATCTTCTTTGCCGCGGAGAGGACGCTCTCGGTGTGTCCGTGAGCGGTATCGATCACCAGCGCATCGACGCGGGCGCGAACGAGCTCTTCTGCTCGCTCCAGGAAATCACCGGTTGAGCCGATGGCGGCGGCGACTCGCAAGCGGCCAAGGTCGTCTTTAGCCGCAAGCGGGTATCTGATCGCTTTCTGGATGTCCTTGACCGTGATCAGACCCTTCAGCCTGTAGTTGTCATCCACCACAAGCAGCTTCTCTACGCGGTGGCGCTGAAGAATAGCTTTAGCTTCGTTGAGCGTGGTTCCGACCGGAACGGTGATCAGGTTGTCTTTGGTCATAGCCTCGCTGATCGGCAGGTCGAGCCGCGTTTCGAACCGCAGATCGCGATTGGTGAGAATACCGACCAGATGACCGTTCTCTTCGACGATCGGAACGCCGGAGATGCGATACCGCTCCATTACCTCAACTGCATCCGAGATAGGATGATCGGGCGTCATTGTGACCGGATCGACTATCATGCCCGACTCGCTGCGTTTCACCTTGTCGACTTCG
>DATIFP010000133.1:0-71480 GCA_035455165.1 Blastocatellia bacterium
GGCGCGAATCCGCCCTCATCGCCGACCGCGGTGGAGTGGCTGCGTTGCTTCAAGACATCTTTCAGCCAATGGAAAACCTCGACTCCGGCGCGCAGGGCCTCCGAGAAAGAAGCAAAACCTGCGGGAACTATCATGAATTCCTGGAAGTCGACGTTGTTGTCGGCGTGAGCGCCACCGTTGACCACGTTCATCATCGGGACGGGCAATGCGCGCGCGCCGACTCCGCCCAAGTAGGAGTACAACGGAAGCCCGAGCGCATCGGCCGCGGCTCGAGCGGTCGCAAGCGAAACCGCGAGGATCGCGTTGGCGCCAAGCTTGCGCTTGTTAGGAGTGCCGTCGGCCGCCAGCATCGCCAGATCGATCTCGGTTTGCATGAGCGCGTCGCGCCCGACCACGGCCTTCGCGAGCGCGGTATTCACGTTCGCAACCGCCTTGGACACGCCCTTGCCCCGGTACCGCTTCTTGTCGTTGTCCCGCAACTCGAGCGCCTCGTTATCACCAGTAGAAGCTCCGGAGGGCACAGCTGCGCGGCCCACAATCCCGCTTGCCAGCGTCACCTCTGCTTCAACAGTAGGATTTCCCCTCGAATCCAGAATCTCGCGCGCCGTCACTCGTTCAATCGTAGTCATATCGTTAACCGTAATAAGATCGGGCCTTTCCCGGATACTCCTCACGAGAAGGCGCGGCAAGTATAGCGCAGCACTTCCCGCTAGCGGAAATGAGACGCGGCCTTCGTCCGGTTCTGTTCTTTGCATTCCGTCAACCTTGCCCCGTCGCCGCGGGGTGGCTATAGTTCCGGTGAATCCCGGACTTTGAACTTCAAATGGCCAAGCGAGAAATCACTCTCGGACACAGCCCCGATCCGGACGACGCGTTCATGTTTTACGCGCTCGCCGCTGATCGAATCGACACAGACGGGCTGACCTTTCGCCACGTCATTCAAGATATCGAAACTCTGAACCGGCGCGCGATGAACGCCGAACTCGACGTCACCGCGGTTTCAATTCACGCATACGCATACGTGCTTGACCAATATGCGTTGTTAACATCGGGCGCATCGATGGGAGATAACTATGGACCGCTCGTGATCGCGCGCGAGCCGATGAGCATCGACGAGCTTCGCCTGGCGACAATCGCGGTTCCCGGTTTGATGACTACTGCCTATCTGACATTGCGCCTTTGTGTCGGCGACGTGAAGACGATTGTTGTTCCATTCGATCAAATCATGGATTCAGTCGAGCGGGGCGACGTCGATGCCGGACTGTTGATACACGAAGGCCAGCTTACATATTCGGCGCGCGGCTTCTCGAAGGTGATTGACCTGGGGGAGTGGTGGAAGGCTGAGACAGGGTTGCCTCTTCCGCTCGGGGGAAACGCGATCAGGAAGTCGCTCGGCCCCGATCTCATTTCCAGGGTTTCGACTCTGTTGCGCGAGTCGATCGAATTCGGCCTCGCGAATCGTGAGGTGGCTGTTCGGCATTCGATGAAGTACGGTCGCGGTATGGCGGAATCCCTGACCGACAAGTTCGTGGGCATGTACGTCAACGACTACACAATTGACTACGGCGAGCGAGGGCGAGAGGCCGTGAGGCTCCTGCTGGAGCGCGGCCACGAAGCTGGAATAATCCCGCGTCCAGTGCAGCTGGAGTTCGCTTGATCCATCCAGGTGGTCCGAAACGCACCATCCGATTAGGCCTCTCCCCAGCACAGATGAATGAAGTCACTTCGGAGGAGCCGATACATCCAGCAGATAAGCCACCTGTCGAGCGGTTAGCACGAACAGGCGCTTGCCGTCTCGACTAAAACGGGCCAGCGACACGGGACTGGAAAAGGTGAACTTGTCGCGCTCTTCCATTGAGCTGAGATCATAAAGAGTTAAGCGTCCGCTTTCGTTCTCGACGGACAGGAGGCGGGCCGCGGGGCTGATTGCCGGCTTGCCACCGAAGACCTTGCCCTTTTGCTCACCTGTCTGAAGTGAGTAAATCAGCGTGCGGTTTTGAGTGTCCGAAATCACAACCCAATCTCCGGCGGCAAATACGTTGGATATCCTGAATGATCCTTTTCCAGTCTCAATCAACAGGCGTCCCTTGACCTTGCCAGTGCGCGCATCTAGAACCTGGAGGAAATAATCGCCCTCTTTCTCCTTCATCGTTGCCAGTTGCTTGCTCAAGTTGGAATCCGACTTTATTTCTGTCTGAGCAGCGGCTGCTGCTACCGGCCAGGAGAGTATCATCGTTTCTTCCTGAGGGTTCACCCAGACGCTCGGCGCTTCTTTTGGGAAAGGTCTCGACCAGAGCGTCCCTGCCGTCCGAACATCAGTTACCTCGATAACGACATTCTCGCCGTACCCGCCATCCTTCTTCGCAGGTTTCTTGACGAGCAAAAAAGCGCCGTGCTGCGTAGCGCGCGGTTCCTTGATCTCCGGACCAGCAACCACATCGCGCTTAGTGAGATCAAAGCGCGTGACGTTTCGCTCGACCGGTTCCAGTTTGGGAAAGTCGGCATAAAACACAAGGTCGTCTGCGAAGTGCCCGCCGCGAAATCCTCGCACAAGATAGCTTCGCTCTCCCCGATCCAGGTTCCACACCGCCCCCCGAGTCCGCTCGGAAATAGCCAGCCATCGAAGATCAGGCGATAGAGTTGCGACTCGCACTTTACCAAGCGCGTTACGCGGCAGCACGACCTTCGCCTGTATGTCGCTATTCTCCAAACCGTAAAGACCCACCTCCCCATTAGTCCGTTCGGAAACAAACCGATGATCATATATATCAAAGGCTGATTGTTTATTGGCGATGAAGATCTTCTTGGTCGAAAGGTCCATCACACCGAGTGGGTAGTTCGATATCGGCCTAATCAACAAATAGCTCCCCCGAGTGGGCGCAGCCAGATGGACGTTGCCCAGCGCAAGCTGATCAATCGTCTCACCAGCCGGAAAAGAAACCAGCAAAGATTTTCGTGGATCCTGTCTATCAATACCGACCAGGCGATCAGGCCCGATAAAGGCAAAGCCGCCACCCAGCAGCTTCTTTATGGGTCCGCGGAGCGGCACGGACCCACGCGTTGTCAGGTCGACTGCAAGTCCGTTTAATTCCGTGACTATCGCACCCACGGCATTAATATTCGCGTTGTGGGCGCCCGCCGCAAAATATCGACTATCCGGTGAGAACCCCATGTTGATCCATTCATATTGGTTGTCGTCCGCGTCTTCCTCATCCAGAATGTTCGCCAAACGCAAGAGAAGGAGTTCAAGAATGTTGGGTGTGTAGAATTCCTTCTTCTGAAAGATCTGATTGCCTGTGGCCACATCCGTAAGGCTGAGGTCAAGATTGGCATCGAGACACGCCAGGGTCTTGCCGTCCGGCGACAATGAAGTCTGCAGGCACCTCTTGCGCAGGAACAACTCGCGCGCTTCTTTGAGCTTTTGATCCGCCAGGCCCCAGGTCTCAAAGCGTAGGGAGGAGTTATAGAAAACTACGCTTTGGGAGTCTGAGGAAAACTGGGCGGGCCGGGCTTCGGGGGCCTCGATGCGAAACAACGGAGCAAATGGCTCGACGGAAAGTACGTTTATTCCTGAATCATCCTGAGCCAGCACATATTTGCCGTCGGGGCTAAACCGAAAGTGATTTATCTCGCTGCGCAGCGGCGGCTCGAGGGAGAGTTTCTTGACGACAGAATGAAGAGACTCTCTTCGGCCCAGTCCGGTGTAGTTTATGACCGCTGCCTGCCACTGCGGAAATCCGTCAGTGGAAGCGGCCTCGCGCGCTTCTATGCAGGACGCCGGCAGGGTGGCCACCAGTTTGATCATCTCGCGAACTCTTCGAGCCTCGGGCCTGGTTGTCCCGAACAGATCGGAGAAGAAGCTGCCCGTCTTGCCTTTATTCTCAGTTAGACGATCAAAGAACTGAGCATTGGCCTGCGGATCGTATCCCGCGCTGGCGACTGCGAATAATCCGATCTGATCGGCGACAACCTGATCATCCTCCTTACCTTCGCCCCGGGCGAAGGCCTTGGGCTTTCGAGCAGCGTTCTCCATGAGCTGGTTGTATTTATCGAAGATGTCCCGCCGGTCCTTGACCTCGGTGACACCCAATACCTCGCGCATCAATCGCGTCATGCGGATTGATTGCTGCCGCGCCAACAGGTGACCGATCTCGTGTCCGATCACTCCAGCCACCTCATCTTCGGTGCGTGCCAGCGCGACGAGCTTGCGCGAAACGTAGACGCGGCCACCGGGCAGCACAAACGCGTTCGCATCGGGAAGGTCAACAAGAAGAAACTGAAACCGCAAGTTGGTCGGCGGGAGATGTTTGACAATCCGCCGGCCGATGCGGATGAGGTTACCGGTGACCTCTTCGTCATCGATCACACGAATATTGCGCTGGATGTGATCGGCAATGGCATCGCCTAAATCCGCTTCCTGCTGCTCGGTGAAGATATTCGGCTCTTGCGAGCTCATCTGCAGGGCGGGAGGCTGGCAAGGCCGAGGCGTCTGTCCGTGAGCGATCAGAGAACAGACAGCAAGAGAGAGAAAAAGCAAAGCGGATCTGGACACGATAAACCTCCTAAGGCCGGTTCGCGGTCTTGGTGGGTGGAAGTTAAAGCCTATGACCCTTTTTGGGACGAGTCAACTATTGCTTGAATCTCTTCAATAGCTCGCGAGCTATTATCATCCTTTGTATCTGATTTGTGCCCTCGACTATTTGTCCGATCTTCGCCTGGCGCATCAATCCCTGAACCGGGTAGTCCTCGCTTGTTCCGTACCCGCCGTAAATCTGAACGGCGTCCGTGGTCACCTTCATCGCCCCGTCAGTCGCCAGCAACTTCGCCATCGAAGCAATCGCATTGAACGGAAGACCGCGATCTCGCAGCCACGCCGCCTTTCGAGTAACGCAGCGAGCGGCTTCAATGGTTGCCGCCATATCTGCGAGCATGAACTGGATCCCCTGGAAGTCTCCGATCGCCTGACCAAACGCGCGGCGCTCGGTTGAATAGCGAAGCGCGTGATCGAATGCCGCCTGGGCATTTCCCAGCGAGGTTGCGGCAACGGTGATGCGGCCGGAATCGAGCGCCGTCATTGCCACCTTGAAGCCTTCACCTTCGCGCCCGATCAGGTTTTCGCGAGGAACCTCACAGTCTTCGAAGAACACTTCGCGGGTATGATGCGGCAATCCCATAGGCCGCTCGCGTTTGCCAAACGCAAGCCCCTGAGTTCCCTTCTCTACTACGAAGGAGCTGACGCCCTTGGCGCCTTTGCCCCTGTCAGTCACCGCCATCACGATATAAACGTCGGCCTCGCCACCGTGAGTGATCCAGATTTTCTGGCCGCGCAAAATGTATTTCTCCCCGCGAAGCTCGGCTCGAGTGTTGATGTTCGCGGCGTCCGAGCCTGCGTGAGGCTCAGTGAGCGCAAACGCGCCAAGCAGCTCGGCTCGCGCAAGAGCGGGCAGGTACTTGCTCTTCTGTGTCGCGGTGCCGAACTGGTTGATGATGAGTTGCGGGAGGCCGTGAACCGAAAGCACGCTGCCAAGATGGCTCTCCGATCGCGAGAGTTCCTCGAGCACAACGATGTATGAGGAGTAATCCAGTCCGCCCCCGCCGTACTCGGTTGGAAATGGAATCGCCGCGAGGCCTAGCTCACCCAGCTTGCGAAACAGCGGCCAGGGGAAGTCTTCGTACCCGTGCTTGTCCCAGTAGGGTTTGACGTCGCGTGCGACGAACTCTTCTACGAGTTTCACCAGTTGTTGCTGATCTTCGGTTAAGGTGTGGTCCATGGCGCTCCTTAGATATCGGAACAGAGAATGAAAATGACTGCAGTTGCCACGAAGTCAGGAAGGCACGAAGCAGCACAAAGAAATGACTTGGTGCGGCGTTGCGTTTTCGAGCCCTGGTGGCAAATTAACTCTCCAGCAGGCCCCCAGAAATTACACCCGCCTTGCGAAGCCGCTCACGTTCCTCTTCCGGGACGCCTGCCTGGGCAAGTATCTGTTCCGTGTGCTCGCCAAGCTCAGGCGCCGAACCCGAGCATCTCGGCGGAGTGTCGCTCATCTTGTACGCAGGGCCGAGTTGCTTTAGTCGCGACTGTTCGACGTTCGCAATCATCTCGCGTGCGCGCGTCTGCGCGTGCTCGAACGCACCGGAGATTGATAGCACGGGTTCGCAACAGCAATCCGCGTCGGACATAAGCTCGATCCACTCAGCCTGAGTGCGGCTCTTAAAAACTGCGCGCACGGCCTCAAACAAGCTCTCGCGTTCTTCACCCGAGTCGAATTGGCGCTCGATCAGGTCTTCGCGGCCGGCCTTGCGGCAGAAGTTGGCCCAGAATTTGGGCTCGAGCGCGCCAAGCGTCATGTATTTCCAGTCGCTCGTTTCGTAGACGTTATAAAAAGGATAAGCTCCCGAGAGAACATACTTCTCACCCACGACGAGCGTGCGCCCGGCGAAATGATGCGCCGCGGGGACCGGTAACATCGCGAGCATTACATCGAACATTGATACATCGAGATACTGGCCGCGTCCGGTTCTATGTCGCGCGAGCAATGCCGCGAGAATCGCGAAAGCCGCGATCATGCCGCCCGCGAGGTCCGCTATCTGCACACCGGGAATGACGGGCTTGCCTCGCTCATCCGTGGTCAATCCGAGCACTCCAGAGAGCGCGAGATAATTCAAATCGTGTCCGCTCCGCTCGCGATGCGGGCCGTTCTGACCAAAGCCCGTGAGAGAACAATAGACGATTCCGGGATTGGCTGTGGAGACCGCCTCGTAATTGATCCCGAGCCGATCGACGACGCCAGGACGAAACTGCTCAAGCACGCAATCGGCCGTGGAAGCCAGTTTTAGAAAGATCTCTTTTCCGGCCTCTTGCTTCAAGTCCAGGGCGATTGACTTTTTGTTGCGGTTGACTTGATTGAAAGGCGCGCTTTGACCATCGACAATCGGCGGGCTTCGGCGTGTTGGATCGCCGATCGACGGCTCCTCGACTTTGATCACTTCCGCGCCGAGGTCTGCGAGCATCATCGAGCAGTAAGGTCCCGGCAGCATGCGGGAGAGGTCAAGTACTCTTAGCCCTTCGAGCGCGCTCATCATAAATTCGCCAGGTCGGCCGTCGATCCAAAATGTGCTGCGGAATCAAGATTGATGGTTTCCAATCCTACGACGCTTGATGCGACATCGCAACGCCGGCAAACACGTTTCAAGAATAAATTGCCCGTCCCGACCTAGTTGATCAAGTGTTTCGTTAACCAGGGACTAAAAACTGACCAAGCGTGCGGCAGAAGTAATAGGCATTCTGGCAACGTTCGAAAATCAAAACTCTCCTGAGGAAAATGCTCATTGACGATACGAGCCTTGCGAGGCGTTGATTGTGCGGGCAAGATCGCTACGGAATGAATGGCCAGTTCTCATTCGAAAGAATGGCAACCGACCACGCCACTCGCGCGAGGACGGGTCGCGTTACTACCGGGCATGGTTCATTCGAGACCCCTGTGTTCATGCCTGTAGGTACCCAAGGTAGCGTCAAGGCGCTAACGCAGGAGATGCTCGAGCAGGCCGGAGCATCGATCATCCTCGGTAACACGTATCATCTTTATCTAAGGCCCGGCCACCTGACGATCAATCAGCTCGGCGGATTGCATCGGTTTATTTCGTGGGAGCGGCCAATACTCACTGACAGCGGCGGGTTTCAGGTCTTCAGCTTGACCTCGCTGCGCAAGATGACCGAGGAAGGGGTCGAGTTTCAGTCCCATATCGACGGCTCAACGCATTTCCTGTCGCCAGAGAATTCGATGGAAGTACAAGCGGCGCTTGGCTCGGACATCGTTATGGCTTTCGATGAGTGCACACCTTTTCCCGCTTCAAGAGATGAAGCCCTCGCGTCACTTGAGCTGACGGAGCGATGGGCTCGCAGATCAAAGCAGCGCCTTGCGGCCCTGCACGGTGATCCGAGTTTCACGGCCGCCACCGGCATCAAGATCGTCAACCCGGCTCAGGCTCTATTCGGCATCAATCAAGGCAGCACGTTTCTCGATTTGAGGGAGAGAAGCCTCGAGGGGCTGATTGAGATCGGGTTTGATGGATACGCGATAGGCGGGCTCTCGGTAGGTGAGGAAAAGGCGTCGATGTTCGACGTGGTTTCGCACATTGCCCCAAGAATGCCCGAAGATCGCCCGCGATACTTGATGGGCGTCGGCACTCCGGAAGACATAATAGAAGCTGTTGCACGCGGCGTGGATATGTTTGACTGCGTGATGCCGACACGCAACGCGCGCAATGGCCAGTTGTTCACCCGGCGCGGGAGATTGAACATCAAGAACTCGCGCTACAAGGAAGACTCGCAGCCCATCGACGACGCGTGTCAATGCGAGGCTTGCAGGCGATATTCCCGCGCGTATGTGCGTCATCTGTACATGTGCGGCGAGATTCTGGGGTCAATATTGAGCACGCTGCATAACGTGAGCTTCTACCTTGACATGATGGGGGCGATCAGGCAATCTATCTCGCTTGGCACTTTTATTGAATTCCGTGATTCTTTTCTGAGTGGTCTAGCACGCGGCCAGGACTGATTCTCTCAAGGTATTCGGACCGCAGCCCCCGCGGGCGAACCCTCCTCCAGGAAGTGCCAATACGTAATCAATGAACACAACTACGAATCTCAGCTCTTTGGCTTTCCTTCAGGGGAGCGCTGGCGGTGGGCTGCTGGGCCTGCTTCCATTCATCCTGATTTTTGTAATCTTTTACTTCCTTCTGATTCGACCTCAGCAAAAGCGTCAGCGACTGGCGGCGCAGGAGCGTGACTTGATGCTGAAAGCTCTAAAGCCTGGCGACAAGATTGTCACCACCGGCGGGATCTACGGCACGATCGTCGCCGTACGCGACAAGGACGATACGGTCCAGTTAAGAATCGCGCAGTCCGTGTCGGTCGAAGCCGAACGAAGCGCGATTGCCAGGCTGCAAACGTCCGAGAAGGAAGCAGAGGCAATCAAGTAGAGGCTCTATGCAAAGCAAAATCAGAAACAGGGCGATCATCATCCTTATCGTTACGCTGGGAGGACTGGCGGTAGTCTTCAAGCCGCACCACAAGCCCGGGATCAAGGATTTCACGAGCTGGTCACAGATGAAGCAGAACCTCTCGGAGAACATTCATCTGGGTTTGGATTTGCGCGGCGGCAGCCACCTGGTGATGCAGGTGCAGACCGACGAGGTCATACAAAAGATAACACGCCAAAACGCCGAAATCGCCCGCAATAAACTGCAGGAGAAGAACCTTCCTTTCGCCGAGGTCAACGGAGATACGCCCGGAAAGGTCTCAGTGACTCTATCCGACCCTTCCAAAAGCGGGGACATAGTAAGGGAGCTCGAAGACGATTTTGGAAGGGACTGGAAGGTTGACGAGAGGGGCGGGGTGGTGATCGCGTCGCTGGACGAGAGCGCGCAAAACGCTTTTCGCGATAAGGCCACCGAACAAGCCAAGGCGATCATTGAAAACCGCGTAAACGCGTTCGGTGTCACCGAGCCGACAATTCAGCGACAGGGCGGTGAAGGAACCTACCAGATAGTGATCCAGATGCCGGGCGTCGACGATCCCGAAAGGGTGAAGAATACCCTCAACGCGGACTCGAACCTCGAGCTAAAGCTCGTGGCCCGGGGCACTCAGGTCCCTTATCCGACGAAAGAGCAGGCGGACACCGCCGCCAAGACGACGCCGCCAGGCGGCGATACGTACACGGCTCAGTGGGAAACGGTCTTTTATCGCGAACGCCCCGATTCGGGTGGTGCAACCCAGGAAGGCTGGGTTGTTGTGGGCAAGGTCCCGGTCGTCACGGGATTGGATATGCGCGACGCCTCAGCAAGGTCGTCTCAGTACGGCGGCGCGGCCTACGAAATCGACTTTTCGCTGACACCCGATGGCGCGCGGCGGTTCGGCGACGCGACCAGCAAGCACATCAAGGATCAACTGGCGATTGTCTTGAATAACGAAATCAAGTCCGCACCCAGCATCAACAGCCAGATCAACGACCGGGGACAGATAACCGGCAACTTTACAAAGAAGACAGCCGAGGATCTGGCGCTGGTTCTGCGATCCGGGGCCTTGCCTGCGAAGGCCGTTTATCTTTATGAGCGAACCGTGGGTCCCTCGCTTGGGGCGGACTCGATACGCCAGGGCGTGACCGCCTCTATAGCCGGTCTGCTTGCGGTCGTCATTGTCATGCTCTTCTACTATCGGGGTTCCGGCATCAACGCCGTGCTGGGCCTGGCGCTCAACCTCATCCTGTTGATGGCGGCGTTGATTGCCTTCGACGCCACTCTGACCCTCCCTGGGATTGCGGGAGTTATCCTGACAATAGGCATGGCCGTCGACTCGAACGTGCTTATCTTTGAGCGCATACGTGACGAGCTTCGAAACGGCAAGGTCGTCGCTTCGGCGGTCGACGTTGGCTTCAACAAGGCGTTTTTGACGATCATCGACACTCACGTTACGACGGTGGTGTCGGCAATTTTCCTCTTTGTATTTGGAACGGGTCCAATCCGCGGGTTCGCCGTCACTCTGGTCGTCGGGTTACTTGCAAACCTGTTCACCGCGGTGTTCGTTTCGAAGACAATCTTCATGTGGCATCTTAATCGCCGTGCGCGAGTGGAGACGTTGAGCATTTAGCGTGTAAAGGATGATGAGTGATCCGTGATTCGTGGATTCTGTCACGCGTCACGACTCACGCATCGCGGATGACTATGGTAGAGCTATTCAGGAACCCGCAAATAGACTGGCTAAACGCCAAGAAGTTTTTTATTGGTATCACCATCCTCCTGCTTTTGCTTGGAGCCATCTCGGTGCAGCTGCGCGGCTTCAATCTCGGCGTCGATTTCACCGGTGGTACGTCGATGACCGTGCGGTTCCTGGAAATGCCCGCACTTTCGGATATCCGCTCGGCTCTGAGCGAAGGCGGGATCGACACGACGAAGGTCACTTTGCAGCCGGTGACCAGCCGCCCGAACGAACTGATGATTCACGCGCCGCAACTCGCGAGCGGAACCGAAGCGCAACGCCGAGTCGATGAGGACAAGCGCGCAATCATGGCGGCGCTCCAAAGGCTCAACCCCGCAGGCGACGTCTCGGCGGGACGGATTAACATCAATGAGATCGATGCCGCCGGTATGGAGGCGGAGTTGCGTCAGGTAGATCCGCTCGATTTAAAAGCGCAGCAGTTCCCCACTGAACATCCCTATCGCCAGATTGGCGACCAGATTATTGGCTTTCGCAACGGTCCGAACAAGGGGTTCATTCAAGACATAAGCGCGATCCAGGGTTTAAACCTCGACGTAAAAGACCTTCCGAACTTTGATCAAAGCAAGGTCAAGAGCGTTTTGCTCGAGCGCCTGTACGCGGGAAAGATCGACCTGAATCTGGCAGGGCGGGGTGAGATCGAGGATGCGCTCGGCCGCATCGATCCGCTGGGCGTCGGGACCGGCTCCGATACTTATGCGAAAGCCGCTCAAGCAATCGCGGACTATCGCAAGAACAGCAACGGAGTCATCACAGACATCAGCCTCATTCAAACGCAGGATGTGTCGGCCGAGCTGCTCAGCAAGATGAAGCCCTATTTCACCGAAGGAAGCTACGCAGTGATCTCCGCGGACGTGGTTGGCGCCGTGGTTGGGCAGGACCTTCGCAACCGGGCGATCTACGTGACGCTTGCTGCTCTCGCGGGAATGCTGGTTTACATAGCCTTCCGCTTCGAGTGGATCTATGGAGTTGCCGCTGTGCTTGCGGTGTTTCACGACATAATGATCACGCTGGGCTTCTTCAGCCTGTTTCAATGGGAGATCAGCCTGACGGTCATCGCCGCGTTGCTGACACTGGTGGGCTACTCGATGAACGACACCATCGTAGTATTCGACCGCATACGCGAGAACCTCAGGCTGCGGCGTCGGGATAGTCTTGCCCAGATAGCAAACGACTCGATCAATCAGACGCTTTCACGAACGGTGATTGCGGCGGGGCTCACGTTCATATCTGTGGTTGCGATCGTGCTGTTCGGGGGCGAAGTTCTCAGAGGCTTTGCCCTCGCGCTGACGATCGGCATCATCATCGGCACCTATTCCTCCATCGCCATAGCCAGCCCGATGATGCTCTGGTGGGAGTACATCACCGGAGGCAAGAGAGGCCGCGGTCGACCTGCGGAGCAGAAGGGGCGGCCTGTCGAGCGCACTCTGGCGCGGGTTTAGAGCCGGGATCGAGACTGGGGTGATGATTGCGAATTGACGCGCTGGCGGCTGGAATCCGCATTCGAGAAGCGCGTGCGGAACAAACGCAGCGCAAGCGGTGTCTAAACGCTTGGAAGTTTAAAACTTCTTGACTTGATGGGAAGGCGAGTAGTAGACTCAGCCGGTTTTCAGCCTGGACTATCAGCACAATAGCGTAAGCGACTAATCGGCGTTCTGTCTGTGAGCTTTACCCGTCTCCCCAGAGAGACGGTGGCGACTCCCGTAGGGCAGTTGAAAGCGAGCGCCGCTTTTGCAGTTCGGATTTATGATAGGCGCCCGATGAGAATTGCCTCTCCGACCCATCGCAATTACCGGAGGTTAGTCTAATGTTCGACCAACTAGTCGAGTCGTCGGCGGTGAAGAGACGATCGAATCGGTGGGTGTACTTCAGCGTCACAGCGGCGGTTTGGGTATCGGTCTTGACGGCCGTAATCGTTTGGGGAATCCTCGCCTACGACGCCAAATTGAACGAACAGTTCAACCTGCTGACCCTGCTGTCTCCACCGCCTCCGCCGCCACCTCCACCGCCGCCTCCACCGGCAGCGGCGCCAGTAAAAGTTCAAAAGAGCAACGTGCAGGAGGCGTTCGTTTCGGCAAAGGAGCCGCCGAAAGAGATCAAGCCGCCTTCGCCAAAACCACCGGTGTTCGTCAGCAGCACTGTTAGCGACGTAGGTGGCCAACCGGGTGGCGTACCGGGTGGAGTGCCGGGCGGCGTACCGGGTGGCGTGCCTGGCGGAATTGGACCAACCGGACCAGCCGAACCGCCGCCTCCTCCTCCGCCACCGGAGAAGAAGGAAGAGCCGCCGAAGATCATACGCAAGTCGGGCGGCGTCCTTCAGGGTTCCGCTACCAGGCGCGTTGAGCCCAGCTACCCGCCGCTTGCGAAGGCCGCGCGGGTGAGCGGGTCGGTAGTCGTCGAGGTGACAGTCGACGAAGGTGGCAGCGTTATTTCCGCTCGTGCGATTTCGGGTCACCCGCTTCTCAAAGACGCGGCAGTGGCTGCGGCGAAGGGGTGGAGGTTCAGTCCGACGATGTTGACCGGCGTGCCCGTCAAGGTCATCGGGACGATCACGTTTAACTTCAACCTCTAAGCGCGAAGATCTGAGGCTGTGAGTCCAGTGCTCGCAGCCTCGTGTTACAAGTTATTTCAAATCGACTTCGGAGGGTTTCTACCAATGTTACTTCTTCTATCGAACATATGGCTGGCGGGCAACAAGCTCGCTTTCTTCTTGCTCCAGGCGGCCGACCAGGCAGGCGCTGACAAGGGCGGGGCGAGCGCGACGGAAGACTTCTCTCTTTGGGGAATGATTCAAAAGATGAAGTGGCCCGCGTTGGTCGTCGCGATCGTGCTGGCTATCATGAGCATGTACTCGATTGCCGTGATGGTCGAGCGCTGGCTTACCTTCAACGCAGCCCGGAATCAGTCTCGCCAGTTCGCGCCCAAGGTTGCTGCGGCACTGCGCGACAATCGTATTGACGAGGCGATCGCCATCTCTGATCGCCACAAGAAATCGCACCTCGCGATGGTCGTCAATGCGGGTCTTCAGGAGTTTCAGGCGCACCAGGCCGGCGCTGATATTCCCGGAACCACCATGGATGCGGCTCGCAGAGCGTTGCAGAGAGCGACGGCGTTGAAGACCGCCGAGCTGAAGCGCGGTCTGTCCGGACTCGCAACCATCGGCTCGACCGCGCCGTTCGTTGGACTGCTCGGGACGGTTATCGGCATCATTGGAGCATTCCAGGGAATGAAGGCGGCTGAAGGAACCGGCATCGCAGCGGTTGCCGGCGGAATTTCCGAAGCCCTGATCGAAACGGCATTCGGACTCCTCGTGGCGATTCCCGCGGTGTGGGCTTTCAACATCTTCACCAACAAGGTCGAAGCCTTCACAATCGAAATGGATAATTCATCGTCGGAGCTGATCGACTACTTCATCAAGCGTCGAGAACTCAAGTGAGGTAACCCTATGGGAATGGCAGTTGGCAGCGGCGAAGGCGGTTACGTCGCTGATATTAACGTCACGCCAATGGTCGACGTGATGCTGGTGCTTCTGATCATCTTTATGGTCATTGCGCCTATGTTGCAGAGCGGAGTCAGCGTCGCGCTTCCAAAATCGAAGTACCCCGAGCCTGACCCCAATATCATTAAGGATACGTCGGCAGTTGTCGCGATACCGAAGGACGGCGAGTACTTCATTGGCCGCGAAAAGGTCGCTCAAGCGGACATTCCTGCAAGGATCAAAAATATCCTCAAGGACAAGCCCGCGCCTGAACAGGTCGTGTACATCAAGAGCGGCAAGGAAGTTAAGTACGGCACCGTTGTATCGATCATCGACTCGATCCGCGATGCCGGCTTCGACCGAATCGGCCTGGTCGCCGAGAAGGAGAAGACAGCCGGCGGAGGTGGCGGGGGTCAGTGATTGACTGGCTTCCAGTTTGCGAGCGCTTCCCCCGGGAGAACTCGCAGAGATTCCGGTTCATCAAGGAGGTGTTGCCCAAACGGGCAGCTTGAGAAATATGGCATACGGAGAAGTTGACGAGGGATTGCATCCACGGAAGCTTGGGTTGGCGCCGCCCAACATCAACGTCACCCCGCTCATCGACGTTCTGCTGGTGTTGTTGATCATCTTCATGGTCATTCAGCCTCAGAAGGAAGCCAAGTTCGAGTCGCAAATACCGCAGAAGCCACAACCCCAGGACGAGAACAAGATCGTGCCGCCTTCAGATATGCTGATGGTCGACGTCAAGATGTCAGGCAGCGGGCCGGATCAGCAGATTGAGCTGAACAGCAAGCCCATGACGCTACAGGAACTCGGAACCACGCTGAAGGACTTACTCGAACAGCGGCCGGACAAGACGGTGTTCATCAAGGCACCGAAGGACAAACAATACGGCGATATTGTCGCGGTCATCGATACGGTCAAAGGCGCGGGCGCTTTGCCAATTGGACTCCAGATAGATTATCTCCAATAACCTGATACTGGAGCTGGGGAATAGGGAACACGGAGGAACGAGCCTTGAAAACGACGAAGAAACATTTCCTCCTGCTGACGTTACTGGCGCTTGCGCTGGCGACGCCGGGCTGTGGAGTAGTGAACAACCTTAGGGCCAAGAACAGCCTGAACGAAGGTGTAAGAGAGTTCAACAAGGGCAAGTATGAGAACGCCGAGAAGAAGTTCGAGTATGCGCTCGATCTGAGCCCTGGTCTGACCAATGCGCAGTTATTCTACGCGCGCGCGTTGAATGCCCAGTTTGACCAGGCTCTGACCGACGATCTGGGTAAGAAGACGGTGGGAGCTTACGATCAGATTATCGCTAAGAACCAGGATAACCCGGATGCGATCGACCAGGCCCTGGCGTTCAAGGCGAACATCTACAGTCAACTGACGAGGGTGACTCCTGAAAAGGCTGGCGAATACAAGGCGCTTCAACGCGAGACGTTGGAAAAGCGCGCTAATCTCTCCTCGGCCACGGCCAAGACAAAAGCCGACGTTTACTACACCCTGGGCGTGGGCTACTGGCAGGAGTCTTACGACATGAACGCCAGCTACGTGTCTCACAACAGATCCGTGCCTCCGGATATCCTCGAAAAAATGAAGCCGCTGGATCTGAAGGCCCACGAGTATCTGCAAAAGGCGATAGCCGTCGACCCCAACTATGCCAACGCATGGTTCTATGAAAAGCTGGTCTACATCGAAGACATGAAACGTGAGCCGAGCCGAAAGGAAGAGCTGACGAAGAGGGCTTTGGAAATGCAAGATAAGTACATGGCGATGCAGAAGGCGCAACAGCAGCAAGCGGCAAGTGAAGCGGCGGCGCCGTCCAAATGAAGTAGCTTCCCTCCTGTGTTAGAATTCAGGTGACATCCTTCTAGGGTGTCACCTTTTTCATTTTGGGCGGAATCGCTGTCCCGCATCGGCAATGATTCGATTCGAGACCATAATAGAGAAGCTGAGGAAGAATCACCCTAACGTCGACGAGGAACTCCTGCGCCGCGCGTACTTGTTCTCCGCTCGCGAGCACCGTGGACAGATTCGAAAGTCAGGAGAGCCGTATCTGGTGCATCCGCTGGAGGTAGCCAACATTCTGGCGGAACTCAACCTTGATCCCACTTGCGTAGCGACCGGTTTGTTGCACGACATAGTCGAAGACACCGGCACCTCAGTCGAGGACATCGAGGAATATTTCGGTCCTGAGATCGCGCATCTGGTGGACGGGCTCACGAAGATATCCCGGCTCGATCACGCGTCCACCGAAGAACGCCAGGCGCTCAACATGCGCAAAATGCTCCTGGCGATGGTCGACGATGTGCGAGTCGTTCTGGTCAAGCTGGCCGACCGCCTTCACAACATGAGAACGCTGGAATACCTGCCCGGAGAGAAGCGCCGGCGCATAGCCCAGGAGACGCTCGACGTTTATGCGCCCATCGCCCACCGGCTTGGTATGGCTCGCGTCCGAGGCGAACTCGAGGACCTCGCGTTCAAGCATCTGGAGCCCGAGGAGTACCAGAAGCTGAAGGAACTGGTGGAGAGCCGCCGCTCGCGACTGGAAGCGTTCCTCGAAGACGTAAAGAACCGCATCCTGGAAATGATGTCCAGCTCGGGAGTTCACGTCGTATCGACTGAGGGCCGAATCAAGAGGCTGTTTTCGATTTATCAAAAGCTCCGCCGCCAGCATATCAACATCGATCAGGTTTACGACCTTGTCGCGATTCGCATCATCACCGAATCCGTAAGGGATTGTTACGCGGCGCTTGGCGTGATCCACGCCGCGTGGAAACCCATCCCCGGCCGGTTCAAAGACTGGATAGCCATCCCTCGTGAGAACTTCTACCAGTCACTGCACACATCCGTGGTCGGCGACGCCGGTCAGCCTTTCGAAGTCCAGATTCGAACGAAGGAAATGCAGTCGATAGCAGAAGAGGGCATCGCCGCGCATTGGAAGTATAAAGAAGGACGCCGGGGCACTCATACGGACGAAGATGAAGCGTTTCTCTGGCTCAAGCGGCTTGTTGAGTGGCAACAAGAGGTCAAAGATTCAAGAGAGTTCCTTGATTCCCTCAAGCTCGATCTGTATCCAAAAGAGGTCTACTGCTTTACGCCGAAAGGAAAAGTCATCGAACTGCCGCGCGAGGCCACGCCGATCGACTTCGCCTTTGCTATCCATACACAGGTAGGCCTCACCTGCACAGGGGCGAAGGTCAACGGGCGAATAGTGCCGCTAAGGTCCCAGCTCAGAAACGGCGACGTCGTGGAGATTATGACTTCTCCCGGGGCTCATCCGTCGCGCGATTGGATGAACTTCGCCAAGACGTCGCGAGCGAGGTCCAAGATTCGCCACTACCTCGCTGAAAGCGAACGCTCGACGGCTATCGAGCTCGGTAAGAAGTTGTTTGAAAAAGAAGCAGACCGGTTCCGTCTGAACACCAAGAAGATGTTGTCTAACGGCGAACTCGACCGGATCGCCGCGGATTATGGAGTCGCGCGGGCCGACGACCTGCTGGCAGCGATCGGCTACGGCAAAGTGCTTCCGCGCAACGTGATCGCAAAGCTCCTGCCTCCAGATCGCGCCGCGGAGGTCGAACAAGAGAAGCGGCCGACCTTGAAGCAGGTAGTCAAGCGCGCGCTTGGCCTCCAGGATCGGATAGTGGTCAAAGGAATCGACGACGTGATGGTGTATCGGGCACGCTGCTGCAATCCGATTCGCGGAGAAGAGATCATGGGTTACATCACGCGGGGCAAGGGCGTTGCCGTGCACTCAACGCGCTGTTCCAATATGCCTGCGTTGCTCGTCAATCCGGAACGCCTGATTGAGGTCGAGTGGATGAAGTCGGATGCGCAACACGCGTCTGCATATCCGGTGACTATGAAGCTTGTGACCGAGGACCGTCCCGGCATGGTCGCGGATGTCACCCAAGCGATTGCGGGCGTTGGAACGAATATTCGGGATATTCGAGCATCATTGGATGATGAAGGCCGCGGGCAGCTCGTTCTTACCGCCGAGATATTCGACCTCAAGCATCTGGAGAAGATTACCGGCGCGCTGAAGTCGGTTCGCGGCGTCATCGACGTCGAACGCACGGGCGGAGAGCCCGTCCAGGTGTAAAGAGCGTTGATACCGACCGGTTGGAAAGTTGACACATTACTCAACGCTAACCTATCATCAGGCTTGCTTTGCGGATTCGGTGTTAACCGCTTCGCCTTGTCGCTTTTCTAGATCTGGAGACTCCAATGGCTACTGTCGACCTGACCAACGACCTGCAGGAAGCCGAGCAGGAATGGCGGGAGCGCACGCTCGCTGCCACGCTGAAGCGATCCCCGGAAACCAAGCCGTCATTCACTACCGTATCCCTCACACCCGTCGAGCGGTTGTACACGCCAAACAGTGTGCCCGACTTCAACTATGAGGCCGAGCTTGGTTTTCCAGGCCAGCCGCCTTACACTCGCGGCATTCACGCGACCGGCTATCGCGGACGCCTTTGGACAATGCGGCAGTTCGCGGGTTTCGGGTCAGCGTTCGATACTAATCAGCGATTCAAATATCTGCTCGAACACGGTCAGACGGGGTTGTCGGTGGCATTTGATCTGCCCACATTGATGGGTTATGACTCGGACCACCCGTTCAGCGAAGGTGAAGTAGGCAAGTGCGGCGTTGCAATATCGAGCCTTGCCGACATGGAAGTCCTTTTTGACGGGATTCCGCTCGAACAGGTCACCACTTCAATGACGATCAACGCGCCGGCTTCGATGATCTTCGCGATGTTCCTCGGCGTGGCGGAGAAGCAAGGCGCGGATTGGAAAAAGGTCGGCGGCACAATTCAGAACGATATTCTAAAGGAATATATCGCTCAGAAGGAATGGATCTATCCTCCGCGGCCCGCGATGAAGCTGATCGTGGACACGATCGAGTTCTGCACCAACGAGGTCCCGCGCTTCAATCCGGTTTCGATCTCGGGATACCACATCCGCGAAGCGGGTTCTACGGCTCTTCAGGAACTGGCATTTACGCTGCGCGATGGAATCGAGTATGTGCAATACGCCATCAATCACGGGATGGACGTCGACGAATTCGCGCCTCGGCTCAGTTTCTTCTTCAACTCGCACAACGACTTCTTCGAGGAGATTGCCAAGTACCGCGCGGCGCGCCGAATCTGGTACAAGGTGATGAGGGACCGTTTCAACGCCAAGACCCCGCGCGCGTGGACTCTTCGATTTCACACTCAGACTGCGGGCGTTTCGCTGACCGCACAACAGCCGCTAAACAACATCGTTCGGGTTGCGCTCCAGGCCCTGGCCGGGGTGCTTGGCGGGACTCAATCCCTGCACACCGATGCTTATGATGAGGCGCTCGCGCTGCCCTCGGACGAGGCGGCATTGATCGCGCTGCGAACGCAGCAGATCATCGCCCACGAATCAGGGGTTGTGAATACTGTCGACCCGCTTGGCGGATCTTACTTCCTCGAAAAGCTGACCCGCGACATGGAAGAAGGCGCCTTCGAGTACTTCCAGAAGATCGACGACTTCGGGGGAATGATCGAGGCTATCGAAGCCGGCTTCCCGCAACGCGAGATTCAGGACGCCTCTTATGAGTTTCAGAAGGCGGTCGAATCCAGGGACAAAATCATCGTGGGCGTGAACGACTATGTCATGAGGGACGAGCCCACTCCACTCAACATTCTTCAAATAGACGAGTCGGTGGCGGAGCTTCAGGCGGAGCGTCTCAAAAAGTTGCGCGGGGAGCGCGACGCTTCGCGGGTTGAATCTACACTCAAGAACCTGGCGGACGGCGCGCGCGCGGGAAGTAATACAATGCCGCTGTTGTTGGAATGCGTTAGGGCTTACGCGACGCTGGGTGAGATGTGCGATGCCCTGCGGCCCGTTTTCGGTGAATATCAGGAACCTGCGTTCTGATGAGCATTTGGCATCGTGTCCGACCAGGTCCGGCATTCTGCGTTCATACTGTCCCGGTATCCCTTCTGGAAAGGAGTCCTGCAATGAAGACGTTTAGAGTACTGTCGGCGTTTTTCGTAGCGTGTGCGTTGTTCGCTTCGACCAATGCGCAGCAGGCAAGAAAGGTCAAAGTAGACTTCAAGGACGTGAAGCTCAAAAATGGCCTGCGCGTGCTGTTAGTCGAGGATCACAACGCACCGGTCGTCTCCGTCGCGATTACCTATGATGTAGGCTCGCGCAACGAGCGAAAGGGCCGAACGGGGTTTGCTCACCTCTTCGAGCATATGATGTTCACCGGTTCTCAAAACGTCGGGAAGAATGAGTACTCGCTGCTGATCGACACAAACGGCGGCGGCAACAACGCGACTACTAACGAAGACCGCACGCTCTACTTTGCCACCGTACCATCGAATCAACTCGACATGATTCTATTTCTCGAAGCCGATCGCATGCGCGCGCTTGACCTCACTCAGGATAACCTGGATACGCAGCGTAACGCGGTTCAGGAAGAACGCAGACGCGGGCTCGACAATCAGCCTTACGGCAAAACCGGCGAGAAGTATCAGGAAGTCATGTACGACAACTTTGCGTACAAGCATTCGGTAATCGGATCGATGGACGACCTGAACGCCGCAAGCCTCCAGGATGTGGCGGATTTCTTCCGCATTTACTACGCGCCGAACAACGCAGCCCTGGCGTTGGTGGGAGACTTCAAACTCGATGTTGGCCTTGCGAAGATCAAACGGTACTTTGAATCGATCCCGTCGCAGCCCGCGCCGCCGCCGGTCGACACGACGGAGCCCGAGCAAACCGCCGAGCGCCGATTCACGGTTGAGGATCCGCTGGCGCGACTGCCTCAGGTCATGATTGGCTACAAGGGCATTGTTGCCAACACGGCAGACGCCTATGCGATGCAGGTGCTGAACCAGGCTCTCTCCGCCGGACAGAGCTCGCGGCTTTACCAAAAGCTGGTGAAGGAGAAGGAGCTTGTGACGAACGTTTTCGCCTTCGCTAACGCGATGCGGGGCAACGGGGATTATTCCATAATCGCAACGGTTGCGACGGGTAAGAAGGTTGAAGACGTCGAAGCTGCTATAAACGAGGAGATCACGCGATTACAGAAGGGGCCGATCGCGGATTGGGAGCTCGCAAAGGCAAAGAACGCCTCGCGGCGGCAATCGATTCAAGGGCTTCAAAGCTCGCTTGGCACGGCGACCCGGCTGACACAATTCGCGGTCTTTTTCAACGATCCGAATCTCATCAACACGCAATTCGAGAAGACCGCCGCCGTTACCAAAGAAGACGTGCAGCGGGTCGCCAACAAGTACTTGAAGGTGACCAATCGCACTGTTGCCATCACGGTTCCGCAAGCAAAGGCGTCGAGCGCCCCAGCGGCGAATTGAGTTGTTCGGCAAACTTCAGTTTGTCGATTGTAATGCGAAGCGCGTTTGAGGCCTTTCGGACAATCTGAAGTCATTGGATCCGAGGAGATCGAAGAAATGAAAAAGCCATTATCCAATCGCGCGCTAGTTCCGGTAATCGTGATTTCCCTCTTGACCGTGCTTGCCAACGCGCAAGCCCCGCAGCCGCAAACCTCGTCAAAGGGTCTCGTCGTCAAGGGCAAGGCCCCCATCAGCAAAGAAGTGCTCACCGTAAAACTGCCAAAAGCCTACGAGACGAAACTGAGCAACGGACTCCAGGTGATAGTGCTCGAAAATCACAAGCTTCCCACCTTCTCGATGCAGATGGTTGTGCTCAGCGGAGGCCTTTCTGATCCGGCGGATCAACACGGAGCCGCACAGTACACGGCCTCGCTCCTTCGCGAAGGGACACGGACGCGTTCGAGCAAGCAGATTGCCGAGCAGGCTGACTCGCTCGGAGCTACGCTCACTGCAAACTCGGGGCTCTCATCGCTGGATACAAGGGTTCAGGCCTCGGGCCTGACGGACAACTTTGATCACATTATGGAGTTGTTCGCTGATATCATACTCAACCCGAGCTTTCCCGCGGACGAACTGAGTAAGTTCAAAACACGCGCGCTGGCGCAGCTCCGGTTCCAGCGCTCCAACCCGGCATTTCTGGCGCAGGAGATGTTCAGCAGAGTGATGTACGGTTCACACCCGGCTGCAAGGTTTTCACTGACCGCAGAAGAGATTCAGCGGCTCTCACCCGAGATTCTGCAGAGGTTTCACGCAGTCTATTACAAACCGAACAACGCTCTGTTTGCCATAGTGGGGGACGTGAAGCCCGCTGAAGTCGTAGCGAAGCTCGACAAGGTGTTTGGCGCGTGGCCGCGTGGGGATGTGCCCCAAGCCTCGATCCCGAAGGTGAGTGAACCCGGTCCGGCCAAGATATACCTGATCAATCGAGCGTCGTCCGTACAGACGAATCTCATTCTCGGTAATCTTTCAATTGAGCGAACGGATCCGGACTACTACGCGCTCGACGTGATGAACCAGGTGGTTGGCGGCGGCGCCAGCGCCCGGCTATTTCTGAATCTACGCGAAGATAAAGGGTACACCTACGGCGCATACAGCGGGTTCTCCGCGAGCAAGTATCGCGGCACCTTTCGCGCTAATACCGAAGTGCGCACCGAAGTGACCAAGGGCTCGATGGATGAGCTGTTGTACGAGCTGAAACGAATTCGCGACGAAAAGGTCGCGCCGGAAGAATTCGATCGAGCCAAGCGCACAATCATCGGTAGCTTCGCCGTACAGTTGGAATCTCCGCAGGGCCTGTTGGGCAACATCATCACGCAGAAGCTCTTCGGATTGCCCGTGGACTACTGGGATACTTACACTCAGAAGATCGCGGCCATAACTGCGGATGACGTTCAGCGGGTAGCGAAGAAATACCTCGACCTGGGCCACCTGCAGATCGTGGCGGTGGGCGATGCGAGCAAGATCGCCGACGTGCTCAAGCAGTTCGGGACCGTTGAGGTTTATGACACGGAAGGAAAGCCGGTAAAATCATCGAGCGGAGGAAAGTAACCCGGGTCATTATTCTTTGGTGACTTGTCATTTGTCATTGGGGGGGTTCAATTGAGACTTGCGACCGGTGACAACCCACCAATGACGAAACGCTATGGCTGAAGAAAGAATCAGAGTATTGCTGGCGAAGCCGGGGCTCGACGGGCACGACCGTGGCGTTAAAGTCATCGCGCGAGCGTTGCGCGACGCCGGAATGGAAGTGATCTACACGGGCCTGCGTCAAACTCCTGAACAGGTGGTAGCCGCGGCGGTTCAGGAAGATGTCGATGCAATCGGCCTGTCGATCTTATCCGGTGCGCACATGACGTTGTTTCCGCGAGTCGTCGAGCTCGCCCGTCAAGAAGGGCTCGACGAAATAATAGTCTTCGGCGGCGGGATCATCCCGGACGAAGACATACCCCGATTGAAAGAACTCGGTGTAACCGAGGTATTCACACCGGGCGCGAGAATGGACGACATAATCGAGTTCATCCGCAGTCACGTGCACCGGGAGCCACAAGCCGCCTGACTTCGCGGCGTGCTCGCGCGATCCAGAGCTTGGTTCGCGTGGGTGCCGCGTCTGTACGCTGAAGTCGGGCTGCAAACCATGTGAGCTTGCGAAACCATAAACCCGTGCGACGGCGATTGCCGTCACAATCATCCGACCTTGTCCATAAAAGCATTCTCCTCACAGACGTAGTCTGCCGAACGTCGCTCCCGCGGACCATCAGCTCGACGCCAACAGGAGCCGTCGCATCGGCGAACGGCGGGTACCAGCGGGTACCTGAAATGAAGTAACGAGGGAATGGGTGGATGACATGAACAGGTCTACTATGTCTGCAACATTGGTATTGCTGCTGATCAGCGCGTGTCTATCACCGATGGTTTCCGCAAGGTTTCAAGAGGAACTTGTCTACCACGAGATCAGGATCGATCAGGACGGCAAGATAATCCCGTGGTACTCCGCGAATCTCGGCCAGGCCTATGATCACAACATCCGGCTGGTGTGGAGCTTCTGGAGCAACATGCGAAGCTGTCCGAACGGCGTAAAGTATTACCTCCAGCACCAGGTTTGGAAAAAGCGCGCGGATGATCCTCGCGGATTAGGCGGCGATCAGTTGAACATGGCTCTGTCGTCGTGGAACTTGCTCCATCAGTATCTCGGTGATGAGGCGGTAAGGGACAACATGATCTACATCGCCGACTACTATATCGACCATGCGTTCAGTAAACCTAGCGACGCCTGGCCCAATGTCCCCTACCCCTACAATACCGACATCCATTCGGGCGTTTATGACGGTGACATGCGGGCCGGAAAGAAATTCTTTCAGCCGGACAAGGCAGCATCGTTTGGCGCTGAGATGGTTGTCCTTTACAAGATTACTGGATCGCACAGGTATCTCGACGTTGCAACAGGGATTGCCGATACGCTCTCCGGCAAGATCAGCCCAGGCGACGCCGATCATTCGCCCTGGCCATATCGCGTGAACGCGGAAACAGGCGAGGTTCACCAGGTTGTAAAGCGAGGCATCAGGCATTCAGCGGCGTACACGGCCAATTGGGCCCCCGCGTTGAGGCTTTACGATGATTTAATTGCCCTCAATGCAGGCCAGGTTGATGCGTTTAAGCGCGCTCGCGATCTGCTCTTTGACTGGATCGCGGCGAATCCATTGAAGACGAATCGTTGGGGACCATTTTTCGAAGATGTTCCCACACACCGCTTCTCGGACACCGAAATCAACGCTGACACGATGGCGATGTACATTCTCGAGCACAGCGATTCGAATCCCATCTGGAAGCAGCAGGTGGAATCCATCCTAGCCTGGTCTTTCGGAACGTTTGGCCACCAGGGTTGGGCTCAATATGGGGTTGTGCCGATCAATGAGCAGACGCAGTATATGGTGCCCGGAAACAGTCACACTTCGCGACACGCATCCGTCGAATTGATGTTTGGCGAGAAAGCGGCCGACGACTCGCGAAAGGCCGAGGCAATCAGACGATTGAACTGGGCGACTTATATGGTGGATGAGAGCGGACGGAATCGTTACCCGGAAAATGACATCTGGCTCACCGACGGATATGGTGACTATGTTCGCCATTACTTACGCGCGATGGCTGCGGCTCCGGAGCTGGCCCCGGATGACCAGAACCATCTTTTGCGTACTTCATCAGTCATAAAGAGTATCAGCTACGGCCCGGACTCAATTACCTACACGAAATTTGACGAGCGCTCGCGGGAACGCCTCAAACTCGGGGCCTGGGAGCCTGGATCCATCAGCGGCGGCGAGATGACCTATAATCCGACGACCAGAGTCCTGGAAGTAACAGCCAGCGCCAGGGTCGTTACAATTCTCAGATCCAAGTAGCTGGACGGCTAAGGAGGACTCGGATGCGGTTCCCCGCACTGATATGCTACACTTCAAATCGGTTGGTCTGCTTCACGAATCAGGTTGGTGTGGGTCTCATCGGGTCAATAAAACAACGGAGGAACTCCCATCTTGTTGAGTAAATCGAGCCTGACTGGCTGCATAGATAGGCTTCGCGCAGTGCAGTTGAATGGCGCCGCTCTGATGCTCTGGGTATCACTATTACTACTGTATCCAGTCGCATCCCTGTCAGCCATTCAACAACAAAAAGAAAAGAAGAAACCAGAGACGCAAGACCCGGCGAGACGAGACGACGGCAAAGTTCCTTCGGGAAAGGACATTGAGCGGGCCAAGAAACAGGAGGAGGCGAAGGCCGCGGCAGCCAAGATGACCCCGGCGGAAGTGATTGCCGAGCTTGCGATCGTCGCATACGGCGGGCGCAAGCAACTTGAAACCGCTCGCGCCGCTATTCACGAGGCAGGGACCATCCGGCTCGCGACCGACCAGGGCGATCTCACCGGCAACTATCTGCTGCGCTCGATCAGAAAAGAAAAGTCCTCGCAGGACCTCCTTCGCGTTGATCTCGAGTTGTCACAATCGGAGAACGCTCAAGGTCAGAGCTCACCCCCGATCAAATACGTCATTGGCTTCAACGGCGCAAGCGTATGGTCTGCACAAAACGGTCAGTACGTCACTCCGAGGGCCGGGGCAGATATCGCGTTTCGCGCTCAACTGACTCACGAGTACATGGCGCTGCTGCGTTACAAGGAGGACGGCTCGAAGCTTGACTTCGTGGGTCCGGAGACGGTGGTTGGCGTGGATACGAACGTTGTGGATATGACCACCGCGGACGGCCAGAAGATCCGGTACTGGCTGAGCACGAAGACCTATCGTGTGCTGCACATCGAGTACGAGTTGAAACTCGTCGAGGGACAGCCGCCAACAAAGTACAGAATCGACTATTACTACACCCCGCTCAGCAACGCCGTCGTGCAGAATACCCTGTTGCCAGTGCGGAGAGAGATGAAGCAGGATGGAAAGTTCGTACAGGAGATCAAGCTGACCAACGTGACCTATTCGGCAAAACTCGAGCCCGAGATTTTTCAACACCTTCAGGAGCAGTGAAAGCCTCAATGAGCAGAACCGGGCGCCGGTCTGTTCAGTCCGCGTCCAGGTATTCCTCGACCGTCAGCCCAACCCGCGAATAGAACTGATCGGCCAGCGATGCAATGTCGTCGACCGATTCATCGAGGGAAACCCGCTCGATGCGCCACATGGGAAGAAAAACATGAGTCAGAGCCATGTTCCGCTCGCCCCGAACAATCATCTGCACCCAGTCCTCAAAAGTGTTCAGATCGATTCCTCGAACAAATGCACCCGCGGCGGTAAGCTCGCGTAGAATGCCCCAGAGTTTCTCTCGGGGACTGTGAAGGTAGACGATCACAGGGGCGCCCGGCGAGAGTTCTTTGTTTGAGCTTTCGGTCATAATCTCAATCACCTCTCCACAATCATCGCGATTCCCTGCCCCCCGCCGATGCAAAGAGCCGCGAGCCCGCGCCGCGCGTCGCGCCGCTTCATCTCATAAAGCAGAGTCACGAGTATCCTCGCGCCGCTTGCTCCAATCGGGTGACCCAGGGCTATCGCGCCGCCGTTGACGTTTACTCTGGATGCATCGATACCCAGCTTGCTCAGCACTGCGAGGCTTTGCGCCGCAAACGCTTCGTTGAGCTCGAACAGATCGATGTCCTCGAGTGTGAGGCTCGCCTTCTCGAGAGCCCGTTCAATCGCGGGCACCGGACCTAATCCCATGTACCGAGGTTCTACACCAGCGGTCGCATAGGAAACGATCTTCGCCATCGGCGCGAGCTCCATCAGACGCGCTCTCTCTTCGCTTGCTACTATGACCGCCGCTGCGCCGTCGTTGATGCCTGAAGCATTTCCGGCGGTCACCGTGCCGTCCTTTTGAAACGCGGGCCTGAGCCCCGCAAGCTTCTCGACGGTTGTTCCTTTGCGCGGATACTCGTCGACTTTGAAGGGCAGCGGCTCACCTTTCTTTTGCGAGATCATCACCGGAACGATTTCCGCATCGAAGCGGCCTGCTGAGATGGCAGACTCAGCACGGCGCTGGCTTTCGGCGGCGAATTCGTCCTGGGCCTCGCGGGAGACCTCGCACATCGAAGCTACGTTTTCCGCCGTCACTCCCATATGGCAGTTCGCCATCGCGCAACTGAGCCCCTCGTTCAGCATGGAATCTATTATCTCGTCGCTTCCCAGCCGGTACCCCCAACGCGCCTTCTTGAGCAGATATGGCGCGCTGCTCATGGATTCCATACCGCCTGCTGCCATCAGATCGCCATCGCCGGCCGCTATCGCCTGGGCGGCAAGCGCAACCGCTTTCAAGCCCGACCCGCAAACTTTGTTTACTGTGAACGAGGGGACGCTATCGGGGATTCGCGCGTCAATGGCGGACTGCCGAGCGGGGTTCATCCCTGCTCCGGCTTGCAGCACGTTGCCCATTATGACTTCTTCGATATCCGCGCGATCGATTCCCGCACGCTCAATCGCCGCTTCGATGGCAACGCGCCCGAGCTCCGAGCTGGGCAAGTCTTTAAGTGAACCGCCAAACGAACCAATCGCCGTTCTCGCTCCGCTGACTATGACTGCTTTTCTCATTCAACCGCCTCCGATTTTTGATATTCACCCGCGTGTTCATGAACATCGGGTGATTGTTCGCGTTCCTGAGACTTCTTCCAGCCGAAAGCCGTCAGATAAAGGGCGTTGTCGGAACCGCTCGATAAGCCCAATAGTCTTTTCAGTTCTCAACAACTTTGACATCATCGAACGCCTGGCCATTCTGCGCGTAACAAAAAAGACCGACCTTTCCATGGTTGTACTTGGGATCATTCAACTCAAACAGCGGGGTTGCGTTAACGCTAGCCTTTATCGTGTCGTGCTCGGTTGCGACTTCAATGACGATCTCGGCGCCGGTGCGGTAGCCCCTGGGCGCCGACCAAAGCTCAGTGTAGTCGGCGCCTTCTCGCCTGTCCAATCTTGTGATCGGACCGCCGCTCATGCCGTCATTGACAAAGAGCAGGCGATAAAAGTGCTCCGGGTCCTGATATCTGAACACGACGCCAAAGCCGTCGTTGTCCGCAGGTTTCGCTCTCACGGACAACGTGTAGTCTGTCCAGGCGAAATCGCCCGCGACCAGGTACGTGCCGTACCAGCGGCCGATGAAATCGCCACGCCGCCCCCAGATGTTGCTGTGCTGATGCAGCCATCCATCTGACTCAGCACGCCAATCCGAGGGTCCCTCAAGCGTGTCCGGATCGTCAATCACGCTCCAGTTGATCAGCCTCGAATCGTGAAAGCGCTCGTCAAGCAAGACCCTGTTGCTGCACGCGCAGAGTAGAATCGCGGCTCCGAGGCAAATGACTTGTGGGCGGAAACGTCTTTTCACTCTCGAAACTGAAAACAATCGAGGAGTCAAACTGCAGGACATCATCGGCGGATCACAGGACCGCTCCGGCTGTGGAGTTCGACGGCTTTCGGTCCCTCAATCTCTCAACTTCGGTGACGCCTGTCGGGTAAGATTGGTAGAGAGTAAACGTCTCCACTTGCACGCACGAGAGTGGACTCTCATCCTCTCCACTCGTATCGATGCCGACACAGCTGTGTTGAATGTAGATACCCCAGCGGCGCGAACGCCCTTCGCGCGGGAGGTAAGCGGTGGGAGTGTGGCCAAAAAAACACAGCTTTCCCTCGTAGCTTTTGAAGAAGTCCAGGTCACGGGCCCATACCAGAATGTCGGGGTCGGTTTCTGAGGGATGCTCGCCCGGGATGAGCCCAGCGTGAACGTATATCGCCTGCTCGTCCTCGTGATAGAAAGGCAGGTTCCTGAAGAATGCGACGTGTTCTTCCGGTATTCTGATGTCGGACACGTCCTTCAGTTGTTCGAGCTCAAACCCGTACGCAGAGAGTGTCGCCAGCCCTCCATTCTCCGGAATCAGCCATTGAAGATCCCCGTAGTCCAAACAATCCAGGAGCATCTGTTCGTGGTTGCCGCGCAGCACTACGAGGTTGGGATTGGCGTTCGCCAGCGAGATGACCCGCTCGACTACGCCGCGCGCGTCGTCCCCGCGATCGATCAGATCGCCCAGGAACACCAGCTTGTCCCGTGTTACGTCCCACGGGACATTCTCGATGAGCTGATCGAGAAGTTTCGATCGTCCGTGTATGTCGCCTATGACGTACGTTGACATAGCTTGCGTCTTTGTCGTCCTGAAGGACGGGCCTGCGTCCAGGCGCTGCTAACTGTTTCCTTTCACATCGTGGAAGCGTCGAACCAGTTCATTAGCGATCTGGAACATTTCATTCAATCCAGCCAGATCGCCGGTCGATAGTGCTACTCGGACCGCTTCCATCTCAGAGATTGTTTCATCCAGCGCGCTCGAGATCTCGCCGGCGTTTGTGCGGCAGATGTCTTCCCAAACCGACCATCGACTCTCCGCAAGCCGGGTCATATCGGCGAAGCCGTTGCCGGCGGCCGGAAGTCCCTCTGTACCGTTCCGCGCCACCGCTAGCGCAAAGGCGGTGGCGAGCATCTGCGGCGCATGACTCACACGCGCAACGATTCGATCGTGTTGGTCGGCGGTGAACTCTATTGGCCTCGCTCCAATTTCGCTGACGATCCTCTTCACGGCGCTCAAGGCGCTCGCATTCACGTGTTCCTCCACAACCAAGGCGTAAGGCGAGTGGCGGAACAAATCCCCGCTCGCATGATCTAGCCCGGTCTTTTCGCTGCCGGCCATCGGATGCCCGCCGACGAAATGGACTTCACTCGGCAGCGCCTCCCGCGCCGCTCGACAGATCTCGCGTTTGGTGCTCCCCGAATCAGTCACGATGGCGCCTGGCTTGAGAAGCCTCCCTCGTGTGCGCAGAAAACTCAAGATCGCTCCAACCGGAGCAGCCAGATAGACGAGATCGGCGTCACTGGATTCCTGTGATTCAAACTGACGCTCGATGCCGTCGATCAAACCGCGCGTGACCGCCTCTCGAAGAATCTCCGGGCTGTCGAAGCCGGTAATACAATCGGCGATGCCGGCGCGCCTCGCGGCGAGCGCGAACGAGCCGCCGATCAAACCGACTCCGACGATAGCGATTCGCTTGAATTGCATATGCGACTGTTGAGAGAGGTCGCGAGTCCCGCACACCCTGCCCTTTACTTCGCCGCCAATTCTTCGACTCCCGGCGAGACTTCACGATCAACGGCCTGAGCGATCAAGCGCAGGCGGTGCATCAACCGCTCGAACTGGTCCGGCAGCAATGACTGCGCCCCATCGCACAAGGCGTTCTCCGGATCGTGATGAACCTCGATCAACAGCGCGTCCGCTCCGGCGGCAACGGCGGCTTGCGCGACCGGAGGGACCTTATCGCGCCGTCCGGTTGCGTGACTCGGGTCGGCAACCACCGGCAGATGCGACAGTTTTTTGAATACCGGGATCGCCGCGACATCAAAGGTGTTTCGCAGATATGGCTCAAAGGTTCGAATGCCGCGTTCGCAGATGATCACCTCGTGATTTCCCGCGGACATTATGTATTCTGCCGCCAGCAGCGTTTCCTCGATTGTTGCCGCGGGTCCGCGCTTCAACAGCACGGGCTTGTTGATTCGCCCAACCTCGCGGAGCAGATTGAAGTTCTGCATGTTTCGCGCGCCAATTTGAAGGATGTCTACGTAGCGAATAAACAACGGAATCTGCGAAGGCTCCATCACTTCGGATACCACGAGCAGGTCGTTCCGATCAGCCGCCTGCCTTAGGTATTTGAGACCCTCTTCTCCGAGGCCTTGAAAGGAATAGGGGGATGTGCGTGGCTTGAACGCGCCCCCTCGCAGAACCTTGGCCCCGTGTCGCGCCACGATCTCAGCGATGGCATTGACCTGATCCCGGCTTTCCACCGTGCACGGTCCAGCCATCATCACGACCTCCGGGCCGCCGATGACAACCTCCTTGATCTTTATTCTGGTGCCCTCGGGTTTGAAGCTTCGGCTTGCGAGCTTGTAGGGCGCGCTTATGCGCAGCACCTCCTTGACGCCCTCGAGCAACTCGATGTCCCGCCAATCGATATCGCGTTCGCCTACCGCGCCAAGCACAGTATGCCGAACACCCGTCGAGCGATGTATGTCGAAGCCTAACCGTACCAGCTTTTCTATTACGCCCGAGATCTGCTCCTCAGTCGCAGTCTCGTCCATTACGATGACCATTGTTCGTGTCTCTCCTCAAACCTTCTTTGCGGCTTTGCGGTGCTTCGCGTCTTTGCGCGAGACCATCCTACTGCGCGACCGGTCCTTCGCTTCCTTCTCGACAGTCACGCGTTCGATTCGCCTCGACTCGTCGATGATTCTTTCGAACAGGCGACGCACCGCGTCACGATCAAGCGGCCCGCCGTTGATCCCGGTCACATGGGCGATCACTTCCCTCTCTCGATCCGGCGAATAGATGGCAAGACCCAGTTCCCGCTTTATTCTTCCAAGCTCGATGGCGCACTGAGAGCGGGCGTTGAGCAGCTTCACCAACTGCTCGTCCAACCTGTCGATCTCGTCTCGCCAGTCCTCGATATCCATTCACTCACCACGATGAGACTTGTAGTTTATTCGCGCAAGGCAAAAGGAGCAATGATTAAGCCAACATTTGGAGGTCGAAATGTGAGATTTATCAGCGAGCAGATCGGCCGGAGACCAACCAGCGAGCCAGCCTACCAACCCTGGCAACCAGATCGGCACTGTTTGCATTGTTCTCAATCTCGGCGACGATGCGACTGCCCACGACCGCCGCGTCTGCGTGCCGCCATACTTCATTCACGTGTTCGGGAGTTGAAATGCCGAACCCCACGGCTATAGGTAAATCGGTAAACCTCCCGACTCTGCGTACGAGGGTCGCGGCGGCCTCGGAGAGGCTCTGCCTGACGCCGGTCACGCCGGCACGCGAGACCGCATATACAAAACCGCTGCTTGACTCGCATACGAGTTTGATTCGTTCCTCGGTGCTGGTCGGAGCTACGAGAAAGATCGTGTCGATACCCGCGGGCCGGACCTTACTGACGAACTCCCCGGCTTCTTCGGGGACAAGGTCGGTGACGAGCACACCATCGACGCCGGCTTCTCGAAGGTGATCGCCCAGAGAATCCAGCCCAAGCGCTAGTAGTGGATTCAAATAGGTAAACAGGACGATTGGTACTTCGCTTTGCTTCCTGATACGCCGCACGAGATTCAGACAGTCTCGCGCGCTGACGCCGTTGCGCAGCGCTCTCTCGGAGGCTCTCTGAATCACCGGCCCGTCCGCCATCGGATCGGAGAATGGAACTCCAAGCTCGATGATGTCAGCCCCGCTGCGTTCGAGTTCGAGGACCATTTGCTCGGTGACTTCGAGAGAAGGGTCCCCGGCAGTTACATACGGGATAAACGCTCTGGGCCCCCGATTGTTGGTTAACTCGCTGAAGCAGAATGCTATTCGGTTCACTTACCCTCGATCATGTACCGGGAATCTCAAAGGAACTTACGCAGCTAAGGAAAATACTTCCCGATCTGACCTAGAGTCAACCTTGAGAAGGTTGTGTCATCGTTCGTGAAGCAAAGGACGATAGCCTGACCCTCATCCCATCATTTGATATTTGTTTGTTCCCAATATAGTGACGGAATCAATCCCAACCTCGCACGGAGCTTAGAGAATGCCAGGACGAAGAAGCGCCAAGGCTTCTTATCTCGTGTTCATTAGTCATTCATCCAGAGACCAATGGGTCGCCAGGCAAATGGCTCGTGCGATCGAGGGAGAAGGAAGGAAGTACAGAGTCAAGTCCTTCTTAGACGAGAAAGACCTTGAGAGCGGTGATCATATACACGAATCAATCAGGGACACCATACGAGATTGTGACGAGTTCATGGTCTTATTGACCCGTAGGTCAGCGTCTCGCCCGTGGGTACTTATAGAGATGGGCGCTGCCTGGGTTTTGCGAAAACGTGTGGTCGCAGTGATGGAAGACGTGACGCCGGAAGAATTGCCGGATATAATCTTCCCGTATAAGGCAGTAGACATTAACAAGTTCGACGAGTACGTAACCGAAATAATGCGGCGAGCGAAGAGAAAGAGGACATCAGAATGAGCAAAGCAGTAGCGAGTGTCTTCATAAGCTATGTTCAGCGGGACCGCGCCTCCGCCGAGCGCGTGATTAGAGCAATTCGACGCCGCAGACCAGACATTCAAGTACTCAACCATTTTGAACTCTCTGCCGCGGAACCCTGGGTAGAAAAGGTCCGTGATTGGATTTCCCGATGCAAGCTCTTTATGGTTCTGCTTACACCGAACTCGATAGAGGCCGATAACGTTCTAACTGAGGTTGGAGCGGCTTGGGGTTTGGGGAAGCCCATCGTTAAAATCGTCCCGATCGAGTACGTTTTGGGCGACCGGCTCCCGATAAGCTTGCTCGGACAGCCTACGCTGCGGTTGCAAGAAATTGAGGAAACTGGAGCCCTGGATCACATCCTCCAACAGTACGTCGGGAGCCGCACACCAGAAGTGTCAGTTGAGACGATTGGCTGACGCTTGAAACATCTTCGTCAGGACGAGCATTCGATACGCTCTCATGTCTCAGCGGAGCGTTTCGGCTGGCGTGTTGTGAGCGGAATTGGATCCTCCTCGTCAGCTACTCATCAAGACGTCTGCCACCGAGTTCACATCCTTATCACCCCTACCTGAGAGATTCACCATGATTATCTGGTCACCGGCCATCGAGGGCGCCACCTTAATCACTTCAGCGATCGCGTGAGCGCTCTCAAGCGCGGGAATTATTCCTTCAACCCGAGCCAATAACTGAAATGCCTGAAGCGCTTCGTCATCGCTCGCTTTTGAATAGCTGATCCGGCCGGTGTCGTGCAGATAAGCGTGCTCGGGGCCGATCGCTGAATAGTCCAACCCGGCTGATACCGAATGCGTCGTCGATATCTGACCATGCTCGTCCTGGAGAATGTAGCTGTGGGTCCCTTGCAGCACGCCCGGCTTGCCCCCGCTGAACCTGGCCGCGTGCTCGCCGAGAGCCTCGCCCCGGCCGCCGGCCTCCACGCCGATCATCCTCACGCTCGAGTCGCCGAGGAACTCATAGAACAATCCGATCGAGTTGCTGCCGCCGCCGACGCACGCGATCAGAACATCCGGCAAGTGCCCTTCGGCTTCGGCTATCTGCTCGCGAGCTTCGCGGCCTATCACCGCTTGAAAGTCGCGCACCATCATCGGGTATGGGTGCGGGCCCATCACCGAGCCCAAGAGGTAATAGGTGTCCGCGACATTGGTCACCCAATCGCGAAGAGCTTCATTGATCGCGTCTTTGAGCGTGCGGCTGCCCGCCTCGACCCCAACTACCTCCGCGCCCAGCAAACGCATCCGAAAGACATTCAATTCCTGCCTGCGCATGTCTTCCGTGCCCATGTAGACCACGCACTTGAGATTCATCAAGGCGCACGCGGTGGCGGTCGCGACGCCGTGTTGGCCTGCGCCCGTCTCCGCGATGATTCGACTCTTTCCCATTCGCTTCGCAAGCAGCGCCTGGCCGATAGCGTTGTTAATCTTGTGAGCGCCGGTGTGACACAGGTCTTCGCGCTTGAGATAGATTCTGGCGCCACCGAGCTCGTCGGTCAGTCGTTGCGCGAAGAACAAGGGTGTCGGTCGGCCGACGTAATTCGAAAGCAGATAATCAAGCTCTTCTTTGAACCGCGGATCGCGTTTGGATTCGTCGTAAGCCGCGATCAGCTCTTCGAGAGGGTGCATCAACGTTTCGGGGACAAAGCGTCCGCCGTAAACTCCGAAGTGTCCCTGCGCATCGGGTTGGTTATAGGTTCCGTCGATCTTAGCTTTGCTCACGGGAGAAATCCTATCGAACTCTGTCTTGCTTCTGACTCACTCGCGAGGAGCGCGTTGGCTTGCGCGACTATGGCCATGAAGTCTCGCAGCCTCTTCAGGTCTTTTCGGCCCGGCGCAGCTTCTACGCCGCTGCAGACATCAATCGCCGCCGGCCTCACGTGGGTGATCGCATCCCAAACGTTCTCGGTTGTAAGCCCTCCAGCCAGGATGATCTGAGCCAGCCGTTTGGCTTCGATGGCGATTCGCCAGTCGAACCGCTGCCCTGTGCCCCCATAGCTTCCCGCAATATTCGAATCTAGAAGCACCATTGTCACCGGAAACGCACCGATGAGCCCCAAATCGAAATCCTGTCCGACTCGAATCGCCTTTATTGTCTTTATCCCCGTTAGCCGCTCGCAGAACTCCGGAGATTCGTCGCCGTGCAACTGAACCGCGCTCAGTCGCAGCGCGGAAGCAAGATCAAGTATGCGGGTGGGTTCCTCATTCACAAACACTCCGACGGTTGAAACCATCGGCGCCAGGCCACTGATCACTTCGCTAGCGGCCTCCGGATCGATGTATCGAGGACTCTGCGGCCAAAAATTAAACCCGAGCGCATCAGCCCCTGCATCGAGAGCTGCTTCTGCTTCTTTGAGGCTTCGAATGCCGCAGATTTTAACCTTCACTTGAGCCATGTCGCTTTCGGTGTGTCCCCGTCGTGATCGCGTTCATCATCAGATTGGACTGAAACTAAGCCAAGCCAAAGCGCCGCCAATGCATCGGTCGCGAATCTTGCCGGGTCTCGGCGGCGCACTCCATGTCAGGCATTCGCCTCCGCGATTAATTGCGCCAACGCCTCACCCGGATCATCGGCGCGCATCAAATGTTCGCCGACAAGGAATGCGTTGAATCCCGCGGATGAAAGCCTCCGAATGTCTTTGCCGGTCGTTATTCCGCTCTCGCTGACTAATAGCGCACGCGGCGGCGCCAAAGACGCCAGTTCAATTGACGTTCTTAAATCTACATAGAACGTTGTCAGGTCTCGGTTGTTGACTCCAATAAGCGAGGCCCCGGCTTGTGCGGCGCGCTTCATTTCCTCGGCCGAATGAACCTCGACCAGCGCATCGAGCCCAAGGCTGGCGGCGAATTCTATCAATCTCGAGAGCAGCTCATCTTCGAGAATCGCCACAATCAACAGCACAGCATTCGCACCGGCCATCACAGCCTCGTAGAGCTGATAGTGGTCGAAGATGAAATCCTTCCTGAGCAGAGGCAACGGGACTCGATCGCGAACTGCGCTGAGGTCCGCCAGCGAACCTTCGAAGAAGTCTTTTTCGGTCAGCACGGAGAGCGCAGCGGCGCCCGATGACGCATAGCACTCCGCGATGCGCACTGAATCGAAAGCGTTACAAATGACTCCCTTTGAAGGCGAACGACGCTTGAGTTCCGCGATCACGTTGATCCGCTCAGTTTGTCTTAGAGCCGAAGAGAGCGAGGCCCCGGGCCGCGATTGCAGCGATCCGGCCCGGCTCATAAGGATCTCCATCGGCGTTTGCTTTTTCGCCTCTTCCAACCGCTTCGCTTTGGCTTGGACTATCCGGTCCAGGATTCCACTTGCCTGCCGGCACCCTTGTGGCAAAGTTGTGCTCGAAGTCGTCATTGTTACAGTTTTATAAAGTTTTGCAGAAGCTTCTTCCCGTGTTCGCTCATCACGGACTCGGGGTGAAACTGAACCCCCTCAATTGGATAATTCCTATGCCTAAGCCCCATTATCAATCCATCGGGCGTCGTGGCCGAGATTTCAAGCGCTTCCGGCAAGCTGTCTTTATCGACGATAAGTGAGTGATAGCGCGTGGCTTTAAACCTGTAGGGGAGTCTGTGAAAGATGGTTGCTGAGTCGTGGCATATCTCGCTCGTCTTACCGTGCATCAGGTACGGAGCGCGCACGACGCGGCCGCCAAACGCCTCGCCAATCGCTTGATTGCCGAGGCATACACCAAGTATCGGGATCTTTCCCGCGAGCTCTCGAATCACGCTGATAGTTACGCCCGCGTCCTTCGGCACACCAGGACCTGGCGAGATGACTATTCTGTCGGGCTTGAGATCGCGGATTTGCTGAACCGTGATCTGGTCATTTCGATAGACCTTGGGCTCGGCGCCGAGTTCTCCAAGGAGCTGCACAAGGTTATAGGTGAAGGAGTCGTAGTTATCGATGACCAGAATCATTCGTCAATTCTAGCAGCGGTAAAGCGGTTTAGTCGCGTGATGCTCGCTCGGGTCTGTCTCGCACGTGTGTTATCGAGAGTGAGACTCGATCCTGGATCAACGTGCGTCCCCGTTCACTGCACGGTGATCTTCTTGATCTCAATCCGCTGTTTTGGCTTGTCACCCTCGACTTCGGATTCGGCAATCTTGTCCAGCGCGTCCAGCCCCTCGACGACCTTGGCGAACGGCACGTGCTTGCCATCGAGCGCCGGGTTATCCTTCGATATGATGAAGAAGTACCAGCCGGTCGTGCCGTCGTCTGCCTGGCGCGCCGACACTGTTCCACGCTCCTGCTTCACGGCGCTCTTCTCAGCGGGCTCCGGCCACAGGCTGAATATCCGTTTTCGATTGGGACTGTCCTGGGGCCACGTTTCCAAGTAGCCGGCTTCCATGAAGTAACTCTGGGACACACGAAAGAATGTAACTCCGTCATAGAGGCCGCTGCGCGCATGGCGAACGAATGCGCGCGCCGCTTTTGGGGCGGATTCCGGAAGCAATTGAAGCTTGATGTTTCCCATCGATGTTTCAATCGTCGCGTGCATCGCCTTCATCTGTTCAATCGTCGGAGTCTTTTCCCGGATGGTTATCTTCTTGATCTCAATTCGATCGTTCGCCATACCCGCGGCGGTCGCCGCCGACGTCGAGATGCTCGTAGCTACGTCCATGCCTTCGACGACACGGCCGAATACGGTGAACGTTGAGTCCAGGTTGGCCTGGGCGGTCCCGGCATTCAACACAATGAAGAACTGCGCCCCCGAGGTGCCCGGCTTGACGTCGGTCGAACCCGGGCGTACTGCCTGCAGCACTGAGGACACGGCGCCGGGAATGTGCTTGTTCTTGTTCACCTCATCCGGCAAGCCGACACTGAGTCCGCCCGTACCGTAGCGCGCTCGATCCCTCGGGTTCTTTGAGAGTGGGTCGCCGCCTTGTATCAAAGCGTACTTGACGAGCCGGTGAAACGTCGTGCCGTCGTACGCTCCCTCGCGGGCGCTCTTGACGAAATACGCCACGTGTCGCGGAGCCTCCTTGCCGAAGAGTTCGATCACTATCTGACCACTAGATGTATCGAGCACGGCCTCGAGGTTGTCGTAGTCGCTCGGAGCTTGAGTCTGCGTAAAGTTGCTCGGCTGAGATTCTGTGCTGATTGCGCCGGCCGAGGCAAACATGAGCACCGCGCAGAGCGTTCCCACGATTCGCATGGCAGTTCTCCTTTGGATATACGACAAACTTCAGTTTGTCGCGGACCTGGTAATCGATGGACGCTGTGTATCTGAACCCGACAAACTGAGTTTGTCGGACATCTACAACCGAGAGTGTCGATTTTCGCGCAAATTCGAGCCGCGCACAACAAAGAGCGCGCAAAAAAAATGCCCGCCGAGCGGCGGGCAAGAGGAAAGGGTTGCCATGATGCCACTGATCAAGTGCGATCAGTAAGAACAGTAACGCCTGCGCGCTATAGTATTAGTCCAGTCAACTCCTCAACCATCTGACAATTAGAACGAAACATACCAGCGCGACGATTCCCTGCAGAACCCACGCGATTCCTAACACACTCTCCTGGGAGATTCCGTAGCTCTCAACGATGGCGGTCTGACCTCGTGAAACGCCAGCGGTGATCGCACTCAAGACCAGAAGAGTCGCGATGATTCCGGCGCCTAACCACCTGCGACGTTCGACGCGGTCCTCGGCCTTCTCGACACTGTCGAACGGCGCATAGTGCGTGTCGGTCTTCAATGCCGTGCAAGTCTCGATGCGATCCGCTAGCCCTATCATTTGATCTTGCTCCACCAGAATCCCCGATTGATCTAGGTCCTTCTCGTTCGCGTTCGGGTAAGGGCAAACCTCATGCCAGTGGGGACTCGGCGCTCTGGATCGCACCTAATCAACGAGTTCAGGAGCTTTAGAGGTTTGATCAGTTCGAGAGCAACGAGTCGCGCGGGCGCAAACTCTCGGTCAGATTGAACGAGCGCTGTCATTGTAGAGTAGACCTGAGAGAGGCGGCGCTTGATTTGTAGCAACAGAGTGGTATCAAATAAGGCGGCAAGCTTCGCGATCTCAAATGGCAAAATCAGCCGGGAACAACAATACATGGGTGAGCCTCATGCCGAACGGCATCGGGCAGGTGAAGCCGAACCATTACCTCGAAATCACAAAGGCAATCTGGCGCAACCGACGCGAGCTTCCCCTTGCGTGGCGCATATTGACGCAAGGCGTCTGCGACGGCTGCGCGCTCGGAGCTTCGGGATTGCACGACAACACGATGGATGGTGTGCATCTGTGCATGATCCGTCTGGACCTCATGCGTTTGAACACGATGCCGGGGCTCGACGTGAAACGACTTGGCGATGCGAGGGATCTCGAGCGCGTGTCAGCGGCGGAGCTGCGCGAGCTTGGCCGCCTGCCTTATCCGATGGTCAGACGGCGCGGCGAGACAGGGTTCTCACGCGTTACCTGGGACCACGCAATTGGTCTTGTCGCGGAGCGGTTGTCGCGCACCAATCCGAATCGCGTGGCTTTCTACCTGACCTCGCGCGGTCTTACTAACGAATCATACTATGCGGCGCAGAAGGTTGCGCGTTTCCTGGGCACAAACAACATCGACAATTCCTCTCGCATATGTCACGCGCCGTCGACCGTCGCATTGAAACAAGCCCTTGGGGTCTCAGCTTCGACTTGCTCGTACAAGGATTGGATCGGCACTGACCTGCTCGTGCTCTTCGGCAGCAACGCTCCCAACAACCAGCCGGTCACCACGAAATACATTTACCAGGCTAAGAAGCAAGGCACGCGCGTAGTCGTGGTTAACCCCTATCGCGAGCCGGGGCTCGAGCGATATTGGATTCCTTCAGTGGTTGAAAGCGCGCTATTTGGAACCCGCATCGCCGATGCCTTCTTTCAAGTCAACACCGGCGGAGACCGAGCCTTTATCGCGGGAGTGATCAAGCATTTGATTGAACGAGACTGGTTTGATCGAGCATTTGTCGCAGAGATGACCGCTGGGTTCGATGACTTGCAAACGGCTCTGGGAGCCTGTTCCTGGCAAACGATTGAAGCGGCATCGGGTTCGGCTCGCGAGGACATGCTCCGTTTCGCTCGAATGATCTCAGAGGCAAAGACCGCGGTCTTCGTGTGGTCGATGGGTATCACCCAACACCGAGACGGAGTTGCGAACGTTCGCGCCATTGTGGATCTCGCTTTGACGCGCGGTTTCGTGGGGCGCGAGAAATGCGGGTTGATGGCGATTCGCGGACATTCCGGCGTTCAGGGCGGCGCCGAGGTAGGCGCGGCCCCCAACCAGTTTCCCGGCGGGCTCCCGGTCGACAGGGACGGCGCTGAGCGTTTCTCGGAGCTCTGGGGATTTGAAGTGCCACGCGAAAGAGGGTTGAATGCGGTTGAGATGATCGATGCCGCGCACCAGGGGAAACTCGACCTTCTCTATCAAGTCGGCGGCAACTTCCTCGAGACGTTGCCCGAACCTCACTACGTGCGCGAGGCCGTCAGCCGCATTCCGTTTCGCGTTCATCAGGACATCGTACTGAACCCGCAGATGATCGTTGATCCAGCGGACGCTGTCGTGCTGCTTCCAGCGCAAACGCGATACGAGCAACGCGGCGGCGGCACTGAAACTTCAACCGAGAGGCGGATACTCTTCAGCCCGGAGGTCGCAGGAAGGAGAGTCGGCGAGTCGCTTCCCGAATGGGAAATTCTCATGAGAATTGCCGAGCGCGCTAAGCCTGACCTTGCTCATTTGATTCACTTCGAACATGCGCAAGCGCTACGAGAGGAGATCGCGCGTTCGGTTCCCGCATACGAGGGCATCCAGCATTTGGCGAACACCGGAGATCAGGTTCAGTGGGGCGGCGAACGCCTTTGCGAAAGTCAAGGCGCGGATGGCAGCAGAATGATTCAGTTCCCGACCGGTGACGGACTCGCGAAGTTTTCGGTCATCAAAATTGAAGATCGAGGGCCGACCACCAGACTCAAGCTGTCGACTCGTCGCGGGAAACAATTCAACAGCATGGTGCACAAGAACCGCGACCCGCTAACCGGCGCGCTGCGCGATGATGTGCTCATGAACAAGGAAGATGCGGACCGGATCGGGGTCGCGGAAGGCGACGGGGTCCTGCTGCGAAGCTCGGCCGGTCAGATGCTGCGGAGATGCCGAATCGCGCCAATCGCGCCGGGCAATCTGCAAGTCCATTGGCCCGAGGGCAACATTCTAATCGAGCGAGGGGTGTCCGACCCCGAGTGCGGAATTCCGGACTTCAACACCGAAGTCGAGATCGAAGCCGCAACCTGGCCTTCGGGCGCGGGTTCGGCCACCTGACACACAAATGAGGACCGCGATGCGACAACTAATCTCGCTGCTCTGCTTTTCGTTTCTACTTGCGCCTGCCAGCGCCCAATATATGACAACCAAACCAACCTACGAAGTCTACGCTATTAGCTACGCGGTTATCCCCGACTTCCCCGTCGCGAGTTTGGTTGCCGGCGCCGATCGATCGCGCAAGCTCGACATCCAGATGATGGTGTGGCTCCTGAAGGGCTCCAACGGGTCAAACATCCTCGTAGACACGGGCTTCTATCGCGAGAAGTTCTTCAAGCAGTGGAAGGTGAGAGATTTCGTAAAGCCTTCGGAGGCAATCGCCAAAGTTGGACTCAAGCCCGAGGACATCACCGATGTGATCATCACCCACATGCACTGGGACCATGCGGACGGTATTGACTTGTTCCCGAAAGCGCGAATTTGGATTCAGGAGGACGAGTACGCATACTATACCGGCGCGGCGTGGCGGACCGGTGGCTCGCACGGGGGCATCGATATCGACGACGTTGTGGCGCTGGTGAAACTGAACACTGATGGGCGCGTGCGAGCGGTCAACGGTGATGCTCAAGAGGCAATCGAGGGCATAAGGTTCTACACCGGCGGGCGCCACACTTACGCTTCCCAGTACGTAGCCGCGAACACCAAGTCGGGCACCGTGGTCATTGCGTCCGACAATCTTTACCTTTACGAGAACCTCGACAAGCACGCACCAATAGCCCAGACATTGGATGCCGCTTCGAACCTGCGGGCTCAGGATCGAATGAAGCAGCTGGCGTCAAATTCCCGGCTGATTGTTCCGGGGCACGATCCGGCGGTGTTCGAGCGGTTTCCGTCGCCGGGGCACGGCGTGGCACGAATAGACTAAACGCGTTCATCGTCCTGGCGATCAAGCGATCCTTGATGTCACTCACCGCAGATGCGTGGAATGCGGAGGTCACGCCGAGAGAACACTCGAACAAGGCGCACGTGAGACTGGGAGTGCTCCGCGGTTGAACAGAGGAAAGCGGGCGTCTATCCTACTCCCATGCGAAGCCATCTCCTGGGGACTGCTCTTGCGTTTCTTGTCACGGTATCGTCGTCGCTGGGCCAGCTTCCTCCAACTACAATTCCATCTGGCAAGCCCGCGCTGAAACGCGACCGCACCCAGCGCATTTTGTACCCCAAAATCATCCAGTATGAGGATGAGCGTACGGTCACCAATGATCTGATCGAAACGCTGGGGCCGCCGCACGGCGGGGCCAGAAAGAAAGCGCTCCTCGCTCTTGGCAGGATCGGATATCCGAGCGGCCTCGCGGCACTGATCGACGTATTGACCGCCGACGTGAATCCGGAGAATCGCGATCCAGAAACGCGCGCGTTGGCAGCATTCTCACTCGGTCAAATTCAGAGCCAGCATGCAGTGTCGGCGCTCCTCGAGCGTCTGGATCCAGCGATTGAGAAGTCGCCCCTGGTGCGAGCACGCGCGGTTGAGGCGCTGGGCAAGATTGGCTCGAATCGCTTCGCCGCCGCGGCTCTGGGGGCCTACGGGGTAAAGGGTATCGCGGATGCGATAGTCAAAGTGTTGCCGGAGACTGGGGCGCAGTTGTCCGCCGATACAAAGCTCACTGCCTCCTTAGCGCTTACGGCGTTGGCCAAATTGAGGCAGTCCTCGAGCCTCGAAGGGATCATCGCCCAGCTTCGATCTTCTGACGCCGATCTGCGGTGGCAGGCGGCGAACGCGCTTGCGCGGATCCGCGAAGGAATCTCGGCAGCGGTTCCGGCACTGTTGCCCCTGCTGGATGACAAGGATCCGCTGGTTCGAGCCTACGCTGCGCGCGCGCTTGGGGTAGCGAAGGCGGTACCGGCTGTCGACTCGCTGATCAGGCTCCTGGCTGACAAAGACGACCGAGTAGTTGCGGGCGCCGTCAATGCGCTCGGCTCGATCGCTGATGCGCGAGCCATCGACCCGCTTGTCACGATTGGCAACACGCTGCTTGCCGCCTATCGCTCTTTCGATCGCCAAAAGCTCGGCGTTCCGACTCAACAGAACCTGCTGTTGTTGATTGCGTCAGCGTTGGGGAACATCAAAGAAGAGCGGGCGCTTCCCTTCCTTAAAACCCTCCGCTTTGCCGACGGAAAGATTGGCGCGCATCCTGAAACTGAAATCGCGCTAGCAAGGTTCGGCGAAGCTGCCTTCTTCGATTCTCCTTCAGCGGCGAAGCTCCCGAGCGATGACTGGAAAGCAATGGCAGCTTACGCGCAGGGGCTTGGCCAGCTCACAACTGAGCGCGCGCGAGCAGCTCTTGTGGACTTGTTGTCGGGCAAGACCTACGGTAAACCCGATCCGCGCGCTGTGCCGTCGATCCTCACTGCAATGAATTCTGCGAAGGTGGCCGGGCTGCGCGACATTCTGCTCGACCAGCTGAAGAACCCTGATGTATTTGTACGCGCAGCCTCGGCCGAGCTGCTCGGGGGTCTCGGCGACCCCTCTGAAGTGGTGATCTCCGCGATCTACGATGCATACAAATCGGCTCGCGCGGACAAGGTCAACGAAGCGCGAATCGCGATCCTGGAGGCTGCGGACAAGCTCAAGCATCCGATGAACATTCAGGTGCTGTCCGATTCGAGTCGCGACGACGATTACGTCGTCAGGTTGAAGGCGGCTGAACTGCTGCGCATATCATCCACAGAAGTGAGTTCGACTCGCCTGAGCATAGGCAAGGCGGAAACTGGTCACGATCGCAGTTACTGGCGCCATATTGCCGAACTCAGCGCAGTGAGGAAGAACCCCGGAGCTGTGATTCACACCAAGAAAGGTGTAGTTCGAATCGAGTTGTTTGCAGCCGACGCCCCGATGACTGTGGACAATTTCATGCGGCTCGCGCGAAGCGGGTTCTATGACGGCCTCGCGTTTGTCCGAGTAGTGCCCAATTTTGTTATTCAAGGTGGGGATCCTCGCGGCGACCAGAACGGAGGACCCGGTTATCAGATACGAGACGAAATCAATCTTCGCAGATATGGAACAGGGACCGTCGGCATGGCGCTCTCGGGCAAGGACACCGGAGGCAGCCAGTTCTTCATCACGCATTCGCCGCAACCGCATCTCGACGGCGGATACACCGTCTTCGGCCAGGTCACCGAGGGAATGGATGTCGTGAACCGCATAGCCCGCGGCGATCGGATCGAGCGCATCGAGATCATCGACTCAAAATGATGAGGGGTTCTTCTTGTGATCTGAGGTTCAACCGGGAGGCCAGGCGAGGTGGCGGCCACCCAGCACGTGAACGTGCAGATGGGGAACGCTTTGGCCTGCGGCGTCGCCGGTGTTGATCACCACTCGATAACCACTCTCGGCGATGTCCATCTGGTTGGCGACCTTCGCGGCGGTGTAGAGCAGCTGTCCGAGCATAGAAAGGTCCAATTTCGAAGCGTCGTTAAGGGACTCGAGATTGTGCTCGCGTGGGATCAGCAGCACGTGTACCGGCGCCTGGGGATTCGCATCTTTGATTGCAACAACCTGATCGTCGTGATACACGACTTCGCTGGGCAGATCCCCAGCTACTATGCTGCAGAAGATGCAACTTTGTTCCATGTTTTCCATAGCCTTAATCAGTGAGCCATTATCAACCAAGCATCGTAATCGAGTCAAATTAAACTAATGACTAGCGACAGATGACAATGACTAATCCCTGACTCTCTCAATCTCGCCGCCAACCGAGCGCAGCTTCTCTTCGATTTTCTCATAGCCGCGATCGATGTGGTAGACGCGATCGATGATGCTCTCGCCTCGAGCGGCGAGGCCTGCCAATACCAACGATGCGGACGCTCGCAGATCGGAAGCCTGCACGCGCGCTCCCATGAGCCCGCTGTTCCCTTCGACTACTGCCTGCCGTCCGTTGAGTCGTATCCGAGCGCCCATTCGCAACAGCTCTGAAGCATGCATGAAACGATTCTCGAAGATGGTCTCGGTAATCACTGAAGTGCCGTCCGCCAGCGTCATCAATGCCATATACTGGGCTTGCATGTCCGTCGGGAACCCGGGATGAGGAAGCGTAGTCACATCCGAAGCTTTGATATGATCAGCTGCGCTGACGCGCAGCGAAAAGGCATTCGGTTGTTCGATCTTCGTGCCCGTTTCTCTAAGCTTGTCCAACAACGCGGTGATCGCCCCCGGATCGCAATTCACAATATCGAGACGCCCCCCCGTGATTGCGGCGGCCAATGCGAATGTCCCAGTCTCGATGCGATCTGGAATGATCGTGTGCTCGGCGCCTGTGAGCTTTTCAACTCCCTCGATCTTGATGGTGCTTCTGCCCGCGCCTTCGATGCGGGCGCCCATTTTGTTGAGCAACTCAGCAAGGTCGACGACTTCGGGCTCGCGGGCCGCGTTGTTCAGCACCGTTGCGCCGTCCGCAAGCGCAGCGGCCATCATCAGATTCTCGGTGCCGGTCACCGTCACCTTGTCAAAATAGATCTCGCGCCCCTGGAGCCGCTTCGACCGCGCTACGACGTCGCCGCCTTCAATCGCGACAGTGGCGCCCAGCTTCTCGAACCCCGCGAGGTGCAGATCAATCGGGCGCTGACCAATCGCGCAGCCGCCGGGAAGCGATACCCGAGCTTCACCAAATCGAGCCAGCAGCGGCCCGAGAGCAAGCACCGACGCTCGCATCGTCTTGACCAGTTCGTATGGAGCCTCGAAGACCTCAATCTTCGCCGCCGATATCTTCAGCGTCCTTAACTCGGGCATCAGGACCTGACAACCCAGATCCTCGAGCAACCGCCGCATTGTGATGATATCGCGAACGTAGGGCAGGTTGTGCAGCGTGACCGTATCAGATGTGAGTAATGCGGCGGCCATGCAGGGCAGCGCGGAGTTTTTGGCGCCGCTTATTTGGATTCGCCCTTCGAGAGGTCGCCCACCGGTGATTCTAAATTTGTCCATCCCTATGGTGTTTATTCGCAGCAGATCTCAAGAAGGATGATGTTAGCACGAGCCATGGAATCAACGTAGTCCAATGGGGGGATAGTGGTACTTTTTGTCTTGTTTGTACTTTGAGAGGCCAGGTCAAGCTGACTAGCCGCGAAGTGGCGGCAGACTGCAGCCCCGGGCGCGAGCCCGGGGAGGCGCAGGCAATCCAAACCTCAGCCTCTAATGGGCGACTCTCGTGATAGGTACTCCGGCAAGTAATGCGCTACCACCGGACATCCTACTCGGGAGCCGTGCCGCGACTGCCCGCGTCGATCATCTCCCAGGCCGAATCATCTCGAAGGACTCGGGACACCAACGCTGTGTGGACCCCGTGCCCCGTGCGTTCGGCCTCGACGCGTCCGAGCACCGGCATTCCGAAGAGCGCCAGATCTCCAATGATGTCCACGATCTTGTGGCGCACAAACTCGTCGGCGAACCTCAATCCTTCGCGATTCATGATTCCGCCCTCAGGCGTGAGCACGATCGCGTTGTCGAGCGAGCCTCCGCGCGCCAAGCCCAGGTCGCGCAGCGCTTCCACTTCATCAAGAAATCCGAACGTCCGTGCGGGCGCAACCTCCCTGGCGAATTGGCCATTCGTCAACTGAATCTCGCGCCGCTGTCTGCCCACCATCGGATGAGGAAACTCGATCAGACATGATATGGAGAAGGATTCCGAAGGGCTGACGCTCATCCGGCGATCGCCCTGAGCTACCTCCACGTGTTTGAGCACGCGCAGGAATTGCCGCCGCGCCTCGAGAGGGGAAACTCCCGCCTCTTCGATCTTTTCTATGAACGGCTCGGCGCTCCCATCGACGATTGGCACCTCGAGCGAATCGACATCGATTATGCAATTGTCGATCTGGCTCCCCGCAAGCGCCGCGAGCAAATGCTCCACGGTCGAGATCATGACGCCTTGCCTCATCAGCGTCGTGGCATAGCTGACGCGTGCCACGTATTGGGGCGCCGCCGGAATCTCGAAGTTGTTGAGATCCGTTCTGCGAAAGACATAGCCGCTATACGCAGGCGCCGGCCTCAGCGTTATTCGCGAAGGTTCACCGGTATGAAGTCCGTGGCCGCTGAGCGAGACCGCCCGCCTGAGCGTGGTTTGCTGGATCAAGGTCAAAGCCCTCGTGAATGAATCTACTTTGATCACTATATGTTGGCAACGCTCGTGCCGTGAGCGGCTGTCCCGCCAACCGCATTTTTTGCGCGATAGCGGCCGCTTGGCGCGAGCGCGACGGACAGACTGTTGTACCCATGCCACAGGGTATGTTGTGTTTGCTCAAGTGGTGAATTCAATTCGATCCCGTTAGAATCAGCTCGACAATCCTACTTCAACGACGCGAGGAGAACGAATGAGGGCAACCGCCAACGTGGCCATCGGAGCTGTGGCGACCGACGAGATAGAGATAACTAGAGAGATGACCGTCGCGCACTTCCACCAGCAAATGCCGGAGGTCTACGGTACGCCGATCATGATCTATCACATGGAAAACACTGCTGCCGCCGCCATAAAGGACTCCCTGCCGGAAGGATGGATATCTGTCGGAGTCCTGGTCAACGTCAAGCACCTCGCGGCGACGCCGGTCGGCGCCAAAGTGACCACCCGGGCAGAAGTAATCGAAGTAGGAGAGCATACAATAAAGTTCGCTGTTGAAGCGCACGATGGCTTCGAAAAGATCGGCGAAGGCATTCACGTCCGCGCGCCGGTCGAACTCGATCGCTTCATGAAAAAAGTTGAGGCGAAGAGAACGGCCCGGAGTTGAGCCTGCAGCGGCGAAGCATGGTTCAGGCTTTAGCCTGGTCGTAGTCTTCCGATCGCGCTCATCAAAACCAGGCTGAAGCCTGAACTCCATGCATCCTCACGTTGAATGTTATGCCCTTTGCACTTTGCCTTGACGCTTGTTACTTTCACAGCGGGCGGAGGCGCAGGGGGCCTGGTGGTTCTCGCGGGCTTCAAACCCGTTGCGGGTCGTCGAGAGGCGGCCTGGGTGGGTTCGATTCCCACACGCCTCCGCCAAGAACAAACGACAGCAGCCAGATGCAGGCTGCAGTCAGTCCAACGTCGCGCTACCGGGTTCCCGATTGCCAGCGTTCGGAAAGGTAAGGGTTCGCAATTGGACGGAGGATTTGAAGCATTATGTCAAACACTAAGATAGCTTGCGTTCAGATGGATGTCGCGATCGGCGAGGTCGAGGCGAATCGCCGGACGATCCTCGAGAGAATGGCGGTGGCGGCCGATCATCACGCCCAGTTGGTGGTGTTCCCCGAGTGCGCCTTGACAGGTTACTGCTTCGACTCGCTCGACGAAGCCTCGCAGTTCGCGGAACCAATTGACGGACCCTCATCGGACGCATTGGCCAAAGCCTGTCGCGAAACTGGCGCTTACGTCGTTGCCGGCTTCATCGAGAAAGACGGCCCGAACCATTACAATGCGGCGATGCTGGTTGGGCCAAACGGCCTGATTGGTGCCTATCGAAAGGTGCATTTGCCGTTTCTCGGGGTAGATCGATTCCTGACGCCTGGCGATCGAGAATTCGCCACGTTCGATCTTCCATTCGGCAAGATCGGAGTCAACATCTGCTACGATGCGAGCTTCCCGGAAGCAGCGCGCGCGTTGAAGCTCCTTGGCGCCGAATTGATTATCCTCCCCACGAACTGGCCTCGCGGAGCGTGGCGCACAGCGGAGTTCATCATCAACTCCCGTGCTTGCGAGAACCACGTCAACTTCGCGGCGGTGAATCGCGTCGGAGTTGAGCGGGGCTGGGATTTCATCGGCAGGACCAAGGTGGTTGATTACAACGGCGACACGTTGTCGGAGGCTTCGACCGAAGCTGAGCAGATACTGTATGCCGAAATCGATCTGCGGGAGGCTAACCACAACAAGATCGTCAACGTCGCGGGCTCATACGAAATTGATCGGCTCGCTGACAGAAGGCCGGAATTCTACAGCGTGCTCACTCATCCAACCAAATCGCGCACGGAAGTAGCATAGAGTTTAGTGTCTCCATCGCCCCCGCTGAGTAACGCCACAGGCTAACACTCTCTGCTACCTCTGGAGCTCCGCTAGATCTCCGGAGACGATTCGAGGCAAAAGCTGCGTGAAAGCCGAACGCGCAATCACGTAATCACAACCTCCCGCCTTAGCCGCCTTGATAAGCTCTGTCTGAACGTGTGAGACGAAGCCGACTATTGGAACCTTGCTTAACTCGCCGTGCGATTTCAGAAACGCGATCGCCTCCAGTGGAGACGACCGATCGGAATTCAGATCAACGATAACCAAAGAAGGCGGATCCGAGGCAAGCTCTTCCAGTTGTCGTCGCGACTTAATCCGTTCGATTCGACGGCCACACCCCGACGCCGCGCTGTTGATCTTCGCGGCAAAGAACATATCGTCTACCAGGATCGCGACTCGCTTGGTTTCTTCCGGCATAGCGTTCATTCTATCGCAACGACTCAGGTATCACACACACTCGGATCGACTCCTTGATGTAACCGCGCGGGCGACGGTATCATTCCGGCTCGTATTAGTTGGTATCAACAACTTATAGATCGAAATTGTCAATCCAGGGAGGGAATCCAATGAAAGCAAGAGCAGCACTCGTTCTGACGATACTACTCGGTGTAGCGGCAAACGTCGCAGCAGCGGATCCAAAACTTGACGGCGCCTACAAGTTCGTCGGGCTGAAGTTCCCCGGCGGTGCTCAAACCGACGCAGAGGCAAAAGGCATGATAGTTGTTCACGGCAAATACATGGCGTTCGTTCGGGCGAGCGTTGGCCGGCCGACATGGGATCAAAGCGAGCCTCAGGAAACGCGTATGAAGAAGATCGTCGACGCCTATCAGGGTCTGGCGGCCACTTGCGGAACGTTTGAGGTGCAAGGGAATGTCATCTCGCTGCAGCAGCTCGCACAATCGAGCCCGGCTTCCATGGGGACTACAACCAAGTGGCAGTACAAGCTCGAAGGTAACAAACTAACCCTGAAGCCAGCGTCGAACCCGGATGTTGAATTCAGCTTTGAACGACTGCCTTAGACGTCCTCTCTGCGAAATCTCGGCGTTCTTTTCGCCTCCGCTGTGACCGCAATTGCGACCTGGTTCACCGCCGAGACGCCGAGCACGCTGAGGACGCTCGAAGATCAGCAACACGCCGATGGGATCAGACCAGCTAAGGAGAACCGACGTGAGAGTCACACGCATCCTGCTCCTCCTCAGTTTGATCGCAGCCGTAACGCCCTGCCCGCTGTCTGCGCTTGCAACTGAACAGAAGCCCCAAAGCGCTAAGCAGGACGAAACCACGAAGCCTCAAGACAAGAGCCCTCAAGAACCGGCCGCCAAACCAAAGGAAGAGCCGAAGAAGGAAGAACCGCGAAGGCCGGCTGATCCGATGTCAACCCCGACGTTCAACGGGCTCAGACTTCGATCGATCGGCCCCGCTTTCACATCGGGCCGTGTGTGCAGCATCGCAGTCGATCCCACGGATCATTCGCGGTACTTTGCGGGCGTCGCGTCGGGCGGAGTGTGGAAGACGACTAACGCTGGGACGACCTGGACTCCCGTCTTCGACAATGAAGGGTCGTATTCGATCGGCACGATTACGATCGATCCTAAGAACCCGTTTACGATTTGGGTCGGGACGGGTGAGAACAACAGCCAGCGCAGTGTCTCCTATGGCGATGGGGTCTATCGGTCGGACGACGCGGGGCGAACCTGGAAGAACGTTGGTCTGAAGTCATCCGAGCACATAGGGCGGATCGTGATCGATCCCCGCAACTCAGATCACGTGTACGTAGCCGCACAGGGGCCATTATGGAGCTCAGGCGGCGAGCGCGGGTTGTTTAAGACGACGGACGGCGGCAAGACCTGGAAGAACGCGCTCTCGATCAGCGAGAACACAGGCGTCACCGACGTCGCTCTTGATCCGAACAATCCCGATACGCTTTATGCTGCTTCCTATCAACGCAGAAGACACGTCTGGACCTTGATCAACGGCGGCCCTGAGAGCGCTCTGTACAAATCGACCGACGCCGGCGGTACTTGGAACAAGCTGCGGGCGGGGCTCCCGAATACTGAGATGGGTCGCATCGGCCTCGCGATTTCGCCGGTCGACACCAACGTGCTGTACGCCACGGTAGAGGCCGCGGACCGGCGCGGTGGAATATTCAGATCGACGGATCGTGGAGGAAGCTGGGAGCGTCGCAACGAATACGACACCACGGCGATGTATTACGCGCAGATCTTCGCCGATCCGAAGGACGTCGATCGAATCTACGTTATGAACGTCTTTGTCATGGTTTCCGATGACGGCGGCAGGACGCTTCGCAGGCTTGGCGAGAAATCAAAACACGTCGATAACCACGTTATCTGGGTAGATCCGGACAACCCCCGGCATTATCTGGTGGGCTGCGACGGCGGAATCTACGAGAGCTTTGACCGGGGCTCGAACTGGGACTTCAAATCGAACATGCCGGTTGGCCAGTTCTACGACATCACCGTCGATAACGCTACTCCCTTCTACAACGTGTATGGCGGAATGCAAGACAACTTCAACGTCGGGGGGCCCTCGCGCACTCGGAGCGCGTCCGGCATCGTCAACTCCGACTGGTTTGTCACGCAGGGCGGAGATGGATTTCGCGCGCAGGTCGATCCTGAAGACCCCAACACCATCTATGCGGAACTGCAGTACGGCGTGCTCGTTCGCTTCGACAAGAAAACCGGCGAACGAATGGGGATTCAGCCTGCAGAGAAGCCGGGAGAGGAAGCCTACAGGTTCAACTGGGACTCTCCTTTCATCATCAGCCCGCATTCGCATACGAGACTCTACTTCGCCGCCGACAGACTCTTCCGCAGCGACGATCGAGGCGATACATGGAGAGTGATCAGTGGGCAATTGTCGCGAGGGCTAGATCGAAACAAGCTGCCGGTGATGGGTCGGATATGGGGGCCTGATGCGGTGGCTAAGCACGCCTCCACTGATCCGTTTGGAAACTCATCCGCGCTTGCCGAATCGCCTAAGAAGGACGGTCTGATTTATGTTGGCACCGACGACGGACTGATCCAGATCACTGAGGACGCCGGAAAGACCTGGCGCAAAGACGAAAGTTTTCCCGGCGTGCCGGACATGACCTATGTGAGCCGGGTGCTCGCTTCACAACACGACGATGAGACAGTGTACGCAGCATTTGAGAATCACAAGCGAGGCGACTTTACGCCTTACCTGCTCAAGAGCACCGATCGCGGGAAATCCTGGAACTCCATAAGAGGCAATCTGCCAGCGAACGGGCCGGTGCTTGCGATTGCCGAAGACCACGTGAATCCCAACCTGCTCTTCGCGGGAACCGAGTTCGGTTTGTTTTTCACCATCGATGGCGGCAAGAAATGGATCCAGCTCAAAGCTGGTATGCCGACCATCTCTGTGCGAGACCTTGCGATTCAGAAGCGTGAGAACGATCTGGTGGTTGCTACCTTCGGGCGCAGCGTTTACATCCTGGACAACTACGCGCCGCTCCGGGTATTGAAGCCGGAGATGCTGACGCAGGAGGCGGCCTTGTTCCCGGTCAAAGACGCTATGATGTATATCCAATCACAGCCGCTTGGCGGACGCGGAAAAGCCTTCCAGGGAGAGTCCTATTTCACAGCCGAGAACCCGCCGTTTGGAGCGACCTTCACCTACTTCCTGAAGGAAGCGCCCAAGACCAGGAAGCAGAAGCGTCAGGAGGCCGAGAAAGAAGCGGAAAGAAAAGATGCGCCGCTTCCCTACCCCTCACTCGCCGAGTTGAGCGCCGAAGAGGAAGAAGAAGCGCCTGCAATGATCGTCACTGTGATGGACGCCTCGGGTCGGATAGTTCGGAGACTGAACGCGCCTCTTACGCCTGGGATGAATCGAGTCACTTGGGACCTCCGTTATCCGTCTCCGACGCTTGCGCCGCCCCGAGCCGCCGAGGCCGATGAAGATCCCTTCGCGGAGCCGCCCGGTGGACCGCTGGTAATGCCCGGCAAGTATTCCGTCATGCTGTCAAAGCGCGTCAATGGGGTAACAACTCCGGTTTCATCGGCACAGGAGTTTGCTGTCGTGGTCGAAGGTCAGGCCTCGATGTCTCCGCCTGATCGTGCGGCGCTGGTAGAGTTTCAGCAGAAGGTCGCGCGCTTGCAGCGAGCCGTCAGTGGATCGCTGGAGACTGCGAACCAGTTGAAGGCGCGGCTGGGACAGATCAGGCGGGCGCTTCACGAAACACCCGCCGCGGAAGCAAAACTTACCGACGACGCGTCCTCAATTGACAAGCGAACGAACGAGATTCTGCGTGCTCTTCGCGGGGATAACGCCTTAAGATCTCGTCAGGAGACACTGCCGCCGTCAATCGCCGAGCGAGTCGGTCGAATTGTGTCTGATCAACGCATGTCGACTGCTGCTCCTACACAAACGCAAAAGGACCAGTACTCCGCGGCCGCGCAGGAATTCGAGCAAGTGCTTGTCCGGCTGCGAACCCTGATAGAAGGCGACCTTGCCAAGCTTGAAAAAGCTATGGAGGCGGCTGGCGCGCCCTGGACGCCGGGTCGAATACCCGAGTGGAAAGATAACTAATACAGACGGAGTCGTGGTGGAATAGCACGTTGACGTAGCGACTGCTTTCCTGCCACCAAGACACCACGTCGGGAAGCTACACGAACACAGTTTTTTGTGTACCCTCGCGTCCTCGCGGCAAGCTATTAGCATCAGAACCTTGAGATCTTCCCTTCGCTGGCGAGGATACCGCCGCCAGTCTGCATGGAATCCGTACATTCCGGATCCAATTCGTCTCCGCCAATACCCCCTCGCCTACGCTTTGAACCGAAGCTTGTTTCTTTCCAAAAGAATTCTGCAAAAGACGAAAGGTTCTTTCCGTCATTCCATATAAGGGAGGAAAAGCTTTTGAAGTTCAAAGGCGGGTTGAAGGCGAAGATAGGCACTGAAGCGGATTTGTTTTCATAGACGGCGGTCCCTACCGCTCAAGCAACCAAACCGCCGGTATGGCTGGCTTCCTTCCTGGCCAGCCCGTCCGTGCCCTGACTAGGAGAACCATCCCCTCCACGTGTCGGGGCTTTGAGCCTCAACCCTGCCTAAAACGGCTCTCGCCCGAGAGTCGCGAGGCTCAAAAGTGGGGCACGAGAAGCTGTCCACTTCTCGTGCCCGTCCCGCTTCTGGGCGACAATCCAATCCTATCGCTCCGTAGTCATCAGGGGCTCGGGTGCCGTTCCCGGCCGACTTGCTCGCGCGCAGACAAATATCGTAGAAAAACCTTAGGCGTGAGTCCTGAGTAAACCTATCTCTGGCGCGATGAGCGCGCAGATTCTTCGCGCCCAGACCGCGCTACCGATATTCAGTCCCTCACTGAGTCGACAAAATCTCGCAAGCCGACCCACGGCGAACGATCCTATTTTGAAGCGCCCTTCCAGCCAAAGCCTTTGGAACTCTAACGCAAGCGCAGGGTTCACCGATCAGGAGGTATTGATCATGCGAATAGTTGTTGGCCTATTCCTCTCCTTGACTCTTCTTGGCTTGCTAGGATGTGAGTCTTCGCAGCGCTCAGTGGAGACTGCAAAGAGCTCCGCCGAACAAGCGCGCCCGCAAGCTGCGGTATCGGCTGCCCGTATGGAGGCAGACTCCGCCTCCACCCCCGCCCGCAGGCAAGCTCACATGAATGTGGGCGACACCAGTGTCGCTTCCCTGGCGTCAATCGGCACCGTCTATGCGGCAACCGAGGCAATTGACCGAAAGATTATCCGCGACGCCGAGCTGACGCTCGAAACCGAGTCGCCGACCGAGGGCCTACGAAAGATCACTGCCGCCGCCGAGTCGCAAGGCGGATTCGTCGTCACTTCTGAGTTCAAACAGAACCCGGTCGCCCCGGGAGCGAAGCCTTCTCAAAATGTCACGGTGATCGCCCGAGTGCCGGCTTCCCGGTTCGCTTCAGCTTTGGAACAAATTCGAACCGCCGGTGAACGACTGATCTCCGAGAAGGTCAGCGGTCAAGACGTGTCGGAGGAATACCTCGATCTGGAAGCGCGACTGCGCACCAAGAAGGCGTTGGAAGCGCAGTTCCTTGAAATAATGAAGCAAGCCCGCAAGGTCCAGGATGCGCTCGACGTGCAAAGCCAGTTGGCGGACGTTCGAACCGACATCGAACGTCTCGAAGGCCGCCGCCGCTTCCTTGAAAACCAGGCTGCGCTTTCGACCATCACGACCATACTCCAGATGCCTCAACCCATCGTCGCGGCAACCACCAGCGGGTTCAGCGCCAGTATTAAACGTGCCTTCGGTGACTCGGTCGATACCGCGGCCTCGATTATCCTGTTCATTATTCAAGCGCTGATCGTGCTTCTTCCGATTGCGCTCTTCGTCGGCTTACCTGCGTGGTTCATATGGCGGCTGGTGCAACGGAAGCTTCAGATGAGAAAGGTTGAGCCTTCGCCGATCCCAAATCAGTGAGGAGGCTTAAGGAGACTGGAAGACCCGACTCTTGTTACTCACGAGCGACTAACCGCGCGGCTTCTTGTCGTACGTCTCGTCCAGCCGGGCATGAAGTAGGGACCGCCCGGCGCCATCTTCCGCTTCAGGAAATGATCCGGTTGAAGATTGAATCTCCTTCGCTGTTTCACTTTGCCTCCAGCAAGTCTGCGTTTGCATCCTGAATCTCTTTTGGGAAAGTCTTCAAAACCGAAGTCAAGCGCAAGCGAAGCTCACTTACGACCGCAGGATGCGCGGCTGCAACATCGTAGCTTTCGCCGACATCCACGCTCATATCGTAAAGTTCCGGCGTCGCCAGTCGAACGTTCTTTTGCTGGCGCGAGGCCGCCGTGTATCGGGGAATGTTCCAGCGCGCCACGTGGATCTTCCAGCGTCCGGCTCTCGCGGTTTGGAGGTAAGGGCCGTCAAAGAACAGATACAGATTGTCCGGAGCCTTGGCTTTCTCGCCCGCCAGAAACGAAACGAGGCTCTTGCCGTCCAGCGGTTCCGTCGATGCAGCGGCGATGTTTTGTTCACCCGCGAGTCCTAACGCGGTCGGAAAGAAATCAATCGTTGAAACTGGTTCATCGGAGACGCGCCCCGCTCGAATGTGTCCGGGCCAACGCACTATGCCGGGCACTCGCACACCGCCGTCAAATGTCCACCCTTTTCGGCCCCGCAGCGGGCCCGCGCTGCCTTGAAACCACGGACCGTTGTCGCTCGCGAAGAAGACGATCGTGTCGCGATCGAGACCAAGCCGCTTCACCGCTTTCAAAACTTCTCCCACGCTCGAATCAAGCTCCTCGATCACGTCGCCATAGAGACCGCCAGCCGACTTCCCTCTGAACTTTTCCGATACGTGAAGAGGTATGTGCGGCATGTTGTGCGCGAGATAGAGAAAGAACGGCCGATTCTTAGCGCGCTCAATGAAACCAATCGCCTCCTCCGTGTACCGCCGTGTGAGAGTGTCCTGCTTAGCTGGTTCCTCGACGACGAGGTCGTTACGCATTATGGGCGTTGGGCTCATGTCGTTGCTGTAGGGAATGCCGAAGTAGTAATCAAAGGCGTGATCGGTCGCGCGGTGCGGGCTGACGCTGCCAAGATGCCACTTGCCGATGCACGCGGTCGCATAGCCACGCACCTTGAGGGCCCTTGCGACTGTGGTTTCAGATTGCGGCAAACCAGTCTTATCGGTGGGGAACAACACGTTGGCCAATTGCATTTGCTCGATGCCCATCCTGGCCGCGTAGCGCCCGGTCATCAGCGCGGCTCTCGAGGGCGTGCAGATAGGGGAGACAGAGTAGAAGCTGGTTAGTCGCAGACCTTCCGCAGCCATCCGGTCGAGATATGGGGTCTTGAAGGACTTAGCCCCGTAACACCCTAAGTCGCCGTACCCCATGTCGTCGGCGTAGATGAAGATGATGTTGGGCCCGCGCTGCACGCGCTGAGCGAAAACCATCGCATGGCGGGATGGCCACGCGATCGCGACCATCAGCGCCACCAAGAGACCGCCGGCAACGGGCTTGCTCATCGGTCGCCTCCGACAATCCCACCAACTGATGTCCTCTCGTGCTCTCTCACTCACGATAAGACTGATCGATCTTATCAAGCTTGCGCAGGAGGCCCGGCCAGACCAGGTCAGCCCCGAGTCCCTTGGTGACAACCTTAACCTGGGCTTCGATGCCTTTCAGGATTGGCCTTTGAATCTCAATGAGCTCCCCGCCCCCGGCTTGTGCAAGGAGTTGAATTTCGCACGAGCGTTCCAGGTTATACATCGCGAGAAACGCTTCGGCGCAATTCGTGCCGATCGTCAGAAGTCCATGGTTTCGAAGAATCAAATAGTTCTTATCGCCGAGATCGGAGACCAGCCGCGGCTTCTCTTCGTCGTTCAGGGCGAGACCTTCGTAGTCGTGATAGGCGATCGAGGCGAGCGCGAACAGCGACTGCTGCGAGATCGGAAGGAGGCCTTGCTTCTGAGCGGACACCGCGACACCGTGTCTGGTGTGGAGGTGCATTACGCATAACGCATCTTCACGCGCCGCATGGACCGCGCTGTGAATCGTGAAGCCCGCCGGATTGATGTCATAAGAACTTTCCATGACCTTCTTGCCATCCAGGCCAACCTTCACAAGGCTCGAAGCGGTGATTTCATCGAACATCATCCCGTAAGGATTGATCAAAAAGTGGTGTTCGGGCCCCGGCACACGAGCGGATAAGTGGGTGAAGATCAAATCATCCCAGCCAAAAAGCGCCACCAGCCGATAAGCGGCTGCCAGATCGACGCGCGCCTGCCACTCTTCGACGGAGACTGCGTCACGAACTGCTGCCGATCTTGCTTGCATATGATTCTCGCGGCTCCTTGCTATTGGGTTCGCTTGCACTTTCGCCGGCGAGACTGATGTCTCAGACGGCGTGCGCTTAGCAGAATGTCACGACGCGCAGGTACGTGCAAGCGGAGGCCGGGTCACTTGCCGTCGTAAGCCCACAGGATTGTCTCCCCCACATTAGTTGAGGTAGAGTCGCCGCACTGGTTGAAGCAGGTATCTGAAAAGATCACTGTCGACAGGAGAACGGCGCCGCAAAAGGAGTTCATGAGTCAGAAAGAGCTTCTCGCCAACTGCTCCGTTCACGGGCCCCAAGGAATCGGTCTGGTCTGTGAGCACATTGCGCTCGCGCTTGATCGCGGCGAGAAGGTGGGGTTTTATTGGGGCGATGATACCGACACCGCGCGCCCTGACGCCTGGTGCTCAAGTTGTGAGCACGCCCTTGTCGCCCTTCAGGGCGCTTCGTCTGAGCAGTGGTTTAGGGACGCCCGTTTCAAGATTCTCTGCGCGAGATGTTGGGATGAGGCGAAGGCAGTGTGTGGTGGGTTTCCGAGAGAGCATGACGCCCAACCTGTCGTCACGCCGGCCCATCTGGAGCGGGCTGAGTGTCTGCGTTCGACAGGGATGGTTCGGCGATGATCGAGCTTCGCGACACGATTACGATATGCAGGAAGAGGGACAAAATCTGAAGCGCCTCCTGGAGCGCGGGCGCGTGGCCCCAAGACGCGATGAAGTTGCTGTTCAACATTACCCGCGTGCTACGTCCGACCTCCGCAACCGGTTCGTCGTCATTCCAATTGCGGAAAGTGCAGGCTGATATGACAGAGGGTCTGAGTCGTAGCGCCAAAAGGATTCAAGACGCGTTGGCTGAGCTTGGAACGGCCTTCGAAGTAGTCGAGCTTCCTTCTTCAACTCGAACAGCGGCCGAAGCTGCTGCCGCTATTGGGTGCTCAGTAGAGCAGATAGCCAAATCCATATTGTTCCGGACCGTCAACGATAAAAGGCCCGTAATGGTCATAGCGAGCGGTGCAAATCGAGTGAATGAGGCCAGGGTTGCCGACGTTGTGGGCGGACCCATTGAAAAGGCGGATGCAGCTTATGTTCGGGAGAAGACTGGGTTCGTGATTGGTGGAGTTCCTCCGGTTGGCCATACTGAGTCGATTTATACAATCATCGATGAAGACTTGTTGAAGCTGGATGAAGTGTGGGCAGCGGCGGGAACGCCGAATTCGGTGTTTAAGCTAAACCCCGCGAGCCTTCTTGAGATTACTGCCGGAACTTTGAGGTCGATTAAGTGAAGTGCGCAATTACGCCTGACTCAGCACAGGTGCTGGGCGCCGAAGCAGGATGCGAACAGGTTGAGAGGAGAATTATGAAAATGAAGCTTCATCGCGCAATCGCCCTCGCCGGCTGTCTATTGCTTCTGTTCCCCGCATTCGCAGCGGGTATGTCCCAAACATCAAACGACCCCGCCAGAGTCGAGCGGCTTGCCGACCTGTGCAAACTCTGGGGGGCCATCAAGTACTTCCACCCCTACCTCGCGTACAGAGACATTGACTGGGACGCGGCGCTCGTCAAGGCGATCCCGAAAGTTCAGGCGGCGAGGACGACCGACGAATATGCCGCTGCCGTCCAGAGCCTGCTGGATGCGCTCGGTGATCCGGCAACTCGCGTGATTCGCAAGGAAGCTTCCCAGCCAACTAGAGTGGAGCCCCCGCCCTTCTCTACCAAGACCGAAGACGGAATTTTAATAGTAACGATTTCGAAAGAAGACAGTGATGATTATGCCGGGACTAATCAGAAACTGATCGCCCTGATTGATGAGCTTTCCAAAGCGCGCGGGGTCGTCTTTGATTTGCGCTCCGGCGCTGATGTGAGTTTTAACTTCGGGATGAGCGGGCTAAATAAGAAACTGTCCTCAACTCCAGTCCATGCTCCAGGACAACGCAGGCGGATGCACGTGGGGTTCACCCCACAGTCTGGAACGACATCAGGCGGCTACTATTCAGCGCTGTACACCGCCGATGGAGAGGTATTCTCACCCTCAGGAAATATCAAAGACGTACGCACAGTCTTTCTCGCCGATGAGAAGTCAAAGGTGCCTCCCATAGCTCTGGCTCTTCAGGCTGCGGGCAAAGGTGCTATCGTTGTTGAAGGCTCTGCAAGCGATGCTTCGGCCGTAGTGATATACCCCATCAAACTAGGTGATGACCTTGAAATTGAAGTACGGGTCAGCGAACTGGTTTACGGGGACGGTACAGGCGGTTTTGAGGCAGATCTCGTGGTCCCGGCTTCCGCTGTCTCAGGCAATGAAAATCCTGCTTTCAAGGCCGCGCTGAATCTGATTCGCAACCCCAAGAAAGAAGCGGTCACAAGGAGCCGCCTTCCGGCGCGAGCTGCGCAGCCGGCGGAGCGTTCCTACAGCGAGATGGCCTATCCGGCGGTGGAGTATCGCTTGCTCGCAGCCTTTCGCATCTGGACGGTCATCAATTACTTCTTCCCGTACAAAGATCTTATGGGAGAAAGCTGGAATGAAGTGCTCAAGCAGTTCATTCCCAGATTTGAAGCCGCCGGCAATGCCCAGGAATACGCGCTCACCGTTGCTGAGATGGTTACCCATGTCCATGACTCGCATGCGTTCGTTGTCGGCCCGGCCTTGTTGGACTATTTTGGGATCGCCCCACCACCGGTGCAAGCTCGTATGATCGAGGGTGTCCCGGTAGTTACTGGCTTGCTCGATGAAGCTGCCGCCAAAGAATCCGGGATTGAGGTCGGCGATGTGATTCTCAAGGTCGATGGCGAAGAAGCGCAGACCAGGATTGAGCGCTTATCCAGGTACATCGCGGCTTCCACACCGCAGTCGCTGATGTACAACGTAATGGGGAGATTTCTGTCTGGTGCTGACAACAGCACAGCCGTTCTTACGGTGCGTGATCGGTTGGGTCGTGTCAGGGAGATCAGCTCTCTACGCAAGAGACAATATGTGAGCAGGATGAGATCGCAGCGACACGGAGAGATCTTAATGCTGCTTCCAGGCAACATCGGCTACGCTGACCTTGACCGGCTTCCTGTAACGATGGTCGATCAGATGTTCGAGATGTTCAAGGATACGAAGGCAATCGTGTTTGATATGCGAGGCTATCCGAACGGCACGGCGTGGGCCATCGCACCGCGGCTGACTGAGAAGATCTCCGTGGAGGCTGCCCGATTTCAACGACCCGTTCTGATGTCGCCCGAAGGAGAAGCGGTAAGCCTAAAGGCGTTCACAACCTCAGAGACTTTTGTTCAGACTACTCCAATAACTGATAAATGGAGATACAAGGGAAAGACGGTAATGCTGATAGATGAACGCGCTATCAGCCAGTCCGAGCACACGGGTTTGTTCTTCGAGTCAGCGAATGGCACCAAATTCATTGGCAGCCACACTGCGGGTGCAAATGGAGACGTCACCAATTTTTCAGTGCCCGGCGGCATTCGGATCGGCTTCACCGGTCAAAGCGTTCGCCATGCTGACGGGCGACAACTTCAGCGCATCGGTCTGGTACCTGATATTGAGGTCAAGCCAACCATCGCGGGCATTCGCGCTGGAAAAGATGAAGTCCTCGAAAAGGCTATAGAGTTTATAGAAAAGGAACACAAAGGGGCTCGATCGAAGGAATGAGTCACGACGTGTAACATCCGATGCAGCGGACTGCGCTGATGGTTCGGCTACCGCGATAGTTCCAGGCCGCGCCAGCTTACCTCTGTCGTTAGGCAGTGCTGAAAGGAGAAGAGGATGCCAACCAAACAAGGTGGCCTCGAGTTGCTCGATGATCCGGTGGCGCAGGAGCTGTTGCAGTCCGCCTCGCCCGCGCGGCTCGCATATGTCTGGAGTGACGGCACACCGCGGGTTGTCCCTATTTGGTTCCACTGGAACGGTAAAGAGATCGTGCTTGGCACGCCGCCAAAGGCGCCGAAGGTACAGGCGCTCTCGCCTAGTGCTAAGGTTGCACTGAGCATCGACGGCAACACCTGGCCGTACAAAGTGTTGCAGATCCGAGGCACTGCTCATGTTGAGATAGTCGCGGGAGTGGTTCCGGAATACGCGTTGGCGGCGGAGCGTTACTTTGGCGGCGAGCAGGGTCGTGCGTGGGCGAAGCAAGTCGGCAGCATGTTTTCTCAGATGGCTCGTATCGTTGTGAAGCCTGAATGGATCGCCGTCTTGGACTTCCAGACGCGATTTCCAAGCGCGTTTGAGGCCGCGATGTCCGCTCACTGATGTCGATCACCTCGCCGGTTATGGGGCCATCAATAAAGGAGGAACTCCGTGCGTGAACACGAGCGTTCGCTGAACATCATCTCGCATGTGAGGGCGAAATGGATTTCGACACGCAGATAAAGTTGGCGGTCTACAGGCACTTCTCCGAGACAGGGCGCAGGCCAGCAGCGGGTGATGTGGCCGAGATCGTCGGTTCAGATGTTGAAAGCGTACTCGAAGCATATCGAAGCCTGCGTGCGCAGCGAGTGCTCGTGCTTGAGCCGGATGGAGCGTCAATTCGCATGGCGCCCCCATTCTCGGGCGTTCCGACGCCGCACGTGGTACTAGCCGGTGGAAAGCGTTACTTCGCCAACTGCGCCTGGGACGCTCTTGGTGTGCCCGCCGCGCTACGGCGAACGGCTGAGGTACACTCCCGTTGCGAGCAATCCGGCGAGCCTCTTCATCTGGAGGTAAGCATTGAGGGCCCTGAGCCTTCCAGCTGGCTCTTCCACTGCCTCGTCCCTGCGGCAAAGTGGTGGGACGATATCGTCTTTACGTGAAGGAACATGCTTTTCTTCCGGTCGGAAGAACGGGTTCGCGAGTGGTGCATGGCGCGTGAGTACCCGATGCGACCGCTCGTACGGATTGACCAACTCTGGAAGCTCGCGACGACCTGGTATTCGACGCGATTGCAGGAGAATTCTCGACGTCCTCAGCCGGAAGAGATGCGCGCAATCTTCGCCGGCCTGGGTCTCGAAGGTGATTTCTGGGACCCACGATCGGATAGCTTTGGCTGACCTCGCGTTTCGACAAGCGAATGCAGCGGACGAAGCAAGGCGTCGCGAATCACGAAGCCGTTAGACTCGCAGAGACAATTAACTCTTGTTGAGTAGAGCGGCCGAATCTGAAGAAGACCCTTTACCTGGCGAGCAGTGACGAGAAAGGAATTGCGGAGGTCACGCGACGATTTGCGGCGGTTATGAGCAAGAACGCGCCGTCGCGGGTCCGGTGGCATTACGAGAGGATGCCGGAGGAAAAACATTCGACGATATACCATCCGGCTGCGCTGAAGGCTTTCCGTGCGGTGTTTGACCCGCACAGGGGCGAGGGCAAGGAATTGCGAAACAAGGGGGGGTGACGACGCGCGGCTGGGACCCTCAACGTCCATTCCACAGAGGATCGATGTTGCGCTCGTGGCGACGAGTAGTCGGTCTCTTCAGTGAGGTGCACGTCGATCCACATCTCGCTAAACTGTTTCAACAGTTTCAGCAGCTTCCAACGGCCAAAACCGCTAAAACGGTTCCGACTCGCCGAGCAGCTTCGAGCTCTTACCAATTTCAGCGACTGGACTTTGGCCGCGGTTCAAATCCCAGACACACGATTTCAGGACATCACGAATAATTTCCGCTTCTAATTTGTAAAGCAGGTGTATAATACGCGGGAAATTAAGGCTCCGGGATATCCATACTGATTCGCAAGTGCAGGCTCTTTCTGACCTCAGATAAACTCCTCCTGCGCGCAGATCGAGATGAAAGCCCAAATGATACCGGAGAGGGTTTCCCACTACCGCATTCTCAATAAGCTCGGCGCTGGTGGGATGGCTGAAGTCTTCCTTGCAGAAGACACAAGCCTACATCGCAAAGTCGCGATTAAGTTCCTCCCGGCGGAATCAACTGCCGATGAACGAGCGAATAAGCGTCTCAGAAGGGAAGCTCAAGCAGCAGCGACGTTAGATCATCCAAACATCTGTTCGATCTACGAAGTAAGCGAAGAAGCAGGTCGCAGCTTCATCGCCATGCAATATTTGGAAGGCGAGACCCTCGCCAGCAGAATCAGAAACAAGCCGCTTGATCTCAGCGACTGCCTGGAGATTGCAGTGCAAGTCGCAGACGCTCTGGCGGAAGCCCATTCACACGGCATCGTCCATCGGGACATCAAACCGCAGAACATCATGCTCACCGCACGCCATCAGGCAAAGGTGATGGACTTTGGCCTGGCTGAGATTATCCGCGACGGATCGCTGGTAGAAAGCGAAGCCGTGACTGTAAGTATGTTGACCGAGCCAGGAGCGATAGTGGGCACAGTCCCGAATATGTCTCCCGAGCAGGTGAGAGGCGAAACCCTGGATGCGCGCAGCGACATATTCAGCTTCGGCACGGCGCTGTACGAAATGGTGAGCGGCCGTCAGCCATTCGTGGCGGAAAGCGCAGCGGGAACGATTTCGGCAATCCTTACTAGCGAACCGCCGCCGCTGTCCCGCTATGCTGCGGATGTTCCGGCAGAGCTGCAGCGGATAATTCGCAAGACGCTGGAGAAAGACAGAGAGAGTCGCTACCAATCGGCACATGACCTTCTAATAGACCTGAAAAACCTCAGGCGAGATATTGATTCCGGCTCGGCTCTCGTCACAACCGACACAGTTAGAAAGCACAGTAATTTCCGTCATTTGGGACTCGCCGCCTTCTTTCTGGCGGCCGCCGCACTACTTGGCGCTGGAATCTATTTTCTCGCGCTCCGCCCCGACCCTGCTGTTAAGGCCCTCGATTCGATCGCCGTCTTGCCTCTCGTCAACGCCAGCGGGGATGCAAACGCGGAATACCTTAGCGATGGTATTACCGAGAACATAATCAACAATCTGTCTCAACTGCCTCAGCTTCGAGTGATGGCCCGCACTACGGTCTTCCGCTACAAGGGACGGGAAGTTGATCCTCAGGCGGTGGGGGGCGAACTGAGCGTCCGAGCGCTGGTCACGGGACGAGTGCTTCGGATCGGGGACAACTTGAACATTCAGATAGAACTGGTTGACGCCGCGACCGGGTCGCAGCTTTGGGGACAAAAATACACCCGGAGGGTCGAAGATATATTTGCCGTTCAGGAGCAGATGGCAAGTGAAATATCTGAGAAGCTGCGATTGAGGATAGGCGACCAGGACAAGAAACGGCTCGCCAAACGGTATACCGAAAACCCGAAAGCTTATGAACTTTATATGAAGGGGCGCTACTACTTGACCAGGTGGAATGAAGAAGACTTCAAAAGGGGAGTGGCGTACTTGCACCAGGCGCTCGCTGAGGAACCGCGCTACGCGCTCGCCTATGCCGCGCTGGCCCAGGTCTACAGCCTCGGGGTGTTTTCATCTACGAGCGAAACATATCAAGCGGCAAAGGACGCAGCCAACAAAGCATTGGAGATAGACGAAACGCTCGCCGAGGCCCACACTTCGCTGGCAATTGCCAAAATGTATCTGGATTGGGATTGGTCAGGCGCTGAGCAAGAGTTCAAGCGCGCCATCGAGCAAACCCCCGGCAGCGCGACTTCCCATCACTGGTATGGCTGGTATCTCGGATTTATGGGACGCTTCGATGAGAGCATTGCGGAGTTGAGACAAGCTCAGCGCCTTGACCCACTCGATCAAATCAAAAATGGGGCCATAGCGTACACGCTCTACTGGGCAGGCGAATACGACCGGGCAATCAAAGAATTTCAAAAGGGACTCGAGCTGAATCCCAACGGTCCAAATGCGCACCTGGGTTTGGCAGAGGTATATGCACGAAAGGGCCAATTCCAAGAAGCTCTCGCGGAGTGCCAGAAAGCCGGCCAACCCGGTCCGAGTGCGGTCACAAAGGCAGCATTCGGGCGAATCTTTGCGTTGTCAGGCAAACGCGCCGAGGCGAAGAAACTGCTCGACGAATTGAACGAGATGTCTCAACAGCATTACGTACCAGGCTACATACGTGCAACGCTCTACGCGGCCCTCGGCAACACCGATCAGGCTCTCGAATGGCTGGAAAAGGGCTATGAGGAGCGGTCCGCATTGATGGCCTTTCTAAAGGTCGACCCAGCGCTGGACGGCCTACGTTCAGACCGGCGATTCACAGACCTGCTGCGGCGCGTCAGGTTGCCGCAGAATTGACTCGCTGAATCGAGGTGGAGCGCGAAAAGCGACGTGGGCTGCGAGATGCACCGATGCCCGGCCTTTTGATGAAGACGAACGGGAGTTGTCGTGTGCCCATATGCCGCTTCGGGTACCGTCTTAGTCGCTAACGAAAAGGGCTACTTCAATGCGGGAGCAAGACAAAGCAAGATGGATGGACAACGCGGATCGAACGATTCCTTTTTTAAGAGGTGAAAACAAGAGGATGATGCTCGAGGTCATCTTCAGACGTTGAAGAGTTCGTTGGCAGCTATGCTCGCGCGTTGGGTCTCGTTGGGGCTTTTTCACTGCTCAGCGGAAGTTCTCCACCAGCATTAGGTCCATGTCCGCCCGGTCTTCCTGCGTATATAGGACCCATCGACCGTCTGTCGAAACGCTCAGTCCCTCAGGATTCGTCCAGGGCCTGAATGGCTTCGACAACGCGGCCACTTCCGTTACCGAGCCGGTCTTAAAACTGAAAAACTCAATCGCCGGGTGGGCCGGCTTCTCGGCCGTCAGAAAATAGATGCCCTGCTCAACCACTGTCCAGGCAATCCAGTATCCCGCCTTGTGCGTGGCCAAGACTGCGGTCTCCTCGCCGCCCTCTACTGGGACACGCCAGATTCCCGAAACGTTGCGCCCCTTCGTGTAGTACAGGAACTTACCATCCATAGACACGTGTACTACGGACCCGCCACCTTTCGTCACCTGCCGTGCCTCCCCGCCTTCGGCCGGCATTTTCCAGATCTGTGTGCTGCCGCTGCGGTTCGATTCGAAGTAGATCCACCGCCCGTCGTTCGACCAGCTCGGCGCGATGTCCTCGCCAGGGTCTTCGGTCAGGCGGCGCGGCCTTCCTCCGTCGGCGCTGATCACGAAGATGTCCGGGTTGCCGTCAGGGCGGGCGTCGAAGGCTATCTGCCTCCCGTCAGGAGACCAGCAGGGAGAGCCAGCCTGGGGTCCACTGAAGTTGGTTAGCTGAATCGGGTTTGAGCCGTCGGCCTCGCAAGCCCAGATCTCAAAGCTTCCCGACCGGTCGGATCTAAACGTTATCCTTCTCCCGTCCGGCGCGTATTGAGGGGCAGAATCAGATTTTGAGGACGAGATCAACATTGTGGGGGCGCTGACTTTTCGATTTGGGCCCGCCAGCTCAACTCGCCAGATGTTTGTGTCAACAAACTGCTGCGAGTAGACCAACCGGTCCCCCTGGCGAGATATGCTCAGACGGCCGATATTATACCCGACTGCAGACACAAGCCGTTCGGGCGTGCCGCCCAAAGCAGAGACCCTCCACAAACCGGTGTCCCCCTCCCTGTCCGAGATGAAGACTATCTCGCGCCCGTCCGAAGTCCAATCCAGATCTCTGATATCCCGGTTATCAAAAGTCAACCGCCTGGGTTCGCCGCCCTCGGCTCGCATCACGTAGATGTCCTCTACACCCTGTCCGCTCATGCGGCTAAAGGCTAGCTGACTGCCGTCAGGCGAGAAGGAAGGAGTGTTGTCGCCCACCGATCCGGCGAGGGGTGAGCTTAGCTTGCGCTTCTCACCCGTCTCGGTCGAGATCAGGACAATGCTGAAAGGCTCGCCTGAGGAACTCCTGTCGGGCACGGCAAGGAACTTCCCATCCAACGAGAAGGCCAGACCGTCCCCGCCGACTCTGGGGCCCAACAGCCTCGGGAAAATATCAGCCAGCTTACGCTCCGGCCCGCTCAACGAAGGGGTCAGATAGACGGCGTCACTTTCCTGGGTGTGACGCCTGAACGCAATATGGCTGCCATCGGGCGACCAGGCTGGGAACGAGTCATCAGCAGGGTTAGTCGTCAGCCTGTGCGGCGTACCTGCCTCAACCAGCTTAACGTAGACATCGATATTATCGCCTTTCTCTCCATTCCACACGAACGCCACCTGCTTACCATCGGGCGAGAACGCAGGCAGAAACTCTATACCCACGTAGGAGGTCAGTGGCGTGGTCTGTAGCGGTGCCCTCGGTGGTTGCGGCATGGGCCGCAGTGAGGAATACCACAGGCCAACACCGGCCAGCAGCGCCAGCCCTAGCAGTGTCATCGCCCAAAGCCCTCGCCTGACGGACCGGCGCCGCAGCGGAATATACGTGGTGACCGCCCCTTGAGAATCGCTCGAGCCCACGAGGCCGACGGCGCGCCCGATTTGCCGCAGATCCTGCAGCATCTCTCCCATACTCTGATACCTGTCCGCGGGCTCTTTAGAAAGCGCTCGATCAATAGTCGCGGACAATTCCGCAGGTAGATCTTCGTTGAACTCGGACAGGTGAGTGTGAGGCTCGTTGATCACAGCGTTCATCGTCTCGGCGTGAGACTTTCCCTTGAAGGGCACATCTCCGCTGGCCATCTCATAGATGACTACGCCCAGTGAGAAGATATCGCTGCGGTGGTCAGCCCCCTCGCCCCGCGCCTGCTCGGGTGACATATAGCTGGGCGTGCCCATCACTGCGCCCGCCCTTGTTAATGTCGATGTCAAGTCCGAATTCACATTGCCATTCCCCGGGCCCCTGCCATCCATAAGCTTGGCCAGCCCGAAGTCGAGCACCTTCACCTGTCCGCGAGGAGTGATGATGATGTTGTTTGACTTGATATCTCGATGGATGATCCCTCGGTCGTGGGCCGCTGCCAGAGCGTCTGCCGCCTGAAGGCTGATCGAGAGCAGCGCGTCGAGCTTCAGCGGGCGAGAGTCAATGAGCTGCTTGAGATTGACCCCCTCGACGTACTGCATGGCGATGAACAAGTGACCTGAAGACTGCCCCACCTCGTGAATGGTGCAGACGTTCGGGTGATCGAGGGCCGACGCGAGTTGAGCCTCCCTGAAGAAGCGCGCCCTGAGTTTGGGATCGACGGTAAGTGAGGGGGGCAGCAGCTTGAGGGCCACTTTGCGGCCCAGCCTGGTGTCCTGAGCCAGGTAGACTTCTCCCATTCCCCCCGACCCAATCTGCTCGAGGATCTGGTAGTGCGCGATGCGCGCCCCCCTGCCCGGTTTGGTCTGCTTATCGGTGAATAAGTCCGCGGCCACTCTTGCCGGAGGTGATTCGATGAAGGCTTCGGCCTGCCGGTCAGAGATGAGCAATGACTCCAGCTCGCGGCGCAATTCCTCGTCGCCGGCGCAGGCCTGGTCCAGGAACGAGGCCCGCTCGGCCGCGGGACAGTCGAGCGCGGCTTCGAGCAATTCGTCTACCTGCTTCCACCGCTCAGGTTTCATTCGTCGCACCTTTGCTGATAGCGCGGTGCAGCCAGGCCTTTGCTTTGCGCCACTCGCGCTCGACCGTGCGTGGTGTGACCTTCAACACCTCGGCCACCTCTTCAGTAGTCAACCCCCCGAAGAACTTCATCTCAACGATTCGGCTCTTGCGAGGGTCTAGTTCCTCCAACTCAGTCAGCGCCGCGTTGAGGGCTATCACGTCCGCGACCTCTTCAGACATAACCGCCGGCTCAACAAACGACACCATCTGCGCCCCGCCGCCTCGTTTCGCCCGCAAGCGACTCCGCGCGTGATCTACCAGGATTCGACGCATAAGTTGCGCCGCGACGCCGAAAAAGTGTGCCCGGTTCTGCCACTGTACGCTCTTCTGATCAACCAGCCGCAAGTAGGCCTCATTGACAAGTGCTGAGGTTTGCAGCGTGTGGCCCTGGCTCTCGCGCCGCATGTAGCGGCCGGCCAGACGCCGCAGCTCGTCGTGCACTAATGGAATCAGCTTGTCCAGGGCCGCCTGATCGCCGTTGCCCCAGTCAACTAACAGTCGGGTCACCTCTTTTGTTGAGGGCACAATATACCCCGTTCTTCAGAGACTATTGGTGAGGTGGGCTGATTATAACCAACAAAGAGTAATCTCTGAAAAAGATTCGGGCGGTGTTGTCGGGTTTTTCGTGAAACTGACGCGTTAGCAGATGGAGCTTGTCTCTTGGACAGCAACTGAAAATCGGAAAGGAGATCGAACATGAAAACCAACATTTCGTGGAAACGACTCGTGATCGTAGTCGGCATTGGCGTCGCTCTCCTGGGTGTCCCCGGGTATTCGTCAGTCAGCGAAATAATCGCCGTTGGCACTATCCCGCACTCAGAACTCTTTGACGGTCCTGCCACGGTGACAGTGCGAAGACTAACCATTGACCCCGGGGAGATTCTCACCTGGCACTATCATCCTGGACGCGCCTACAGCGTCGTAGTGAGTGGCACCTTGACCGCAGAGGATGGGTGTGGCGGGGAAGAAGTACTGCCTCCAGGGCAGTCATTCGAGGAAGTCAGCGGCCGCGTACATAGAGCCAAGAATTTAGGCACGGTGCCGGTCGTGGTTATTAACACATTCATAGTTCCTCAGGGAAGTCCGACGACTATACAAATTCCAAATAATCAACGCCTATGCGGTCCGCCAGAGAGTGTCGAGGAGTGTAAAGATGGCGGCTGGATCAACTTTACGCACCCGCATCCCTTCAGCAGTAAAGGCGACTGCATTCAGTACGTCAAGACTGGCAACTAATGATCACCGCGTAAAGCGATGGGCAAAACCCTGATGGCATGGCAACGCAGCCCCAGCCCTC
>DATIFP010000134.1:0-4065 GCA_035455165.1 Blastocatellia bacterium
TACTGGCCGACGGTCAGGATATCGCAGCCTGTTTCCGCAATATCCCTGAAGGTTTCGAGCAACTCGTCGACGGTTTCCCCAAGCCCAACCATCAACCCGGATTTTGTGAGCAGAGGGAGCTCGTCCTTTCGAGCATGGGCTCTTCGAAGCAGTTCGAGCGATTGCTCGTACCTGGCATCGGGACGGACATGCTTGTACAGGCGCGCTACGGTCTCTGTATTGTGATTCAGCACGTCGGGCCGAGATGAGAGGACGGTGTCCAGGGCTTGTTGGTTGCCGCAAAAGTCCGGGATCAGCACCTCTATGCGAGTCCCGGGATTCAGCTTCCGAATCCAGCGAACCGTCTGAGCGAAATGCAGCGCGCCGCCGTCGGGAAGCTCGTCTCGATTGACGCTGGTGACGACGGCGTGTTTCACACCCAGCCGGCTGACAGCTTCGCCCACGTGTCGCGGCTCATCAGGGTCGATCGTCCGGGGCTGTCCTTTGGCGACTGCACAGAAGCCGCAATGACGGGTGCAGACGTCACCAAGGATCATAAAGGTCGCGGTACCCTCGCTCCAGCACTCGAAAATATTCGGACAGCGAGCCTCCTGACAGACTGTGTGCAGACTCAGGTCGCTGATCATTCGATTCACGCCTTCAAAAGTCTCGTTCGCGCGAATCCTCACCTTGAGCCATTCCGGTCGCGGTCCAATGAGTTTCGGTTTAGCCATAGCACCATCTCGGATCGATGATCCATGATGACCAATCGCCGGCTATCTCACAAGTCCAGCCGGGCGGGCTACTGCGGCGTTGTTTCCCTACAACATCGCTTCCAGAAACGCCTCGTGTTTTCTTTCTGAGAATCTGCGCTAGAATGGTTCGTAAGAGTGCGTATTATGCTGGGTACCCCGGAGGTGAGTTCCATGGAATCGAATAGCACCCGACGAAATTTTCTGCGCTCCTCGGCGATTGTCGGAGCGGGCTTGCTGTTGAGTAGCTGTGGAGGCGCGAGCCAACCGCAATCTGAGAAACCGGAAAGCAGGGAGCCATCGGGCAAAACGGAGGAGAACGCCAAGGGAGGAGAGGTCACCGCCACAGAAGACCTCATGCGCGAACACGGGGTGATCAGGCGCGCCCTACTCGTGTATTCAGCGACAGCGATCAGGCTGCGCGCCGATTCGTCGTCGGTGCCGCCCGATTCGCTTCAAAAGACGGCGAAGCTGTTCCGCGCCTTCGGCGAGGACTACCACGAGAAGAAGCTCGAGGAAGCCTATATTTTTCCCGCGGTGAAGCAGGCCGGCGGCCAGGCAGGTGGTTACCCTGATATTCTGATCGTGCAGCACCAGCGTGGCCGCGAGATTACTGACTACATACTGGCCATGACGCAAGGGGCAAAGCTCGGGGCTGGCACTGCAGAGCCGCTGGCGCGAGCACTTGAGTCACTCGTGCTGATGTACAGACATCACGCTGCGCGGGAGGACACGGTCATCTTCCCGGCCTGGAAGCAAACGCTGTCCGCGATGCAACTCGATGAAATGAATGACAAGTTTGAAGATATAGAGCACGAGCAGTTTGGCGAGGACGGTTACGAGGATGCGGTCAAACAAATAAGCGATGTAGAAACAAGTCTCGGGCTGGCCGACATCAGCCAATTCACCGCCCCGCCCCCACCAAGGCCGTAATTGCCAGGGTTGGCTCACGAGGCACGCGTTGACTACTCAATGCTTCTTTGCTCGATCTTTCTTCTGGTTGTCGGGGCTGGTTTGCGGTCCGCCGATGCCCGTCTCTCCGCAAAGACCACCGCGCACAATGACTGACATCGAGATAGGCTCGGCACCAGGCAGGCTGAGATGGTGATTCGCGTCGCGCACAGCCGCGCGGGCTTTTGGTGCGGGCTGCCACATCACAACGTTCTCGAAAAACCTATTCTGAACGCAAACCGTTTTTCCGGCGCGAGCAGCGCCCCGGCAGGAAGTTGCTGCTGTGCGTTTGGATTCCATGCAAAGATGAATCGCAGAGGGACGTTCACTACCGGAACGGGAAGGCGCAGCTCTCCCCCAAGCGAATAGCGATAGCGCGGAAGGAAGTCCTGACCTGGCTTGAGGGGCTTGAGGACTGTGACGACCGTCACCGGTGCGCCGGTTGATTGAACAGTGCTCATCGTTTCAAAGCTCTCTTTGATCAGCTTTCTCGAGTCAAAAGAGGCTCCGGCATCGAAGAACGCGGCACTCGAAAGCCGCCAGACGATTGGCACTCGATACTCTGCATTCAGAATCAGCTGCGTGTCTCCCCCAATCGGACGCGCCTCACTTGAGATGAATTGCGAAGTGTTGGGATCAGTGCTGACAAAACGTTCTACGCGAGCCAGCGGCGCAATCGAGTTTATGTCGTAGCCACGCACCTCGGTCTCGCCACCAAGAAAGAAGCGCCTGAACACCGGCACGCCCCTCACCGTCGAAAGCGCTTGCTCATCAAAGAGCTCTCCGAAGGCGCGGATGTGCGAGGCGCGGATGCGAAACCCGATAGCCGCTGGCTCCCGCGACTCGTCGTTCTTGTTACCCTGAGCCCAGAACCGCCGATAGTCGAAGTACGGTCTGAAGGAGTTGAGACGCCCACCGAGCGCCCGGCCGCCAATCTCTGCACCGATTGCGAGGCGCTCGCCTCGCAGTGGATCAAGCTCGCGATCGAGCGTGTCGTGCAAGAGCAGCGCCGTGAGCGACGCGATCCGCAAACCTCCCTGCTCGAGCGTGCGAGGGGCCGAAGTCGTGATGAGCAGCGCATCCGCGAGATTGGTCGAAGTGAAGGAGTATACGAGTCCAACCTTCGTCGTTGCCGCGATCGTATAGCGTGATTTGTCGAGTGGAACAAAAGCACCCATGCTCACGCCTGCTGTTTTCTCAACAAAGAGCGGCTCGTGGCCGCGATCGAGGGTTGCTGCGTTGACGAACTCTAACCGCTCGAAGAATCCCGAGAATTCGAAGCTTATCGGTCGCTTTCCGTAAGACATCGTCGAGAAGCTGCCGCCGACGCTGCGTTCGCGAGTACCGATGCGGGTCCGTCCGATGAGCCTGTCGCCTCTGCCGGTCAGATTGATGTTTGCGTAGTCGAGGGAGATCGAGGCGCCGCCGGTGGTGCCGCCGCCGCCGCTCATATCGACGCGTTGACGATCGCGTTCCTTGAGGTGCAGCTCGGCGTCTATGAGCCCCGCCGTTGGATCGGCCGTCAATACAATATCGGTCTGCTCAATGGTCTCGAACAATCCGGAGCGGTTTAGTTGTTCGAGTCCAAACTCCCAGAGGGATTGATTGAAGATGTCTCCTTCTGAGAGCGGAATCATTCGACGGATTACGAACTCCTTTGTGTGCGTATTGCCGGTGATTATCAAGTGGCGCAACCGAAACTGTTTGGCTTGAGAGGAGGCAGCGAAGACCTGAGCGGCGACCAATGCCAGGGTGGGTAGGAACATTGTGATGTTCATCCTACACCTTGACTGAGCAGCGACCAATGCCGGGGGGGTAGAAGCATTGTGATGTTCATCGAGCACCGCAGCTGAGCGACCACCGATGCCAACGTGGGTAGAAGATTGTGATGTTCCTCGAGCACGCAGCTGAGCGGCCACCGATGCCAGAGTGGGTAGAAGATTGTGATGTTCATCGAGCACCGCGCGCAAGGGGCTTCTTAGAGCACCGGCTGGCACATGGAACGTGTTGGGTTGCTACATCTTGCTTGTGGCGCCCGGGTTTGTTTGCAAAGCATTACTTCCTTTGCCGAAGAACAGCCCGCGCAGCGGGCGACAGCGTGTAGCCCAGGGCGAGTCCGCGAGCCCTTGGTATTCGCTACGGCGACGACCGGTGAGCCCGCGAGATGAGCCCGCGCAGCGGGCGACAGCGTGTAGCCCAGGGCGAGTCCGCGAGCCCTGGGGTCGCGCCCACCGACGCCGGGACGAGCCCGCGCAGCGGGCGACAGCGCGTAGCCCAGGGCGAGTCCGCGAGCCCTGGGGAGCGATACGGCGACAACCGCTGAGCCCGCGTAGCGGGCGACAGCGGGTGGCCCAGGGCGAGTCCGCGCGCCCTGGGGTCGCGC
>DATIFP010000135.1:0-4935 GCA_035455165.1 Blastocatellia bacterium
CGGCGGTCAAGGAATTGATTGAGACTGCGGAGGCCTGATTTTCAGGATTGTTCTATCCATGAAAAGGGTGAAGGTAAAAGTCTGTGGGGTCAAAATCCTGGAAGAGGCGCAGTCAGCGGTGGATGCTGGAGCCGACGCGCTAGGGTTCAACTTTTGGCCAGGAAGCGCTCGCTATATCCAACCTCGCGCCGCTCGCGAGGTGATCGCCGGGCTCTCTCCGATCGTGTGCTCGGTAGGGGTGTTCGTCAACGAGGAAGCAAATCGCATTGTGGACATCGCGTCCGAGCTGGGGTTGAGCGCGGTCCAGCTGCACGGGGATGAGTCCCCGGAGTTTTGTGAGCGCCTCGCTTCGGTCAAGGTGATCAAGGCATTACGCGTGGGGCAGGATTTCGATTTGGGAGTACTGAAGAGTTATCGAGTCGGCATGATCTTGCTGGATTCGGGAACTGAAGGCAGCTACGGTGGCACGGGGAGGAGGTTTGATTGGCGAATCGCGATTGAAGCGAAACGCGTGGCGCCAATCATTCTTGCCGGCGGCCTCACATCGGAAAACGTTTGGGACGCGATAACTCATGTCAGACCGGCGGCCATCGATGTATGCAGCGGCGTAGAAGCCGAACCCGGCCGGAAAGACCTGGCTAAGCTGAGGCGATTCATGTCGGTTGTGGCGCGAGCCAATGCCTTGATAGCAGGCGAAGAAGAAGGCAGATCTCGAACGGGATTCTCTCAATGAGGAAAGTCGAAAGCGGGCAAATGTATCAGTTTCCGGATGCGCAGGGGCATTTTGGACCGTACGGCGGGAGGTTCGTGCCCGAGACGCTGATGCACCCGATCGAGGAGCTGATTCTGGCTTACGAGCTGGCTCAACGCGATCCCGCGTTCCACCGCGAGCTCGATCATTTGCTTGCCGATTACGTAGGGCGTCCCACCCCCCTGATGCTGGCGAAACGACTGACCAATCATCTTGGCGGCCCGCGTATCTATCTCAAGCGGGAAGACCTCTGCCATACCGGCGCGCACAAGATCAACAACGCGGTCGGCCAGGCGCTGCTCGCCAAACGGATGGGCAAAACTCGAATCATCGCCGAGACAGGCGCCGGTCAACACGGGGTCGCAACCGCAACCGTTTGCGCTCTGATGAACTTGAAATGCGTCGTTTACATGGGCACCGAAGACATGCGCCGCCAGGAGCTGAACGTCTTTCGAATGCGCTTGCTCGGCGCTGAAGTGGTTGGAGTCGAGTCTGGCAGCCGCACACTTAAAGATGCAATCAACGAAGCCCTGAGAGACTGGGTGACGAACGTCGCCGACACTTATTACCTGCTCGGTTCAGTGATGGGTCCCCATCCTTACCCGATGATGGTCCGCGACTTCCAATCGGTGATTGGCCGCGAAGCGCGCAAACAGATCCTCGACGCCGAAGGACGTTTGCCGGATCTGTTGATCGCCTGTGTGGGCGGCGGCAGCAACTCGATAGGTCTGTTTCACCAGTTCATCGCGGACGAGAACGTGCGGATGATCGGGGTCGAAGCAGGCGGGCGTGGCGATGCCCTTGGTCAACACGCGGCGCGCTTCAGCGGAGGGAGACCGGGCGTGTTGCAGGGAACCCGAAGCTATGTGCTTCAGGATGACAACGGACAGATATCGACAACTCATTCGGTCTCGGCGGGATTGGACTATTCGGCGATTGGCCCCGAGCACGCCTACCTGCACGACATCGGACGAATCAGTTATTCGCGGGCAAGCGACGCGGAAGCGCTCGGAGCGTTTCAATTGTTGGCGCAGCTTGAGGGGATCATCCCAGCGCTTGAGAGCGCTCACGCGATAGCTGAGGTAGTCAAGGTGGCGCGTTCGATGACGAGGGAACAGATCATGGTGGTGAATCTTTCGGGGCGCGGCGATAAGGACGTAAACACGGTCGCGGAACTTCTGAAGGATCGCAAGTGACCCTCGCTCGATTGATCGTCCCCTCAGCTGTAGCGAGTCGCTGAAGCACACTGATGACGCGAATCGAAGCAAAATTCAAAAGCCTCAAGAGCGAGGGCCGCCGGGGTTTCATCCCCTACATCACCGCTGGTGATCCCTCCCTCGAAGCGACCGAGCAAATCATCCTCGAGCTGGAGCGGAGCGGAGCGGACATCATTGAGTTGGGAGTGCCGTTCTCCGATCCCATGGCCGACGGGCCAGTAATTCAAAGAGCCTCCGAGCGAGCGCTTGCCAGGCACACCAGCGTTCGTAATTGTCTCGAGATGGTGCATAGGGTACGCAACAAAAGCCAGGTCCCCATAGTATTGTTCAGCTATCTCAACCCGCTGCTCTCGCTCGGGCTTGAGCGGCTTGGCGACGAGCTGGGTAGCGCGGGTGTTGACGGAGTGCTGGCGACTGACCTCGTGCCCGAAGAAGCCGATGAATTTCGAGCCGCGATGCAGGCGGCAGCAATCGACCTCATCTTTCTGGTTGCGCCTACGAGCACGGACGAACGCATAAAGCTTGTGGCTGAGTCCAGCAGCGGATTCGTGTATGCCGTCTCGCGAACGGGCGTGACTGGGGTCAGCCAGAGCTTGTCTGAGGCGGCGGCGAGTCTGGTTCAGCGCGTCAAGGCCTTCGCCACCCTGCCCGTAGCGGTAGGGTTTGGCATCTCCACTCGGGAGCAGGTCGCTGAAGTCTGGCAGCACGCCGACGCCGCAGTCATTGGCAGCCGCATCGTCGCTGAGATAGAAACCAACGCAGACAATCCCGCTTTGGTGGAGCGAGTCGGCGCACTCGCTCGCTGGCTTGTTTCGAGTCGATCCGCCAGCTAAACTCCTCACCGCTCAACCCGATCCAATGTTATCATTGCCGCTTTTGTCTCGGGCGAATAGACTAAGAGTTCGGTCAAACGACGGGTCATGACGACCGCTGATGGCGGTCCCGTGGGGGATGACCAGTCTGTACCAGGCGAAGAACGCCGTAAACACGCGGACCTGGTCGCTCCTTTGAAGCTATCAAGCGCGTTGGCGCCCGTTGCGGTAGGCAGGCAATCACTGCGGGATAAGCGCCCGAACACTTAAGAGCTGGCGAGGACTGACTTGAAAATAGAGGACTGGCGAGACGAAATCGATCGGCTCGATGAGCAGTTGGTGAGGCTGCTCAACGCTCGCTCGCAGTGCGCTATAGAGCTTGGACGAATCAAGCGTGAACTTGGATTGGCGATCTACTCGCCGGATCGCGAGCGCGAAGTCATCGCTCACGTGACGGGTATTAACTCCGGGCCGCTCGATCGTTCTGCGGTTCGGCGTCTTTTTGAGCGGATTATCGACGAATCGCGGCGTATCGAGCGGGTTACGATGGAGAAGGAAGCAAAGGACGGGAACTCCGGGAAACGCAAGAAACGGCAGAAGTAAAGAACCCCGAACCTTGGGTCTTCGCCGCTTTGCTCATTGCGCGAACGGCCCAAGCCGATACGCAAAGACGCCAAAGTCGCAAAGGCGCCAAGCGGCGAAGGTTGCGACAAGGCTCTCGATGAGGAGAGGTGATCAATGGTTATCGTAATGGATGAGACTGCCAGCGAGGAGCAGATCTCAGGCGTAATAGACAAACTCGTACGGCTGGGCTTTGACATACATCGGTCGACCGGGGTGTTGCACACGGTGCTCGGCGCGGTCGGCGACCGTCAGATCGATTGGCGAGACATAGAGCTGCTCGAGGGCGTCAAGGAAGTTCTGCGAATCACGGCCCCCTATAAGCTCGCAAGCCGTGGCTTCAGGCCCGAAGGCACACAAATCACTATAAAGGACGTAACCATCGGCGGCCGCGAAGTCGTGATGATGGCCGGACCCTGTACAGTAGAGAGCCGCGACCAGGTGATGGACATCGCCGCAATAGTTTCGCGTAATGGAGCCAAAGTACTGCGAGGGGGAGCTTTCAAACCGCGAACATCGCCGTATTCTTTTCAGGGACTCGGTGAGGAAGGCCTGAAGTATTTGAGACAGGCGGCCGATCGTTATGATTTGCTGGTCGTGTCGGAGGTTATGGAACCTTCACAGATTCCGCTGTTCATTCGCTATGTTGACATACTTCAGGTCGGCGCCCGAAACATGCAGAACTTCAATTTGCTGCGCGAGGTCGGACGAATTAACAAGCCGGTGCTGCTAAAGCGCGGGCCGGCGGCGACCATCGAAGAGACCTTGCTAGCCGCCGAGTACATTATGTCGGGTGGCAATCACCAGGTGATTATATGCGAGCGAGGGATTCGCACGTTTGAGCCTTATCTCAGGAATACGTTTGATATCGCGGCGATTCCGGTATTCAAAAAGCTTTCTCATCTTCCAGTGGTCGCGGATCCAAGCCACGCAACCGGCCGGCGCGATAAAGTTCCGCCGGTTGCGCAGGCGGCGGTCGCAGCGGGAGCGGATGCATTATTGATCGAAGTTCACAACGATCCGGAAAACGCCCTGTGCGACGGGGCACAGTCGCTGCTGCCCGATCAGTTCGAGAAGTTGATGCACCGTCTGCGATTGATAGCGATGGCGGTAGACCGCGAAGTCGCTGCCGGCATCGAAGAACCGGCGGTGAAGTGAAGGGACGGAGACGTGGCTTGCGGACAAGGAGGGGCCGCAAATGAAATTCTTCGACGAGATGGCTAAGCGATCAATCAGCGCCTTCGTCTTCTTGGCCCTTCGCCCTTTTTCCCGCTCGGTGGTTTGATATATGCATTTCAAGCACATCTCCATCGTTGGGGTCGGACTGATCGGCGGCTCGTTCGCGCTTGCGGCTCGCCGGGCCGGTATCGCCGATCGCATAACCGGTTGGGACAGCAAGGAAGCGCTTGGTGAAGCCCTCAGTCGCGGGGTCATTGACGGAACAGAAGAGGCGTTTGATTCGGGTCGGGTGTGCGAGGCCGACCTTGTGTATCTCGCCGCTCCGGTGGGCGCGATCTCGAGTTTTCTTCGTAAC
>DATIFP010000136.1:0-20074 GCA_035455165.1 Blastocatellia bacterium
GTGATTGCGGCGTCGACCGGCAATCACGGCCAGTCGGTCTCTTACGCTGCTCGGTTGTTCGGCGTAACAGCCCGAATCGTCGTGCCCGAAGCAGCCAACCCGGGAAAGGTCGCCTCGATGCGAGGCATGGGTGCCGAGGTGATTTTTCACGGCGAGCGATTCGACGAGGCCCGCATAAATTGCGAAGCTCTGGCTCGAGAGCACGGCTACCGCTACGTTCATTCGGGCGACGAACCTATGTTGATCGCGGGCGTGGCCACCGAAGCGCTCGAGATGCTCGAGGACGAACCGGGACTCGAAGTCATCATTGTGCCGGTGGGCGGAGGGAGCGGCGCCGCGGGCGTTTGTATCGCCGCGAACGCAATCAATCCGGCCATTCGCGTCATCGGCGCGCAGTCCGATGCCGCGCCCGCGGCTTATGAGTCGTGGCGGCAAAAGCGGCTTGTCCAAGCCCCGAACAGAACGTTCGCAGAAGGGCTCGCAACAGGGACTGCGTTCGAGCTCCCGCAAACGATCCTTTGGGAGCGCTTGAAAGAATTCGTGCTGGTCACCGATGAAGAAATCCAGCGGGCGATGGTGTGGATGATCGAGCGCGCTCATACTCTAGCCGAAGCCGCCGGCGCTGCTCCGCTAGCCGCCGTTTTCAGAATGCGCGATGACCTGGCCGGGAAGAAGATCGGTCTAGTCTGTTCGGGCGGCAACACTTCGCTCCAGCAGTTGAGCCAGGCGCTGAATGCCTTTGTGATCAAAGCAGATCGACAATAGCTGAGCAGATGAGACCGCATATTCTTGGAATCGACCTGGGTGGGACCAAAGTCATGGGCGCGGTGATGGACGGCCACGGCCAGCTCGTAGCGCGCGCTCGCGCCAAGACCCGAGGATGGCGAAACGATGAAGAAGTCTTTCGAACGATCATGCAAGTCGGGCATCGAGCGATCGAACACGCGGGTATTTCTGCCGATCAACTTTCGGCGGTTGGAATCTGCGCTCCCGGACCAATTGATTTCGATACCGGCTACATAATCGAAACCGCGAACCTCAATTTCAAAAACTTTCCGCTCGGCCCTCGCACCGCGGACGAGTTTGGACGCCCCACGATCATCGAGAACGACGTGAACGCCGGAGTGTACGGCGAGCTCAAAGGAGGAGCGGCACAGGGCGCTCGCAACGTTCTGGGTGTTTTTATCGGAACGGGCATCGGCGGCGGGTTGATAGTGAACGGCGCGCTGTATCGAGGCTCGAGTACGGGCGCAGGCGAGGTAGGTCACATAATCATCGAGGCGGGCGGGCCGCGATGCGGTTGCGGCAATCGCGGATGCCTTGAAGCGCTGGCGAGCCGCACCGCGATAACTCGCGATATTCGCAAGGCAATCAAACGAGGGAAGCGCAGCAGCGTCGCGAAGCTGCTTGCGAGGGAAACCGACCTGCTGTCCGGAAAGGATCTGAAGGCGGCTTACGACTCCGGCGATGAGATTGTAAAGAAGGCGGTCAATCGAGCGGCCCGGCTTGCGGGGATCGGCATCGGGAGCCTGCTCAACGTGCTCGGGCCCGAAATAGTCGTCTTGGGTGGCGGCGTTGTCGAAGCGTTTGGAGATGAATTCGTCGCCCGCATCGAGCGCTCGGCTCGCAACATCGCGTTCGAGATCAATTCTAAAAACGTGAAGTTCACACGCGCCCAGCTTGGCGACGACGCGGGGGTGATCGGAGCCGCGACGCTCGCGCGAGAAGCGCTCACGAAAGCGGCCCGTCACTCGGGCTAACCAGCGCGTGTGTGGTGTCCGGGAATCCCGCTCTGGTGGCCGGAAAGGCTGGATCGAGCAGGCAACCTACTTCGCGAGCTGTTACCGATTGTGGCGGAGTACCTGGCTGAGAATCATTCTCTCGATGCGTCCAGGACGGTTTGATCGGTTCGCTCCGCTATTCAATTCAGGTAATTCAGGCGTTTCAGAGTTGAGGCATTGGGCTTGCCCCGCGTTGGTGACCCCACCTGTTGTTTAGATAAGTCTGAGCTCCCCGCCATGTGAGTGCCGGAAAGGTTATGACGATACTGCGCCAAGCCGTGCCAGTAATATTCGCGGTCATAGGCATTAACGTCATGTCTCTCATAGACGCGATCAGTACAGAGTTGCTGGTCGAGAATGACGGCTTCGTTGAATTGAACCCGTTGATGGATGTTTTGATCGGGAATAGCTATCTCCCGTTCTTTGTAGTAAAGCTGGTGATTACATTGGCAGCGACTCTGACGTGCTGGCACTTCTATGAACGCAGAAGAGCTGCGGGAACGGTGCTGAAATGGACGTCGCGAGTCTATTGCGCCTTAATGGTTTGGCATACTGTGCTCCTCTCAATCGTGATGCGATAGGGTTAACGGGCGCCGCTTTAATCTATGGATCCTGAAGCGCAGCGCCGTGCTCGGGCGGGACCAAGTCTGACATTGGCCAGGTGATTCAGAGTATGAGATTCTGGGGACTCCGATCGGATAGCTGCCAAGCAATCCCTTCAGCGGCGATTCCGAAATGAAACAATCTTGCGCGGCCGATTCTCCTGTCGAACAAGGGCTCAAACGCCATCCATTCGCGCTCCGGGCGATGACTACAGTGATGTTGAAGGGTGACCGGTATCACTGATCTTACTGTAAGACGCTTGCTAGAATTTCCGGCATGCTCCGCAGAATCGTATGATCCTGGACAGGAATGGGGAAGCCGATGCCACTTAGATACGTTATCAACATGCTGCCTGCCGCCCACCTTATTCGCAGGGGTTCGCGGAGCGTTTCCAGCCGGTCGAAGACCCTTCGAACCTCGAGCCGCCTCGCTTGTCCCCTAAGTGCCGCGCTGATATTAACCCTCGGAATCCCATTTTCCAGCGGCGGCACGCAATCGTGGAGAGGGAGCCAGCAAGAATCAAAAGACGCACACGCCGCACAAGTCATGAGGCAGGTCGTGAGTGCGTATCATTCACTGTCGACCTACAGCGACAGGGGAACGTCCATTGTGCGTCTCCCGGGCGGCGGCGTTTACGCGATCGAACTCGAGACCCTGTTTAAGAGGCCAGGCAAGCTGCGATTCGCGTGGACCACACAATCCAACCTTGCTCCCGGACATAAGCAAGACGGTCTGATCTGGTGTGACGGAACAACCGCCTGGGCATCCTATTCTTTCCGCGGCAACACGCCGGAGCAGAAGAAGAACCTCGATCTGGCGGTTGCCGGCGCGACCGGGGCCTCATGGGGAACTGCACATTGGATTGCGAGGCTGCTAACCGACGAAGTAGGTGGGATTCGTTTGGATGAACTCAGGGACATAAAGGTCTTTGGCAATGACACGGTAGAGGGGGTGGAGTGCGTTGTGCTCGTTGGATACCATGCGGCCGGCGGGGAACACAAACTATGGGTTGGAAACAAGGACCACCTTATCCGACGAATCGAAGAACGGTCGAAGACCGGGTCGCAAGAAGAGGTCCGAACGCAAATTTTGGTGGATCGGGACATACCAGATTCGCGGTTCAGCAAAGAGGGACGATAATCAGCAAAGAGGGACGATAAAATGTTGACGGCCGAGTGACCGCGGTTCCAAGCGCTCCCGCTAAACGCACGGCTCACCTCGCGCTTGCATTGCACATCGTGATCGGGCGAAATGACCCCTTAGAGCAGGCAGGTTGATATGCCGTCTTCGTCGAGGCATCGTGTCGAGCATTTCGACAAGTGGAATGTCCCCACCGCTTATTGATGGAACCCTCCCGCACATCCGGCGTTTGAATGTATCTAATTTGAAACAAACTCCTCTTTTGTAGAGGAACGCAAAGAACGAAGGGAGTCGGGTAACCAACAAGGCTTACCGTAGAAGAAAATGCCGGGAATATTTGAACAAGTATCTAACATTCTTAAGCGAACCTGGGAATGCAAACAATGTCATCAAAGCATCCCTGAGGAGCATACGGTCGCGTATCACCTGATCGACGGAGTGTTGTACGGCTGGTGCGAGTCGTGTTTTGACAAGCGAGCCGAGGTCCGGTCGGCGGCTTGAGTTGGTCCCATCACGTCGCTTTCCATCAAGCGGGCGCCTTTCTTGATAGCCCGCTTTCGTCGCCTGTATACTGCGAAGCGAGTAGCTCTACTTCCCTACTCTTTAAGAAGTGTCTACGCGCATCCCAGGGAACTCGCATTCTGACGGCGCCGGCTTACGGCGCGCTTCGCTGACTTTGCTCCTGGCGCTGGTTGCCATCGCCATCTGGGCGAGCCGGCAATCCGCCAATCAACATCCTCCAACTCAGAATGAGGGCTGCGCCATCCTCGGGACGGTCCAGGACGACCACGGCGCGCCGCTGGCCAACGCGCGAGTCACGCTCACGTCCGGCGATGTCTCACAATCGACAATGACTCAGGCGGACGGCAAATTCGAGTTTCGCGCCCTTAAGCCCGCTCCGTATCGCATCACCGTCGAAGCCGCGAGATTCCGCAAGGAATCCGTAAGCATCACGCTTCGACCCGATGAGACTTATGCCGCGCCCGCCATCAAGCTCATCGCTTCGTCTCTGCACGTCGCGGTGCTGGACGGGAGCAGCCAGCCGCTCGGGGGCGTGACCGTCAGCCTCTACGCAAAGGAGCGCGGCGCGGTGGGCGAGCTCGCCGCGCGCAGCCTCACCGACGATTACGGCGACACCTATTTCGGCAGGCTCGTCCCCGGCTCGTATCAGTTGAGCGCCACCCTGCGTGGCTACGACGAGTATCGCAACGACGTGTTCATCTCCTCGGGGATCACCACCGAGTTCCCGCTCCAGTTGCTGGTCGCGCCGGTGATTCCCATCAACGAGAAGGCAGTCACGCGCTACACCGTTCCCAATCTCCCCTCGAAGAATGTCCGGTCCATCTTTCAAGACAGCGAAGGTTGGATGTGGTTCGGAACGGACAAGGGAGTGGCGAGATTCAACGGAGCGGATTTCAAATCCTCCACGGTTGCCGGATCAGCGTTCGAGGGATTGGCCGGCGAGGATGTCCACTCGATCGCCGAGGATAAGAGCGGAACCATCTGGCTTGCGACCGCGCGCGGCGTGCGGCGAATCAAGAAGAGCGGCGAAGACGCCGGCGCCGAGTTGGAGGTCCGCGACCCTCGACAGTTGCTCGTGGATTCAAGTGGCGGCGTATGGGCCGCGACCCCTGATGGCTTGTTTCGTTTCGATGGTGAACACTTCGGCATATCACCCTCACGCGGCCTGGCAAATGCGGACGTGCGAGCGCTGTGCGAAGACAAGAACGGAAACATCTGGATTGCCGCGGCAGGAGGTGTATTCATCCTCGCGGGCGAGAGCGCCGTCCAGCTTGAAAACTGGCAGGGTGTAAAAACCCGCGGCGATCGAGCAGGTCCGGTGACCGGCGTCCGCAGCATATTCACTGACGACGCCGGCAGGGTGTGGATCGCCGCGGCAAATGGTTTTTTTGTAGTCGACAACGGCAACCTGCAGCGGTTGCCGGTGGAAGCATTGCGAGATGGGAACGCCTCGAGTGACGGGACCGCTCGCGCGGCCGGCGAGGACAGCAGCGGACGAGTCTGGCTGGCGCTCGACCGCGGTGGGGTCCTCGTCTACGATCCGGCGCGCCGCGAATCTCAGCGAGTCAACCTCCTGGATCGAGATCACGTTGCGGCGATTTACGCGGGCAGCGAGGGCCGCCTCTGGTTTGCAACCGACAACGGCGCCCTCAGCTCGGACTTCTACAGTTTTGTGAGCTTCACGACCAGCCGCGGTCTGGCCGACAATGACGTGCAGGCGGTGGTTGAGCCGCCGGCCGCGCGCGACAGAAACGGTCCGTGGTTTCTGACAATGAGCGGTGTTTCGCGGCTGGAAGGTGAGCGATTCGTTCCGGTCGAAGGATTCCGCGCGAACATAAACGTTCGCGCGGCCGCGTTCGAACGCACCGGCACTTCATGGTTCGCAACCGACCAGGGCGCGCTCAGATGGACGGGAGAGACGCTCACACAATTCAACGAAGGCAGCGGGCTCGCCTCGAACAATGTTCAGTGGGTTACGTCGATTGCCGGCGGATCGGCTGTCGTGTTCGCGACCACGCGAGGCGCTTCGCTGTTCCGAGACGGCGCCTTGCGCAACATCGATGCGCTGGCGGGTTACGACGTCCGCCACGTATTCGAAGACACCGACGGCCGCATGTGGTTCGCTACCGCGCGGGGAGTGCTGGCACTCGACCTGACAAGCGGCGAACGCGAGTTGATCGACGCTTCGCGCGGTCTGGCGGATGACGACGCGCGCTGGATTACTCGATTTGGAGACAGGTTGCTGATCGCCACGCGCGCAGGCATCCAGGCCTATGCTGGATCGAAGCTCACCACCTTCGATGGCGAGCCCGCGAGCATGTTGTTCGTCGACCGCGACGGTTTTCTATGGGCGGGGACCGATGAAGGACAGGTCAAGAAATTCTTCGCGTTCGCAGGTCAGCTTCTATCGACGGTTTACTCAGGCGAGCCCTGTGCGCTGACCGGCAACCGCATAAACTCCATCTCACAAGACAGCGAAGGCCGGATCTGGTTCGCCACCAACAAAGGCGCGGTCCGGCACGTTCCGGTTACGACAGCTCCGTGGGTCCAGACCTCGCTCGAAGTAGACGGCCACGCGCAGCCGATCTCGGAGTCCGGCTCCTACGAGGTTTCTTTCGGGCGGCACAGATTGTCCTTCCGTTTCGCGGCAGTGACGATGAGCGGCCAGCCGCGCTGCCTTTATCGCATCAAGCGTGGAGATAGCGAGCAGCCCTGGGAACCGCTTGCGGTTCAGCCGACCGCCGAGCGTGACGTTTCCAGAGTGGACCTGGACGAAGGCGAACATACGTTTGAGCTGATCGCGCTCAATCGGGACCTTTACGGTTCGCAGGCGCCGCCGGTCGCTCTGGTGCTTCGAGTGGGCCTGCCGTTTTGGAAGAACTGGTGGTTCTACTCGCTGGCCATAGCAATCCTGGGAGTGGCTCTGGGGGCCGTTTTCGCGGTGCGCCGCGCGCAGGCGCGCGAGTATGAGCTTCCCCGCGAGCTGCGGAGTTATGTCCCGATCGAGCCCAATCCCTTCATTGTTGGAAACCCGATTCGCACTGAACAGATGTTCTACGGGCGCGAGGATGATTTCCGCTATGTGCGCACGAAGCTCGAAGGGACCAGTCAGGGGATCGTGATTGTTTTCTGCGGAGAGCGGCGCGTCGGCAAAAGCTCGATACTGTACCAGGTCGCGGGTGGCCGGCTTGGGAAGCGTTTTATCCCGGTGTTCGTCGACCTTCAGGAGATGGTGATTGCATCCGACTCTGAGTTCTTCGCGCGGATTTCTCGATTGATCGCGGAAGCTGTAGCTCGAGCTGACGACGGCGCCGTGAGGGAGCCCGTAGCGGCCGGGGTAACGGTTCTCGATACGGTTGGGGCGGCAAACAGCGCCCTGTCGTCGCCAAACGCTGTTGCGCGCGGTAAGACGATCAGCGTCCCGCCGTTCGACGTCCGAAACCCGTACCCGGTGTTCCTGGACTTCCTTGATGAGGTGCTCGGCGCGGTCGGCGACCGAACGCTGCTAATCCTGATGGACGAATACGAACTGCTTGAAGGAAAGGTCGACGAAGGCAAGCTCTCCACCGAGCTGTTTACGTTCCTGGCGGGTCTCATGGACAACAAAGAGCGTCTGGCGCTTATTTTCACCGGCTCGCGCAGGCTCGAGGAACGCGACAGGAAATACTGGCGCGAGCTGCTGAGAAGATCGCTCTTTCGCAAGGTGGGTTTCCTGTCCGAGAAAGACACGGTGCGTTTGATCACCGAGCCGGTTGTCGGCCGAGTGGTGTACGGGCGCGGAGTCCCCGACGTTGTCTATCGTTTGACGGCCGGGCAGCCTTTTTACACTCAGATGATCTGTCAGAACCTGGTCGACTACATGAACGAGCATCGTCAGAATTGGGTGACCGTGGCCGACTTGAAACACGTGATCGAGGAGATCGTAGACAACCCGCTGCCGCAAATGATCTACACGTGGGACGCGCTATCGGACGATGAAAAGCTTGCGTTGTCGCTGCTCGGCGAATCCTTGAGCGATCCGATGACGTTCGCCATTGCTCGCGACCTGCGCGACTCGGTCAAGGCGAACTCGTACCCTGTTCACCTCTCGGAAAACACGATCCGAATGACGCTTGAAGAAATGTTTCGCCGGGAGCTGCTGGAGAAAGATGCGTCAGACGGATTCAGATTCAAGATCGACCTGCTCCGGCTTTGGATCCGCAGGTCGCATTCGATCTGGCAGGTAGTCAAAGAAGTCCGTACTCTTTGAGCGAGATGAAGAGCGATGCGTAATCCATACCTGAATCGTGTGGCCATCAAAGACCCGTCGCAGTTTTTCGGGCGCTCGCGTGAAGTGTCGAAGATATTCTCTCGCATCGGCGCATCGCGTCCCCAGTCCATCTCGGTGGTCGGCGAACGGCGGATCGGCAAGTCATCGCTGCTGCAATTCATCAATCACCACGAGGTTCGCAAGCGCTATCTGGACCGAGCCGAGTCCTTTACGTTTGCGTTCATCGATCTGCAACAGAAGCGTCGCCTTACGGTGAGCGAGTTTTTCGTGGAACTGTTCGCGCTTCTGGCTGCTGCGACCGGGGACAAGACGCTCACGAAGCTCAAACCATCGTTCGACTCGGTGCGGACGGTGCTTGACAATTTTCGACGCGAAGGCAGAAAGCTTGTTGTCCTGTTCGATGAGTTCGACGCCATCACGACGAATCGCGCCTTCGATCTCGAGTTCTACTCCTTTCTCCGATCGATTGCCAACAACTACGATGTCGCCTATGTGACCAGCTCGGCGCGCGATCTTCAGGAGTTGTGCCATACGCAACTCATCGCCGACTCGCCGTTCTTCAACATTTTCACCAATGTATTCCTGCGCGCGTTCACTCGCAAAGAAGCTATCGCGCTTGTCACCCAGCCTTCGGCTGAAGCCGGCGTGCCGCTCGAGGGTTACGCTCGCCGAATCATGGAAATCGCCGGTCATTTCCCTTACTTTCTGCAAATCGCGTGCTCGGCATACTTCGATCATCTTTCTGAAAACGAAGGGAAGCTGGACCGTGAAGATGTCGAAGCGACTTTTCTCGACGAAGCGAAGGGGCAGTTTCGTTTCATTTGGGACCATTTGAACGAGGGCTCCCGCCGGGCGATTCGGGAGTTCATCGAAAACGGACGGGTCGAAAAGGAACACGAGCATATCTACGAGGACCTGAAGCGGGCTGGCTACTTCATCGAAGATGATCGCGGGCCGCGAATATTCTCGACACAGTTTTCATCGGTCATATCGAGGGCCCGCGTGATAACTACCGAGCTCCGCGAAACCGATCGCGCGGTGATGGCGGTTCACGACGGCATGACCGAAAAGGTGGCAGCGCCACCGCTCATCGAACCTGAAGGGCAGATAGGCAGGTTCGAAATCCGTCGGTCGCTCGGGTCGGGCGGTATGGGTGAAATCTACGAGTCTTACGACACAGAGCTTGAACGCACGGTAGCCATCAAGGTGCTTGCCTCGAAGCACATCGAAGATGAAACAATGAAGCAGCGGTTCTTGAGAGAAGCGCGGATGGCGTCGCAGCTCAATCATCCAAACATCGCGACCATTCACGAAATAGGCGAAGCCGCGGGGAATCCCTACATCGTTATGGAATACGTCGAGGGCCAAACGCTTTCGGGGCGTCTCGAATCGGGGCCGCTCGCGCTAAAGGAGATCATCGAAATTGGCGTGCAAGCAGCGGACGCTCTGGCTGAAGCGCATGAGCGCGGCGTCGTTCATCGCGACATAAAGTCTTCGAACATTATGATCACGCATCGGGGGAGAGTTAAGGTGCTCGATTTCGGGCTCGCAAAGCCGATCCGCGTTTTGGACCGGCGATCGAGTAAGGCTCGTCTTACCGAATCCGGGGTCTTGCTGGGAACCGTGAGTTATATGTCACCCGAGCAGGCGACCGGCCGTGGGGAAGTATCGCACCTGGCTGACATATTCTCGCTGGGAGTCGTGCTTTACGAAATGACCACCGGGAGGCTCCCATTCGAGGGTGACACCTACTTTCAGACAATTGAAGCCATCAAGAAGCGCGCCGCGTCATCCATAAAGAAGCATCGCAAGGACGCGCCCGACGCGCTTGTTGCGATCGTCGAACACATGCTCAAGAAGGACCCGGCGGAGCGGTATCAACAAGCTGGAGAAGTAGCGCGCGATCTGCAAAAACTGCTGAACGGGTCTGCAGCTCGAGACGAGATTTAGGGGCCCCGCTCAGTATCGATCAATTCGTAGGAGCTGTGCCCTCCTTGTGGTGCTCGGGGCTGATCGATATTTCCTCGTCGTAGTGCGACTCCCGAGTGAACAAGACAAAGCCCACACCCACAATCACCAGCACGAGTACGAGTACGGTGACAAGAAAATACCACGGCAGGATGGGAGCGTTTGGGTTGGCCGAATCACGACCGCCAACAGCTAGCAACACAAAGGGTCCGACAATCGCGCCGACGAGGCCGACAAGCAGGGCTATCCTGTCGAGTATTCCCTCCTGGGGCATCTTTAGGTGCGAGCCCCAATAAGCGCCAATCGCAGCGGCTATCAGAGCAATACCAGCCAGAACCGGGCCTCGGCGCACATCGCTGAGCAGATACCCCGTGATGAACTGCGCCTTATTGCCCGAAGGTAGCGCGGTGGACACGAGCAATGTCAGAGCAAGCGTCAGCACCGCGGCAATCAGCGAGTCGACCACGCGCAGTTCTTCCGTGAGCCAGCCGATGACGAAGCCGCCGATCAAGAAAGCCCCGATCGAAGTCCCGAAAGCTACTGCGACCGCTGTATCGGACACAACATCCGCCAGGCTGGTTCGACTGCTGAAGGCGACGCCAGTGAAGATCAGAGAGATGATGACTTGAAGTCCAAACGTGAAACCGAGCCCCACAAGAATCCATTTAACACGGTCTTTCATGGTAAACCTCCCGATGTCAGGCTCTAACTACCGCCCCGACACTGAAGTTGGTGCACACAGACCCGCCGGGGAGCGCGCCATCTACTCGTCGTCGAGTTGATTTAAGACCGGTGTACGCGGGTAAAACATTATACAGTTCGCGGGTCGAAACCGACAGGTTGATAGCTGCATATAGCATCGCTTATCTCCTCGGCCCTTCTTTGTCGTCATCTTAGACCTGCCGTTTGTGAGTGTCAAAGCCAGAGGATGGGTCGCAAACGGCTGATGGACTACTGGACCCCGACAAGACGCAAGCCGGTCACCAGGGCCGACGCGCCAAAGTAGCCGATGCCCGTGTAGAAGAGCAGCTGGAGGCCGGCCATTCGCCATGAGTTGGTTTCCGCGCGCACAACTGAGACCGTGGCGAGACATTGAAGGGAGAAGAAAAAGAAGACGATCAAACCGAGTATGGTGGACGTCGTGAAGATGCGCTGCGTGGTTCCGGAGAAAGTCGCGGCCCGCATGCTTTGAAGCAAGCCTGTCTGCTGTCCGATCTCTACATCGTCGGAGACGTGAAATACGATCGCCATTGTGCTGACGAACACTTCGCGCGCTGCAAACGCCGAGATCAGTCCAACGCCAACGCGCCAATCCACCCCCATTGGGTGAAGAGCGGGCTCGAGAGTTTGGCCGAGCTGCGCGGCAAATGAATGGTCGAGATCGCTGGCGGCTATCACGGGCGGCCGGGCGGGAACGGACGACGGCGGTTGATTGGAACCCAGGCCGAAATTCGACAACAACCACAAACACGATGAGATAACTATGATCGGAGTACCCGCCCGCCTGAGATACGCCGACGCTCTGGTCCACGTTATCCTGAGGGTTGGCTTCAATAACGGTCTTCGATAAACCGGCATCTCCATCGCAAGCAGCGACGCCGAGCGCTTGCGCAGGATCAGCCTGCTGATCAAACCCGCGACTAACGCTCCGGTCAACAAACTTGATATATAGATGACGCCAAGCGCAAGTCCTGCTTTCCAGACGGCTCTTGGTAAAAGCGCTGCAAGCAGCAACGCGTAGACCGGCAACCGGGCGCTGCAGCTCATGAGCGGCAGAATCCAGATCGTCAGGAGCCGCTCGCGTCGCGAGGGGATCGTGCGCGCGGCAAGCACCGCGGGTATCGCACACGCGAACCCTGAGAGCATCGGAACGAAGGACCTCCCGTGCAGGCCCAACGCCGCAAGCGGTCTGTCAACCAGCGCCGCTCCCCGAGCAAGATAACCCGAATCTTCAAGAAGAGTCATCAGGAAGAACAGGATGATTATCTGCGGAAAGAAAACTGCAACCGCCCCGACTCCCCCGATCACCCCTTCCGCCAGAAATCTCGACAGCACACCTTGCGGCAATACAGCTAACAGCAGATTCTCGCTTTTCGAGAATAACCAATCAACAAGGTCCATGAATGGACGCGCAGCCCAGAATATCGATGAGAACAGCCCGACCAGAACCGCAAAAAAGATAGGGAATCCAAAGACGCGATGAAGTACTACCCGGTCAATCCGCGCGGTGAATGAGTCGCGGGCCAGCATGAGCGAATTGGAGTCTTTGACAGCCCCGCTCTGCGCCAGCAACTCGCGAAGCGCCTCGTAAGCTGATACGGGTTCCTCCGGGAGCTCCGCAAGCTCGTTCCGTTGTGTTTGTGGATCGGCGAGCGTGCGCCGAACGGCCTCCATCAGTTCGGCGGCGCCCCAACCGGTTCGGCCATCCACCGCGACGACAAGGACACCAAGCGCTGCCTCGAGCTTCCGGACGTTCACGGATTGGTGCGCCCGCGGGAGCAAATCCATCATCGTGAGCGCTATAACCATCGGCTTGCCTTGACGCGCAACGAAGGACGCAAATCTCAAGTGGCGTTCCAGCTGAGTCGCGTCAACCGCCACGATGACTGCATCCGGCTGAACCGACTGATGCTTGCCTTCAAGAACCTGGCACGATAGTTCTTCTTCAGGAGAGACCGCGGAAGTGCTGTGTACTCCAGGTAAGTCAACCAACACCACTTGCGGTCCAAAATCTGGTTTGCTTTTGCCGCGGGACAGCGTGACGGTCACGCCCGGGTAGTTGGCGGTGTGAAAGCCCCCGCCGGTGAGCGCATTCATTAGCGCGGTTTTGCCCGCGTTCGGGGCGCCGGCCAGACAGACCGTCAAGCGACGCTGGCCGGCATCAGAAGGAGGGTGAAGCACCTGCCGTGCTTCGACGGCGGTTTCCGAGGTAGACCCTTCGGCTGAATACATGTTGGCTCACTGAACCCTGATCCATGCTGCTTCGCGTCGCCTGAGCGCGAGCCGCATTCCTCTCACGATCACAACCAGCGGATCGCCAAACGGGACTGACTGGACAACTGCCAGTTCTTCGCCGGGCGTGATCCCCAGATCCAGTAAGCGACGGCGTTCGTCGGCGGGCCCTTCGATGCCGTGCACTCGATACGACTTATTATGAAGCGCGTCCAACAGGCTCATTTGATTCCTTCAGGGGCATTAATGAAAATGAATTTCAATTCTTTCCAGCATCGAAAGAATACCGCCAACCGAACGACGTGTCAACGGAAAAGTCCTAGACCTCGGCGCGAGGATTTGGGGCTCAGGAGCGCTTCGCGCGAGCCGATACCGGTCTTACCTCGTATGCATCCGTTCGAGTCGAAGAAAGAATCTGCGACAAAACGGTTTGAGCACCGCAGGAAGGTCAGATTTGTAGCTTCGGGTCACCAAGGGATTTGCCTGGGAGCGCAGAATCCTTGACTGCCTCGCTACTCGCCATCTCTTTTAGCGGATCGCAAGGCAAACAAGGATGCCTGCTCCCGGGATACTTACGGTTGCAACTTGTTCCTCACCGGATAGGGCGGGCGCTGCGGCTGCTTGGGCGGACTCTTCTTCAACTCCTCCATCACCACCTGGATCGCCTTCTCCAGTTGAGGGTCGTGACCGTTGATGACATCTGCCGGCAATTGCTCCACCTCGATGTCCGGAGGCACGCCGACGTTCTCGACTATCCAACCATCATCAGGGGTCCAGATGGCAAGGTTGGGCGCCGTCACCCCGCCGCCATCCATCAACACCGGGAACCCGAGTATGCCAACGAGCCCGCCCCAGGTGCGCTTGCCGATCAGCTTGCCCAGACCAAACTTGCGCCACATCCACGGGAGGAAGTCCCCTCCAGAGCCTGCAGTCTCGTCTATCAACATCACCTTCGGACCCTGTATCGAAGCGGCCGGAGTCTTGAGATCCGCGCCGTAACGCATAGCCCAGTACGACGCCAGCGGACGCCGAAGTATATCGATGTAGTAATCCGCAGCCTGACCGCCGCCGTTGAACCGTTCGTCCACGATGATCGCTTCCTTGTACGACTGCGGATAGAAGTAGCGTTTGAAGTATTGGTGGCCCTGCGTAGTCGTGTTCGGAACATAGACATACGCAACGCGGCCGCCGGTCGCTTCGTCGACCTTCCTCAGGTTCCCTTCGACCCAGTCGCGGTTGCGAAGTGCGGCTTCGTTTGGGATGGGCACCACCTGAACGGTTCGTGAGCCGGAACCGTCGGCGTTTGGACCAACAGTAATCTCTACGATCTTGCCTGAGGTGTTCTCGAAGAAGCTGTATAGATTCGCCGGCGGCCGCAGGTCCTGCCCGCGCACTGCAAGCAGGTACTCGCCTGCTTTCACGTTGACGCCCGGCTCGGTCAGCGGTGAACGGAGCTGGGGGTTCCAGTTCAAGCCTCCGTAGACCTTCTTGAATCGATAGCGACCGTTCTCAACAGAATAATCCGCGCCGAGCAACCCGCCGGGAACGTTCTTCGGCTGGTACAGGAAATCACCGCCTCCGACGCGATGATGACCGACCGACAACTCGCTGCACATCCACTGGATGACTCGATTTAGATCGTTGCGAGTCGCAAGGTGTGGCAGGAACACGGCGTACTTCTGCCGCGCGGCATTCCAATCAACGCCGTGCATGTTCGTCGCATAAAAATAATCTCGATTGATCCGCCACGCCTCGTTGAACATCTGTGTCCACTCGGCGCGCGGGTCTATGCGGACCTCGATGTCGTCGACGTTGATCTTGCCCTGCCCTGGCTGCGGTTTGGGGACGACCGAAACTATCGCCCATACGTTGTTGCCAGTGTAGAGAATCTTCTTCTTGTCTGCGGACACTACGTAGTCCCTGACGGCCGGTATGAACACCTCGTCTTTGCGTTTGTTCAGGTCGTATAGATGAAGCGAAGATCTATCGGGACCTCCGCCGAAGGGACTACTGTCTGGCGGACTTTCTATGTAATAGAACTGTCCGGCCGCGCCAGCCGACAAGTCGCGGTAGTTGCCCGGCGGGAGCGGGATGGCCAGAATCCGATTCTCGATCCCGTCGAAGTCGATCGAGAAGGGCTCGGGCGCAACCTTTGGCGGCTCTTTGGGCTTTTCATCTTTTTGTAAGCCCTTCTCCTCGTCGCTCTCCTTTGCGAGCGGGTTCGGGATGTTGTTGCGAAGCACCGCCAGGTAAAGCGACTGCGTGACGCGCATGTCGGCGTTGGACATTGCGAACCAGTCTTTGATAGGGCCGGCGTCAGTGGACCCAAAGAAATACAGATACTTGCCTCCTTCATCGAACACCGGCTCGCTGACCTCGCTTAACCCGTCGGTTATCTGAAACGATTTGTCCTTCTCGATTGAATAAGCGTGAACCGCTTGAATATACGCCTTGGTGTTGAGCGTGTAGGCGATCCACTTCGAGTCAGGAGACCAGGCGTGATGGATTGTCTTGGCGCGCGAGGGACCGTATTGATACTCCGATGCGATCTTTTTTGATGCGCCGGTTTTCAGGTCGAGCCAGAATAAGCTCCATGAATTATCGGCGTACGAGATCTTCTGGCTGTCGGGCGACCAGACTGGAACATCATAAAAGCCCGCGCCGGTGACTTTGATCTTGCGGACCTCGCCTTTGCCGTCCTGGCTGCGAATGTGCAGCTCATATTCGCCCGACTCGTCTGAGAAGTAGGCAATGGACTTGCCGTCCGGCGACCAGACGGGCGAGCGCTCGTTTGCACCGGTGGTGTTGGTCAGGTTGCGCGCATCGCCTTTCTCGGCGGGCACGGTGATGATCTCACCTCGAAACTCGAACACCGCTCGCGCGCCGGTCGGCGAGATCGAGGCGTCGCGAATATAGCGCGCGCCTTTGACGAATCGCGCCCGCGTTTCGACCAGATCGGCGGAGACCCCGATCGTGAGCTTTGTGGATCGGGACGACTTCGGGTCGAAGATATGAAGGTAGCCGCCTTGTTCATAGACGATCTGGCCCGCGCCCGCCGAAGCATCCATCACCGGAAAGTCCTTGTGGTCGGTGAGCTGTCTGATCGCTTTAGATTTCAGGTTGTAAGAAAAGAGATTGAACTCGCCGTTGCGGTCAGATCGGAAGTAGATCGTATCGCCGATCCACATCGGCTCGACGTCGTTCGCGCGGCTCTCCGGTTGCGGAAGCTTCTCCGCAGAGTTGTCATTGAACCTGTATAGCCATATCGTCGAGTTCAGTCCGCCTCGATAATGCTTCCACTGAGTGAACGCCTCGGACAACGGGTTGTAAGCCAGCCTCGACCCGTCAGGCGAATAGGTCGCCTTGAACGCATTTGGCAGTTTCAGTGGTTCTTCGATGCCGCCTTTGACTGGAACCGTGAATAGCTGTGTGTAGCGCCCGGTGAACACCGCGCGCGGCGACGTGAAAAGCACCGCCGATCCGTCTGGAGTGAATCCCTGAACGATGTCAGGTCCCGGGTGCCACGTCAGTCGCGTAGGCACGCCGCCGGCGACAGGCACGACGTATACATCCGCGTTGCCGTCATACTGCGCACTGAAGGCAATCAACGACCCGTCCGGTGAGAAGGCAGGGTTAGCCTCCCCTCCCTCATCCGAGGTCAATCGCTTGACGTTCTTGCCATCAAGGCCCGCCACCCATAGATCCCCGTCGTAGATGAACGCGACGTGATCTTTGCTGATCGCCGGTTGAGAGAGGAGCCGTGTATCGTTGATATCCACGCCGTTCGCGCCTGCGCCGAAAGGCAGGCCAGTCAGCGTGAATGATACGAACGCCACCCGAAGAAACCACTTTCGAATCTCACAAGCGTATTTGCGCATATCTCCTCCTGATCGTGCGGAGCCGCGATAGCGAGCCGTCGCCCCTTACATCTTCAACCCGTTTCACCGAACGTATTGGATGGCGCGGAGAATATCAGAACCCTCAAAACACGACAAGCAAACCGGATCTGCTCCCTTTCGTGCACTTCGTAATGTTTCCTCGTATAATTCGCTCGCTCGCCGCCGGCTTCGAGCGGCGCGTCGGCGACTTTCGCAATCAAATCAAACCTAAGGTGGTCAACAAACAATGAACAGCGTTCCTGAAATAGGCCAGGCGGTTGGGAATTTCATCGATGGCCAGTGGGGGGCCTCAGAGTCGGGCAGAACATCGGAGCGCCACGATCCGGCCGATCAGTCAGTGCTCGTGGCCCGAGCGCCGGACTCGACTCGCGATGACGCGCGGCGCGCAATCGAAGCTGCCGCGCGCGCGCACGAAGGCTGGAGCGCACAGCCCGCCCCAAGGCGCGCGCGGTTGCTCTTCGATTGGCTCGCCTGGATCGATTCACATAAAGACGAGATTGCCAATCTGTTAACGCGAGAGGAGGGAAAGATACTCGCCGAGTCTGCCGGCGAGGTTAAGCGCTCGATCGACATCCTCGAATACACCGCAGGGATGGGACGAAGGCTTCAGGGCCGCGTCTTTCCTTCGGAAGACGACGGCGTGTTTTGCTACTCGAGCTCGCAACCGCTCGGCGTGGTCGGCTTGATAAGTCCCTGGAATTTTCCGGTCGCGATCCCGGTATGGAAAATCGCCCCGGCATTAGTGGCGGGAAACACCGCCGTACTGAAGCCGTCGCCGCTGACTCCGTTGACTGCAACCGCGCTCGTGCGCGGACTCGAAGAAGTCGGCGCGCCGCGCGGCGTCTTGAATCTGGTGCACGGCGACAGTGAGCCGGGTGTTGAGCTTGTTTCAAACGAAACGGTCAAGGGCGTGTCGTTCACAGGATCCACCAAAGTCGGAAAGATGATCGCTCGCTCGGCAAGCGAGCGGTTGCTGAAGCTCCAGTTGGAGCTCGGAGGCAAGAACCCGCAGATAGTTCTGGAAGACGCCGATCTGGACCAGGCGGTGAGCGGAGTGGTTGCGGGCGGGTTTGGCTCGACTGGTCAGCGGTGTACGGCTACCAGCCGTGCGATTGTGATGGAGAAAATATACGACGACTTCTTGAGCCGCCTGGTATCTCGAGCGTCTCGGATGCGGGTCGGGCCGGGAACCGAAACCGGGGTCGAGATCGGACCGCTTGTGGACGGCCGCGCGATGAACGGGGTGAGTCACTATGTGGAAATTGGACGGCAAGAAGGAGGGAAGCTGCGCGCGGGCGGGGACGCTATGAAGACGCCTGGTTGTGAACGCGGGTTCTTCTTTGCGCCGACGGTGATCGAGGCAAGTCCCGGAATGGAGATCGCTCGCGAAGAGATCTTCGGGCCGGTAGTTTCGGTCATTCGCGTTCGCGATCTCGAAGAAGCGACCGAGGTTGCAAATTCGGTGCGATACGGTTTGACGGCCTCAATATTCACGCGCGACGTTGGAAAGGTGTTTCGCTTTGCCGAGCGGGCCCAGGCCGGGATCGTGCACGTTAATCGGCCCGGAGTCGGCGGCTATTCGCACGCACCGTTTGGGGGAATTAAGGAGAGCGGTTATGGTGGGCGCGAGGTCGGGGATGAAGTGATGAACTTCTACACCGAGACTAAGGTCGTATACATCAACTACCAGTAACCGTATATCGCTAACGCTTTCATTGCGTTGATCACCCATCATTGACTGACGCTTCTTCGTGGCGCAATTCGAGCGCCTCTGAGAGAATACCTACCGTCCGTTGCAAACAGAGGCTGCTGGAGCTGCCAGTGTGGCGCGCCTCAGCCGGTCTCCTCAGGAAACTCCGTTGACCGAATCTACCGCAGCGATGCCAGGAGGGTTGGTCATTAATGCCGCCGAAGAACACCCTGCAAATTTTCGACCTCGGCGATGGGAATGCGCAAGTCTCCACAGGTCACCAATCGCGCGGAGGAATGGCGAGCGTTGCGCGCCGGTTTGCTGAACTGCGTAGGTCCCGAGATGTCAGCGGGCGCCGATCGAGACCGCGCGGATCTTTGGATGTATCTGATCGGTGAGGAAGCCAACCACGCGCTCGCTCGCGGCGATCTGGACGATGCGGAGTTGGCTTATGAACATGTGCTCGATTATCTCGTCTCGCTGAATGAGCCGGCGGTTGAACCTAACATTGCAGGGGTGAATCACCAGTTGGGCAGAATCGCGGAGGAGCGGCAGCAGTTCGACCTTGCCGAGCAGTGGTGCAAGAAAGCGCTTGAGATTTACGAGCGGCTTGGACACCCGCCGCTAATGGTGAACTCCCTTGCTCAACTGGGAGTGCTCCGCAGCAAGCAAGGGCGATTGCCGGAGTCCGTCCTCTGATTCGGGAAGGCGCTGATGATTGCCGCTGAATATCAGATGCGAGTCGGCGCGCGGATTCTGCGCAATCTTGCTCGATTGATGAAGGTCATGGGTGAGAATGAATTCGCCGCTGTGTGGCAAGAGACCTTCGCTGAGCCGCCGCCGCTCGACGCGCTGCGCGAGGCGATGAAAGACCTGGGGTGAAGCTACCAGACTTCCGCAAGATCGAGCGTGAAGCCCTCGAGCACCTCTCCGCCTGAAATGCTCGCCGGGTTCTCCAGGCATTCGACTTCCGCCTGCGGACGATAGACGTATTTAGCACTGACGCTGGTTTGCGAACATTGGCCGCAGGCCTTTTGGTCAGAGGTCAATGACCCGCGGCGGATTCACCGGATCATACGCTTCATTGCATAGGCAGGCGTTCACAAAGAGCGTCCTGCCTATCTGCTTTTGACCATATGAGCCGTGAATGTGACCGAAGAGGTGAACACGCGGCTCAACTTCCTGCACTCGTTTCAGCAGTAGCCTGCAGCCTGCCGGTTCGCCCTTGCCGAATGGTAAATCGAGGATG
>DATIFP010000137.1:0-11649 GCA_035455165.1 Blastocatellia bacterium
ATCAGGATGCAGTTTGTCAGGTGTTATGGCTCCCCGATCGAGACCGCTATCCGAAACGTCTATCGCGAAATTGAACGTTGACGAAAACCCATGCGCCGCGAGCCAGGCTGCGTATCCGGGCCCGACTGGAGACTTGCTGTCATCTGCAAGTTGACCGGCTACTATCTGGGCGGACCGCTCGTCCAGCAACTGAGGCGGCGACCAGGGCTCGATATTCACCACGCTCGGCAACGCGGCAAGGCTGGCGATCCGGCTCGTCTCAATCTTGAGCCGCAAATTAGTGAATCCAAGCACCCCGTAGGTATCAACCAACACCTGTGATGCAAACCTCCTCGCTTGTTTCACGTCGGCATTGTCCCGCGCATTGTGTTCGCCATGGCCGAGAGCGAGTTGGACGGCGACAGTGCGTTCACCGGACAAACTGCCCGATCCGGCCGCCATGGCGTCGAGAAGCGCGGGATGAATCTTGTGCTCTTCGAGAAAGGGACCTTCCCACTGAACAAATCCCTCACCGCGAGCCTGGGCGATTTGATTGAGGCCCATAAAGCGCGCACGCGCGCTTGAATCGCCGCGCACCAGGTATCCGTTGTTCGGGATGTACGCGATGGTCTCGAATCCGCTCGCCTCAAGCTGCTCAAGCCATGCGCGCTTTACCGGGCCGACGAATTGCACCAGACGAAGCTGCGTCCCCTCGGCTGCGGGGGGGCCTGCAAGCACCTGCGACGCCCGAGACTGCAAACCGAAAAATCCTGCGGCGCGACCCATCCCAACAAAATCGCCGGTCGTATTGCCGTCGGTCGTATCTATCGCGCCGGACCGGAGTAGCAGCACGTTGAAATCGTCCCGTACGTTCAGTCCACCGGAGACCTCATCGCCAACTCGCCCCGCCGGCACGCTGCTCACCTGTACCACCCGGCTCGCGGGTTCCTCAGCGCTGTGCAATGCAGATTCGTTCATTGCCAGCAGCTTGAAAGATCCGTAGTCGGCGATTTCGACCGCCCCTGACGCGACGGCTCGAGCCAGCGTGTCCGAGTCATCGCTGGACACGACCGCTTTATGCAATCTCCCCGGACTCCTGTATGACCCGGCGTCGATTGAGCTGCGTTGATAAACGATGCCTGTTTTGATTGGTGAGCGACCGCCGGACCAGCCTGACAGACGACTTGCACTCGCCGCCGAGATAGACACAAATAGCGCGACCGCGAAGAAACAAACTGCTAAGCGCATTCGCATTGAGGCCTCCTGAAGTTGCAACAGCGTTCCGCCTTGCGGCGATTACGCGCGGGGCTTGTAGACGAAACCGAACAGCTTCCATTCACCACTCTGATCCTGCAAGTTCAACGTAATTTCTCCCCTGCTCCGCTCGGAAGAAATTATGTAAACCGGCGACGCCATCCGGTTCTTGCCCTCTCCCTGAAACGCCATGCTGATTCGCTGAAAGTCGAGGACCTTGCCTTGCTCGGAAAGCTGCTTGAGATTATCGGTCACTGTTTGCCGAGTCTGGTTTTGCTTGAAGCCGGTAGCGGCGTCGTTGTAGATCGTGTCGAATTCCCCGTTGCCGAGCCGCTGGAAGAACAATCCCGCAGCCTTGTCGATGTCCTCGGTGGGTGCTTCGTGTGAAAGCACCGAGCACCCGGCCTGCAACACAGCAATAATAATAAGGGACCGGCCTACTGTCTTTCGGAGCATCACTACCTCTTGTAAGGGAGATTTCAACTTTGGGCTTAGCGGAAACAATACCAGCAGAACTGTGGAGGAGCAACGATAACGAGAGGACGTTCAGTTAAACCTAGCGATCAAGCTGCGATTAAGCATCATTGTGATTGACGAACTCCCGCTAACAGCCGGGAATGACCGCCGTCACCGGCCACCTACCACAAATAGACCACGCGCTCGGTCGCGATCGGCCCGGCCGGTGGGCGAGTGAGGCGAATCTCTCTGATGGCGGTCGCTGCCACAAGACTAGAGAGATTTTCGCTGAAGAACTTCACCTCGCGTTCCCCATCGTCATCCTTCCCGCGACCCGCAGTCGCTGGGGTTCGGCCATCGAGCTTCGACATCAGCATATCGAACTCGGGTTTCGCGGCGGCGACTCGAATCATCGCAAAGAAGGCAACGGTAGCATCAGCTTTTTCTATTGGAGAGGCTCCAGCCCTGACCGCCTGAAGGATCTCACCGGCATATTGTCTGCTGGAGGCCAGCACCAGATAATTCCCTGCCACCGAGTAGGCGGCGCCCTGTTCCAGAAGAGACTGAGCGACAAAACGAATCGCGCCTTCATCCTGCCACTCGAGCCGCGGTTCACTCCCTGCGACTACAAATCTCGAACGCATCTCGTTGACGATCAACCGCTCCAATGCTTCACGGTTGACGCCAGCCTCCGGCTTCAACTGAGCGATGATCGCTCGATCGAACTTCACAAACGGCTTACCTGTTTCAGCCCTGGATCTGACAAGCTCGCAATAAGATGTGGTTGAAACGCTTGCGAGTATAGGATCAATGCTCTTTGTGAAGTCGCTGGCCGACGATTCTTTGCTGGTTGTATTGTCATACGCCGGGCCGCCAGAGGCAGACTTTCGCTTCGGCGCTTGCTCGTCATCAACATCTATGTCGAAACGAGAATCAAGACGGCTGTAGCGTTCTGAGCGGGTGCGCTCATCTTCGCCGCCGGCCCAACGAGTGCGATCAGGAATTTCAGGAGGCGACCAGGATTCTTCAGGCAGCTTGCCGAATAAGGCCTGCTCAACCGCCGCCGACAGACGCTCGGATCCAACTGCGGCATGCACCTGAACGAGCTGCGTATCAGCGGGCGCAAACCTCATCAAATCGGTCACCTGATCCAGCGTCAGGGCTGCGGTCCCCGGCTTACCACCGGCACCCATTTTGAACCATCGCTGTTCAGTCATTGCCTCGCGCGTGATTCTCAAATCGATCAGCCCCTCCTCGATGTTCGCGAGCTCGCTCTCCCCGTTGTGATGAATCCAATAGCTGTCAAAGTAGCGATTGCGGTTCAATCGCGCCTGGTCGAGCCACATCGTGACGTCGTGAGCCGAAAACCCTCCCGCCTGTTCAGCCAACGCGACGACATCAGGACTCAGTGAGTCCGCGCCTGGGGTTTTTGCGTTAGCGATGGCGCGAATCATCAGGCCCTCAGTCGTGGTCACAATCAGCTTGTCGTCCACGTATGCAAAGCAGAACTGTTGATCCAGGCGTCCTCCGTCAGTGGTCACGTCACGAACGTAGTATGACGTCCCATTCGCCGACCGTTCCGAAAACTGCGGAGCCTGCTTGAAAAGCGCCGATGCGATTGCGCGAGCGCGTGGTATTGCGGAGACAAAGACCATCTCCAGCTTACCTATGTCGTAAAGCGAAACCGCTGAACCGCGGCCGGCCAGCTCAGCCAACCGCTTCTCGTCGAGCCCGACCCCAATCGCGCTTTGAAAATCCTTTATCCGGTCCTGGACCTTTAGATAAACGTGCGATTTCTCAAACGCAACAAAGCTGGCGCTCTCATAAAACTGAGAACGTACCGGTGACCCAAGCCAGGTCTTCATAAGCGCAGACAGGTCGGCAGCCTGTACATAGACCATTGCGCCACGCGGCATCACACCCGCGAGTTTGAGTTGCTCCGCCAGCGGCTGCGCCTGCTGCCCGTCGGACTTATGCGCGAGCGCAAGGGTCGCCACGGCAATCAGCGTTGTCAGCTTCTTCATAGGCATTGTCTTCTCCGCGTCTCTGCGGCTTTGCGCTTTTTACGCGAATCTGTTCGTCGAAACCCCGCGGAATTAATCCAGGTGCTCACGAACTCGCTGCTGATATCCGCCAAGGCGCAAAGGCGCCAAGACAATCAATTGCCCAGCACGCCTGTCGCGTAAATAGCCTCGGTCGCGTTTGAACGATCTATTCGCTTAAGCAGTTCGAGCCTGAGTTGTCGCGCCTTTTCCGCCTCTACTATCTCTGCAAGCCGCTTCTCAATCGCGGTCTTCTCGTCAGGCTTTACTGCCTCAGCCGCCCTCATCCTCTCAATAGCTATCGCGCGATCGTACTGGCCAAGCCTTGCCGCCGATTCGACCAGTGCAGCCAACACTTCCCCGCGAATGCTCGAGGCCGCCGAATCGTTGAGCTCTGCTAACGTCTTCAGCCCGGCCGCCTTCAAGCGCGCGACCTCGAGTGACGGTTCGAATGAATAATTGGACTCTCTGTCTCCAGACTCCTCTCCGGAAGTCAGCGCCCTGCGGACAGCCGAGCTGAGCAGCGAATGCGGGCCTTCCGGCTCTCCTTCCTCAAGCCGAAGGGCCGCGAGGTCCCGACCGCTCTTGCCGTAAAGAGTAATCAACTGTGCGCGAGGTCCCGCTGCGCGAAACGCAATAGCGTTTGTCAGCGCGCCATCTGCATCCAGGTACAGGGCTCGCTCGAAGCTGGTGACCGCTTCGGCGTCGCGCTGCGCCGCAAGAGCAAGCAGTCCGAGCTTCATCTGAGCCACGGCCGCGAGCGGTCCGGCGTTTAACCCTGTAAGCGCCGCGCGGGATTCCTCACGATTCCCTGTTGCTTCGCTGATTGCCGCGCGCGCGAGGATCACGGCATCGCTTCGGCCACGCTGATCAAGGGCCGACAACGCCCGCGATGCGAGCGAGCGATCTGCTCTCACCAGTTCTCCCAGAACCTCGGCTCCCTGCACGCGCACCGTATTAGGCGTTGTTCTCTCCGCCATTAGTGCAACGATTTGATCGACGGCGTCACCTGCTCTTCCTGCTGCCGCCACGATCCGCGCGAGCTCGAGCCTGTTTACCGCATCATCAGGGTTGGCACGCGCCATCTGCTCTCGAAACTCGATCGCGTCGGCGTAACGGCCAGTGCGAGCTGCGGTCTCCGCTGCAAGCTGCAACGCTTTCGCGTTGTCAGTCGAACGCTGTACGAGCAGCTTGAGCAGTCGCGACGCCTCATCGGATCGACCGCGACGCGCTTCGATCTCCGCCAAACCCGCGAGGCTCACATCATCCGAATAGCGCGAGCGCACCAACTTGCTGTACGCGTCATAGAGCAACGCGTCCGCGTCCGATTCTCTCCGTTCACCGAGCAGCAGCGCGTAGGCTCTCAAACATCGCTCGTGCAAATCGCTTTCCTCCTGAGTGCCTTCAGCCGGTTGCTTTCCGTCTCCGGCAGCGTCGAGTCCGCAGTAACGCCGTAATTCCGCGATCGCTTTACTTGCATCGCGCCCACTTCGAAGCTCAATCAATGCCGAGGCGAGCGGCAGCCAGTCGTACCGGTCTTCGCGCCTCGAGCCATCCTCTTCATCACTATCGAGCGCGCGTTCCTGATCCGCTTGTTCCCTCTTGATCGTCGCAACCAGCAGCCGCGCTTCATCAAATGAGCCGGCGCGAATCAGGTAATCGAGCAATCGCTTTCGCCAGTTCGCGAGCTCGCGCGCCGGATAGATATACTCGCTGCCGCTGTAATATCCGTTTTCATACGCCGGAGTTCCCATTACCGCCGAAGCAATATCGGAAATCCGCTGATGCATGGTGCGATAGATGCTGGCGAGCGTTGAGTTCGGCAGTAACCCCTCATCTATCAGCATGCGCCCGATCACCAGGTCCCCAGGAATGCCGTTTATGGTGTTGTGAAAGAAAGTCGCCACCTCCGCCGCAAGCTTTGGATCGGAGCCCGCGCGCCGGGCGATCTCCCGTACCAGCGGCTTTATCGCCTCGATCCGGTCCGCTGCCTGCTTGTCGCGCAGAGCGCGATTGACGAACCAGACAAGGAAGCTCTCAAGCCGCGGCAGCGATTCGATCAGGAATCCGTTGTCGGCCACCACCTTCAGATAGCTCTCAGCATTCGCGATTCTTACGCGGCCGGTCATGATCGAATCCCATGCCTCGAGCGCGCCTTTGCGGTCGCGACTCGCGAGCAAAACCTTCCCTCGCATCACCGCTACACTTGTGTCGCCCGGAAGAAGCTCGCTCGCCAGCGCGACGTGCTCGCTCGCTCGCGTCGTATTCTTTTTATCGAGGTAGTAAGCCGCCAATTCCAGGTGAGCGCGTTCGCTCGACGGATGACCTTCAACTTCGCCGAGGACGAATTTGCGGCTGTCGACCTCGCGGCCCACCATCCCCAGCCAGTAACCGTAATTCCGGGACGCCACAAACCAGTCGCTTCCGACCAGCGAGCGGCCCCCCTCGATTCGCCGTCCCAGCATCTCGCCGATGGGCTTGATATCAAGCGCTTCCCTAAAGAAAGGTTCCGTCTCCGGCGAGGTGTCCTTCAGGAACAGCGCGATCTCACCGCTGCGTTGCCGCACCCACGCCTGAGACTGCTTCGCGTTCTCAATCGCATCGAACGCCAGGAGCTTCTCATTCTTTTCTATCAGGAAATTGATCAATTGAAGCTGATAGGCGCTGTAGGTGGACGCCAACCGCTGAAGTTCTCCCCGCTGACCGTTTGCGTGAAGTAGCGTGAGGTATCGGTCGACCCAATCGGTATAGTTAGTAGTAAGGTCCCCGCTCGCCGCGGAATAAGCCGCGCGCAGCCACTCGAGTTCCCGACCCTGATCTCCAGTCAGCCGGTATTGCGCGGCTATCTGATTCTGATAGTCGAAGCGGTTCTTGTAGGGGTCGCGCGCGAACTCGCTTGTGAGCACCTCAGCCGCCCGCCTGTATGAGGCGTGCTGATCATAAAACCCTACCAGCGCCCGCAGTTCGTTATAGTAAGTTGAGTCCTGAGGTGTAAGCGTTTGAGAGTTCTTCGGTCGGGCATCGAAGGCTGCATCCTTCAGTCGAGTTTGAAGAACTTCCTGAACGCCTGCCAGTCCGGCCCCACGGGCGATTCCGAGATACCGCTGAAGGGAGGGGGCATCGGAATAGAGCGTGAGCTTCGCGGCGGACGCCTGAAGGGCTGAGGCAAGCGACGCAGCCTCATCGGGGGTAGCGTAATCGATTACATCCTTGCCGAAGTCCGTCCGCATCGCGGCGTCGATCGCTTCGACGAGACTCCTCGCACGATAGGAGTCCTGATTCTCAGCAATGGCGGAGCACTGGGCGCGCATGCGTTCCATCTTTTGATATGCCGAAGACGGCGGTTCGCTGCGCACCATCGCATTTACATAGCCGGCGATGGTTGCGGTAGGAATGTAATCATCGCCCTCGAGCTTCTTTGGCAAATCGGCGAACACCTGCTCGTAGATTCGCACCGCCTCGCTGTTCAATCCCCATCCCTGCAGCTGGCCGGCTATTTTGACTTGAGCTTCGATGCTTGCGTTCTTCTTCGCCGCCAGGGCCTGCCGAATCGTCTTGATCGCCTCGTCGCGCGAACCTTGCTGGATCTGAATCTGCGCAACCTCAATCAGCCACTCCGGATCGCGGCCTGCAAGGGTCCAGCCTTCACGAAGCGTTGCTATGGCTTCGTCATAGCGCCTCTGCCTGGCGAGCACCGACGCAAGCGTGAACCGGAGATCCGGTCGCTGGGGCTCGTTCAGGACGGCTATCCGATACTGATCCGCCGCGCCCGCGAGGTTTCCTCTGCGTTCATAAATTCGCCCGAGCACAACCTGCCATCGATAGTTCTTGTTCGACTCTTTCGATAACTTCTCGTAGTAACCAACGAGCCGCTCGATCTGGTTATGCCGCTCGGCGTAATCCATTGCGGTCGCCAAACGGTCGGGATCTTCCGGAAAACTGTTGACGATCTCGATGTGCTGATCGACAGCCTCCTGATATTTGCCGAGCGAATCAAACGTTCGAATCATCCCGTCGCGAAGTCCGGCAACGCGTGACCGGGTCTCTTCACCCCCCAAACCGGCTTCCCGAGCTTCTTTGAAGGCTTCCTGATAAAGCGTGGCCAGATCGTTCAGCTTGTTCTCGGCCCCGAGCGTGCGCGCCAACTCGCTGAATACCTCGGTGTCCAGATGATTCTCGCTGTAGAATGCGCGCAAGGTCGCTTCAGCATCGGCAAGCTTGTTTGCATCGAATTGTCTGCGCGCGAGAAGCAACGCGAAGCTCCGTCGATTCGCTCCAAGCGCGCGAGCCAGGGTTCGCTTGTAAAGGTCGAGCGATTTGTCCAACAGCCCGGCTCGCCAGTAGAACTGCGCCGACTCTTCGACGACTCCGACGTTCGTCGGATAATCAGCTACCAGCTTGTCGATCAGGCCGATGGCAGCATCAACCTGGCCGTGACGCTCGAGGAATGATGCGAGCTGCAACCGGTACATCATCGCTTCGCGTTCGTCGCGCGCGATTGCCACGAGCCGCGCGATGACCTGCTGCTCGTCCTCGGTCCGTAGAATCGCTCGGAACAGATCGCGCACCGACTCGAGGAACGCAGCGTCGCTCGAGCGACCAACCTCGGTGCGCAGAAGGGCAAGCGCGTCGGCTTGATGATCTCGCTCGGCTTGATAGCTTGCATAGCCGACTATCAACTGCCAATCCTTTGGATTTCCCGCGCGAGCCTTCTCATAAGCAGCCGCAATTCTGTCTGCCAACCCCGTGCGCTTTGAGAGTTGCGCCAGCCGCTTTGCGACGGTGTCACGTCCATCGCCCGGCTCGGAGAGTCCCTTGACGTACTCCGCAATTGCGGAATCGAGATCTCCCTTGCCTTCATAGACAGCACCCATTCGATACGAGTAGAGCGTTTGATCGCCGGTCACGTTGCGCAACTCCGTGAACACGCGGACGGCCTGATCGAATTGATAGTAGTCCCAATAAACGGTTGCGACTTCCAGGTAGGTGTTCCGTTCTCCGGGTTCGATCTGAATCAGCTTGTCCCACTGCTCGCCCGCACGTTTGAAATCGCCGAGTTGAGCGTAAACTTCGCCCGCCTTTATTCGATACGAATGATCGGACGGATAGATATCTGCCATCGCAGCGAGCGCGCGCGCCGACTCTTCGTAGAGCTTGTCGGACTGTTCGCCGAATGAACGAGTCAGGTCTGCCAGCCTATCCGCGTATTGCGGTTCACCAGGATAAAGCGCGACCAGTTGACGATAAGCATCCAGCGCTTCGTCGTGATGGGAAAGCCATAGCGCAGCATCAGCCGCAAAAATGGCGTACGAGGACGGGGACCGGCCAGCCAGAGGTGATGAAGCGCCGAGGAGACCAGGCGCCCCGCCGGTCCTCTGCTCCGCTGCGCCTCTGCTTGCTCGGGCCCTGGTGTAACGTTCGCGCAGGACTCCTTGCTTCGAAAGCCACGCAAGATACGGATCTCGAATCGAACGATCTGCGAAATAATTCTCAGCCGAAAGCTTCTCCCACCGCGCCCGATCATTCTTCTCGAGATATGTCAGCATCCCTCTCACGAAAAAAACATTTCTTGGGAAACGCGTGTGAGCGTAGCTGTACAAATCAAACGCCAGCCGCTCGTCCCAATTCATCTCGTCGCCGGCCGCCGTCGCGCCGTAGCCCGCGAATCGCAGCAAATATTCGGTGATCTCATCTTCATCGAAGACGCCGATCAACTGCCTCGAATACCTGGTCAGATCCCGTCCGCGTTTCTGCCTCACGTACCAGCGGCCCAGCCGGTGATACCAGGTGTTCGAATCAAACTGTTTGATCGCCGAATCGTAAGCCTTCAACTGTTCATTGATAAGTTGAGCCTGACCCAGCCAGCGCAAGAAACGCTCGTATAGGCCTTCCTCTTTCGGGTGCTTTCTGATCTCACCCCAGAAAAACGCAACCGTATCGGTCTTCTTTTCTTCCGCCGCAAGCGATGACACATATCGCTCGAGCACGCTGCTGTAAGTGGGTCCGCGCTGGGACCGGTCCTCAGATGGCTGGCGGAAGTCCGTAACCTCGGAATCAGTTTCGCGGTCCTCGTTTTCGTTCGTCGCAGCCTTGTCTTCGGTCGGGTCGTAAGTATCGCTGTAGGCTTCGATCTTGTACCTGATCCTGTCGATCAGGTTCTCGAACTGAGGCGTGCTTCCATAGCTCCAGCGCTTTGAGGCAACCGCAACCAGGGGCAACCCTTTCGGTTGATTGCGGGCGAATCGATCGAGCAACTCGAGCAGCACCGCCCGCTCATTAGCTCGATCCTTCAGCGCGACCCATGAGTCCGCCATTCGCAGCGAGACCTCCGCGTAGCTCGGTGATTCAGGGTAGAGCCTTTGAAACTCGCGCCCGGCTTCGATTGCAAGTTTGTGTTCCGAAAGCGAAGCGAACACATTGACCACGCCGAGATACATATCGGGCAGGTGCTTCGACTCGGCGTACTCCTGCTTGAATGAAGTGAATATTCGATAGGCAAAGGCTCGATTGAAGTAACCGGCAGCGGCTTTTTCCTGGTTGGCGAACTCCTGAGACGGACTCGCGCCCGACAGCACCAGCGACAGAACGCCGTTCAGGAAACCGGGGTGTTGATCCACTTCGGCGATGTCCCGGTAGAACGAAAGATCACCGCCAGCCACGCGAGTTCGATTGCCTGCAGCGTCAAGCATTACTTTGAAGAGCCGGTAAAGAGCTTCCTCACGTGAATCGCTCCCCGGCTGAAGCCCGCCGATTAGGTAGAACGTGTAAAGGTAACGAGACGCCTGATCGTATTGACCAATCGAGGTGAACAACTCGGCAACAGTTTCAAGCTCGCGGGCCGTCCACGAACTCGAGACCAACGCGGTGGGTTGCGAACTTTGGGTTTGTGTCGTCGACTGGGCCGTCCGGCCGGCGCGCCGAGTTTCAAGGTCACGCAACAACCTTGCGGCTTGTTCGTAGCTGCCTTCGTACGAGTACACGCTGAACAGCCGCGCTGTCGTATTGAGATCGGTCGCACCCGCTCGAACCCGTTCCTGAAGCGAGCGCCGCACGATTCGATAACGACCGAACCGCCGCAACAATTCGTAATAATCGCCTGCAAGCGCTCGCGGCCAGTTCGGATCAAAGCTCGTCGCGTAGACTTCTTCGGCGGCGCGGCGATCGCCCGTCGTTTCAAAGATCTGCGCGCGGGTTTTCAGGAAATAATCCAGCTCGGAAGGAAACCTGGGTTGGTATGAGGCCAGTACCGATAGAGCTTCTCTGTATTGTTTGGACAGCTGCAATTCTTCGACGTAATCCTTGACCGGTTGAATATTTGAGGGATCCGCAGCAACCAGTTCGGCAAAGAAATCCGCCGGGCGAAACTCTTTCAATGATCGCGTCCGAACCAGTTCAGCGGCGCGCTTGTAGATCGGAGTTCGCTCTCTGACCGTGAGCGCCCGGGCCAATTCCTGAAGCGTCCTCACCTCATCGGCAAAACGTGCGCGATGATGATAGAAATTCGCGAGCCTTCGCAGGGCATCCGGCGAACGCTCTCTCAGCCGCGCGTACTCGTTGATCTCGGTCGCGGCTTTGTCAAACTGACCGAGCCGTTCTCCGAGCCGCGATGCATGGAGATGAAGCCTCGCGTCTTTGGGATACCTGTCGAGCAGGGCACCGACTCGCTCCAGCGCAATCGCGTATGGCCTGGCGACCGACGATTGCGATCCAAAGAACTCTTCGTTCACATAGAGCGCATCATCGACGAGATTCTGCGGCGCGCGATTCGGATCGGGAGATCGAACAGGTCCCGACGGAGCCACCGCCTTTCCCCGCTGCCTTCGCACCTGAGCGCGTCGAGTTGGCGTTTTTGTCTTGCGGGTTGCCCGCTGAGCCACGAGTGTGGCTCCGACTATCGCGCCCATCGAGAGCATGATCA
>DATIFP010000138.1:0-2139 GCA_035455165.1 Blastocatellia bacterium
GGGTTGGTGTCGCAAACTTAAAACCGTGCCCGCAACGTTGATTGAGCAGTCTGCATGAGTAGCGACAGAGACCTGAAATCCATCGAACAGGCGCGAGAGCTTGTCGAGCGAGCGCACGAGGCACAAAAAGCGCTCGCCACCTTCGATCAGCAAAGAATTGACGAGATAGTGGGCGCGATGGCTCGCGCGGCACTCTCGGACGCCTACCGTCTCGGTGAATTGGCTCATTTGGAGACCGGTTACGGATCAGCGGCAGACAAAGCTACAAAGAACCGTTTCTCGGCCGAACAGGTTTACAACTTCATCAAGCCGATGCGAACGGTCGGGGTCCTTCGGGAAACCGGGAGCATCATTGAGGTCGCGTCGCCGCGAGGCATCGTGGCGGCTGTCATACCCTCGACAAACCCCACTTCAACCGCGATTTTCAAGATTCTGATTGCGATCAAGGCTCGCGACGCAGTGGTGCTGAGCCCCCACCCATCCGCGACGAACTGCATCAATGAGACGGCCCGGGTGATGCGCGAAGCGGGGGAGGCGGCCGGCCTGCCGGCCGGAGCCATCGGTTGTATGACGCTGGCCACAATCGAGGGCACTCAGGAGTTGATGAAACATAGGCGCACCGCGCTGATACTGGCAACCGGTGGAATAGGCCTTGTGCGAGCGGCTTACTCCTCGGGCAAACCGGCATTCGGCGTTGGTCCCGGCAACGTGCCTGCAATGATTGAGCGATCAGCCAACGTTCCCAAAGCCGTGCTCGATATACTCACCGGCAAGTGCTTCGACAACGGCACGATTTGCTCATCCGAACAGGCAGTTGTCGTGGAGCGGCCCATTGATTCGCAGGTGAAGGAACGGCTCACCGCCGAGGGCGCGTACTTCCTCAATCAGGAGCTGCAGGCGAGCCTGACGCGCGTTGTCGCAACTGCCACGAACACGCTCAATCCGAAGATTGTCGGGAAGAGCCCGAAAGCAATAGCCGAGATGGCGGGGTTCTCGATACCCGAAGGCACTCGCGCGATGATCTGCGAGCTTTCCGGCGTGGGACGCGATTATCCTCTGTCTATGGAAAAGCTCTCGCCTATACTTGCCTACTACGTCGTCGACAACCTTGAGGAAGGCTGTCAGCGGTGCGCCCAGGTCTTGAGGTACGGTGGGATGGGGCACACTGCGTCGATCCACACCGAGAGCCGCGACGCCGCTCGTGAATATGGTACGCGAATGCCCGCGTCTAGAATTGTGGTGAACAGCCCTTCCACCCACGGAGCGATCGGATTTACTACCGACTTGGAGCCTTCGATGACGCTGGGCTGTGGATCCTGGGGCGGCAATGTAACTTCGGACAACATCTCGCCGCGCCACCTTGTAGACGTCAAGCGCATAGCCTTCGAAACCAAACCCATCAATCAGGCCGCCGCCACGCAACCTGCGGCTCGACCCGCGGCATCGGTGAACCGAGCGGAAATTGCCGCGATGGTCGATAGGTTTTTGGCTGAACGGCACGCGCATCAGCCCACCCGGCAGGCGTCACCGCCGCTAGCGCCTCCCCCCATGCCATCGCAACCCGCACCGCCAGCTTCAACAAACGGAGCGAGCAATGGACAGGTCTACGATTTCGTCTGCGAGGAAGACGTTAAGCGGGCGATAGCGTCACGCGAGAAGATCTACATTAATGGAAAGACGATAATAACCCCGGCTGCGCGGGAGCTTGGCGAAGAGCGTGATGTGTTCGCGCGACCGTAGCACTCTATTCGGGAATTCTCCGCGTTACCTCTGTGTTCTCTGTGCCTCTGCGGTTGGGGGAAGAGTAGTCCACACCAGAGTTGCTGAGGGACCCTTCTTGCCCGGATCGATCGAGGCGCGGCGATGGACCCCGTGACCTCTCCCCTGATCCACAAGGATTCAGGTCGTCGGGCCCGTGTCGATCCGGGCGAGAAGAATCCCTCCCTATGTGAGCGATCACACATACCAAAAGCAACAGAACCTTTAGCTCATGCGTCAACCCGCAGCGCAGATTGCACACGATGCTGATGTCGAGTTGATCGGTGTGGAATTAGAGAAGAATGAGCGGCGGGCTGCGCCCGGATGGTTGGCCGATAGCGGGCGATGACCTGGCAAGGCGATCCGAATACTCGCTGGGAA
>DATIFP010000139.1:0-40387 GCA_035455165.1 Blastocatellia bacterium
GGCGGACGAACGGTAGGGGCAGGCACCATCTCGGAAGTGATCGAATAGAGAGGTCCTGCAAAGTCCGACAAACTTCGGTTTGTTGGGATCCTCGAGTTCGGCGACTTGGAAGACAGACGACAAACTGAAGTTTGTCGGACAACGGCGGAAAAAGATGTTGAATGAAAAAATAAGAATCCGGTTGAAGGCTTATGACTACCGCGTGCTTGACCAGTCGACGGCTGAGATCGTCGACACGGCCAAGCGAACGGGCGCGCGAGTGGCGGGACCGATTCCGCTGCCTACGGTGAAGAACAAATACACCGTGCTGCGCAGTCCCCACGTGGATAAGAAGTCGCGCGAGCAGTTCGAGATTCGAACGCACAAGCGGCTTATGGACATACTCGATCCGACACCCCAGACGGTGGACGCGCTGATGAAGCTCGACCTGCCGGCCGGTGTGGACGTCGAGATCAAGGCCTTCGGCAAGGACCACAAATAGGAACCAGGGGAGAGGGAATAGGGGTTAGGGTGGAGCGCCCTTGCAACCTGTGACCTGTAACCTGTGACCTGTAACCTAGGTTGAATTATGGTCAACGGAATAATCGGTAAGAAGCTGGGGATGACGCAGTTGTTCCTCGAGGACGGCTCTGTGTTGCAAGTGACCGTGATCAAGGCAGGCCCGTGTATCGTGGTTCAGAAGAAAACCGTAAACACGGACGGCTACGATGCCGTGCAACTCGGGTTGGTTGAAGAGAAGCCGCCGCGCCGTATCAACAAGCCCACAGAGGGTCACTTCAAGCGCGCCGGCGTGCCGCCTACTCGAGTGCTGCGCGAAGTACGCATCGAAGCCAGCGACGAAGCGACCAGCGTCGGCGACAAGATACTCGTGGACATGTTCAATGAAAACGACATCGTCGACGTGATTGGCAAATCCAAGGGGCGAGGCTTCGCGGGCTTTGTGAAGCGGCACGGGTTCGCAGGCGGCCGGGCCAGCCACGGATCGATGTTTCACCGCGCGCCGGGAGGAATCGGCGCTTCGGCTTATCCGTCCCGGGTGATCAAGGGCACCAAGATGGCTGGCCACATGGGCGACGCGCGAAAGACGATCAAGAACCTTCGCGTGGCGGCAGTCGATTCTGAGAATAACCTGCTGATGATTCGGGGCGCGGTTCCGGGGCCGAACGGATCCTACGTATTGATCAAGAAGGCGCAGTTGTGAAACGTGATGCGTGATGCGTGACTCGTGACATCTTCTTTTCACGCATCACGAATCACTCATCACCTGGAGAGTGATTATGCCGGTTGTGAAGGTGAAGAATCTGAAGGACGAAGAGGTGGGCGAGCTCGAGTTGTCCGATGCAGTGTTCGGCGCGCCGCTCAACAAAGCGCTCATCTACTCGGCGGTGAAGAGTTATCTGGCGAATCAGCGGGCTGGAACTTCAGCGACCAAGACTCGCGGGGACACAAGCGGGTCCGGGAGGAAGCTGTGGAAACAAAAGGGCACCGGTCGCGCTCGAATTGCGAGCCTGCGAAGCCCGCTTTGGAAGGGCGGCGGCAACGTGCACGGGCCTCAGCCGCGAGACTGGTCTTACCGCATACCCAAGAAGATGCGCCGCGGAGCTATGCGCTCGGTGCTATCGGAGCGATTGCGCGAGGGCGGGATTGTAATAATCGAGAACTTCGAACTGGCGTCACATAAGACCAGGGAATTCGCGGGCACTCTTGAAGTCCTCGGTCTCAACAAGCGGACGCTTATTGTCGACGCGAGCCGGAACGACAAGCTGGAATTATCGTCGCGCAACCTGCGCGAAGTCACTCTGGTTTCGGCCGGGAACGTCAATGTGTATGACCTCCTGACTCACGAGCAGCTTGCGCTCTCGCGAGATGCGGCGATCCAGTTGGACAAACACCTGAGCGGCAAGTAGGAGACGCTTCGATGAAAAGTATTTGGGACATCATCAAGGGCCCGGTGATCACCGAAAAGGCGCTCACCATGAAAGACGAGCCGGAGTCGATGGGCCGGGCGGGAAACGATCGCCAGATGCTCACGCTCAAGGTTCATCTGGACGCTACTAAACCCGAGATAAGACGCGCGGTGGAGAAGATACTCGGCGTCAAGGTTCAAGACGTTCGGGTAGCTAACTATCGCGGCAAGGTCAAGCGCATTCCGACTCGTCGCGAAACCGGGCGCCGTTCGGATTGGAAGAAGGCATACGTCACGCTCAAGGCGGGCGAGAAGCCGATCATGTATGAAGACGCGATCTAGAGAATTGCAGATTGCGGATCGCGGATTGAAGGTAGGGCCTCCGCGAATTCGTAATCCGAAATCCGCAATGGAGTAGCGATGGGAATCAAGAAACTCACACCGACATCGTCAGCGAGGCGGTTCCAGACCTATCTCACGCTCGAAGAGATAACCACGGACATCCCCTACGAGCCGCTGCTGGAGCCTAAGAAGCGGATCTCCGGGCGCAACAACGACGGGCACATTACGATGCGGCGCCGCGGCGGGGGCTCGAAGCGGCTTTATCGCATCATCGACTTCAAGCGCGACAAGCCCGGTGTCCCGGCGCGCGTCGCTACCGTCGAGTACGATCCCAATCGGTCGGCGCTGATAGCGTTGTTGAATTATCTGGACGGCGAGAAGCGTTACATCATCGCGCCGGTCGGGCTCAAGGTCGGGCAAACGGTGGTGTCCGGACCCGAAGCCGACATCATTCCGGGCAACGCGCTCCCGCTGAAAGCGATCCCGCTTGGAACGACGATTCACAACGTCGAACTGAGACCTGGGAAAGGCGCCCAGATGGTACGTGCAGCCGGCGGCGCGGCTCAGCTTGTTGCGAAGGAAGGCGACTGGGCGCAGCTTCGGTTGCCGAGCGGCGAGATACGTAGGGTCAACATCGACTGTTACGCGACGATCGGACAGATCGGAAACATCGAGCACAGCAATATCTCGCTGGGTAAGGCCGGGCGCACTAGATGGAAGGGACGCAGGCCAAAGGTGCGGGGTGTTGCGATGAATCCGGTGGACCATCCACACGGAGGAGGCGAGGGGAAAACTTCGGGTGGGCGCCATCCGGTCACTCCCTGGGGGCAGCCCACTCGCGGCTACAAGACACGCAACAACAAGCGTACTGATAAGTTCATCGTGCGCCGAGGCAAAAAATAACCTATGAGGCGTGGGGCGTGATTCGTGATCACGCCTCACGGATCACGGAACGTTATGGCAAGATCGATAAAAAAAGGGCCGTTCATTGACGAACACTTGATCAGGGCGATCACGAGGTTGAACCAGACTAACGAGAAGCGCGTTCATAAGACCTGGTCTCGCCGCTCGACAATCGTGCCCGAGATGGTTGGTCACACCATCGCCGTGCACAACGGGAAGAAATTCATTCCGGTTTATGTTCAGGAAAACATGGTCGGACACAAGCTGGGCGAGTTCGCTCCGACACGGCAGTTCAAGGGGCACCCGGAGAAGAGCGACAAAACCGTCAAGAAGGCGCCGCCAGGAGGTAAGTAAACGATGAAGGCACGAGCAGTGGCAAAGTACATCAAGGGCTCGCCGCAGAAAGCCCGGCTGGTAATCGACCTTATTCGCGGACGCGATGTTCCCGAAGCGTTGGCGGTGCTGAAAGCTACTAACAAGCGCGCCGCGAAGCCGATCGAGACCACCCTTCGTTCGGCGATCGCCAACGCCGAGCAGAAGGCCGATCAGCTCAACGTTGCGATTGATGTCGATAGACTCAAGATCAGCAATGCGACAGTCGATCTCGGACCAACCAAGTATAGGCGGCGAGTTCGGCCGGCGCCGATGGGGCGGGCCTATCGTGAGCGCAGGTGGCAGAGTCACATAACGATTGAGGTTGAGTCGACGAAGGAATGAGTTGTGATCCGTGATTCGTGATCGAAACTCACGTATCACCGGTCAAGCATCACAATTTGGAGGAAACGTGGGTCAAAAAGTTCATCCGTACGGATTCAGGTTGGGCATCAATCGCAGTTGGCATTCGAACTGGATCGCCAAGCGCGACTATTCCGAGTTGTTGCACGAGGACCTGAAGCTGAAGAGAGAATTGAAGGGGCGGTTCACCGGCGCGGGCGTTTCGCATATCGACATCGAACGCGCCGCCAACAAGCTGAAGATCATCATCCACACGTCGCGGCCGGGCATAATCATCGGGCGCAAGGGCGCTGAGATCGACAAGCTCAAGCAGGAAATCAAGGACCGCACCGGGCGCGAGGTCTATGTGAACATTCAGGAGATTCACAAACCCGAGCTGAACGCACAATTGCAGGCCGAACAGATCGCGCAGCAGCTTGAAAAGCGAATCGCCTTCCGGCGTGCGATGCGGCGAGCGGTTGAGAACGCTCAGCGGTTTGGAGCCCAGGGCATCAAAGTGCGCGTTTCGGGGCGGTTGAACGGCGCCGAGATCGCGCGCTCAGAATGGTATTTGCAGGGGCGACTCCCGCTTCACACGCTGCGCGCGGATATCGATTATGGCTTCGCACAGGCTCACACGACGTTCGGGGTCATCGGGGTTAAGGTCTGGATCTATCGCGGAGACGAAATGACCGTCAGACGCGCGGCGCCGGCGAGAAGACAGTAACACGATTGCGGATTGCGGATTGCGGATTGCGGAATTGGGCTTAACCAGTTCGGCTCACCCGCAATCCGAAATCCACAATCCGCAATGGTAAGGGTTATGGCAGAATACAAAATTCCAAAGCGGATGAAGTACCGCAAGCAACAGCGCGGACGCATGAGCGGCGCGTCTACACGCGGTGCGAAGATCTCGTTCGGCGAGTACGGGCTGAAGGCGCTCGAGCCTGCGTGGATAACCGGCAAGCAAATCGAAGCTTCTCGAGTTGCGATGACTCGTTTCGTAAAGCGAGGCGGGAAAATCTGGATTCGCGTTTTTCCCGACAAGCCCATCACCAAGAAGCCTGCTGAGACTCGCATGGGCAAAGGGAAGGGCGCCCCTGAAGGGTGGGTCGCGGTGGTAAAGCCGGGCCGCGTGCTGTTCGAGATGGAAGGCGTCGACGAGAAGACCGCTATCGAGGCGATGAGGCTGGCGGCCCAGAAACTCCCGATCAAAACCAAGTTCATCTCGCGCAAGGATCAAGAAGGAGGCGGTTTGGTATGAAGGCTGAAGAGCTGAGGGACCTTTCTGAAGGCGATCTTCGCGCAAGAGTGAATGAGCTCAAGGAGTCGCTATTCAGAATGCGATTCAAACTGTCACTGGGAAACACGGACGTGGTCAAACAACTTCGAGAATCTCGCAAGGATCTTGCGCGGGTCAACACGTTGTTGCGCGAGCGGGAGTCATCGGCCCGGAAATAAGGGCGAAGAAGGAAAGGTATGGAAGAGAACATCGATGTGGTTACGCCGGAAGGCATAAGCGAACCGCCCGCCGCGAGCGAGACGGTGGTCGGGACGCCTCGACATCGCCGCCAGGAAAAGGTTGGACTGGTGACCAGCGACAAGATGCAAAAGACGGTGGTCGTTCGTGTCGAGCGGCAGGTTCGCCATTCGAAATACAGACGGTACATTCGACAGCGCACGAAATTCATGGCGCACGACGAGCTGGGTGCTCACGTTGGCGATATCGTGAGAATAATCGAGACGCGTCCGCTGTCCGCGCGAAAGCGATGGCGAGTTGTAGAGATAGTGCAAAAGGGAAATTGAGGCAGCACAGGCTTTGGTCTGAGCTGCTGTAGCCCGGCGAGCCGTTTGAACAGACCGGGACGCAGACTAAAGTCTATGCTAGGTGGAGAACAGAAATGGTACAGATGAGATCGATCCTCGAGGTTGCCGATAATTCGGGCGCCAAGCGTATCGCAATGATTCTGCCGATTGGGGGTCATACGGGGTCGCGCGCCGGGCTGGGTGACGTGATAACGGCATCGGTCAAGGAGGCCTCGCCCGACGGAGCGGTTAAGAAAGGGCAGGTTGTGCGCGCGGTGGTCGTTCGCACGCGAAAAGAAACCCGGAGGAGAGACGGTACCTATATTCGCTTCGACCAAAACGCGGCGGTGATAATCAAACCCGATAACGAACCGGTGGGCACGCGTGTGTTCGGACCGATTGCGCGCGAGTTGCGAGAGAAACGCTTCATGAAGATCGTCAGCCTTGCGCCGGAAGTTATTTGACGGACGACAGAGGACCAGGGAAATGAACATTGAGATCAATGTGCGAAAGAACGATCGGGTGGTCGTAATAGCGGGCAAGGACCGGGGCAAGAAGGGCCGCGTCATCGAGGTTCAACCTTCGAAGCACAAGATCATCGTTGAAGGTGTGAACATGGTTAAGCGGCATAACAAGGCGAACACTCGCCGTGGAATTCAGGGCGGCATACTCGAGCGCGAGTCGCCCATCGACGTGTCTAACGTGATGGTCATTTGTCCGCACTGCGGCGAAGCGACGCGATCGGGTCATCAAGTACTCGAGGATGGCAAGCGTCATCGCGCTTGTAAGAAGTGCGGCGCGGCGATCGAGAAGCAATGAGAATGTGTGGGAATCCGGCGCGCTTGCGACCGAGAAGGATCTGGCGCTACTGAAGGCGATTCTCCCACATCGCATCAGTAGGAGGAAACGAACATGGCGGCAAGGCTGAAGGAACGTTACAAGAATCAGGTAATGGCGGCGCTGACCAAGGAGTTCAACTATACGAACCCAATGGCGGTGCCCCGGCTTGAGAAGATAGTTTTGAACATGGGAGTCGGTCGCGAGGCGCAGGCCAATCCGAAAGTATTCGATCAGGCGGCGATGGAACTATCGACGGTGAGCGGTCAAAAACCGGTCATCACGAAGGCCAAGAAATCGATCGCGGCGTTCAAGCTGAGAACTGGGATGCCCGTGGGCGTCGCAGTGACGCTTCGCGGAGAACGAATGTATGAGTTTCTGGATCGGTTCATCAACGCGGTGCTGCCGCGGGTGCGCGATTTTCGGGGCGTAAGCCCCCGCGCGTTTGATGGACGCGGAAACTACACGATTGGAATAAAGGACCAATTGATTTTTCCGGAGATCGACTTCAATAAAGTTGATAAGACACGCGGCATGAACGTATCGATCGTGACCACGGCGCGCACCGATGAAGAAGGGCGCGCCCTGCTCCGAGAGTTTGGGATGCCGTTTACAAAATAGGAAATTGTGCGCAGTCAGTAGTCCGTGACTTGGACTACCTGCTACCGACGGACGACGCAAAAAGTTATGGCAAGAATCTCTTCAACGTATAAGGCAAACGAGCTGAAGCGAGCGCTCGACAATGCGAAGCGCCGGGTCAAAGAGCAGCAGGGCAAGTCGAATAAAAAAGCGGTAAAACGCGCAAAAGCCGCGGGCCTCAAGCTCAATGTTTTCACCTCGCGAGTTCACAATCGATGCAAACGCTGCGGCCGCGGGCGCGGATATCTGCGCAAGTTCGCGCTTTGCCGAATATGCTTCCGCGAACTGTCGCTCGAGGGCCACATCCCGGGAGTTACGAAGTCGAGCTGGTAAGAGTGAAACGTGATGCGTGATGCGTGACCGCGGCGGGTTCACGCATCACGGGTCACGCATCAGGAGACGTATGACAGATCCAATAGCGGACATGCTGACGCGAATTAGAAACGCGTATGCAGCGAAGCACCAAAAAGTAGACGTTCCGACTTCCAATCTGAAGGTGGAAATCGCCCGGATACTGAAAGAGGAAGGATTCATCAACAACTACAAGCTGATGGGCGACGGCGCGCGCCGAAATATCAGGATATATCTTCGCTATGGCGCGAAGGGCGAGCAGGTGCTTTCGAAACTCGAGCGTGTTTCGAAACCGGGCTGCCGCGTCTACGTGAACAGCACCGCCGTGCCAAAAGTGCTTGGCGGAATGGGTATCAATATCATCTCGACGTCTCGCGGCTTGATGACCGATCGCAGGGCGCGGCGCGAGAAAGTCGGCGGCGAAATACTTTGTCGAGTCTATTAGCGGCACTTGGTCTGCGATCGGGTTAGCGAATCGGACACAGACTAATGCCTTTGCTAGCTGGAGCTGGTTATGTCGAGAATTGGCAGAAAGCCCATATCAATACCGAAGGGCGTTAAATTCAAGGTAGAAAATGGCTCGATCGAGGTTGCCGGGCCGAAGGGCGCGCTGACTGTGCGATTGCCGGAAGGCATTAAGTGCCGCGTCGAGGGCGACGAACTGCTCGCTGAACGCGAATCGGATGATCGGGCAGCGGTTCATGGCCTGGCCCGAGCGCTGGTTCAGAATGCGGTAACTGGTGTGACGGAGGGCTTCACGCGGCAGCTCGATATTGTGGGAGTTGGCTACAAGGCGGAGCGTCAGAAGGATCGCGTGATCTTCAATCTGGGCTATTCGCACCCGATCGAGTTTCCGCTGCCCCGTGGGATTGAAGTGAAGGTCGAGCGCGGAAACAAGCCGATACAGCAATACCAGACCACACTCACCATAACCGGTATCGACCGGCAGCAGGTGGGCCAGGTCGCCGCCGACATGCGAAGCTTGCGAAGGCCGGATCCATACAAAGGGAAGGGCGTGCGCTATGCAGGTGAGGTATTGAAGCTCAAGCCGGGCAAGACCGGGAAGTAACAGTGAATCCTTTGTGCTGAGGACTGAGAAATGGGACGAAAGACAAGTCAGGAAATAAGGACGGCGGTTCACAAGAGGATCCGAACCAAGATCTGGGGCTCGGGTGAGCGTCCGCGGCTCGCGGTGTATCGAAGCCTCCATCACATCTATGCTCAAATCATTGACGACGTCAGAGGGGCCACCCTTGCTTCGGCGTCCACCAATGAACCGGCCTGGCGCGGACGTTCCGGCGGAAACATCGCGGCTGCGAAGGAGATCGGAAAGGCAATCGCCGAACGCGCGAAAGAGAAGGGAATCAAGCGGGTAGTGTTTGACCGGGGCGGATATATCTATCACGGACGAGTGCGAAGCCTTGCGGAAGCTGCCCGAGAAGCGGGTCTGGAATTCTGATTGCGGATGGCAGATTGCGGAATGCGATCGGGATTTCAACCCCGTAATCCGAATTCTGCAATCCGCAATGGATCGGGGAGATATGGAACGAATAGATGCATCGGGCCTTGATCTCAAGGATCAGGTCATTTCAATCAACCGCGTTACGAAAGTCGTAAAGGGCGGCAAGAACCTCTCGTTCGCAGCGCTGGTAGTTGTGGGCAACGAGAACGGAGTGGTGGGGTTTGGATCGGGCAAAGCGCGCGAGGTCCCGCTTGCAATCAAGAAGGGAATCGAAGCGGCCAAGAAGAACTTGACCCGCGTGCCGCTGGCCGGCTCGACGATACCGCACGAGACGCTCGGTGTTTTCGGCTCGGGGCGCGTTCTCCTGAAGCCTGCGCCCGAAGGCAAAGGAGTTATCGCCGGTGGGCCGGTCCGCGCCGTCATGCAACTGGTCGGAGTTCGCGATGTGGTGACGAAGTCTATAGGGTCTTCAAACCCTCATATCGTGGTGCGAGCTACGTTCGAAGGATTGAAGGGATTGAAGGACCCGGTCGCGGTCTCGCGATTGCGTCGCCAGGTGGTGGAAGAGGCGCAGACCGCCTGAGGTCGACCGAGGGAGTAGCCAAGGAGTCAGGCGCAGGCGAGAGAGGAGCTCGAAATGGCAAAGGCCAAGACTAAGCCGGCAGCGAAGCAGTCGAAGATCAAGATTCAATGGTACAGGTCGACAATTGCGACACCGAAGTTGCACAAGGAGATTGTGCGAAGCCTGGGGCTCACCAAGCTGAATCAAATAGTAGAGCGTCCGGATACGGCGTCGATGCGTGGAATGGTGAACAAGGTTCCCCATCTGCTGCGAATTGTCGAGTAGCAACAAATTGAGAATCTAGTTTAAAGTCAGTTCGTACGGAGTCCACAATGGCATTGGGCATACATAACATCGGAGCGCCCGAGGGCGCGAACAAACGGAAGAAGCGAGTTGGACGAGGGCCCGGGTCCGGACATGGCAAGACGTCTACGCGGGGTCACAAAGGTCAGAAGTCGCGGTCGGGGTATTCTGGCCGCGCAGGATTTGAAGGCGGGCAGATGCCGCTTCAGCGAAGGCTGCCCAAGCGCGGTTTCACGAACATCTTCAAGAAGGAATGGATAGAGGTGAACCTCGCCGATCTGGATAAGCACTTCGAGCCGGCAGACCGGGTAACGCCCGAACTGATGGCGGAGCGCGGTATGATCAAGAAAGGGAAGCTTTCCAGAAGTGAGGGCGTGGTGGTTCTTGGAAAAGGGAATCTCTCGAAGGCGCTGAACGTGACTGCTCATCGCTTTAGCAAGTCGGCGCGTGAGAAGATCGAAGCGGCAGGCGGCGCCGCTGCGACCGTCGCGCCGCCGGCGTCCGAATCCGCGTAGGTGGCGTGTTGCGGCAAAATTGGGTTTTGCAGGACCGACTCGGTTGAAGGCAGGTAAACACCATGATCGAGAACTTCATCAACAGCGTTCGCAACATATTCGCTGTGCCCGATCTTCGCAAGCGGGTCTTCTTTACGCTCGCGATGTTGGCGGTCTACCGACTTGGCTCGCACGTGCGGACGCCTGGAATTGATCCTGACGCTCTCGCCGCGTTGTGGAACACCGGTGACCTGCAACGCAGTCTTGCGGGCGTGATGGACCTGTTCTCGGGCGGCAACTTCAAAGTTGTTTCGATCTTCGCGCTGGGTATCACGCCCTACATTACTGCGTCGATCATACTTCAGTTGATGACCGTTGTGAGCCCAAAGCTCAAAGCGCTTCAGGAGGAAGGCGAGCTCGGGCGAAGAAAGATCACTCAATACACTCGCTATCTCACGGTTGTTCTTTGCGCGGTGCAATCGTTCGGAATCGCGTATTGGCTCCAAAACCAGCAGACGGCTACCGGTTCTCTCGTTCGCAGCCCGGGTGTTCCTTTTGTCGCGATGACCATGTTGACGCTCGCAACCGGCACGACCTTCATAATGTGGCTGGGTGAGCAGATAACCGAACGCGGAGTGGGGAACGGAATAAGCTTGATAATCTTCGCGGGCATCGTGCTCAGGCTGCCCTCCGCGGCTCAGACTATGTACGAGAAGCTGATCTCCGGCGGAACGGGCACGGCGCTGGGTGTAATCGCGTTGTTCGTTGCAATGACCCTTGTGATGGCCGCTATCGTCTTCGTGGAGCGAGGGTTTCGAAAGGTGCCCATCAATCACGCGAGGCGTATGGTCGGGCGCCAGTCGATACCGCAGCAACAGACCCACATGCCGCTGAAGGTCAATATGGGCGGCGTAATCCCGGTGATATTCGCCTCGTCGATCCTGGCGTTCCCACAGACGATTCTGGGTTTCATTGGAACGGACCCGACACAGACGACCGGTTGGCGCGCGTGGCTGGCGAGGTTCGCGGTCGAGATCGGCGGTCAGGGGCATCCGCTGCATTACCTGATCTATTCAGCGGCGATAATCTTTTTCACCTTCTTCTACGTCTCGATCATATTTAACACCGACGAAGTCGCGAATAACTTGCGCAAGAATGGAGCATTCATTCCTGGGATACGACCAGGCAAGCGAACGTCGGATCATTTGAATGAAATACTGACACGGCTGACGACGGTCGGTGCGGTATATCTGGCGTTGGTTGCGCTGCTGCCCCAGTTCCTGCTTCAAGGGTTTCAGTTTCAATACCTGCCGTTTATCGGACCGGCCATCGACAATGTGTTTCGCTCCAACCCGCTGACTTCGTGGCTGACAACCGGAATCGGCGTCAACTTCTACTTCGGGGGAACCAGCTTGCTGATCGTGATCGGCGTGGCCATGGACACCATGAATCAGGTCGAATCGCAGCTCATTATGCGACACTACGATGGATTTACTGGTCCGCGAGGCCGGAGGCTGCGCGGTCGGCGCGGCTATTGAGGCAGACATGCCTGACATCATCGTCTTGATGGGGCCGCAGGGCGCGGGTAAGGGCACTCAGGCACATTTGCTTGCCGAACGATTGAAGCTCCCCTTAGTCGCGACAGGAGATATTCTGCGCGAAATAGCCTCAACGGATACAGCCCTCGGGCGGCAGGTTCGGGAGGTTCAGGCGGCTGGGCAACTTGTTTCGGACGATATCCTCGCGGAAGTTGTGAAGACGCGTCTGAGCAGATCGGACTGCGAGCGGGGCTGCATCCTGGACGGGTTTCCAAGAACGCTTCCTCAGGTTCGATTACTAGAGTCGATCGCCGAACAGCTCGGCCATCGGATCAACGTGATTAGTATAGAGGTGCCGCGCGAGTTGTTGTTCAAGAGGTTAGCGGGCCGGCGAACCTGCAGCGCCTGTGGCGCGATCTATAACATCTACTTCAATCCGAGCAGGACCGAAGGGGTCTGCGATTTGGACGGTCAACCGCTATTCGAGCGGTCGGATGATAACGAGGAAGCCATCGCTCAACGGCTTGCGCTTTACGACGAGAAGACCCGTCCGCTGCTCGACCACTACGCCGAGTCTGATCGTTTGCGCAGAGTGGATGGTACAGGGCCTCTCGAAGAAGTGTTTGCGCGAGTTGTGGCGACATTGGGCAAACGCGTTGCATTGGACGCGAACTAAGCGTTCGCGATGTGAGTTACTATGATAATTCGCAAGTCCAAATCCGAGATCGAGAAGATGCGAGTTGCTGGCGGAATAGTCGCCGAAGTGCTGAAGCGTTTGTCGGAAATTATCGAACCTGGCGTGACTACTCGCGACCTGGATCACGAGGCTGAGCGTATGATTGTGGGCGCCGGCGCATATCCGACCTTCAAGGGATACCACGGATACCCCAGCTCTATTTGCGCCTCGATAAACGACGAGGTCGTCCACGGGATACCGAGCAAACGCAAGCTGCGAGACGGAGACATAGTCGGCATAGACTGCGGCGCGACTTATATGGGGTATGTTGGCGACGCGGCTGTCACGGTTCCGGTGGGCACGGTCAGTGATGCGGTCAAGCGGCTGCTGGAAGCAACACAGCGGTCGCTTTATAAGGCGATCGAAAAATGTCGAGTCGGGAATCGGCTCGGCGATGTGTGCAATGCCGTGCAGTCGTATGTCGAGCCGCTCGGTTATTCGGTTGTGAAGAACTATTGCGGGCACGGCGTCGGACGCGCGATGCACGAAGAGCCCCAGGTGCCGAATTATGGTAAGCCGGGGACCGGCCCAGTATTGCGCGAGGGGCTCGTGATTGCAATCGAGCCGATGATCAATCTAGGGCACGAGGATGTGAAGGTGCTTTCGGATGGATGGACGGTGATAACCATGGACGGCCAGCCGTCGGCGCACTTCGAGCACACGGTTGCGGTGACCCAGGACGGGCCTCAGATACTCACACTGCTCAATAATGGCGGTTCGTTAGGTTGAATCGTGTCGAGTTGCCCAGCGCAGCGGTGCGGGTTGCTCGATCCGAAGGCCGATGTTAGAATAACCGTTTGTCGCGCGAGTCAAGTTCGCAACATACTCACCGCAACACGGTAAGGAAGAGCAAGTAATGAAAGTCAGGGCATCGGTAAAGAAGATGTGCGACAACTGCAAGATCATTCATCGCAGAGGTGTGGTTAGGGTTATTTGCACCAACCCTAAGCACAAACAGCGACAGGGTTAGAACGGCATACGGAGGAGCAATGGCACGCATCGCGGGCGTCGACCTGCCAGCTAACAAGCGAGCTGAAATCGGTCTGACTTACATCTACGGCATTGGCCGCTCCCGGGCGAATAAGGTGCTGGGGGAGGCCGGCGTTAGCGCCGACAAGCGCATCCGCGAGCTGACCGAAGAAGAGGTCAATCGCATTCGTACGGTGCTTGATCAACAGGGCGGCGTCGAAGGCGACTTGCGCAAGCAGATCCAGATGGACATCAAGCGACTGATGGACATCGGCTGCTATCGCGGATTGCGGCACCGGCGAGGGCTGCCCGTTCGAGGTCAGCGAACACATACGAACGCTCGAACGCGTAAGGGACCACGCCGCATGACGGTGGCGAAGAAGAAGGCGCCGGGCAAGAAGTAAGAGTTGATGCGTGAACGTGATCCGTGACCGAGCGGGCCTCTTTCACGTATTACCCTTCACGGATCACGAGAACTATGGCAAAAGCACAAGCAAAGACCGGAAAGAAGAAGACGTTCAAGCGCAAGGAGCGGCGGTTGGTGCCGCAGGGTATCGTGCACATCCAGGCGAGCTTTAATAATACACTCGTGGCTATTACAGACCTTGAAGGCAATCTTGTCAGTCAGTCTTCGGCTGGCGCGCTGGGCTTTCATGGATCCCGCAAGGGAACGCCGTTCGCGGCTCAGCAAGCGGCCATGCGGGCTGCCCAGGCTGCGCGCGAACTCGGCATGCAGACCTGTGAAGTGAGGGTGAAGGGGCCGGGCTCCGGACGCGAGTCCGCGGTTCGAGCTATTCAGTCGGCCGGCATCGAGGTCCGCCTCATTCGAGATGTGACTCCGATTCCGCACAACGGGTGTCGCCCGCCCAAGCGCCGCAGAGTTTGATCAGTTGAAATGAAACAACTGCAAACGCGAGCGGAATGATCCGCTGGCGGTGACAGTCCATAGCGTCTGTCACAGCGTTTTAAAGGAAGAAGGGTGATGGAAGTCTCCAGTTTTGCAGTTTTCAGGTCCTGGTTGACTGAGTGAGGAACCAGAGACGGGAAACCGAAAACCGGATTTCACCTGTAAACTTTTGCCAGTCTCATCGCGCAAAGCTGACGATTCGCATTGAGACGGTAGACGGAGGAATCGCAATTGGCAAGATATCGCGGTCCGGTGTGCAGGTTGTGCCGCCGGGAAGGAATGAAGCTGTTTTTGAAGGGCGAGCGATGCTACAAGCCTAGCTGCCCGATTGAGAAACGCGGGACCCAGCCGCCTGGTCAACACGGACGAAACATTCGCCGAGCGAAGCTCATAGGCTACGGCGAACAGTTGCGCGAAAAGCAGAAGGTCAAACGCATTTATGGAATGTTGGAGCGGCAGTTCCGCCTCTACTTCCAGAAGGCGGTGCGAATGAAAGGTGTAACCGGCGAGAACCTGCTCTCGCTTTTGGAACGCCGGTTGGACAACGTCGTTTATCGACTCGGTTACGCAACGTCGCGGGCGCAAGCACGCCAGTTCGTCACACACGGACATGTTCTGGTTAATGGACGCAAGGTTGATATCCCCAGCTTTCAGGTAAAGGTCGGAGACGAGATCTCTGTCCGGGAAGGAAGCCGCTCGAACATTCACATCCAGAGCGCGTTTCAAACCGCCTCTGGCCGAGGTCGGCCTAGCTGGCTCGAAGTGATTTCGCCGGACGACATGCGCGGACGTGTTATTGCTCTGCCCCGGCGCGAAGATGTCGGTCAGAATATCAACGAACAGCTTATCGTCGAACTCTATTCGAAGTAATCAAGCTGGAGCTGGAAAGCCGGGCCTGAAGTTCAGTGCCCCGAGTGAAGGCTGGCTTCGAAAACCTGGCCTTTCTTGAGAGGAAGCGATGGACGGAACAGAAACTCAATTCATGATTGGCTTTCAGAGGCCGAAGCGCCTCGCGTGCGAAGGTGAAACAGCCACAGGGCGGTATGCCAAATTCTACGCTCAGCCTTTTGAGCGCGGGTTCGGTACGACAATAGGTAACTGTCTGCGGCGCGCGCTCTTGTCGTCAATCGAGGGCGCAGCCATTACCGCCGTCAAGATCGAGGGCGTGCTGCACGAATTCTCCTCGATACCCGGTGTCGTCGAAGACGCTACCGATATTATTCTCAACCTCAAACGAATTCCTTTTAAACTGCACGGCGCCGGGCCAAAAACCCTTCGCGTCGAACGCAACGTCCCGGGAGAAATGCTGTCGGGCGAAATCGAGACCGACGCCGAGGTCGAGATCCTCGACCCCAATGTCCATATAGCAACGATCTCCGAAGGCGGATCTCTGGTAATCGAGATGCGGCTGAAGCGGGGCAGGGGCTACGTCTCCGCGGAGCGCAACTTCGACGAAGACCTCGCAGTAGGATACATTCCGATTGACTCGGTACATTCCCCGGTTAAGAAGGTCAACTACGCCGTCGACTCCGCTCGGCTCGGCCAAGACACGGACTATGACAAGCTGACTCTGGAGGTATGGACGAACGGCTCCGTTAAGCCTGAGAACGCGGTTGGGCTCGCAGCGAAGCTGATCAAGGACCACATGCAGATCTTCATCAGCTTTGAAGAAGAGCCGGAGCTTGCGGAGGCCGACAGCGAGGAAGCTGCTCGCATAACCTTCAACGAGAATCTCGATCGCTCGGTCGATGAGCTCGAACTGTCGGTGCGCTCCTACAATTGCCTCAAGAACGCTGACATCCGAACCATCCGCGAACTCGTGCAGAAATCTGAGCCCGATATGCTCAAAACCAAGAACTTTGGTCGCAAGTCGCTCAACGAGATCAAAGAGATCCTCTCTTCGATGGGATTGCACCTCGGGATGAAGTTCGATGAGCAAGGACGGTTGGTCGAGGAAGCCGGCGCTTCATAGATGATGAACGACGAGCGATGTCCTGCCAGGGTGCGCCGTCGATCGAGGTTCAAAAGGTTTCGACATGCGACATAGAGTAGCTCACAGAAAACTTGGACGAAAGACAGAGCACCGATTGGCTTTGCTCCGCAATCTCTGCACTTCGCTGATCACCCACGAGCGCCTGATAACCACCCTGCCGAAGGCGAAAGAACTCCGACCGTTCGCTGAGCGCGCCATAACGCTTGGTAAGCGCGCGCTCGCCGCCGAGGTGCCAGAGGCGGCGCTTCACAAGCGGAGACTCGCGGCCGCGTACTTCTTCAGCGGGAACACAAATCGACTTCCCGACGGCGGGTACAAGAGGCCACGCGCTCCGCGGACCGCGGGCGTAGCCGCACTTGACAAACTCTTCGATGAAGTCGCTTCGCGATACGCCGAGAGGCCGGGCGGCTATACTCGAATCTTGAAGCTCGGCGCTCGCAGGGGTGACGGCGCCGAGATGGCGCTGATCGAATTGATCGGAAGCGAGACCAAGCAGCCTCACGCGGAAGAGAAGAAGGACGAGAAGAAAAAAGGACGGCGGCTTTTCGGAAGGCGCAAGAGGGAAGGCGGATCGGACGCCAAAGAAACAGGCGAACAGAAACCGGCCGGGAGGTCGGCGAAGCCCGCCGCTTCCGGTAAGTCGAATCAGAAGTCGTCAAAGAAGACGGACTCGGATGCCGACAACCCTAAGCCGAAGACACGCGGTGGTAAGAAGGTCGCCAGCGAGTAACCGTGCCATTTTAGGGAAGATTTGAGCCTCAGCCGTCAACGGTTGAGGCTTTCGCGTATATTGACGGCGCGGCCACCGGTACAGGGTTGATGCGAGGAGGCGAGGATGAACCTTAAGGAAATCAAGGACCTGATCGAGCTCGTCAGCGACAAGGGGTTCGCGGAGTTTGAAATCGAACGGCAAGGCTTTCGCCTGCGCATCAGCCGGTTCAAAGAGTCCCCGCCGCAGGTCACCCAGCTTTCGCCTGCTCCAGTCATAATCTCGTCCGCTCTCCCCGCCACGCCGGAGATCCGGGCTTCAGTTGGGCAGCGCGCGCTGATCGAGGCCGAGGCCGCTACCGCTGCTGCGTCGCGCACGACTGGTTCAGAGCCCGCCGGCGACGCTGGGGCTGTTGAGGCAGAACCGGATCTTCACGTGATAAAGTCGCCCATAGTCGGAACCTTTTATCGAGCGCCTTCTCCCAACTCGGAACCGTTTGTGACGATCGGAGCCCAGATCGAGCCTGATACTGTAGTGTGCATAATTGAAGCGATGAAGCTGATGAATGAGATTCAGGCCGAAGTCGGTGGCGAAATCGTCAAAGTCTACGCAGAGAACGGTCAACCGGTTGAATACGGGCAGCCGTTGTTCGGGGTCAGGACCTGATCTTCACCAGTCGTTTGTCAGAGATGATGATAAATGACGAAAATGATCAGTTGACGATTGATGTTCAAGAAAATACTCATCGCAAACCGTGGTGAGATTGCGACCCGGATCATATGGGCTTGCAAGGAGCTAGGTGTTCGCACGGTCGCTGTCCATTCGGAGGCGGACCGCGACTCTCTGCACGTGCGGTTTGCCGACGAGGCCATTTGTATCGGGCCGGCCCCCTCATCGAAAAGCTACTTGAATATTCCTGCGGTAATTTCCGCCGCCGAGCTGACGAACGTCGACGCAATTCATCCGGGTTACGGCTTTCTCGCCGAAAACGCGCATTTCGCCGAGGTATGCGAAGCTTGCAACCTAACGTTCATCGGACCCAGCTCTGCCGCTATTCAGCTCATGGGAGACAAGGCGCAAGCGCGCGCCGCGATGAAGGCCGCCGGTCTTCCGATTACTCCCGGATACGATGGCGTGATCGAAGATGAAGACCAGGGCGAGCGCGTAGCTGCTGGCGTCGGGTATCCGGTAATTGTGAAAGCAGCGGCTGGGGGCGGCGGCCGCGGCATGCGAATAGTGCGGAATCGCGAAGAGCTGCTGGCGGCGCTGCCCGCTGCTCAGCAAGAGGCGGCGCTCGCGTTCGGAAACCCTTCGGTTTACATCGAGAAGTACATTGAGACCGCTCGCCACATCGAGATTCAGATCTTGTGCGATCAACACGGCAACGCCGTGCACCTGGGCGAGCGGGAGTGCTCGATTCAACGGCGGCATCAAAAGCTCATCGAAGAGTCGCCGTCGCCCGCTCTCACGCCTGAGCTCCGCCGCGCGATGGGAGAAATGGCCGTTCGTGCCTGCAGGGAGATCGGCTACGTCAACGCGGGAACGATGGAGTTTTTGTTGGACGAGAACAGGAACTTCTTCTTTATGGAGATGAACACACGCATACAGGTGGAGCATCCCGTTACGGAGTTCGTCACCAACACTGATTTGGTTCGCGAACAAATACTGATTGCTGCCGGGGAGCGCCTCGAGTTCGATCAAGACGACATAGTCTTTAGCGGACACGCGATCGAATGCCGCATCAACGCCGAATCTCCGGTCACACACGCGCCGAGTCCTGGGCTGATCACCGCATTGAACCTGCCGGGTGGGCCGGGTGTTCGCGTAGACACGGCGGCGTATCCAGGCTGGTTCGTGCCTCCGCATTACGACTCGCTGATCGCCAAGCTGATCGTTCACCACCGGACGCGCGATATGGCTATCGCGCGAATGCGACGGGCGCTGGAGGCGTTCATCGTTGAAGGAATTGAAACCTCCGTCCTTCTGCATCAGCGAATACTTGCGGAACCCGATTTCATCGAAGGGAATCTGTCGACCAGGTTTATGGAACGGTTCAACAGCCCTCACCGCGCGGCGCGAAAGGGAAATCAACAGGCTGCGCAGCACGCTGGAGAGTAGCAACCAATACCCAGCAGACCGGCTGTTTTCAAGCGGCTGGCGGATTAATCTCAAGCTAAATGTCATCCTTCGCGCTCCCGAGACTGTATCCAATCACCGATACCCTGATATGCAGGCTTTCACACGCCGAGCAGGTTGAACGTCTCGCCGATGGCGGCGCATCGCTCATTCAGTTGCGCGAGAAGCGAGCCTACCCGCGAGAGTTTTACCGCGAAGCGCTCGACGCGATGGATGTCGCCAGGAGACGCGGGGTTCGGATTGTTATAAATGATCGTGTGGACATCGCGATTGCGGTCAAGGCCGATGGAGTCCACCTCGGACAAGGCGACCTCCCTCCTGACCGAGCGCGATTATTGCTGGGCGAGAGCCGCATAATCGGCTATTCAACACATACCGTGAAACAGGCTCTGGCAGCCAACTCCGCGCCCGTCGACTACATCGCGATTGGACCGATCTTTCAAACGTCTACTAAAGAACGCCCGGATGCCTCAGTCGGGCTAGAGGTCATTACGGACGTGAAACGCCTGATCAAAAAACCGCTGGTTGCGATCGGAGGAATCACGCTCGATATGGCTCGCTCGGTGATCGAAGCAGGAGCGAGCAGCGTTGCAGTTATCTCCGACCTTCTGACCGCGCGTGATATAGCGGAACGAACGCGTAGCTTTTTCGACTTGCTAGATTGAAGGGCGTGGCGGAGGAGCGGCGCAGGGCCGATCGACGGCCCTGCGCTGAATCATCTGGTTCATTTGAAAGAAGCCTGCACCGGAATCTCGATGACCGGCACGTCGAGATCGTTTGTCTCTATGCGGATCTTACCCTTGAACTCGCCGGGTTTTATCTTTGAGCTGTCGAGGGCCAGGTTGATCTTGTAGACCTGCCCCTCGGTTTCCGTCAGCAGCTGCAGCTTGACGAATGGAACCGTCGAAGTATAACTCTTGATCTGCAAGCCCCCCTCCCTCAGCTTCCGAACATAAATCGATGGCCAGCTGATTTTCGACAAGTCGGACGCAGCGGGCAGCATCGGCATGGTTATCGCCTGGGGTGAGGCGAACACTTTCGGAATGACCGTCAAGTCGAGGTTGATTGATACCTCGGGTTGTACAGGGCTGTCAGTCGCGAGCTTCAGCGTTTGCACGTAGTGCCCGGGCTTGAGGGCGGGGTTGCTCGCCACCTTTAGTTCGTAACGCTTGCCATCCTGAACGGTCTGAAGCGTTACGATGAAGTTTGAGCCGTCGGGGATCACGTTCTTGATGTGAAACGGCGTCGGCTGAGGATTGTAGAGATAAAAGTAGTTCGCCGCGCTGCTACCGACCAAGGCACTCGTGATCCAGTGGTCACCGGGTTCAACATTGAAGACCACGTTGGGGTTCAGCGGGGGCTCGGGCTTTGCTCCGATTGGCGCTTCGACTTTGAAGCGCGCTCGCAGGACCAGGTTAAAACTCGGCTGCTTGGGATCGTTCGTGGTTACGTGAGCGGACTTGGCGGTTTCACCCGAGTAACCTTCCGTGTGCTCGACCGCCAGTTCGATCTTTCCCTCCTTACCAGGAGGCACGACTTTGTCAAAGTCGCCTTTCGTGCATCCTCAGCCAGGGGAGACGCCGGTAATTTGAAGGTCGGCGGTGCCCTTATTTTTAACTATGAACGCGTAGCGCAGCGGGGTCCCCGCTTTCACTTCGCCGAAATCGTGAGTGAACGACTCAATCACGAGCTCTGGAGCGGGCCCTGACGGCGCGGCTCCCGAGTTCGGCTGGGCGGGAGCCGGCTTCTGTCGCGCCGAAGCCACGGTGATAAGCAGCGCCACAAGAGCGACCGCACCAATGATCTTGATAAGCTTCATAGGTTTCTCCAAAACGATGAGGTCCTAATTGAGGAGAGAGTCTAACAGAAGAGATGCGTATATGTCAGCATTCACTGGCGAATGCCTCGAAAACGGCGGCCCACACCGGTCTCCTGTCAAATCCCCCATTTCGATAATTGTGACTTCGTGCCTCGCACTCACTTCACCTTCGCCTGAGCACGCAACCAGCGCCGAATGCGCGTACGAGCCCACAGATAATGCGCGGCCGTACTCGCTCGCAAATAGTCGCTCAGCGTCCACGAAGGGCCGGTCCACGAGAATCGCCCCAGCGTTACTAGGTCGATGTCCGAGAGCGACTCGATGAGGGCGACGACACGTTCGTGATAGGACTGATAGTCTTGCAAAACCGCTTGAAGCGGCCGGTGATGATGCTTTCGGTAGATCATCCTTCTTAAGCCGCGGCCCATTTTCACCTTCCAGCCATAACCCTCACATCCTCCCCCCGAGTTGACGGCCGGACACGTCCCTGGCGAGTTCACGTGCAACGCCGTGGTGCGGCCTCCAGGTGCGCCAGACCTCCGCAGCCCACTCCCGGACGCGCTGCGCGTGCGTCTGAGACGAATCGGCAAGAGCAACGTCGCAGACTGTAAGGGATGCGCGCTCCGCGGGAGGATCGAGATGCGGCCAACTCGTACCGCTTACAAGGCGTTGAAGTAGCGGCGACACCTCGACCGGCGCCAGCTTTTGCTCGATCACGAGGTGCAGCCCTACGAGATGAACGCAAACAGACTTGTCTGGATGCTGGCCTCCGGCATGCTGAACAGCATACGTATCCACGGTGAGCTGGTGCACCTGTCCGAAGAGAACAGGATCCTGGAACTCGGCAGCAAGCACCTCCTCGAACACTGACCAGCACTCTGCCGATGCGTGAAACTTGCGATCGTAGGTCCGCTCGCTCAGCGGCATCTCGAGCCCACATCCCGGGCAGACCCTTGTCTGAATTGACATTACCTACGCTCCTCACCTAATGACGTTGCGCGAAGCGCGGTCCGCTCAAACTGCTTGTCAGGCCCTGAACGCCGTCTCAGTTCTGACTCATGTCGACATGTTTCAATATACCATTCTTGTCGAAATACGGACCGGGTCAGATCGAAAGACTCATCGACTACCAAGACTCTAAGGAGTGTGTATCAGCGAACACGGGCTGCACACGTCTACGTTTCACGAGCCTTGTTCAGTGCGAGCAAACTTGGTTCAAAGGTGCCCGACAGACTCGAAAAAGGCAACAAACAATGGATTAGAAGCGTAAGGTCTCACTCGAAAGATCTTGAAGACTAGTCTTTGAAGATTATTGTTGACGCTTCGAAATTTTGTGATACTCTTTACGCCGTCCCGGTTCGATAGCAAAGCTACAGGCCTTAGACACTTCAATCTCGTAACTTTCACGGCCTGACGCACCGACCGATTCAGTGCGCTTGGCTTCGACAGATTTCGTGCACCCTGTCCAGAGCGGTGGAGGGGTTATCCTATGGACGCATCTGCGTTGGGTTGTCTCGCGAAATCCACCTCTCAAGCTACCGCTCGTCTGTTAATCTTCGTTCTAGCCCTTCAAGCGGCGTCCCTACAGGCGTTCGCGCCCGACCGCGACGGCAAACGAGGGCAGCCGGACGAATCGGCACAGCACCGATCCCCAATAACTCGAGAGCTCCCCGTCTCAGAGAAAGCGGGTCCTTCCGCACTGGTCGGGACCATGGCTGTCCAACCGTTGGCGCTGTTCGTTGTCGGCTCAACATCACTCACAACCAGCGACGCGGCCGTCAAGAGCAGGCTCGAAGGCCTCGGCTACAGCGTCACCGTCAAATCAGCGAACAACTCGGCAACCACCGACGCCAACAGCACGAACCTCATCGTCATCTCGTCGACGGTAAACCCCTCACAGGTGAACACAAAATTCCGCGACGTCACAGTGCCGGTCATCGTTTATGAGAGCGCGTTGTTTGATGACATGAAGATGACCGGCACAAAAAGTACTGACTTTGGCTCGACAACGGGACAGTCCGTCATTCAGATAGTCGACGCAAGTCACTCGATTGCCAGCGGGCTCAGCGGCAGCGTAGCCGTCGTCTCAACCGGCGACACATTTTCCTGGGGAGTACCGAGCCCGTACGCCCAAAAAATAGCGACTCTGTCGAGCAATTCAGCCAGGGCCACGATCTTCGCTTATGAGAACGGGGCGACGATGGTGGGCCAGGTGGCGCCCGCTCGCCGGGTCGGGGTCTTCCTGAGCGACACCGTCCCGCAGAATCTGACCGCCGATGGCTGGAAACTGTTCGACGGGGCGGTCGACTGGTCCGTCAAGCGGGTCCATCGCCAGTGTTTGTTCGTGACTGGCTCGTTGACGCTCAGCGCGAGCGACTCGGAGATCAAGAAGCAGCTCGAAGGCCGAGGTTTCACAGTCACGGTATCGACCGGCGCGGCGGTAACCGCCTCAGATGCCGCGCGAAAGAACCTGGTGGTTGTTTCGGCCAGCGTTACTGGCGCGGACGTCAACACCAAGATGCGAGATGTCGCGGCCCCGGTGGTAGTAGCCGAACCCGATCTGTTCGACGACATGAAGATGACCGGCGCGACCGGCGGCGCCGACTTCGGCTCGGCCGCTTCTCAGACAACGGTCAGCATAGTGGACAGCGCCCACGCCCTGGCAGGGGGTCTCACTGGGACCGTGACGATCAGCATGAGCGGAACGACGATCGGGTGGGGCAAACCATCTTCGTCGGCGGCAAAGGTTGCCGCGATCGCGTCAGACAATTCCAAGATCGCGCTTTTCGGCTACGCCGAGGGCGCCTCCATGGTAGGTCTGACCGCGCCCGGACGCCGTGTGGGGCTCTTCTTCGGGGAGACGCTTGGAAGCGTCGCAACCTAGGGCGGCTGGCGGCTGTTTGTGAGCGCGGTTGAGTGGGCGAACTCGGCGACCCCCTTGTGCCTCGGCGAAGCGGCCGTCGATGTTCTGGTAGTGATAGATCGGTCGGGATCGATGGCGGGGCAGCGCATCACCGATGCGAAAGCCGCGGCGAAAGGATTCGTCGACAGCATGTCGCTGGCGACCGATCAGGCCGGAGTAGCGTCCTTTTCGGACACGGGAACGCTGGATCACCAGTTGAGTCACAACGCGGCCAGCATCAAATCGAGCATCGATGCGATTGTGACCGGCGGCGGCACAAACATAGGCGGCGGAATCACGGCGGCTCAAAACGAACTGACCAGCCCGCGGCATCAAAGCGGCTCGCTGCCGATCATCGTGTTGCTGACCGACGGCGCCAACACCGTCGGCGACCCAATCGCGGCGGCGAATGCGGCGAAAGCGGGCGGCACCAGGATCATCGCGATTGGCCTCGGAGAGGCGAACAACCCCCAGATGTTGAGCGTCGTCTCCTCGCCAAACGACTATTACTACGCGCCCTCGTCTGCCGACCTCAGCGGCCTGTATACCTCGATAGCGGGCGAGCTGTGCCGTGATCCCAATCAAAACCCGACAGTGGACGCAGGCCCGGATCAGACTATTACCCTGCCGGCGACCGCGTCGCTCGCCGGGACCGCGACCGACGACGGGCTCCCGACCGGCGCCGCTCTGACGACGACCTGGAGCAAGGTGAGCGGCGCTCGGGACCACGGCGACCTTCAGTGAGCCGGGCGCCTACGTGCTCCGACTGACCGCCGACGACTCCGAGTTGACGGGAAGCGACGATTTGACGATTACGGTTAATCCGGCCCCGGTCAATGCGCCGCCCGTGGTCGCCGCCGGGCCGGATCAGACCATAACGCTCCCGGCCGAGGCGATTCTGGACGGGAGCGCGACCGATGACGGGTTGCCGCAAGGGTCAACACTAACCGTAGGCTGGATCAAGGTGAGCGGACCCGGAACGGTCACGTTCGCCAACGCCAATCAAGCTGCGACAACCGCCGGATTCAGCGCGGCGGGCACGTACGGCTTGCGGCTCATCGCGAGCGACTCGGCGTTAAGCACGAGCGACGACGCGACGGTGACAGTCATCGCTGAGAATCACGCCCCGGTTGCAGATTCCGGTCCGGACCTGACGATAACTCTACCAGCTTCGGCGACGCTCAACGGAACAGCGACCGATGACGGGTTGCCGCAAGGGTCAACACTAGCCGTAAGCTGGACCAAAGTGAGCGGACCCGGAACGGTCACGTTTGCAAGCCCAAGTTCCGCTCAGACGACTGCGACGTTTGACACGCCGGGAACGTATGTACTCCGGCTCACCGCGACCGATTCGGATTTGAGCGCAAGCGACGACGTAACGGTCACGGTACAGCCCGCCCCACCGCCGCCCGTGGCTTCGTTCACTGTCGCCGGAGTCCCGATGCACGTGCCGGCCACCGTGCTGGCGTCATCGGGGTGGCTAGGAGGATCGACGCCTGCCAACCTTTTGGATAACAACGCTCAAAGCGTCTGGAATCCACCGCAAACCACTAACCAATTCGTGACCGCCCAGTTCACCGGGGGCGAGCAGTTCGTCGAGCGAGTGCAGGTACAGGCGCCGCAATCGACTTTCGCGGTCAAGAACTTCGAGGTGCTCTTATCCCAGACGTCAAACGATGCGGATTTCGTCTCCGTTCTTAGCGGCGTGTATACGACCACCGGCAGCTTGCAGGAATTCGTGCTTCCGAGCGGGCCGGTTCGCGCCCGCTTCGCAAAGTTCATTGCTCGCGACAACTACGGTGGAGGCTCGCTGGTGATCCAGACCCTCAATGTCTTGACCGCGGGAAGCCACGATAGCGTGGTCACGCTCGCTGCTTCAAACAACGTAGCGAGAGCCGAGTCGCCCTCGCTTGCGGTCAACGGAGGACGAATCGTCGCGGCGTCGGACGATCCCGGCGGGAGCTCCGTCAATGACATCATAACGTTCAACAACGGCACCGACGGCTGGCGCCCCAGCGCCGACGAAGACAAGTTCGTTACGATCGAGCTTGCCGGCGGCAGGCTGTACACCATCGAGGGAGTCAGGCTGTCGGGCAGCGTCAAGAACTTTGAGGTTTGGGTATCCTCGACGACGACCGATGCCACCGCGTTCACTCGAGTTCTAACCGGAGTAAACAACTCCAATGCGCCGGTCACAGCTTTCCTTTTCCCCGGAGGTCCGGTTCAGGCTCGTTATGTCAAATACATGCCGCTCCCCGGAGGCGACACCAACTTGAGCCCGAGCACCTTATTCTTCGACGTTATCGCAAGCGAGGCAGGCGGGGTTGTGGGTTTCTCGTCCGCCGGCAGCATTTTCGGACTGCCCGACAGGACGATCGATCCCGACACGACCAATGTCTGGACCTCCGCGTCGACCCAGACCACCAATCAGTTCATAAAGATCCGACTGACCGGCGGCCGGGTCCACTCGATCTACGGCGTTCGGATACAACCTTCAACCGGCGGCAGCGTGAGCGCTCCGAAGGATTTCGAAATTCGAGTCTCCACCACCACAGCCGACGACAGCGCGTTCACTACTGTATTCAGCGGAACCCTGCAGAATACGAACAATCTTCAGGAGTTCCTGTTCGCCGCTCCAGTTGACGCCAAATACGTTCAGTTCTTTTTCGCGCAGGCTTACGGGACCGGGTTCGTGGGTGTGAGCAACCTGAAGGTGCTCGAGCCTCCTCAGGACGGCGCCTTGCTCCTGAATTTCTCGAGCCAGTCAACGACGGCGAGTGAGGCCGCGGCGCTTGCGCTGGACGTCGACACCGGCAACGGCCCATGGTTTTCCGCTGCCGGGCAGAACGCGAATCAGTACCTGGTTCTTCAACTGCAAGGTAACGACCCGTGGATCATTGATCGCGTAGTGCTGGAGCCGGGCCACAACATCAGCACCGGCGACACGACGGTCCGCGCCAAAAACTTCGATATATTGGCGTCGACCACCGACAGCAATGACGCCTCGTTCACGACGGTCTTCTCGGGAACGCTTCAAAACGCGGCGACGCTACAAGAGTTCGCCTTTACTCCGGTCCCGGCGCGCTTCATAAAGCTGCTGCTCAGAGACAACTACGGCAGCACGAGCCAGATCGCGCTGTTTAACTTCTATGCCGTCTCGCCGCAGATGGGCAGCACCAACGCGAGCTTCGTGGACCGTTCGACCATCTCGAGCGGCGCAATCACATCCTGGTCGTGGGACTTCGGCGATGGCGGCGCGAGCGCGGCCCGCGATGCGCGTCACGTCTATGCGCAGCCGGGCGATTACACGGTTAGATTGACCGTGACTTCAAGTGCCGGCCAGACGTCCAGCACACAGATTCTGTACCACGCGTTGGCGCCGCTGGTCCCGGATTTCTCGTCTACGCCGCTGAGCCCCGGCGAAGCCCTCGATCGAGTGTCTCTGTTCGACCGGTCCGTTCCCAGGATGATTAATGCCCGGCGCACGTGGGACCTGAACGTCGGGGGCTCCGCGACCGGAAGCAATGCCAGCCTGATCTACGGCGACAACGGCTCGTTCCCGGTGAAGCTTACGATCGGCGATCCCAATGACTTTCATTACGAAATCACCAAATCGATAGATGTTCGCAACCTGCCTCCAACCATCGGTGCGACGCCGGGCGCGACGCTGGTTTGGGGTCAGACGTGGACGCCCAGCGTGGCCTCGCTAAGCGACCCGAGCGCTACGGACTCGCAGTCGCTTCGGTGCAACTGGGCGTATGGCGACGGCTCCGGAACCGAAATCTCGCAATGCACCGCGGCCAAAGCCTCCCAGTCAACTCACGCTTATCAACTGCCCGGGTTGTATGTCGCCAGGCTGAATGCGTTCGACAAGGATGGAGGAGTTGCCTCGCGCAGCGCTCTCAACGTCGTAAACCGCCGTCCCACCGCCTTCACCGGCATGTTCGCCGACGGTTCTCAGAACGGATCGGTGACCGTTAGCGCGAAACTCATCGACGACTTCAGCAAGGCGCCGCTCGCGGGACGAACCGTCACGTTCGCGCTTGGAGGCGCTACCGCAACCGCAATCAGCAACGCAAGCGGCGACGTTCAAGCTGCGCTTCCTTACTCTCCCGGCCTCACCTCGGCAGTCGCATCTGTATCAGTTGAACCGGAAACACTGTATCTGGGAAGCGGCGCAGGAGTCGAAGTGGCTGGATCTCCAGGCGTGACGCGCTGCGCCTCGGACAGTCGCGGCGTCGATTTCTGGCTGATGTTCCCCGGCAACGCGGGCTTTAATCCTTTAACGCTTCAACTGATCATCTCGGGCGACACGGCAACCTCCGGAACGATTTCCGCCCCGGGAGTCCCGTTCAACGCAAATTTCACGGTTCAGCCGGGCGTGGCTACCAGGGTAACCGTTCCCGTCTCGGCCGTGGTCAACGCCTCGGACACGATCCAGAACAAAGGCGTCCACGTAACCGCGCAAGCTCCTGTGTCTGTCTACGGCCTCGAGGCGGAAAGCTTCGCCAGCGACGGCTTCCTTGCTCTGCCGACACAGAGTCTGGGTACCAATTACATCACGCTGGGCTACAGGAACGTGGACGTTGAAAACGCGTCTGACTTCGGCATTGTCGCCACCGCTAACAATACGACGATCACCATCACGACGTCCGATACGGTCGGCACGCACACCGCGGGGACGCCCTACACGATCACGATGAACCAGGGCCAGACTTATCAGTTGATCGACACGGATAACTTTCCGTCGGACCTGAGTGGCACCACCATCGTCGCCGACAAGCCGATAACTGTTTACGGGGGACATACGGGCGCCAACATCCCCGGCAGCCAGCCGTTCGCCAACCCGATCTTCGAGCAGCTTCCGCCGGTTGCCTCGTGGTCGCGCTCATTTGCGCTGATGCCGTCGGCGAGCCGGCTCGCGGACACGGTTCGCGCGATAGCGTCGGTCGATAACACGCACGTTTTCCTGAACGGCGCGAGGGTAGCGACGCTCAACCGCGGCGAGTTCGCGGAGCTGTTGTTCGCCGGACCGGCGCACATAATCGCCGACCAGCCGGTGATGGTCGCTCAGTACAACAACAGCACCAGCTTCGACCCGGGCTCCAATGACCCGTCGATGCTGCTCGTGCCCGGCCTCGATCAGTTCCTGGATCACTACACGGTGGGGACCGCGGACCAAACAATATTCACTGCGCACTTCATCAACATAGTCGCGCCCAACGCGGCAGTCGGCAGCGTCACGCTGGACGGGGCGGCCGTAGTCGCCTCCTCATTCACCCCCATTGCGCAGAGTGGTTATTCGGGCGCACGGATATCGGTTGCGGCCGGTACTCACACGCTGGCTGGGCCCGCGCCATTCGGCGTTTCGGTCTACGGCTTCGGGCAGGACGACGCATACTCGTTCCCCGGAGGAATGTGCGTCACGTCGCAGCTCATAAGCGTTCAGGTCGCGCTGGAGCCGCAATCGGCGAACCACCCGACCGGCACGCAGGCCTGCGTCACCACGACGGTCACCGATCTCAACAACAATCCGGTCGCCGGAGTGCTTGTCAGCTTTGCGGTGACCGGAGTCAACCCGGCAACCGGCTCGGCTGTCACCGACTCGAATGGCCAGGCCCAGTTCTGCTACACCGGCGCCAATCCGGGGAGCGATCTGGTTCGCGCGACGACGGCGGGGACCAGCGTGACCGCGGCCAAGACCTGGGGAATAGCGGATAATCAACCGCCCGCCGTGAGCGCGGGACCAAATCAGACAATCACTCTTCCCGCGAACACGGCGATGCTCAACGGCGCGGCCAGCGACGACGGCTTGCCGCTGGGCGGCGCCCTCACCTTGACATGGACCCAGATCAGCGGACCGGCGGGCGTCGTGTTCGCAAGCCCGAGTTCTGCGGTCACGAATGCTACGTTCCCGAGCGCCGGAACATATGTGCTCCAGCTGGCGGCCGGCGACTCGGAGCTCACCAGCACTTCGACTACGACAGTCACCGTCAGGGCCGCGACCGCCAACCAGGCGCCGTTCGTGGACGCGGGCCCTTCCAGGAACGTCAACTTCGAGGACAACCTGATACTGAACGGCGACAACGAAGCCGCGCTCGTCTCCGGGCAGATTCCCAACTGGACAGTCGTATCGGGCACGTGGCTTCAAGGCACCACCGCAACCGGAGCCGCGCCCTTCAACGGAACAAAATACTTCTTCGCGGATTCGTCCGCGGAGGGCGAGCTTCGGCAGGATGTAAACGTGACCGCGTGGGCCGCCACGATCAACGCGCACAGACAGCAGTTCGCCTTCACCGCGTGGGTGCGCTCCAAAGACGAATCGCCCGCCGACAGCGCGCGAATCATCATCGAGTATCGAGACCCGACCAACTCCTTGGTGCTTGCATCGCTGGACAGCGGGTCGATCGTTTCGACTGCCAACTGGGCGCTGCTGTCCGACACGCGCACCGCGCCCGAGGGCACGGGGTTCGTTCGCGTTCGATTGATCGCCACCCGCGCCGCCGGAACCACCAATGACGCATACTTCGATCAGGTCGTGCTCCGCGCGCTGGGAGGAGTTGGGGTCAAGCTTCAGGGGATCGTCAGCGACGACGCCCTGCCCGCCGGCAGCACGCTCACAACAAACTGGACGGGGCAGATCCTGATTGGAAACGTAGTCTTCGAAGACGCCTCGAAGACGGTTACGTCGGCGGTGTTCGACACTCAGCCAAACAGCACGACATTTGGAAACACAAACACCCTCAAGCTCTCGGCCAGCGATTCCGAGCTGACAGCCTCAGCAACGACCAACGTCAACGTGTTCCGAGCGAACCAGGAGCCGCGGGTCAACGCGGGTGAGAACCAGTCGATCCAGTTGCCGGCCAGCGCAAGCTTGAACGCGACGGTCGAGGACGACGACGGCTCGACGGTGACCAGGAGTTGGTCGAAGCTCAGCGGACCCGGCACGGTGACCTTCTCGGCGCCCGGCGAGACTCAAACAACTGCAAGCTTCTCGACTGCGGGCGTGTACGTGCTTCGGCTGAAGGCGAGCGACGCCCAGTACTCATCGGCGGGCGACGTCACCGTCACGGTCACCGCGGCGCCTCCGGTGAATCAGGCGCCTGTCGTCAGCGCGGGCATGAGCCAGACGACGACCATGCCTTACAACGCGATCACGTTGAACGGCGCGGCGGTGGATGACGGGCTGCCCGCGGGCTCGCACCTGATCGTGTCCTGGTCGCAGGTCAGCGGTCCGGCCCAGGCGACGTTCTCGGTTGCAAACGCGGTCTCGACTCAGGTCACGCTGCCGGCAGTCGGAAGCTACGTGTTAAAGCTGACGGCAAGCGACGGCGAGTTGTCTTCAAGCGCCACGGTCAACGTGACACTCAATCCGCAACCGCCCGAAAATCAAGCTCCGGTTGTGAACCCCGGTCCGAATCAAACGATCACCCTGCCAACAACCACTGTGACGTTGAACGGCTCGGTCCAGGACGACGGCTTGCCCGAAGGCGCGGTGCTCACAATCACGTGGAGCCAGGCCGGCGGACCCGCGGGGGTTACGTTCTCTTCGCCCAATCAAACGGCCACTCAGGCGACGTTCCCGGGATCGGGCGCCTATCTTCTGCAACTCACAGTGAGCGACACTGAGTTCACGGTCATCTCGCAGGTTGCGGTGACCGTGAACCCTGAGCCTCCGCCGCCCGGAGGGACGGTCACGGTTCACATCGACTCGCCCGCGGATGGCACGGTGATCACTTCCCGAACGCCGATTGTGGCGACGATCGGCGGCGGGGCGTCAACATGGACGCTCGAGTATGCGCTCGACGCGGACGAAGACATTCTCGCTCACAACTGGACGGCCTTTGCGTCAGGCAGCGGCGCGGTCACCGCGGCCACCATCGGCACGTTTGATCCGACGCTGTTGCTCAACGGGACGTATCTGGTTCGGCTGACCGGGCGTGATGCGGGAGGCAACCCGTCGGTCGATCAGATCGCCCTCACCGTCCGGGGACAGCAAAAAGTCGGCAACTTCACGCTCTCTTTCAACGACCTGACAATCCCCGTGGCCGGGTTGCCGATTCAAGTCATTCGCACCTACGACTCGCGCGACAAACGGCAGGGCGACTTCGGAATAGGGTGGACGCTGGGGATCAAGAACGTGCGAGTCGAGAAATCAGGCATACTCGGCAAGCTGTGGGATGAGACTGTCACGCCGGGGGTTCTTCCGAAGTATTGCCTCGAGCCGACTCGGCCAAAGACCGTAACCATCACTTTCCCAGACGGCAAGCAGTATCGCTTCAACGCCGTGCCTGCGCCGCAATGTCAACTCGCGTCGCCGATCACCGGCCCAGAGATGAGTTACGTTCAGATAGCCGGTGACTCGGGGACCGGAGGCGCGACGCTCACCGCAGTCGGCAACAACAGCGTGATCGTCGACGCCGCCGTTCCGGGGCTGGTCAACCTGGTGAATCTAACCAATCAACGCATCTACAACCCGACGCGGTTCCAACTGACGACCGCCGAGAAGTACGTCTACACGATCGATCAGACGCTTGGCGTTACGGCGATGACCGACCCCAATGGAAACACCCTGACGATCAATTCATCAGGCGTCATTCATTCGTCCGGCAAGTCGATCCTGTTCACACGCGATTCATCGGGAAGGATCACCAGGATCACCGATCCATCGGGCAGCGAGCTGAACTATTCGTTCAACCTTGCCGGGGACCTTGCGAGCTTCACCGACCGCGCGGGCGAGACCACCAACTTCAGCTACAACGCGGCGCACGGCCTGTTGACGATCGCCGACCCGCGAGGGATTCAGCCGATTCGCAATGAGTACGACGCGGAGGGACGGCTGCTCAGTCACACCGACGCGTTTGGGCATGTCATCAACTACACGCACAACCTGGCGGCGAATCACGAAGAGATAACCGATCGGCTGGGACACACGACCACTTATGAGTATGACGCGAACGGGAACGTGTTGACGCTGACCGACGCGCAGAACAACACGACTACGTACACGTATGACGATCGAGACAACAAGCTGACCGAGACAAACGCGCTTGGGAAGACGACGACGTTCACCTACGATGCGAAAGACGATGTCGAGACGCAGACCGACCCGCTCGGGAACGTCACTCGATATACCTACAACGATCTGCGCCAGGTGCTGACGGTGACCGACCCGAAGCTCGGGGTCACGACGAACGAGTATGACCTCAAAGGGAACCTGCTGTCGACCGAGGACGCGGCTGGGAACACGACATCCTTCACGTACTTGCAAAGCGGGGTGAGGGACACGATGACCGACGCGCTGGGCAAGGTGACGCGGTATGAGTATGCAGGGTTTAGCAGCCCGACCAGGGAAACGGACCCTCTCGGCCACTCGACCAGTTACGCATACGACGCAAACGGGAATCGAGTGAGCCAGACGACGACGCGAACGCTTGCGAGCGGGGCGACCGAGACACTGACGACGACGTTTGAATACGATCTGCAGAACCGGTTGAAGAAGACGATCTATCCGGACGGGACATCGACTCGAGTCGGCTACAACACGATCGGGCAGCAGGTGGCGACGATAGATCAACTGGGGCGGCAGACGAGCTTCGAGTACGACGCGATGGGGAGGATGACTCGGACCGTCTATCCGGACACGACTTCGGAGAGCTCGACTTATGACGCGGAAGGCCGGCGATTGACCTCAACGGATCGAGCGGGCCGGGTGACGCAATTCGAGTACGACGAAGTTGGACGGCTCAAGAAGACAACCTATATTGACGGTACGTTCACGACTACGGCTTATGATGCGATCGGGCGGGTGATTTCGACGACCGACGGTCGAGGGAACACGACCACTTATGAGTACGATGCGAACTGCGGGTGCTCGGGACGGCGCTCGAAGATCACCGACGCGATGAATCACGAGACGCAGTTCAGCTACGATGACAACGGGAACCAGTCTTCGATGACCGACGCCAACGGCCACGTGATGACTTATGAATACGACGCGTTGAACCGGCGGACGAAGGTGATCTACGCGGACACGACGTTTGATGAGACGGCTTACGACGCGCTGGGCCGGGTCATTTCAAAGACAGATCAGGCGGGCAAAGTCACTCAGTACGGCTACGACGCTCTTGGGCGATTGATCAGGGTGACGGACGCGTTGAATCAGATCACGCAGTACGGCTACGACGAGCTTGGCAATCAGACTTCGCAGACCGACGCGCTGGGGCGAATCACGAAGTTTGAATACGACAAGCTGGGCCGGCGCACGAGGCGGACACTGCCGCTGGGTCAAGTCGAGACCTACACCTACAACTCGGCCGGGAATCTGCTGACTCGCAGAGACTTCAACGCAAAGACGACGACTTATGCTTACGACGCGATGAACCGTTTGTTGTCGAAGACTCCCGACGTATCGTTCGCCTCACCGGCAATCACGTTCACCTATTTGCCGACTGGCCGCCGCCTGACGATGACCGACGCGCACGGGGTGACGTCGTACGGCTACGACACTCGCGGCCGGTTGTTGACCAAGGCCACGCCCGAAGGCACGCTCTCGTACTCGTACGACGCCGCATCGAACGCGCTGACGCTGCGATCCTCGAACACAAATGGAGCGTCCGTCGATTACAGCTACGACTCGCTGAACCGGTTATCGACCGTGACCGGCAACGCCTCGGGCGTGAGAGCGGCGACCGGAATGACAACGTATCGTTACGACGATGTCGGCAATCTTGCGGGTTATCTGTATCCGAACGGAGTGGACACGAGCTACCAATACAACCCGCTCAACCGGCTAACGTCGATGTCGTTGACCAAAGCGAGTTCGCCGCTGTCGTCGTTCACCTATGAGCTTGGCGCGGCGGGCAATCGAACAAGTGTCACCGAGTTAAGCGGTCGCCACGTCGATTACACCTACGATGATTTGTATCGTCTGAAGAGCGAGACGATCGGCCTCGATCCAGTGACCGCGAACAACGGGGCGATAAACTACACTTACGATGCAGTCGGCAACCGCTTGAACCGAACATCGACAATTGCCGCTATCCCAACGACGACGAGCACTTTCAACACGAACGATCAACTTGGGGGCGACACCTACGATGCCGGCGGCAACACGACTGGATCTGCTGGGAAGACCTACGTCTACGATTTCGAGAACCGAATCAAGAGCGTAAACAGCGGGCAGATCGTGTTCGTGTACGACGGCGACGGGAATCGGGTCTCAAAGACAGTCGGCGGAGTCACGACGAAGTTCCTCGTCGATACGAATAACCCGACTGGCTATGCGCAAGTAGTAGAAGAGATCGTCGGCTCCAATGTTCAACGGGTATACGCGCACGGCCATTCATTGATCAGCCAGACGCAGTTGATCAGCGGCAATTGGGTGACGAGTTTTTATGGCTACGACGGCCACGGCATCGTTCGGCTTTTGACAGATGCGATTGGAGTGATCACTGACACGTATACGTACGACGCGTTTGGGAATTTGATCTCATCGACTGGCACAACACCAAACAACTACCTCTATGCAGGCGAGCAACTTGATCCGAATCTCGGGTTCTACTACCTTCGTGCTCGGTACATGAACCCGTCCGCTGGCCGCTTCTGGACAACGGATCAACTTGAAGGGCTTCGTTATGATCCATTGTCTAATCATAAGTATCTTTATGTAGCTGCTGATCCTGTGAACAAGCTCGATCCCAGCGGCCTTGAAACATTGGTTACAACGCTCGGCTCGCTCAATATCTACACCACAATCCAGGCATTGGCTGTAGCAGCGGTTGGCACTTGTGCATTGACACTAATCGCCTCCGAGATTGCTCGTTCTCAGGGCTTCGACGTGGAAGCCGTACCTGGGCCTGGATCTGCGTGCATTCGGAAGGACGATGGAAACGCTGAAGTCACTGTTTTTAGAGGCTTAAAGGGAACGAGTCCGAGCGAATTCAAGCGGGCCTTGGAGGATCCCGATGGTCTGTCGACATATGAAATCCTATATCCCAGTGATTACACCTTCTTCTTGCCATTCAGGGTCAGATACCGGAGGCCGAAGAGTCCGCATGTTGTAGGGATCGTGCTTAACTCGCCCATCCCTGGTGCAGCCGCAACGTTTACGCCCGAGTTTGGTGACCCCACCGTAGGTCTCTATCACTGGTCGTTGCAGTTTCCTGGGACTCTAGATGAGATAAAAGATGCACTCTCGAAGTATGCAAAATCTAATAAGCAGCCTCCCTATGCGCCGTAGCCCGCGAGGTTGAGGATTCTGCAGATGAGGCTTGCCCGTTTTGGTTACAATGACCTCTCGTCAGCCAAGCTGTGTGAGTACTGCTATGATTAGAAAGCGCGTCGGTTTCGTATCGATCAAACCTGTAGGATAGAGCGGAGGCACCACATGAACGAACCCGAAAAAATGGACGAAGTCAGAAGACTTCTCACGGAGACCGACCTAACTGATACCAAAAACTTGGACGCCGCGTCCGACTTCACTTCATCCTTCGAGGAGGACGGTGATCGTGCGTGGGCCTTGGGGGAAATCGCGAAAGCCTTGGCCGGGCTAGGGAAATGGGACGAGGCTGAAAAGATTGCCAGTAAGATAAACCTCGCTGACGAACAGGCGGATACTTTGGTCGCGATCGCTAGAAAGTTGTTGACGTCAGACCATAGAGCGCGAGCTCTCAGAAACTTGTCGATTGCAGCAGAGACAGCGAAGACGGGCAAAACGAGTTGGGTTTGGCAGCGGGCCTTCAGCCTGTTGGGAATAGCGAGGGCATTAAGTGAAGCGAATGATACGGACGGCGCGCTACGAATATTGGAAGAATCTGTCCGTGTTGCGTCCGCTGGCCAACAGATTTCGAGCCACGATGGCGAGGAGTGCGAAGGCGTTTTGGGCGAGATTGCTATCGATCTTACGAGACTCGGGCATTTAGAAAAAGCTCAAACAGTTGCGGAAACAATTAGACACCCTGTGAAGCGCCAAAGGACGCTAGAAGCAATTGCTGAGATTTCGCGAGGTTGTTAAAGACCTCTGTACAGACGTATGGCCAAGGCGGCTATGGTCTTCGATCCAATCAAAAGTGAAAAGCTGAAATCAATTCTGCGTACCAGTGACGTGCGCAGGTTGACGCGGCTGACCTTGTGGAAGAGATTGCTCGATCAATCGGGGACAGCGACCGAGCATGGGCTCTGCGTGAAATTGTTAAGGGACTCGTGGAGGTAAGCAATGTGATAGAGCTGAGAAGATAGCTCGATCAATCGAGGGTGGGGCAAATGATTTGATCCAGTCTCGCTCCATAAGTATCTCTATGCTAGCGCAGATCCGGTTAATAGATCCGATCCGAGCGGGCTCGAGACACTAGTTGGAACCCTTGGGTCACTAAATATTTATACCGGCCTGCAAGCTTTAGCAGTTGCCGCTGTTACCACTTGCACCTTAACATTTATAGCTTCAGAAATCGCCCGATCTCAGGGATTCGATGTTGATCAGGTAGAGGGACCGGGCTCGATCTGCACCAGGAAGAATCGACGAAGTCGGACCTTTACGCACTTTACAAATGCTGCGGGTGCACTTGGAATCACCGGGATAAGTGCAACTGACCTAATGCCGGGACAGACCACCTTTACGACGAGATTGTCGTTCGGCTTCGGCACTACTGACTTCCTAGTGATTCTTCCGGGAGATATATTTGTCACAACTCTTGGTCCTCAGGCGACTGAAGGTCAACTTACTCAGATTGGTGTGTTCGGAGACAAGCAGCAATTCGCAGTGCAGTTTGGTGAAGAGTTAGCCTTCCGTCAGGGAGTAAGGGTGAGAGGGGTTATTCCTGAACGAGGGATCTATAGTATTCCGGGCGGCTCTCTGCTGGTTGGCCTGTTCCCATTGATAAGACGGTTTTGAGGATGAGTATGACAAGAGATTTAAAGATCGACGACTTGATGCGGGGACTAGTCTCGCAGAATCCTGAAGAGCAGATTGCTTCTCTGGACAAGGCATTGGAGGTTATCAACGATATTGCAAGGACAGCAGTACAAGGACTACATGGTTCTTCGATGCCCCTGTTCGTCGCTGAAAGGCTTCTCAATCTCGGCTCGCCGGTCGTGGAACCCTTGGAAGATCTCCTGCCCCAAGTCCAGACACCCGAAGAGAGGATAATTGTCTCATTACTGCTTCTCCAGCTTGGCTCAACATCAGGGGTTGATTGCTTGCTAGACGCAATAGAAGATAACGATGAGTATGCGCCTCTCGTGTCGAACAAACTTGCGGCTGCCCACGTAAGCCAGGCAGCTGAGAGGATCATATCCCGTCTCTCTAGGGATGATTTGGACATCTGTAGGTTGAGCGATGCGGGAAAAACGGATTTCGTCGTCTCGTTACTTTCAGCTTTGAAGACCATTGGTGTCGAACTCCCAGCTCACCTTCGACGTCGATTTTCTAGTGTTGATGCTCCTTGGCAAGTCAGAACGATTATTCAATGATCGAAATACTGCGAAAAATCCTGTCGCAAGCTCCATTGAGAATCATGTACAAAGTAGAGCTGAAAAATAGTTCGAGTCGCTGACACGGAAGGTCACAGTAACGGACCTAGGAAACTGTCTGGAGGTGGGCGATGATCAATAGGGATACTTCCCGAGAGCCAGTTCGAGTGATTATGCACTTGAACGGAGGCCACACTAGGGTCGCTTTGGAAAGGACGTTTGGCCTAGGGCTAGCCGACGGAGGCATTGAATGGGATATTCCGACAGACATAATACCGAAGCACCTAAGAAGAATTGGTTCGCGTTTCATCTTGATATCCAACAACCCTAAGCCCGAGGAGAGTGACGATATTCACACGATCCGACAGACAATTGCAAATGTCACAGTTGAAAAGTTCTAGGAACGTTGCGCCAGCTTCATCGTGAGTTTTCGGCAAGCGTGCGCAGACCGCAGGCATGAGTCGCTTTCAGGCAGCGAGGGCCCCTCTCAACCAGCTTCGTGCGATAGTTCCAACGCCGTGCCTGCACCCGGGTGCCAGCTCGCGTCGCCCATCACAGGCGCGGATATGACGTACGTGCAGATAGCCGGGGACTCGGGGACCGGAGGGGCGACATTGACCGCAGTCGGCAACAACAGCGTGATCGTGGACGCCGCTGTTCCGGGACTGGTCAACCTGGTGAATCTGACGAATCAACGGATCTACAACCCGACGCGCTTCCAACTGACGACGGCCGAGAAGTACGTCTACACGATCGATCAGACGCTTGGCGTTACAGCGATGACCGATCCGAACGGGAACACTCTAACAATCAACACGAACGGGGTCATTCATTCGAGCGGCAAGTCGATCCTGTTCACCCGGGATTCATCGGGAAGGATCACCAGGATCACCGATCCATCGGGCAGCGAGCTGAACTATTCGTTCAACCTTGGCGGGGATCTTGCGAGCTTCACTGACCGCGCGGGCGCGACCACCAACTTCAGCTACAACGCGGCGCACGGGTTGGTGACGATCGCCGACCCGCGAGGGATTCAGCCGATTCGCAACGACTACGACGCGGACGGGCGGCTGCTCAGTCACACCGACGCGTTTGGGCATGTCATCAACTACACCCACAACCTGGCGGCGAATCACGAAGAGATAACCGATCGCCTGGGTCACACGACTACTTACGAGTATGACGCGAACGGAAACGTGTTGACGCTGACCGATGCGCAGAACAACACGACTACCTACACCTATGACGATCGAGACAACAAGCTGACCGAGACGAACGCGCTGGGCAAGACGACGACCTTCACCTACGACGCGAAAGACAATCTCGAGACGCAGACGGATCCGCTCGGGAACGTCACTCGATACACCTACAACGATCTGCGCCAGGTGTTGACTGTCACGGATCCGAAGCTCGGCGTCACCACGAACGTGTATGACCTCAAGGGGAACCTGCTGTCGACCGAGGACGCGCTTGGGAAGACGACGTCGTTCACGTACTTGCAAAGCGGGGTGAGGGAGACGATGACCGACGCGCTGGGCAAGGTGACGCGGTATGAATATGCAGGGTTCAGCAGCCCGACCAAAGAGACGGACGCTCTCGGCCACGCGACCAGTTACGCATACGACTCGAACGGCAATCGAACCAGCCAGACGACAACGCGGACGCTTGCCAGCGGAGCGACCGAGACACTGACGACGACGTTTGAATACGATCTGCAGAACCGGTTGACGAAGACCATCTATCCCGACGGGACTTCGACTCGAGTCGGCTACAACTCGATAGGCCAGCAGGTGGCGACGATAGATCAACTCGGGCGGCAGACGAGCTTCGAGTACGACGCGATGGGGAGGATGACTCGGACCGTTTATCCCGACACGACCTCGGAGATCT
>DATIFP010000140.1:0-8765 GCA_035455165.1 Blastocatellia bacterium
TCGCCCTCGGTCTCAATCGTCCGAAATTCCGCCAGGCCCGCCCACGCGCGCGCTGGTCAACGCGCGCGCTGGTCAACGCGCGCGCTGGTCCTTGACTCGCGACGTTCTTTCAGATAATCAAGACGCCTAACGCTGCCACCGTTGTTGCTGCGCTCTTTGGACAGCTTCACGGGAATCTCTAAACACTCTGCTAAAGGTGATGATCATGCATAACGCGCGCGTTTCCAGGACCCTTCTCATTGCATTGATCCTTGTTCTTTCGCCGTCAGCCTTTTCTCAATCGAACACTGTCACGGCGATCAAATGCGGCCGCCTGATAAACCCTGCCGATGGCTCGACGACACGGAACGCTGTCATCATCGTGCGTGGCGATCACATCGAGCAGGTCGGAGCCGCCCTGAGCATCCCAGGCGGGGCGAAGATTATCGATCTCTCCGCCTACACTGTTTTACCCGGATTGATCGACTGTCACACCCATACTTTGCTTCAGCCCGAGGACGAGCGAGGCGCGCCGCCCGTAGTAACCAAGTCACAGGCCTTTCGAACGGTACAAGGCGTCGCTGCCGCGAAACGGGATCTTGAAGCAGGCTTCACGACTATGCGCGACCTGGACAGCGAAGGCGCGGGATTCGCCGACGTGGCTATTCGCGACGGCATCAATCGAGGAGTAATCCCCGGACCGCGATTGTTAGTGGCGACGTATGCGCTCACAATCACCGGCGGGCATATGAACAATGCCGGCTTGAATCCTGATATCCAGATACCCGAACCGGCAACCCTCACTGATTCGCGCGACGCAATGATCGCCGAGATTCGTCGCGAGGTGAAATACGGCGCGGACTGGATCAAGCTCTACGCTACCGGAACATTGAGGCACGTGGATCCGGTGACGCTAGAGCCTTTGAGCCAGGTCTCGCTTGAAGATGTCAAAGCCGTTGTGGCCGAAGCCGCTCGCTGGCATCGCGACGTAGCGGCACACGCATATGGCGGCGATGGCGCGAAGAACGCGATTCGCGGCGGCGTGCGCTCGATTGAGCACGGGATGTTGATGGACGACGAAGCGTTGAAGCTTCTGGTCGAACACGGCACTTTCTGGTGCCCAACGCTCTCCGTGTATTTGCCTGAATCCACGGAGGACGACACCGAAATGCGCCGCCGAATCGTCGCTCATCACAAAGAGGTGTTTCAGAAAGCTATGAAGATGGGAGTGAAGATCTGCTTTGGAACCGATGTGGGCGCCTTTGAACACGGCACCGCCGCTCGCGAGTTTGTCAAGATGGTCGAGTACGGAATGAAACCTATCGATGCGATACGGGCAGGCACGGTTCGCGCAGCCGAACTGCTCAGGATGGAGAAGGAGATCGGCAGCATTGAGCCCGGTAAGCTCGCAGACATCATTGCCGTCGAAGGCGATCCGTTGAATGACATCAAAGCGCTGACTCGAGTGACCTTCGTGATGAAGGGCGGTAAGGTCTACAAATCCGCCTTGTAGGCGTCGTTGGGAATTCGCGGATGTCAAGGGGTAACATCTTCTCAGCTTCAGCGGTCCATCTCTACTCATCCCCTGCCAAAAGAAATCAACGTGATGGGCGAGACCGCGGAATTCACCGGGAAAGACCGTTCGAAATTTGCGACGCGGAGTGATGAACGGCGGAGGGATCGAATGCTCAAGCGCCGGCAGACCTGGATAGTGGCGGCAATTCTCTCAGTGCTTCTCGCTGTGTATCTGATCACTCGCGGGCCAGAAGCGCCGACGCCGAATCCCCCGGGAACCTTCACCTTCGCTGTTATGGGCGATGCGCCCTACTACGAGTGGGAGACCCTTCAATACAAGCTGGTCCTGCAGACGCTCGATGCCAACGATCTCACCTGGGTCATTTCGGTGGGCGACATTTTCTGGCGGCCTTGCACAGAAGAGATGTACCGACGAACTCTCGAGGGGTTCAGCGCGCTGCAGCATCCGGTAATTTATATCCCTGGCGATAACGAATGGACGGATTGCTGGGAGAAGGGGTCGGGCGGTTATTCGCCTCTGGATAGACTTGACCGAATACGGCAGATATTCTTCGCTAACCCGACGCGTAGTCTGGGCCGAACTGCGCTGCCGCTAGTGAGTCAGGGAGGCCGTGAACCCTTTCCCGAGTTCGTCGAGAACGCCCGATGGGTACACGAGGGGATCATTTTCGCTACTGTCGATATAGTCGGAAGCAACAACGGGATGAAGCAGTTCCCCGCCCGCACGGAGGCCGACGATGCCGCGTCGAGGCGTAGGACGGAAGCGGCAGCGACGTGGGTGCGCGAGACCTTCGCCGAGGCGAGTCGCCTGAACGCATCCGCGGTCGTCATCAGCTTCCACGCAAACGCGGACCTCGAAGAACCTGACGAACCGGGACGCCAGAACTTCGAGCCGTTCATCACAACCGTCGAGGAAGAGACCGAACGGTTCGGGAGACCAGTGCTCCTGGCGCACGGTGACGGGCACATCTATACGGTGGATCACCCGCTTGTGCGCCGCACGACCGGCCGGCGGCTCGAGAATCTCACCCGGATGCAGGTTCCCGGCTCACCCGAGGTGGGCTGGGTGCGCGTAATAGTGAGACCGGGGACCGAAACGACGTTCGCTTTCGAGCCACACGTGGTCCCGCGCTGGAAGTACTGGTAAGGGCCGGGTTCCTAACGGTGTCGTCTTTCTTGTTCTGGTGCCGGCGCGGCCCTCCCACAGCCATCAATCTCCTCGTTGTGGGATTGAACGCTTCCGTGAAGTGGGCGGTTACTGATTTAGGGATCGGGTTTTGGATCACCGCAGGGAGCATCGCGGGCCGAGATTGGCGGGCTGAACGATAGGAAAACAGAGATCGCTGCCGAGCGCTCTCAAACAAGGCAGCTCCCGGACGCACCGCCATGGCGCGTGCCTTCGGCATCACCGAAAGCGGACGGGACCAGTGCCAGACAACTGGATCTTGACTTCTCCGAGCCGTGCAAAATACCCTCGACATTCTCCCCATCGAGTTCTTCGGTCACTCTGTGCGAGCTGACCTGTGCGCAAATAAAGGAGGACGTTAAATGCAGAATCGGAAATTTTTTGGGGTGAGAGCGTCGGCTCTCGCCTTCCTGCTGATTTGTGCAACTACATCGCCGAATTCCAGACTGGCGCTGGCTCAAAGGGACGCAGGCGGTCTCGATGTGCGCGTTTCAGTAGCCGACGATTCCTATAAAGCACTGAAGGAAGTCCCGGTGATGGTGTCGGTGATCAAAGACGGTGCAGTCTTGAAGCAGATGGAGGTGCACGTAAACTCCGGCGCGAACTTCTCACTGCCGGCAGCTCTGTACGATGTGCGACTCGAAGGCGACGGGATGCAGACCCTGGTGAAGCGCGGCATTCACGTGAATGATGGCGAGAGGACAAACATAATCGGAGGTCCGATGCGCGTCGGCGTCGGAGTGAAAACTGTTGAGTACGCGACAGGAGGACTCTCGCGAGAAGAGATTGCGGCAAGACTGGCGAAGCTGGAAGCCGCAGTCGCGGATCTGCAAAAGGCGCGCCCGGCCAGGTAACGAGTTAGTCGGAACCGAAGGCGTTGGACTCTCGCCGGCCTTTCAAATCGAGCGGCCCCAGAATCCTGCAAACGCAATTTCACTCATCGGTTTGCGCTCGCGCACTGCGAGTTCTTTACCGCGCAGCTTCTCATCCAGGTCTTCGAGCTCACCGCGGTACGGGTAGCCAATCGCGATCATCGCAATCGAGGTGAAACCGTCAGGAATTCCGAACTCACTGCGCGCGCGTTCGGGGTCATAGCCTGCCATCGGATGAGCGGCGAGCCCCAGTTCAGTCGCCTCAAGCAACAGGTTTTCAGTCGCCAACCCGACATCGTGCTGAGCCCATCGATTGGGCTTTCCGTTTTGCTCAAACGTGTCGCGGGCAACAGACAGCACCAGTACCGGAGCCTTCAGTGCCCACGCGTTTCCCGGGGTCAAACATGCGCGGGCTCGCTCCAACGCCTCGGAATCCGAGCCATCGAACACAATAAAATTTCGTGGCTGATCGTTAAAACACGACGGCGCCCAGCGCGCGGCTTCGAGCAGCGTCAACAACTTTTCTTTCTCGACAGTGCGTCCATCTTCAAAGGCCCGGGGACTCCAGCGACGCCGCATTAACTCGTTGATCGGAAATTCCGTGTGCGCCGGCTTCTCGGGATAGATCGACAGCCCATTTCGCGAGGCGGAAGCGAGGATGTCATCGACTACGACTCCGATGTGGCGCAGGTGGCTGGCCATATGATCGACGTAATCATCGAGCACGAACCGAAGCGTCAACGGGTCGGACCCACCGACGCTGAGTTTGTGCGACCACGCTCTTGCAGGCGTGGATTCCGCCGCAGCCACAAGCTGCGAGTTTGCAGCTCGCCATAGCCCAACCAACTCTGTCCACTCACGATTCTGATAGCCGTGCAACTCGACCCACCGGTCGCCGTCGTAACCGGGCAGCGCGAGGTTGTCTTCTAACTGTGCACGCGCGATTCGCTGGTGGTTGTTTGCCGCCGAATCGATCAAGTGGCCGAGCTCCTGTTTCGCTGACCAACTCTCGGGCGCGGGCTTGGCCGCGGCGCGCTGATTGGAAATGGCGGCGAGACGTCCGGGCAGAACCGGCAGCGCGGATCGAAGCTGGGCCAGGCCGCGCGGCGTCGCATTAAGTGCATGCGGATCGTTTTGTTCTGTGCTCATCTGACCTCGTAATACCCTAGTCATTAACCGATGAAAAAGTTTTATCACGCGGAGCGTTCATCAGCAATTTGAGTGACGGTGGGTTCATCAACTTGCTCGTGGCGAGAGACGGGGAGTATTCTGCGGTTCGTCGCAACTCATCCTTTTGAAAGGCCCTCTATGCCACGATTGATAATCGCGTTTCTCATCACGCTTATCTCCCTGCCTGTTGTCGCGCAGGAAAAAGCGCAGGACAAAACGATCACCGCTCGCACCGCCGGTCTGCAGAAGCTCGACGGATACGTTCCACTTTATTGGGACGCATCCAACGGCAAGATGTTGATGGAGATCTCGCGCTTCAACACCGAGTTTCTGTATCAGGTCTCTCTTCCAACCGGCGTGGGTTCTAATCCGCTTGGTCTCGATCGCGGCCAGCTCGGAGCCTCGCACGTCGTGCGCTTCGAACGCATCGGCCCAAAGGTTCTGCTGGTTCAATCCAACTATCGATTTCGCGCGATCTCGCCGGATGCGGCCGAGCGGCGTGCCGTCGAAGAGTCGTTCGCACAATCTGTGCTGTGGGGATTCAAAGTCGAAGCCTCGGAAGCAGACCGAGTGCTGGTCGATGCCACAGCTTTCTTCCTTCGCGACGCCCACGGAGTGATTGAACGCTTGCGGCAAACGAGGCAAGGGCAGTATCGCTACGATGAATCTCGCAGCGCCTTCTTCCTTCCACGGACGAAAGCCTTCCCGAAAAATACCGAGGTCGAGACGATACTAACGTTTTCCTCAGAGGCGGAGACCGGTCCGCTGGTGCGCGATACAGTACCCTCTCCCCAATCTCTGACCGTGCGAGAGCACCATTCGCTGGTTGAGCTGCCCGATAACAACTACAAGCCGCGCAAACTGGATCCGCGCGTCGGCGTGCACGGCATCACCTTTTACGACTACGCATCGCCGATCACTGAGCCGGTTGAGAAGCGCTGGATCTCGCGTCACAGGCTCCAGAAGAAGGACCCGAGCGCAGCGGTGTCCGAGCCGGTGAAGCCGATCGTGTATTACGTCGACAACGGCGCTCCCGAGCCGATCCGCAGCGCCCTGGTCGAAGGAGCGTCATGGTGGAACGCGGCCTTTGAAGCCGCGGGCTTCAAAAACGCTTTTCAAGTAAAGGTGCTGCCGGAAGGCGCAGACCCGATGGATCTGCGCTACAACATGATCAATTGGGTGCATCGTTCGAGCCGCGGCTGGTCCTACGGCGGGAGCGTCACCGATCCGCGGACGGGTGAGATCATCAAAGGCAATGTCACCCTGGGCTCGCTTCGCATCCGACAGGACTACATGATCGGAACGGGACTGATCCCCGCGTTCGCAAACAATGGGCAGGGTGAAGGCGAATGCGAGTTTGGCGCGGTCACTGATCTTGATTATCTCTCGGATCTGGATCCTTCGGCCGATGCGGCGGCGATGTCGCTCGCGCGCATCCGCCAATTGTCCGCGCACGAGACCGGGCACACGCTTGGGCTCGCGCACAACTTCGCCGCGAGCACTTACGGGCGGGCGTCGGTGATGGATTACCCCGCGCCAACGGTAGAGATTAAGAACGGTAAACTCGATCTGTCAAATGCATACGCCGCAGGCATCGGCGCCTACGACAAGTTTGCGATCAGCTACGGATATTCGGAATTCGCGCCGGGTGTCAATGAAGCGGCAGAGCTCGAGCGGTTAGTGGAAGAAGGAGTCGCCGCGGGGATGTTGTTTATATCCGACGCGGATGCGCGGCCGCCCGGCGCGGCGCACCCGCTCGCGAATCTTTGGGACAACGGCAGTGACCCGATAGCGATGCTTCGTCACGAAATGGAAGTGCGGCGCATTGGGCTCTCGCAATTTGGTCTGGCCAGCGCTCCCACCGGCACCCCGCTGTCGATGCTCGAGGCAAAGCTGCTGCCACTCTACCTGCATCATCGGTATCAGCTTCAAGCCGCGGTGAAATCACTGGGTGGAGTCAATTATACCTATGCCGTGAAAACGGCTTCAGGGGTCAATCCCGGGAGGATCCAGGGAATTGTCTCGCCTGCGCGGCAGCGTGACGCGCTCGCCGCGGTTTTGGAGACTATCAGGGTCGATGAGCTCGCAATCCCGCCGCGGATACTGGACCTGATTCCTCCGCGCGCATTCGGATATGAGGGCGGGCCCACCGAACTCTTGAGTAAGCGAACCGATCCAACGTTTGATCCCATAGCCGCAGCAACAATATCCGCGGACCTTGCAGTGTCCGGTTTGCTCGAGCCCCATCGCGCCGCGCGGCTCATCGAGTTCCACGCGCGCAACAATGCGAATCCTGACTTCAAAGAGATCGTCGACGCGCTGATCGGAGCAACTTGGAAGACTGCTGTGCCGAGGAACGCCTATCACGCTGAGATCGCCCGCGCTGTCCAAAGCCTGACCGTCACGGAGTTGATGGATCTTGCGAGCGACTCCACCGCGGCGGTCCAGGTTCGTGCCGTTGCAACCGAAGCGCTTCGCGGGTTGAATGTGTGGCTAAAGCTCCCGGCATCGGCGCGGATAAACGCTGCGCATCGCAATGCAACACGCGAAGACATCGAACGGTTCCTGGTGCGCCCCGACGCGACGCGCAAACAAACGCCGCCGCTTCCGACACCCCCGGGAGATCCGATCGGCTCGAAGGCATCGAAGAACTAGATCGCTTCCATCGTTGCTCAGCGAAGGGACAGCCGGCGGCCCTCGGCCGAAGGCAGCTGAACGCCAAGCAAACCGGCAAGCGTGGGAGCGATGTCCCGCATATCTATCTGGCCGAGATCTCGGCCCGCTGCGATGCCCGGTCCAGCGATAAAGAACGAAGACCTCATTTCCTGCACGTCGGGCGCGTAGCCGTGTGTTCCTGAGGGGCTCACAGTTACAGTCACCGGTCCCCGAAGCTTGCCGCCAAGCCGATAACCAGGACGCAACGTAACAACAAATTCCGAATCCGGGAATCCACCCATTGCGCGAGCCTCGGCCCGATCAGCGATTTTTGCTACGCCTGAGGAGGCGTCGTTCGCCAGTCGCCTCAAAACATCAGCTGCCGTTTTTCTGGCTTCGTTGTCTCCTTGATCGCTCAGCATGATTCCTGCTGATCCGCCGCCGTACCAGGCAAACGCCTTCCAGGATTTCACCTTTCCCTGCTCGTTCAGCTCGATCAACCCGGCTTCGCGAAGGGCGGAATTCACATTGACTTCTTTGTCCGTGAGCTTGAAACCGTGGTCCGATACGACGCATAGGATCGCTCGGCCGCCGCCGATCTTCTCAGCCGCTGCGCGAACCTGCCCAACGATCTCGTCTAACCGCTCGAGCACTGCAAACGTCTGCGCGCTGTAAGGGCCGGTTTTATGTTCCATTTCATCGAGGCTACCGAAATAAGAAAGGTGAAAGCGCGGCTTTTTCTTTTCGAGAAGGTAAACATTGAACTCGGCGCGGCGCGCATCACCCTCGACCGCATAGTCGTTGCCGTCGGTGTAGGGGCCGAGCGCGCCTTCTGCCTCGGAGAACAGCCCCGGCGTTGAAAGGGCGCGAATAATTTTGCGATCTTCGGCGTTTTCCGCGCGCCAGTACTGAACTATGTTGAAGGTTATGTTGGCGCCGACGGTGACCGGCCAGTCTACGCTGCCGGTCGCGAGGCGCGCTTTTGCGCACGCATCCCAGAGCGTTGGGACTTTGATATCCTCGGCGTACCAGTACCAGCCGTTCATGTTCTTGCTGAAGGGATCGAAAGGGGAGTTGGCTACTACGCCGTGTTTCGCAGGCGACACTCCGGTGACCATAGTGGTGTGGCTGGGATAGGTAACGGTGGGAAGCACCCCGCTGACGCCGGAAGCGTGAGCGCCTTCGGCAACGAGTCTGCGCAGGTTGGGGATCTTAAGTCCGTGCTTATCCGCATCGAGCACGTAGTCGGGTTTCAGTCCGTCGATCGAGAGGAGCACCACCGGGATCGCCGGCGCTTTTTGGGCTTCGGAGACCGGCCAGGCGACGGGGATCAGAGTCAGCAGTACGCCGACCAGGATGATCTTCTT
>DATIFP010000141.1:0-8208 GCA_035455165.1 Blastocatellia bacterium
GACAAAAGACGGCACGTCAACGCCCCACCGAATCGAGGTTGATCTTCAATACAACAGGGTCGCGGAGCTTGTCCTCGGCCGCCAGTTTCCCGTTCTCGTCGATCAAAGGCCATTGACTGTTTGCGATGAAATAGAAGTCGCTGTTCACCAAAACGCCGAGCGTAGGCTCCAGAAAAACCGGGTTGCTCGATTCGATCACCTGCAGCCGCTCCGCAGTACGCAGATCCTTGCCGAGTGCTATGCGAACCACGCGTTGAGGGCTCACCCCGTTCTGCACTCCGATTAAGCTGCCCTTGTAAAAGTAGAGCCCGTCGATTCCAAGCAGAGTCTGACCGGCGATCGGACGCAGATGCGCGACCTTCCTGGTCTTGACATCGATATCGAAAAGGCCAGTCGAATAGTCGGCCATGAACAAATGATGTTCGTCGGCCGAGAAAGCGAGGCCTTGCGGGGATACGAAGCCGGGGTCCTCGAGAAACAACTCGATTTCGTCCCGCTGTCGGCGAATCACATAGATAGCGGCCGACAAGCTGTCGGTCGTGAACACGTCGCCGTTCGATTGAATCGTCAAATCGCCAAGCGCATGTTTCTTTGTCGCGGTCGAAAGCAGGTACTTCTTCAGGAGCTTTGTTGTCCGCAGATCGAACTTAAAAACAGCGGAGCTTCCATCTTCCTCTTTCTTGTAGTTCAACATTTGCGGGAAGGCGGTCGTGGTCACCCACAGAAGCCGCCGTTGCGCATCGACCTTCATGCCGAGAACGCTCCACAACCCGTCCTGCTCGGTCGCAAACGTTCTGACATCGCCGCTCTTCGAGACGCTGAGGATCTTGCGTTTGTGAACGCTGCTTACGAAGAAGGTTTCGCCGGTCGGGTCATATGCGAGGCCCTCGGTGATCAGGCCCTTCTCGCGGATCGTGAACCCAGTCGAACTGTTGATGATTGGCCCATTGTTGCCCTCGAACCGCTTTAGTATCTCTTTGAATTCAGCGCTTTCCTTGATCGACCCGAAATCCGGGTCCCGTTCGGGATGTAGCGCCAGCCCCATCTCGGTGATTTTTGATAAGTACGCGACCGCTTCGGCCTTCTTACCCTGAAGCGCCGACACAGCGGCGAGGTTGTAGAACAAAGTCGGATGATCGGGAATCAGCTCGAGCGCCTTGTTGAAGTTCACAGCCGCCAGCGCGTAGTCCCTGGCCTTGTAAGCCGCTGCCGCTTGTTGCCGATAATACCTTGCGGTCTTCGGTTCGTCGCCAGCGATACCAGCAATGGTAAACGCTGCGAGCGGAAACGCGACGGCGATCAGGCCGGTGATCCTCAGTATTCGATGCTTCATGTTTCAGTCCCTACTACGCCTCACTGCTGTTTGATGTCTTCTCGATTCAGGGAATTCGAGAGAGCTAAGCTTTCCCCGAAATGATGAACACGCGACCCGAATGGAATCCGTTGATGCCGCTCCACGCGGAGGTCAGCAGAAAATCAATCGCGCCGTCGCCGTCCACGTCGCCGATCTCCGTGGCGTCGAAGCCGAATGTGTCGCCCGGAATCTTGCAGGTGAACGCTCGCATCAAGCTTCCGTCCTTGCCTGAGTACACATACACCTTGCCGCCCGAGCTGGCGGCGCTCGAGTGTTGCCATGCCCCGACGACCAGGTCGTCGAAGCCGTCGCGATTGACGTCGCCGGCGTCGGCAGGACCGATTCCGAATCCGTCGTTCGGCGATTCGCCGGTCAGCGTCAACAGGCGCCGCCCGTCAGCGCCTGAGTGAACGTAAATCCTGCCCGTCGAATTCCCCTTCGCGTTGTTTGAAAAGTCTGAGGCGTAGATGTCCGGCACCTTATCTCCGTTGACGTCACCCACTACCGACAAGAACATCGCGCCAAGCTGCGCCCCCGTTTCATCGGCTTCTATCGTGAACTTCGGTTTGTTCGTCAGGCCGCTGTACACGAACACCCTCCCGTTGTTTCTCGGGCCGGCGTTCGGAGCGCCAACGATCAAGAATGCATGTCGCTTGTCTTTGTATCCGGCGACCGCGCTGCCAAAGGCATCACCGGCCCGCTCGCCATCGAGCGTCAACAACACCGAGCCGTCCTTGCCCGAGTACACATAGGCTCGCCCGGCGCCCTGGCCTGCAGTGTTGTTGCCGGGCGCTCCGATGATCACGTCGGCATAGCCATCGCCGTTGATATCACCGGCGCCTGAAACGTGTCGGCCAAAACCTTCGCTCGGGTCTCCCGCGCCGAGCGTCAGGAGAATCGTCCCGTCCTTTCCGGAATAGACAAAGGCCTTGCCCGCGCCCGGCGCCGAAGCGACGACGTCGGCGATGCCGTCGGCATTAACGTCACCTGCGGCTTCAATGCCGATGCCCAACTGCCCGCGCGGAGGTCCCGTCTGCATCCACAGGAGCTTGCCGCTTTTGCCTGAGTAGACATAAACGCGCCCCGAAGGCGTACCATTAATGAGGTGCGTCGGCGCGGATGTGACCACGTCGTTGACGCGGTCTCCGTCCACATCGCCAATCCTTCGAGCAATCCATCCGAATTGATCACCTTTTGCTTCGCCGACCCATTCGTGAATGATCCTGACCGTCTCGACAAACGGGTTGGCGAAGTCTTCGGGCGTGGGGATCAATTTGTCAAAGCGGGGATCGCTCCTGAGAGTTTTCAAATCATCGTCTGAGAGGATCAGGCTCATGTCGAAGTTGCCCGACTCGCGCAGCTGACGAAGCAGACTGAAAGCCGCTTCTCTGTCTTTCTTGAGCGCGTACACGCAAGCGGAGTTGTATCGACTCTGCTGCGCGAACTGGGGAGAAGTCATCGCTTTCGCGTATGCTTGAAGTGCCTTGTCGTAATCGCCCTTGAAGCGATAGGCGTTTCCCAGGACGTTCCACGCGCCGGGCCGCGGTTGATTGCCTTGAGCCTTGAGAAATTCCTCGAGAATTCTGATCGCGCCGTCGTAGTCCTTAGCCTGGACCAGCGCCTGCGCTTTTCGGACTTCCTCCGGCGCGCCACTCTGCGCCGAGAGAATCGGCGCTGAGGCAAATAACAGCATGATCGTCAACACCCCGCGCCATACTTTGAAACGATGCTTCTTCACTTGTCCTCCGAGAGCCTCACATTGCCGATTTCCGATTGGCGATTGCCGATGTCTGCCCCAGGGCTGAGATCCCGCCGATAAGCAATCGCAAATCGGCAATCGGAAATCCAATCATTCATGCCTCAGCGCGACCATTGGGTCCACTCTCATCGCGCGTCGTGCCGGAATGAAACTGGCTGCCAGAGCCACTCCTGTCAGTAGCAGCGAAATCGACGTGAACGTTATGGGGTCGGTCGCGCTCACTTGATACAGCATCCCGGAGATCACCCGCGTAATCGCAAGAGAACCAAGGAGCCCCGTCGCCACGCCGATGAGGGCGAGCGATAGTCCCTCTCTCAAGACCAGCCGCACGATGTCGGGAGGCTGAGCTCCGAGCGCCAGTCGGATACCCATCTCTTGTGTTCGTTGCGTGACCGAAAACGCAACAACGCCGTAGACGCCGACCGCCGCCAGCGCAAGCGCCAGCGTCGCAAACACGCTCAGTATGATTGTGAGAAAGCGCGGTTGAGCCACCGAGCTCGACACCACCGATTCCATTGTTCTGAAGTTGTCGACCGGTTGATCCTTGTCGAGCGATTGCACCAGCTCGCGCAACGGACCAACGAGAGAGGTGGGCGCCGACTCGGCTCGCGCTACCAACACCATCGAGCGCACCGGCTGCTGCAGAAACGGAACGTACATTTCCGGCTCGAGCTCCGCTCCCAGGCCCGAGTGCTTTATGTTTCCAACCACTCCAACAATTGTCGGACCCGAGTCTCCGAAGAGAATGCGCTTGCCGACTGGGTCCTGACCCGGCCAGAAGCGTGTTGCCATCAATTCGTTGACTATCACAACATCGGGAGCGCCACTCGCGTCGCCACTCGAGAACGGGCGTCCGTTCAAAAGAGGGATCGCCATTGCGCGAAAGTAGTCCGGGCTGATGACCCGCAGATTGGCCCATTCGGTGTCGGCGCTCTCGCGGCCCTCGACGGTAAAAGCGTTCTTGGAGTTGTTGCTGCTCAGAGGAAGCACCGATGTGAGCGCAGCGGAGCGAACTCCAGGCAAAGTCTCGACTCGGTCAAGGAGCTGCCGGAAGAAAGCCGACTGCTGGGGTTCCTGTCGATACTTGTACTGAGGGAGAGCGAGCTCCATCGTCATCAGATTCTCAGTTTGAAAGCCTCGATCCACAGAAAGCATCGCAAGCAGACTCCGGCCTAGCAGACCAGTCCCAACAAGCAGAATCAGCGAAAAGGCAATCTCGGAGACAACCAGCGCGCCCCGCAGGAGCCGACGCGACCGCGTGCTCGACCCTGCGCCTTCCTTCAGCGCTTCCAGCAGGTCAACACGAGAAGTCTGTCGCACCGGCGCCAATCCAAAAAGCAACCCCGTCAGCAGGCTGACGATCAGCGTGAAACCCAGAACGGTAAGGTTGATCCCGATCTCCTCAATGCGAGGGAGGTTCGCCGGCGACAAAGCGCGGAGCGCATCGATCCCCCAAAGCGAAAGGAGCAAGCCGAAACCTCCACCCACAAGCGAAAGGAAAATACTTTCGGTCAGCAAGTGCCGGATCATTCGCCGGCGACCTGCCCCCAGCGCTACACGGATGGCGATTTCCTTTTGGCGAGCTGCCCCGCGCGTCAGCAGCAGGTTGGCGACGTTTGCACAAGCGACCAGCAGCACGAATCCAACTGCGGCCAGCAGCACCAGCAAGCCCTGCTTCACATCGCCAACTACTTTCTCGTGCAGCGAGACCACGCTTACACCCCACCCAGAGTTCGACTGCCCGTAGTCATTCTCCAGTTGCTGGGCAAGCGTCGACATGCCCGCTCGCGCTTGATCGAGCGACGTCTCCGGCTTCAGCCTGGCGACTACCTGGAGGAATCGCGCACCACGCATTCGTTGAAGCACCGCGGGCACGTCGAGCGGCGTCCACAGCTCCACGTCGCGGAGAAAGCGAAAGCCGGCAGGCATGACGCCGACCACGGTGTAAGAAGAACCGTCGAGTGTAAGGTTCCGTCCAACGATACCGGGATCCCCGCCAAATTGACGCTGCCAAAACCCATGACTCAGAACCACAACCCTGCCCTTGCCCGGTTTTTCTTCCTCCGCCTGAAACGTGCGGCCAAGAAGCGGCTCAACTTTCAACATCTGGAAAAAGTCCGCAGAAACGCTCTGTCCGCTGACGCGCAATGGCTGATCTTCACCAATGAGAGCGAGTGACTGACCCATGAAGGCCGCGATGTGTTGAAAGACCTGGTTATGTTCCGCCCAGTCCTTGAAGTCCGGGAAAGACGCGCCAATCGGCTCGTTGAAGCTTTTCGGATTGAATTCCATAACCGCCACAAGCCGATCTGAGTCCTTGAAGGGCAGCGGCTGGAGTACAACTCCGTTCACCACACTGAAAATAGCCGTGTTTGCGCCGATGCCGAGAGCCAGCGTGATCACAACAACGGCCGTGAACCCGGGCCTCTTCACCAACGTTCGAATTGCATATCGCAGGTCCTGAAGCAGAGTCTCCATGATTGTCACCCTTCAGCCTGGGAGCGGCGGGCGTCTCGCCCCGCACGCTTCCGAATGTACTGCTTTCAACTTGCACGATGGTTGCCAGAGTCGTGCAGGCGTGACGCATGCGCCCCCAGGTCATTCGTGTCTGAGCGCCACCATCGGATCGACTCTCATTGCGCGGCGCGCCGGGACGTAGCACGCCAACAGCGAAACGGACGTCAACAGCACCGAGATGCCTGCAAAGGTCAGAGGATCAGTCGCGCTGACCTCAAACAACATGCTCAACATCACCCGCGTCAGTGCGAAGGACGCACCCAGCCCGATCGCAACGCCGATCAAAGTCAGTATCATCCCCTGCCCAACTATCAACCTGAAGATGTCGCGTGGCGCTGCTCCCAAGGTCATTCGCACGCCTATCTCGTGTGTTCGCTGGGTGACCGAATAAGAGATCACCGCGTACAGACCGACCGACGCCAGCAGCAGCGCGAGACCGGCAAACGCTCCGATCAGGGCGGTGTTGAATCGCGGGGCTCTGAGCGCGGTGCTGATCTGTTGATCTATCGTGGTGACATTCAGCACGGGCACGTCTTTGTCGACACCCAGCATTCGACTCCGCACCGCGGCAACAATGCCGATCGGATCGGCATCCGTGCGAATCGCGAAATACGACGCCCAGCGCGGCCGCTGCATGTATGAGTAGTAGATTTCGGGTTCAACCACGTCGTCTACTTCAAAGCGCCTGACGTCGCCGACCACGCCGACTATCTCGAGGGCCTGGTTCTCTCGCACGAGCAGCAAGCGCCTGCCGAGCGGATCTTCGCCTGCAAAATGGCGCCGGGCCATCGTCTGGTTGATGATCGCTACCCCAGGCGCGTCATGCGTGTCGCGGTCATTGAACTCTCTCCCGGCCAGCACATTGATTTGCATGGCGCGAAAGTAGTCGGGCCCGATGTTGTAGTACCGCGCGTGAGGGTACTCACCTGAGGCCGGCGCCGGTTTACCGTCTACGAGAAAGTCTACCGGTTCATTCCCGCCGAATTGAGGGCCGGCCGAAGTCGCGCCGACAGACTGAACTCCCGGGATCGATCGGAACTCCTCGGTGGCGCGCTGATAGAAAGCCGCCACCTCGGTTCCCTTTTTGTATCTCTCCATCGGCGGGAATAGCTGAAACGTCAGGAGGTTCTCAGGGTTGAAACCCGGCTGAAGAGTGACCAGACGGACAAACGTCTTTCCCAGGAGCCCCGCGCCGATCAGAAGCACCAATGCAAGAGCCACCTGCGAAATCACCAGCAGGGCACGAAGTCTTGCCGCGAGTCCCGCAGTCGAGCCCCGTTGCCCTTCCTTCAGATGCTCGACGAGATTCACCTTCGAGGAGCCGATCGCGGGCGATAGCCCAAACAGCAACCCAGTAATCAATGAAAGCGATAGGGCGAAGACAACCACGCGTCCGTCCAGTTTCACGTGATCGAGGCGCGGAATGCTACCCGGACTAATCGCTACAAACAGATCGACGATCCAGAAGGCGAGTAGCACGCCTATTGCGCCGCCGACGAGGGAGAACACCACCGCTTCGGTCAGCAGTTGGCGAATCAAACACGCCCGCCCCGCGCCCAGGGCCGCCCGAATGGCGAACTCCTTCCGGCGCGCCGACGCGCGAGCGAGCAACAGGTTCGCCACATTCGCACAGGCGATCAGCAACACCAGCCCTACCGCGCCGAGAAACATCAGCAGCGCGGGTCGCACGTCTCGCACCTGAGCGTCCCCGAGCGAGGCGATCGTAATGCTAAAACCCGCGTTGTCCTTCGGATATTGCTCGGCTAGTTGTTTCGCAATCACATCCATCTCGGCTTGCGCTTCGTTGATGGACACCCCGGGCTTCAACCGCGCATACACTCGCCGGTTGCGAACATAGCGTTCGAGGTATTGATCGGGATCGACGGAGACAGGCGCCCAGACATCGAACCGCCCAAGCCCGAGCGATTTGAGAGTCGGAGGTAGAATCCCAACTACCGTAAAGCTCTCGGTTTTCTCTCTATTGAGCCTTATTGTCTGGCCGACGATCGATGAATCCCCGCCGAAACTTGCCTGCCAGTAGGCGTAGCTGATCAGCGCGACGTGATCGCGGCCGGGCTGGTTCTCTTCGGGGAGGAACAGACGTCCCGCGACCGGCTTGATGTCCAGGGCCTTGAACAAGCCAGGCGAGGCGATCCCGGCCGAAACAAAGTTCGGGCCTTCCGGCGTCTCGATCTTGAAGCTCCAATCTCTCCACGCGCCGAAATTCTCGATCGTTTTGCTCTGACGCTCCCAGTCTTCTAGGTTGCGTGGGGAGACGACCCCGCTCTTCGCCTTCTCGGGGTTACGCTCAGTGAGCAGGATGAGCCGGTCCGGCTCGGGGAAGGGCAAATTGCTGAGCAAGACTCCGTTGACGAAGCTGAAGATTGCAGCGTTGGCGCCGATGCCGAAGGCTACTATCAGAACAACAACCGTGCTGAATCCCGGATTGCGAACCAGCGTACGAAATGCGTATCTGAGATCTTGAAAGATAGCTTCCATCATCCACCTCTCAGGGACCCAGCGTGATGATGAAAGTCTTGAGCGCATCTTAACACGCGGTGACCTGGGAGCGCAGGCG
>DATIFP010000142.1:0-8000 GCA_035455165.1 Blastocatellia bacterium
AACACGGGATCGTTGCGGGTGGAAGGGAACCCTGAGCTGTTAGCGATCCTACAACCCAGGAAGACGCGCGACATATTACCACAACCGGATTGCTTGTCAAGCGGAACTTTGTTTACCGAAGGTTTTCTTTTGTTCAGCAGCCATCTTTTCGTCGGCAGTTGAGTCGATCGACCATCAAAACCGATCACGCCACCTGGGAGTCGCTCAAAGCGCGGCCATGAGGCCGCTCCAAAAAAACAATGTCCGTCATCAGAATTGCCCAGCTTGCATAAGCCGCAGCATCTGAAGTAATAGAGTAGGGAGGATTCAATGCGTCCGTGATGACCAGCGAATCGATCAAGGCCACAGCGTGGGGGTTGCTCTTTACTGTCATACTTGGCGCGCTCATCGTCGCCGGTTCCCGAAACCTCTCGCACTTCGACGCAGCGCTCGTCGGATACACCTTTGCAGTGCTGTTCGCGACCTTCGCAATCACCTATCGTTACGCGATGTGGCTGCAGCGGCCGCCCACCGCGGTCTTCTGGAAACGAGGATGGCAGGTCTTCTTTCGACCGTCGCACCTGGCGGCCAACGTCGTCAACTGGTTCAAACGCATCGCCGGTGAGTTCGCGCTCAACAATTTCATCTTCAGGCGCAACAAGCAGCGGGGGATCGCCCATTGGTTGATCATGTGGGGCTGCGTGCTTGGATGCGCGATCACCTTCCCGCTGGTGTTTGGCTGGATCCATTTCGAGACGCTGCCGGTCGATACCACCTGGTATCGCGCTTTCATCTTCGGTTTTCCAACCCTGGCGTTTCCCGTTCACTCGATCACAGGCTTTGTGATCTTTCACGGACTCGTTTGGGCTTCATTCCTTGTCATCGGCGGCGTGATGCTGGCGATGAGGCGTCGATTTCGCGATCACGCAGCGGCGGCACTTCAGCAATTTGGCGAAGATTTCTTGCCGCTGATATTGCTGTTCGCAGTCAGCGTCACCGGGTTGATGCTGACTGCAAGCTATACGTGGATGAAAGGATACGCGTACGACTTCCTCGCGATACTGCACGCGATGACAGTTATCTTCACGCTGCTGTGGTTGCCGTTCGGAAAGTTCTTTCACATCTTTCAGCGTCCGGCGCAACTGGGAGTGAGCTTCTATAAAGATGCCGGGGAACGCGAAGAGGCTGCGAAGTGCCGTCGTTGCAACCAGCCATTCACATCTCGGTTGCACGTCGAAGACTTGATTCGCGTCGAGCGCGCATTGGGCTATCGATACGAGGTGAACGACAGCCCGGCCGTACACTATCAATGGATTTGTCCGCGATGCAGGCGGTCGATGCTCGTGCTGGGACAGGGCCGGCTATGGCAGGATGAGCTGGGCGTGGAACCGATTCGCATTGATGTGCCGCCTTCGCTGCCACAAGCGACTCTCGGGAATGAGAAGATCGATTTCGGTCCGCTGGGAGAAGAGGACAAGAGGAATTTTCACCCGTGATATCGATCCCGATAGTCGCAGAATCACTCCGAAAAGAGAAAACTTTCTAATGTCAGTCGCACCAGACACCGCTGATCTGACTGAGCTCTTTGGGCCGCATCCGGCGTACTCGACCGGCGCGCGTACTCAGACCGGCGTTGAGCCCGACAAAATTGTCGACACGCACTGTTGTTTTTGTGGTCAGCAATGCGGCATTCGGCTGAAGGTCAAAGACAATGAGCTGATCGGCTTCGAGCCTCGAGAAGACTTCCCGTTCAATCAAGGCATGCTCTGCCCGAAAGGAGTGAAGCGATACCTTCAAGGTTCACATCGCGACCGGCTGTTGAGGGCCTACGAGCGGGATCCTCGAGAGGGCTTCCGGGCAATCCCTCACGAACAGGCCATCGAACGCGTGGCTTCCGAGATCGACCGCATTCAGTCCGCCTTCGGCAACGACGCGTTTGCAGTCCTGACCGGCGCCAGCTTGACCAACGAGAAGGCGTACCTGATGGGCAAGTTCGCCCGCGTGTGCTTGAAGACCGCCAACATCGATTACAACGGACGGCTTTGCATGGTGAGCGCGGCTGCCGGCAACAAGAAGGCTTTCGGCATCGACCGCGCAGCCAACCCCTGGTCAGATATTCTCGAGGCCGAGGTCGTGTGGATCAGCGGAGCGAACGTCGCCGAATGCGCGCCCATTACCACGAACTATGTCTGGCAAGCCCGCGAGCACGGGGCGAAGATCATCGTCGTAGATCCTCGGATCACGCCGATCGCCCGCACCTGCGATCTGTTCCTTCCAATCAAGCCCGGCCGCGACATCGCGCTGTTCAACGGGATTCTGCACTTGATGATCGAAAACGATTGGATCGATCACAGCTTCATCGATCAGCAAACCTCGGGCTTCGACGCGGTGGCCGAGCACGTGAAGGCGTGGACGCCGCGGCACACTGCCGAAGTCACCGGCATCGCCGAGCGCGCGATCCGCCAGGCCGCCGAGTGGTGGGGACAGGCCAGGTCGAGTTTTCTTCTTCACGCTCGCGGAATCGAACATCACACTCACGGCGTTCAGAACGTCCTGGGCGCTATAAACATTGTGCTAGCCTCGGGACGAATCGGCCGCGAGAACTGCGGCTACGCCACCATCACCGGTCAAGGAAACGGGCAAGGCGGACGCGAACACGGGCAGAAGTGCGATCAGTTGCCCGGCGCTCGCGACGTCAGCAATCCGGAGCATCGCGCTTACATTGCGAAGGTCTGGGGCGTCGATCCGGATGAGATTCCCAAGGCGGGCGTCGATGCTTATGAGATATTTCGCAAGATCGATCGCGGCGAGATACGCGGGCTGCTATCGATTTGCTTCAACCCAAAGGTCTCGTTGCCGGACAACAACTTCGTCACGCGAGCGCTCGAAAAGCTTGAGTTCTTCGTCGCGATTGATTTCTTTCTGAGCGAGACGGCCTATCACGCCGATATCGTGCTGCCCGGATCGCTGCAGGAAGAGGATGAGGGGACGACCACCCAGATCGAGGGTCGCGTGATCAAGATCAACAAGGCTGTTGACCCGCCCGGCGACGCTCGCGAAGACTGGCGCATCATTCAGGATATCGCCAGTAGCCTTGGCCGCGCACGCGGGTTCACATTCGGTAATTCGCGCGAGATTTTCGACGAGCTTCGTGAGGCTTCGCGAGGCGGTATCGCCGATTATTCGGGCATCACTTATGAGAAGATCGACCGACAATACGGCGTGTTCTGGCCCTGCCGCGCTGAGGGAGATCCTGGCACGCCCCGATTGTTTGAACCGGGGTCCTGGAATCCGATCGCGAATGGCGCCGGACCGTTCTACTTTCCCGACGGCAAGGCTCGCTTCAATGTAGCGGCTTACTCGCCGCCGGCCGAGGATGTAGACGACGAGTACCCGATCATCCTCACCACCGGGCGCGTTGTAAGCCAGTATCTCTCGGGCACGCAAACTCGCCGAATTGGTCCGCTGGTCGATCAATATCCCGAGCCGCGCATCGAGATGCACCCCCGGCTTGCCGAGAAGCTCGGCATTCGCGACGGCGAGTCGACGACGGTTGAGTCTCGAAGGGGAACGTTGACGTTGCGCGCGATGGTAGTGACTACGATTCGGCCGGACACGATCTTCATTCCGTACCACTGGCCGGGTCGCCGGAGCGTCAATCAGTTGACGATATCGGCGCAGGACCCGATCTCGAAGATCCCGGAATTCAAAGTGTGCGCAGTGAGAGTGAGAAGAAGTGCACAATAACGGGGTTCTGAGTACCGACTTTAGTCGGCTCTTAATCGCCGGGGAACAGCCACTAAAGTCGGTACTCTGAACACTAGCTATGCCGGTTCCCGCTGACATGGAGTTCTTTGTCGACCCTACGCGATGCATAGGCTGCCAGGCGTGTGTGCTGGCGTGCACCGAATGCGACACGCATAAGGGTCATTCGATGATTCATCTCGAATACCTGGACCGCCCTCACTCAGTGCAGACCGCGCCGGTCGTGTGCATGCATTGTGACTCGCCGACTTGCGCGGAAGTCTGTCCGGCGGACGCGATAAAACGCACTGAAGACGGCGTAGTGCAGACCGCTCGCAAGCCCCGCTGCATCGCGTGCAACAACTGCGTGCTGGCTTGTCCCTTCGGCGTACCCAAGATGCAGACCGAATTCAAGCTGATGATGAAATGCGACATGTGCTACGACCGCACTTCTGCGGGCAAGAGACCGATGTGCGCGACCGTTTGCCCGAGCCAGGCATTGTTCTTTGGAACACGCACCCAAATCGAAGATCTGCGCCCGCGTTCGGCGCCGATCAATCGTTTCAAGTTCGGCGAGCAGATCATTACGACCAAGGTGAATATGATGGCTCCGAGATCCGGCCGTACTGAATACGTCGATGTGACTGCGGCAATGGGCGAGCAGGCAATCGGCAAGAAGATAACCCTTAACATACTCGAAGGAATATTCGAATAGCGCAGGCTGCCGGCTTGCGCTGCAAAGAAGACTGATGGTTCAGCCAGATCGCGAACAAATCACCGTAGCTCCGGACGGTCGTCCGGACTCAGAGCAGCCGCAGTGGCGCCGTGATCTTCCAATCGATTGGCCACAGGACCACTACATCGCGCGCCGCGACTTCACTAAGTTCCTTGTGTTGACAAGTTTTGCCTTTGCAGTAGGGCAATCTTGGATAGTCGTTCAGAACTTCCTTCGCGCCCGGAGAGGCGAATTGCCGATTCAGTTCATCGCTCGCTTAGACGAGGTCCCGATCGGCGGCGGATTGACCTTTAACTATCCCGACGAACACGACCAATGCGCGCTGGTGAGGCTGGACGAGGGAAGTTTCACTGCGTTCAGCCGGCAATGCACACACCTCTCTTGCAGCGTCGTGCCTGAACCCGACAAGCGCCGCTTCTATTGTCCGTGTCACGAAGGAGCGTTTGACCTTGCAACCGGCAGCCCGATCGCAGGTCCGCCGCGCAGACCGCTTGCTCGAATCAAACTCGAGTTCAAACAGGGAGCGATCTATGCGACTGGCGTGGAGATGAGGACACTATGAGACGACGATTCACACGAGAGCAGAAGATGACCATGGTGTATGGGATTCTGTGTATCGTGCTGATCCTGGTCATTCTGCAGTTGTGGCTGCTGACCGCAACGATGAATGCTTACCTGGGCGGGGACGAGTCGATCATCTGGCCGGCCGGTCTCGTCAGCCTCGCGTGCTTTGCGTTGAATGCAGGACTGCTCTGGTATTTGTACGCGATTGAAAGATCACAACAATGAACCAACCCGGCGACTCGCGATCACGCAACAGCTTTCAATTATTGCTGGGCACCGGGGCGTTCGCTTTTTGCTTTGCGGTGTTCGGTTCGGTATCGGCGATGATGCCGATAATTCGCAAGCAGCTCGGATTGAGCCCGATTCAAGTGAGTGTGGCGATAGCGATACCAGTCTTGCTCGGAAGCCTCGGTCGGATACCGCTCGGCATTCTCACCGATCGTTTCGGAGGCAGGTTGATCTTTTCGATTGTGATGGCGTGCTCGGTGGTCCCGGCAATGCTGATGGGGTTTGTCTCGCAGTACTGGCAGCTGGTGTCGTGCGGGCTGTTCATCGGGATTGCGCTTGCGAGCTTTTCGGTTGGCGTCGGTTTTGTGAGCGGGTGGTATCCGCCCGAGAAACAAGGCACGGCGCTTGGCATCTACGGCGCCGGAAATATCGGGCAGTCGCTCGCGGCGTTTGGTTCGCCGCTGCTGGCAGACTCTCTCGGCTTCAAATGGGGTTTCTGGACTTTCGGATTGCTGCTGCTCGCCTGGCTGCTGGTGTTTTGGATCGGCGCGCGCAACGCCCCACGCAGGGGCCCGACGAGATCGCTCGGGGATATGCTGCGTCCGCTGCGCGACTCGATGAGCTGGGTGCTGAGCCTTTACTACTTCCTCACGTTTGGCGGGTTCGTCGCGATGGCCATCTACCTTCCGACATTCCTGACCGAGCTGTTCGGACTCACTCCGCAGGACGCGGGCCTTCGCACTGCAGGCTTCGTAGTGCTTGCGACTGCGATGAGACCCGTTGGAGGCTGGCTCGCGGATCGTATTGGCGGGCGCACGATCCTGTTGTGGGTCTTTCCGATCACGGCTGCGATGGCGATTTTCATGGCGTGCCCGCTGATGTCGACGTTTACCATCGGCGCGCTCGGAATGGCCGCCGGGATTGGCCTGGGCAACGGAGCGGTGTTCAAGCTCGTTCCGGAGTATTTCCCTCAGTCAGTGGGCAGCGTCACGGGTCTGGTCGGCGCGGCGGGAGGCTTGGGAGGGTTCTTCCCACCGTTGGTCGTAGGCGGCGTACGGGAGGCGACGGGCGCTTTCACCTGGGGCTTCATCTTTCTCTCAGTGTTCGCAATCATCTGTTTGATAGTTGTGTGGAAGAACTCGGACCTGGCGGTCCGCGAGCCGATGCGCGCTGCGTAGGTATGTCCGACAAACTAAACATGTGTCGGACATTCTAAAGTTTGTCCGACATTTTCAAAGGAGGGACTGGAATGTCAAAAGAACTGCCGGCGGCGGTCGAAGAATTCAAAGACACTTATGCGGATGTGTGGAAGGCTTTCACGCAACTCGGCAATCGCTGCCACGAAGCCGGCCCCCTCGATGAGAGGACGCGGCGGTTGGTCAAGGTGGCCCTGGCGATCGGAGCGGGGTTTGAAGGCGGAACGCACTCCGCTGTGCGAAACGCCCTCGCAGCGGGCGTCACCGCTGAAGAGATCAAGCACACCGCTGTGCTCGGCGTTACGACGCTGGGATTCCCTTCATCCGTGCGCGCTCTGACGTGGATCGCGGATTGTCTAGAGTCTGAGTGATCAGCGGCGCTGCAACCGCGCTGCCACGCATCACTGTTTGTAGCGATCCTTGTAGAAGTTCAAGATCTTCTGCAATTCTTCCGGGGTGAACCCCTTTCTCCATTTGTGAAAGTCGCTCGAGGTCGCCTTCTCGGTGACGCCGGGCTCCGCGGATTCCGCCTCCGGGAGGAACTCATTGTAGAAGCTCTTCGCGACTTCGTAGAAGCCGTGCCACTGGGTATAGTCCGGTCCCATCATCGCGGTGCCCATTCGCGCACGCCGTCCCTGATGATGCCACAACTCGTAATAGGTCCACTCGAGCTTCTCGTCGAACGGCGTCTTCGTAAGTTTTGAGTCCGCGTATAGCTTCTCCATTATCGCCTTTGCCGGTTTTGCGAACTTTTCGTTATACAGATCGACTGAATTGTCGTACTGCTTGTAGAAGTTCTCGACCCAACCCGCGGCGTGACAATTGGAGCAAACCTCCTGCATTGACTCGCGGCGCTTCTCCCAGTTCTCGAGCTTGATGGAGACTACCGGTCGCAGCGTCCAGCTTATGCGCGAGCCGATGTCGTGGGTCACTGCCTGCGTCGCAGTCGCACTCATATGACAGGTCGCGCAAGTCGGCGCTGAGGTGTAGTCCTTGCCGACGATCCACGACTTTTTTTCGAGATTCATCCTGGCGATGTTTGCTCGAAACTGAATGCCGTGCTTCGACTCGTTGTAGATTTCTGCCTGCGGATGATCGGGACCCATGTGGCACTTGCCGCAGTTCTCAGGCTGGCGCGCCAGGGCCGACGAAAACGAATGCCTGCCGTGACAAGCAGCGCAGCTTCCCTTCGAACCATCGGGATTAACGCGACCGATCCCGCTGTTGGGCCAGGTGCTCGCATCGAATTTCCCATCTCCCTTGTACTTCACGGTTGAACCGTGGCATTGCATGCATCCGTTGATCGCGGCTGCGCCGCCTTCGACCACTTCGCCGAGCATGTTGTCCAGAGAGCCGATGAAGCTCGCAGCTCTGGAGTGATGCGAATCTTCGAACTGGGCCACTTCCTTCTTATGGCATCGGTTGCAGTAGTTCGGCGTAACGATCACGGCGATCTTGTTGCCGTAATGATCGAATGTCGCCGGATCGCCGTCGTTTGCCTTGTGGCACGAATAGCAGTCAATGCCGGTTCGATAATGCGCGCTGTTTTTCCA
>DATIFP010000143.1:0-4869 GCA_035455165.1 Blastocatellia bacterium
CGTTACTACGTGGGAAGTGTACGAATTAATTCGTTTTCGGGGGCGAGAGCGCATCAGAACGAATAAATTCGTTTTCGGGGGCGAGAGCGCATCAGAACGAATGAATTCGTTACTACGTGGGAAGCTAGGAATTCATTCGTTCCCACGGTGGCGAGACCGCATCAGAACGAATAAATTCATTACTACGTGGGAAGTGTACGAATTAATTCGTTTTCAGGGGCGAGAGCGCATCAGAACGAATAAATTCGTTACTACGTGGGAAGCTAGGAATTCATTCGTTACTACGTGGGAAGCTAGGAATTCATTCGTTACTACGTGGGAAGCTAGGAATTCATTCGTTCCCACGTTGGAGAGACCGCATCAGAACGAATAAATTCGTTACTACGTGGAAAGCGTACGAATTCATTCGTTTCCACTCGCCCGCTACGTAGTCTGTCGGAATAACCAAGCGTTTCCACGTAGTAACGAATTTATTCATTCCGGTGCGCTCACGCCACGCCCTGAGCATGAGGCGACAACAATAACGTCACCAGACCGAACCAACCCATTGCAACGCGCGAGCCCGTCGACGCGCGGTCTCGCCGGAGTTGAATAAACAATCATCAAAAGGTACGATGCTGCGCGTTATGCCGGGACCTCTTGAAGGAATAAGAGTCATTGATTTCGGCCGCTTCATCGCCGCCCCGTATTGCGCGATGTTGCTGGCTGACTTCGGCGCCGATGTGATTCGAGTCGAACGCCGCGACGGCGGCGAAGACCGTAAACTCGGTCCGGTGACCGAGAGTGGCGACGGAGGCCTGTTCCTCAACATCAATCGCAACAAGCGGGGCATCACGCTCGACCCAGGGCATCCCAACGCCCGCGAGGTCGTCCAACGTCTCGTCAGCACCGCGGATATAGTTGTAGTCAATTTGCCGATTGCGGTTATGAAGAAGCTAGAGCTTGACTATGAGGCACTTCGCCTGCTGAAAAAAGACATCATTCTTGTGATGGCTTCTGCGTTTGGGCCGGACGGCCCTTATGCTGATCGGGTGGGCTTCGACGGAGTCGCTCAGGCGATGAGCGGCGCGATGCGACTCACAGGATTCCATGGCGCGCCGGTTCGCTCGATCGTTTCGTGGGCCGATTACGGCACTGCTTTGCACGCTGCATTCGGTGCTATGACTGCGCTCCATCATCGGGAGAAGACGGGCCGCGGCCAGTTAATAGACGTATCGTTGCTTGCGACAGGAGTGACGTTTATGACGCCGCTTCTTGCAGAGCTCAAAACCATGGGGATTCACCGCCAGCAAATCGGAAACTCGAGCTACTATGCGGCCCCGAGCGATGCTTACAGGACGAGCGATGGCTGGATCATAGTTCCGACCATAGGTGATCACATGTTTCGACGATGGGCTCGGCTCGTTGGGCGAGAGGAGTTGATCGATGATCCGAGGTTTGGAGACGACTTGTCGCGCGGCAACCATGCCGAGATCATAAACGAGGCAACTTCCGCGTGGTGCGCTCGTCGCACTCGTGATCAAGCGATCGCCGAACTTGAGCGCGCTCGGATACCGTGCGGGCCATGTTATGAGCTGGAAGAAGTGCTGGCTGATCCTCAGGTGAATTCACGACAGCTTCTTCAGGAAGTCGAGTACCCCGGCGGCAGCAAACCTGTTCCGATTGCTAGTACGCCAGTGCGGCTGAGCGATACGCCCGCGGGAAAGTGTCGCCGCGCCCCTACTCTTGGGGAGCACACTGATGAGGTCCTGCAGGAACTTGGTTTCACCGAGAACGAAATCGCGGATCTCCGGGAAACAAAAGTCATTTAAATCCCACTCCTCCGGAGGACTCAATGCCACAGCGGATCATCGAAGGTATCGCAGAACTCAAGGGGCTGGTCGGCAAGGAAGTCGCAATCAGCGATTGGTTCGAGGTGACGCAAGAACGCATAGACGGTTTTGCTCATGCCACCGAAGACCACCAGTGGATTCACATAGACGTCGAGCGGGCAAAGAGCGACTCGCCGTTTCATTCAACGATAGCTCACGGATTTCTGACCCTTTCGTTGTTGCCTCATCTGGCCGCGCAGGCTTTCAAGGTTCGAGGCGATTTCAAGATGGGAATTAACTACGGTTTGAATCGCCTGCGTTTTGTTTCGCCGGTGCCGGCGGGCTCGCGGGTGCGCGCAAGGTTCGCGCTTCAATCAGCAGAAGACGTTGCCGGCGGCATCCAGCTCACCTGGTCGGTCACCTGCGAGATCGAAGGCGGCCACAAGCCCGCGCTCGTGGCGGAGTGGCTCGTCAGGTACTACGGTTGAGGCCGTGTTTCACCTGTTACGACGTGAATGTTCAGATCTGAACGTTCCAGGTTGAAAGTCCAGGAGATTCCTTGCAACTGCCAATCTACCGAGTGCGGGCACACAACACTTCCGCGGATTCTGAAAACAAGATTCACGACGACGCGACAGCCGCGAGCCTCGGATTTCGAGGCGGGCTGGTTCCCGGCGTAACCGTCTACGCTTACATGACTGTGCCGATCGTCGAACGGTTCGGACTTGATTGGCTCGAGCGGGGCTCGATGCAGGTCAACTTTCATCAACCTTTCTACGACGGCGATGATGCGATCGTCAGAGCCGAAGCGGATTTGAGCGCTGAGCCGTTCAAGATCGCCGTCACCGCGGGTCGAGAAGACGGGACAGCGTGCGCGACCGCGTATGCGAGGGTCAATGATCGATCGACGCGGCCCGGCGAACCTCGGTTGGAAGACTATCCCGAAGCTCCGTTGCCCCTTCTCGACACTCGGCCCGTTCCCTCGCGCGAGTTGCTCGTTCCAGGCACAATTATGGGAACCTTTACCGCAAGGCTCAGTCTTCCCGATGCGACCGTCCTTGAGAATCTCAATGAACGCTTACCGATCTATCGATGCGCAAACGCGGTTGCGCATCCTTTCACGCTGCTCGCCCTCGCAAATGAGATCCTGGTGCGCAACTACAAGCTCGGTCCTTGGATTCACGCCGCAACCGATCTGACAAATTGGAGTGCGGCTCGCAACGGCGAAGAGATTTCAGTTAGAGGCCGAATCGCTGACTGCTTCGGACGCAAAGGGCACGAGTTCGTAGTGCTTGACGTGTTGATCGCTGCCGAGGACCGAATCATCCAGCAGCTTCGGCACACTGCCATCTATCGCCCGCGAGCCATCGTAGCCTGGTCACAAATATATAGAGCCCCCCCTCAGTGATAATCTCTCTGCGACTAATTCGAGAGTGACACGACGGATTCCGTGTCATCGAAGCGAGGATGCTTGACGCTCCTTGACGCGCTTGGTATAGGACTGTGCGGAGAGAATATGACTGGCATAAGCTCATTTGGCGCTTACATACCTTTTTATCGTCTTGCGCACAGGGAGATCGCCCGGGCCTGGGGCGGTCGCGCAGGCGAAGGCGAGCGCGCGGTCGCCAACGTCGATGAAGACTCAATCACGATGGCCGTCGAGGCGGTTCGCGATCTGCTGGCTGGCCGCGAGGGAACCGAAGTCGACGGCCTGCTGTTCGCCACAACCACGTCGCCATATTCGGAGAAGCAAGCTTCGGCGCTGATCGCGACGGCCGCCGATTTGCGGCACGATGTGAGAACCGCCGACTACACGAGCTCCCTGAGATCGGCCACCACAGCCACTTTGGCGGCGGTTGACTCGGTGAAATCCGGCTCGGCATCAAACGTTATCATCACCGCCGCCGACACGCGCCTCGCGCCGCCGAAGTCCGCAAACGAGCGAATATTCGGCGACGCCGGCTCGGCGATCTTAGTCGGAAGAGACAAGGTAATCGCCAGTTTGATCGGGAGTCACTCGACCGTTGATGAGATGACCGACGTCTGGCGCGGCGACGACGATCGATTCGTATCAAGCTGGGAAGAGCGTTTTGCCATAACGCAGGGCTACCAGCGAGTCGTGCGTCAAACGGTTTTGGAGCTGTTCGAGCGCAGCGCGATCGGTCCGTCAGGAATATCGAAGGCGATCTTCTACGCACCTGATCCCGGAACGCTCGCGGCGACGGCGAAAAGCCTTGGGCTTAAGGCTGATCAGGTTCCCGATCACATGTTCGCGTCCGTCGGCAACACCGGCGCGGCGATGCCGTTGCTCGTGCTGTCATCAGCACTCGAGGATTCACAGCCCGGCGAAAAACTGTTGGTCGTGGGTTACGGATCGGGCTGCGACGCGTTGCTGTTTGAAGTGACCGAGGAGATTGAGAAGGCGAAATCAGTACGGGGCCGCCGGGGGGTCAAGGGATACCTTGCCTCGAAGGCGAATCTTGATAGCTACGAGCGATATGCGAAGTTTCGCGAGTTGATCAAGACAGACGCCGCGCGCCGCCAGGCTCCTTCTGCCTCGGCCGCAATCATCTGGAGGAAGCGAGATGATATATATCGGCTGCGCGGATACCGATGCTTGAATTGCGGCAAGGTCCAGTATCCCAGTCAGCGCGTTTGTATAAAATGCCAGTCAAAAGATGCCTTCGAAAGCGTGAGGCTTGCGGACAAAAAGGCGAAGCTGTTCACTTTCACGCTTGATTATCTGAACGCCGATCCCGATCCGCCGACGGTGATGAGCGTCGTTGACTTTGAAGGCGGCGGCCGAGCGTACCTTCAGATGACCGACCGCAATCCCGCCGATGTCAAAATCGACCAGTCAGTGGAGATGACCTTTCGTCGTCTGTATGAAGCGGAGGGCTTCACCAATTATTATTGGAAATGCCGGCCGATTAGATGAGAGGTGACCACCTTCGACCTCACACGCCCGGATTCATCGCGGTGGGCATCGCCGCGGCGATGGAGATTAGAGACCCGCGGGATGCGCGGGGATCAATTCGCCCGGCGGAACCAAACCGAT
>DATIFP010000144.1:0-43176 GCA_035455165.1 Blastocatellia bacterium
CAAGAAGACATTTTTCTATGCTACAGCCGATTAGTAGCCGAACGCTTGTTGTCATCGCCGCCGTTGCGCTCGCCACGGTTGCGGCGTTTGCTTCGGCGCCCAATGGATCCGGGACACGGCTGTTGCGTACGCCTACCGTCAGCGCGACTCAAATCGCGTTCGCATACGCCAACAACATCTGGGTCGTTGAGCGCGCGGGGGGAACCGCGCGCCGCATCACCAGCTTCCAGGGCCTGACCACCAATCCGCATTTCTCGCCCGACGGGAAATGGATCGCCTTCAGCGGCGAGTACGCGGGCAACATCGACGTCTACGTTGTGCCGTCGGAAGGCGGAGAGCCCAAGCGGCTCACGTGGCATCCAGGCGCTGACTCGGTGCAAGGCTGGACGCCCGACGGAAAGTCGGTGATGTTTTCTTCCTCGCGCGCGACCTGGGCGCCCAGCGGCGCGCCGCGCTTCTGGACGGTGCCAGCGGAGGGCGGAGTCGAACAGCCGATGCCGATGCCTCGCGGTTATCAAGGAAAGATCTCGGCGGATGGCTCCCGCATCGCTTACCGAATGAACAACTCCTGGGACGAGGAGCGAAGAAACTATCGGGGCGGACAGAACCGTCCGGTGTGGATCGTAGATCTCAAGAGCTTTGACCTTGTCTCGCCTCCGTGGAGCGACTCGAAGGACGTCGATCCGGTCTGGGTTGGCGATATCGTCTGCTTCATTTCGGATCGCGACGGCGTTGCGAATGTTTGGTCCTATGACACGAAATCAAAGAAGCTCGCGCAGTTGACCAGATTCACCGACTTCGACGTGAAGTCCATCGACTCAGGCGCCGGAACCGTGGTTTTCGAGCAGGCTGGCTACATCCACGAGCTCGATCCAAAGTCGGGCAAAGAAAAAATCGTCAACATCACCGCCGCCGGAGACTTTCCGTGGATGATGCCCCGCTGGGTAGACGTGACCAGCCGGATGACCAACCTCGCAATCTCGCCAACCGGCAAGCGAATCGTCGTCGAAGCTCGCGGTGAGGTCTTCACCATACCGGCCGAGAAAGGCGATGTTCGGAATCTGAGCAACTCGAGCGGGTCCGCGGAGCGCGACCCGGCATGGTCGCCCGATGGAAAGTACGTTTCGTACTTCAGCGACAAGTCCGGAGAATACAAATTGGTTATCGAATCGCAGGACGGTCTTACACCGCCTCGCGAGATCGCGCTCGATCATCCGACTCACTACTATATGCCGTCTTGGTCACCCGATTCGAAGAAGCTGCTGTACACCGACACCAACCTGAAGGTCTGGGTGCTAAACGTCGAAACCGGTCAGCAGAAAGTGGTCGGCAACGATCCGTGGATGGTTCCGCAACGCACCCTCAATCCTACGTGGAGCCCCGACTCGAAGTGGGTCGCCTACTCGAGCCGGCTCAAGTCAATGTATCACGCGATCTTCGTCAGCAATGTCGATAGCGGCGAGTCAAAGCAGATCACCGACGGGCTGTCGGACTCCGTATGGCCCGCGTGGGACGCGAGCGGCAAGTATCTTTGGTTCCTGGCCTCGACCGACTTCGGGCTCCGCTCACAATGGCTCGACATGACGTCGTACGATCACGACGAGACGTTTGGGCTTTACCTTGCCGTGCTGAAGAAGGACGAGCCGAGCCCGCTTCTTCCTGAGAGCGATGAAGACAAAGGAGTCGGAAGCGTTACGCCGGGCAGCGGCGGCGGTTTCGGCGGCGGACGCGGAGGCCGTGGTGGCGCCCCCGCCGGCGGCGCAGCAGCGGACGCGACCGATGCGGACCAGACTCAGCAACCTCCGCGCGCGCCTCGCACCCCAGTCAACGTCCAGATCGACTTCGAAGGTCTGCACCAACGCATAATTGCTGTTCCGAGCATTCCCGAACGGCAGTATTCGCAGCTGCGCACGGGAGCAGCGGGTACGGTTTACTATCTCGAGGCTACCGCCGGCGGCGGGCGAGGAGGGGGCGGCGGGTTTGGCGCCGGTGGAGGCAACACGCTGCATCGATATCGACTCACCGATCGTCGCGCAGCCCCATTCGCCACCGGTGTCGTCGATTATGATGTGAGCGCGGACGGTCACAAACTTGTTTATCGGGCGGGCGGCGGCGGTGGTGGCCAAGGTCGCGGCCCCGGAGGCCCGGGCGGGCAACCTCCCGCTCCTGCTCTCTTCCTCGTCGATGCGGATCGCAATCCGCCACAAGCAGGACAGGGGCGTCTCAACGTCTCTCTTCGGATGTACCTCGAACCGAAAGAGGAGTTCAAGCAGATCTTCAACGAAGGTTGGCGCAACCAGCGCGACTACCTCTACGTGCCCAATATGCACGGCGCGGACTGGCCGAAGATGAAAGAGATGTATGGTCAGTTGCTTCCATACGTGAATCATCGGGCCGATCTCAATTACCTGCTCGACAACATGGGAGCGGAGATCGCCATCGGACATTCATACGTGCGGGGCGGCGACATGCCGGAAGTGCCGAACTCACCCGGGGGCCTGCTCGGGGCTGACTTTGCTGTAGAGAACGGGCGCTACCGAATCACACGAATCTACGACAACGAGAGCTGGAATCCTGATCTGCGTGCGCCGCTTGCCGCGCCCGGGGTGACTGTCAACGTCGGCGACTACATACTTGCCATCAACGGCGTTGAGTTGAGAGCGCCCGACAACATCTATCGCTTGCTCGACGGCACGGCGAACCGACAAACCGCGCTTACGGTGAACAGCAACCCCACCATGGATGGCGCGCGTCAGGTGACGGTTATTCCAGTCGCCAACGAACAGGGGCTTCGAACACGAGCGTGGGTTGAGGCGAACCGGCGTATGGTGGACAAGCTCTCGAACGGCCAGCTCGCTTATGTCTATCTGCCCAACACCGGACAGCCGGGCTACACGAGTTTCAATCGATACTACTTCTCGCAACAGGACAAGAACGGCGCCATCATCGACGAGCGGTTCAACGGCGGCGGCTCCGCGGCCGACTACATCATCGATGTGTTGCAGCGAGACTTCGACGGCTACTTCAACAATGTCGCCGGAGATCGATACCCGTTCACGAGTCCGTCGGCCGGCATCTGGGGCCCGAAAGTCATGATCGTCAACGAGATGGCGGGCTCGGGCGGCGACCTGATGCCGTGGATGTTCAAGCATCGCAAGATCGGCTTACTGGTCGGCAAGCGAACCTGGGGCGGGCTCGTGCATACCGCCGACACACCTCCATTCGTCGACGGCGGCTCGATGATCGCGCCGCGCGGCGGCTTCTTCACGCGGGAGAACAAGTGGGCAGTTGAGAATGAAGGAACTTCTCCGGACATCGACGTCGAGAATTGGCCCAAGGACGTGATCGCGGGTCACGACCCTCAGCTCGAGCGCGCAGTGCAGGAAGGGATGCGGATGCTGAAGGAACACCCGGTCGATAGAGCTACAAAGGAACCGCCTCCGCCGACCTGGGGCAAGCGAAAGGCTCAGCCGTAGACCTGATTGATCAATGCGCGAGCGCCGCGCTGTGCTGCTCGTAGGCCTTGGTTTCGAGAATCTTCTGGATTTCGCGCACTGTCAGCTCAAGTTCTTCGTCCTTCGAGTAGAAGTGCGGGGCGACGCGAATTCCCGCGCCAGGGCGGTAGTCACATAGGAAATCGCGGCGCAGTAGCTCGGTCGTTACCTGCTGCCCGTGCGGCACGTCGATCACCACTGTGCCGCCTCTTTCGCGTGCGTTCTTCGGGCAGTTGATCTTAAAGCCTGCTTCTTCGGCGATTTCGATCAAGCGTGTGGTCTGTCTGATCGACTTCTCCCTGATCTTGTCGACTCCAACCTGATTGACGATTTCATACCCGGACAGCGCCGCATACATTGCCGGTACGCTGGGGGTGCCGTTAAGGAAACGATAGATGTTGTCGGCGTACTTGTTCGGTCCGATCTCGAACGCAAACGGATCTTCGTGCGCGAGCCAGCCAGTCAACCGCGGCTCGAGCCTGGACCATAGATCCCGCCTGACGTACAGGTAGCCCGCGCCGGGGCCCCCGCACAACCACTTCACCGAGCCGCCGGTCGCAAAGTCCAAGCCTATTTCGCAAACGTTTAGCGGCACTGTTCCAGCCGATTGATAAATGTCCGCGACGACCATCGCGCCGACTTCGTGCGCGCGCGCGGTGATGGCTTTTAGGTCCTGGATGAACGAGCTCCTGAAGATGACGTGGGAGACGCTGACGAGCAACGTTTCCTCATCGATCGCCTCGAGCATGCGTTCGAGCGGCACGGTCATTCCGTCGTCGGAAGGCACGGTCACGAGTCGCGCGCCTTCGCGTTCGAGCGAGTGATAGATGTAGAGGTTTGATGGAAAGTTGAGACTCTCCGAGACGATCTTGTTGCGCTTGGCTTTGAAGTCGAAACAAGACGCGATGATCGACTGGCAAACCGAGACGTTGGGGTGCATGACAACTTCCCCTTCGCCTGCGCCAATGATCGGCCCGATCTTGTCGCCAACCGTCGTGGCCATCATCCACCAACCCTCTTCCCAGGCGCGAATGCCCCGGGTCGCCCACATGTCAGCATATTCCTGCAAGCGGTCCCGCGTTCGCCGCGGCATAGCGCCGAGCGAATGGCTGATCATATAAACCGTGTTGTCCAGGATCGGGAATTCTTTTCGCCACTCCAACAGTTCGTCCATAGTAGCCCCCTCTTGTATTGCAGCCTGGGAGCGCACGCGGCTCGCGTGCTGTCTTCGAGCGCGAGTCAAGCACGCGGGACGCGTGCGCTCCCAGGAGCAATCTATCCGCTCCTCTTACTCAGTTCCGTTCTGAGGTCCCACAAATCGGGGAAGAACCTTCGCTCAACCGTTTTCTTGAGATAGGCGGCGCCTTCGCTGCCGCCCGTTCCCGTCTTTCCGCCTATCATACGCTCGACCATCTTGATATGACGCAGGCGCCACATCGAAAACATCTCGTCGTACTCGATCAGACTCTCCGCCAATAGGAACAGCTCGTAGTGGCTGTCGGCCTGCTCATAGATGCGCTTCAACTCGCCGAGCCGGCGCTTGAGCGCATGTTCCTGGTTGTCGCCGTTCGAGTCATTCGGAAGATCGAAGCCACGCAGCCGAAGCATCGCATAGAACGCATCCACCAGCGACGGATTCGCGAGCCTCGCTTCCAATCGCCCGCGCTCCTCGGAACCCGGTTCGTAGTTTTTCAAGAACCGCGGATCCTTCAATCCGGAGACGTATTCAAGCTCGCGAAACTGGTGAGACTGAAATCCGCTCGCGGGCATAAGGTGATCGCGAAAAGCCAGGAAGTCAACCGGCATCATCGTCTCGAGTATCTCGATCTGGCTGACGAGTACGCGCTCGATCTCGATGCATCGCCGCACGAGCTTGTGAGCGGAAAGCGGCTGATTCGCTTGGAGCCTCTCGATGATCGTGTCCAGCTCATGAAGGAGTTCTTTGAACCAGAGCTCGTAGACCTGATGGATGACGATGAACAGCATTTCATCATGCTGCGGCGGATCGGAGTGGAGTTGTTGCAGCGAGATCAACTCGCGCACTTTGAGATAGCCCCCGTACGTCAGCCGGGGCTGATCCTCACGAGGCGGTAAACCAAATGACATAAAACTCCGGATTCAAACAGGGATGGACAGGATGTACAGGATATCAGAATGATCGAATCCGCCCATCTATCCCGTCGATCCTGTCTATCCCTGTTCAATGATCTTTGTTAAACACTGGTGCGCGCTTTTCAGTAAACGCCTGGTACGCTTCGCGGAAATCCGGGCTGAGCATGCAAATGGCTTGAGCCTCGGACTCCGCTTCCAGAGCCATTTCCAGGCTCATATCAAGCTCCCGATTCAGTGCAGCCTTCGTCATCCCCAGCGCAAACGCCGGGCCGGCCGCGAGTCGCTCGGCCCACCGCATCGTCTCTTCCCTGAGCTCGCCGGACGCGACGACTCTGTTATATAAGCCAACCGTAGCCGCGTCTTCAGCGCTGACAAAATCGCCGTTGTACAGCATCTCAGTCGCTCTGCTCAGCCCGACTACCTTGGGAAGCAAAAAGGCCGCGCCCATGTCCCCGCCGCATAATCCGACTTTTACAAACAGAAACGCGATCTTCGCGGTGTCGGCCGCTATGCGCAGGTCGCACGCGAGAGCGATGACCGCCCCGGCCCCGGCGACCGTGCCGTTCAGCGAGGCGATCACAGGTTTGTTGAGCGCGCGGATGTTGCGAATCAACTCGCAAGTCATTCGCGTGAACTCCAGCAGCCCGCGCATGTCCCGCTTGAACAGCTCGCCGATTATTTCCTCGACGTCGCCGCCCGAACAGAAGCCACGCCCGCGTCCGGTTATGACTACAACTCTCACTTCGCTGCGCGCGCGCAGGGCGGCAAACGTGTCGGTCAGTTCTCGATAGACCTCGAACGTCAGCGAGTTCAATCGATCAGGGCGATCAAGCGTTATCACTGCGATCGGTCCGCTCTCTTCGTAGGAGAAACTGCTCGGTGTTGGCTGACTGGATGAGCTTTTCAATTAGAATCACCGCCCGGAGCCGGTGTTATTACGGCCGTCGCCTCGATCTCGACCTTCGCGAGGCGCTCCAACAGGTTGCTTACCTCGACAAGCGTCATCGCGGGAAAGTGCTTGCCCATCAACTGCCGATAAGCCTTGCCGACGTCGTCGAGCCGCGACGAGTACTCTTCTTTGTCCACAACGTAGATCGTGAGCCGGGCGATATTGGCCGGCTCCCCTCCGGCCGCGCGAACAACGGCCAATACATTTTCGAGCGCTTGCGCGAACTGGGCAGCGAAGTCGTCGCTCACAATTCTCTGGACCCCGTCCCACCCAACCTGGCCTGCGACGAACAGCAGCGAGCCGCCTTCCACGAGCACGCCGTTGCTGTAACCTCGCGGCTGACCCAACGCCCCTGGATTGATGATTGTCATCTTCATTCGGCGATACCTACTCCGCCGCCTTCAAGCCGCTGAACTCCCGGAGCTCCCAATAGGTGCCCTCCTTGGCCTGACGCTTTACCAGTCCAACTCCAGGCGCATAGTAGTCGTAGGTGACGTTCTCTTTGATCTTGCGGGTGATGATCCTCGCTTTGAATGTTCCAACCGGGGTAGAAACCTGTTCACTGTCGCCTACTTGAAACTCGACGATCGTCGGCTCGTCGGGTTTCGCTTCGGGTTGCTGAGGGCTGCGGAATGTGGAGCGAAACGCGTGGGTCCAGGTCGAACCCTTTCTCGCAAGGGTCTGCGGATCAGCCATCCGCAGCGAGTTCTCCCGGAACTGGAACTCCGAAGTAGACTGGTTTCCCGCAATGTTGCTCTCGTTTGTCTCAGACAGAATCAATACTCTTTCGCCGTCGCAAGCAAACTTTGACGTGGTCGACTGAACTATTTCCATGCCGCCGCTGCGATCGACTATTTGCGATCTCTGCGTAAACACCTTACGGCCACCTTCGTCCGCAGCGTCCACCACAACCGTCATATCCGCAATGAGGCCGCTGGAATAATGGATGACGTACTTCATCACGGACCCGGGCACAAGCGGTAGATAAGGGTTACAGGGCTCGAAACTGGCGTCTGCCCGTGTTTCCGGCACAAGCGGGGGTGGGATTGTGACCCTTGCAGTTGGGCTCGTGTTCGCATTCGCATTCGTCTGGTTGTTACTGACTTCCTTGCCGCCGCTGTTACACCCGTACACAGATATGACGAAGATCAAGACGATTCCGAATCTGATTCGCATTTAAGGCTTAGTTCCTTTCGATCTCTTCCCCAGACATACAGAAAGAAGTTATTAACATCTGGCTTCGTTGTTGGCAAGCAACGGTCCCTGGGAGCTTCTTCTCAAGCGCGGCGGGTGTTATAAGTTCCAGCTTGTGCGCTCGGGAAGCTCGCCTGTTGGACGGGAACCACCCAAAAGACGTGATCGAGGAAGACACAAAAGCGGAGCAGCCTGACACCGGCCGCGTGATGGCGGCGATGGGCTTTGCGGTGCTCGCGCTCGCCTTTGCATCGATCTTTATCACCCAGCTCGAGCGCGACCAGATTCCAGCGTCGGTGATCGCGTTCTACCGGATGGCGATTGCCACCGTTCTGCTGTTGCCGGTCGCAGTCGCATTCAGGTGGAGAGAAATTGCATCTCTGAAGCGAAGGGATTTCGCGATGCTCGCGTTGGGCGGCGGTTGCCTCGCACTGCACTTCGCGGCGTGGACGACATCCCTCAAGTACATTCCGATCGCGACGTCGGTCATTGTAGTAAACAGCCATCCGCTGTTTGTCGTGCTCGCCTCCTACCTATTCCTCGGGGAACCTCCGCAAAGGCGCAGCGTCATCGGCGCTGGAGCCGGGCTTGCCGGAATGTTGGTGATCAGCCGTGAAAGCCTGGGCAATCTTCAATTCGCGGGAAGAGGCGTGGGGCTTGCGCTGCTCGGCGCCCTGGCGGTCGTAGGTTATTTCATCGTCGGCAGAAAGCTGCGATCTCGAATGAGCTTGATTGGTTATGTGGTTCCGCTATACGCAATTTGCTCGCTACTGCTCCTGGCCTGGGCGTTGGCCGGCGGGGTGCGGCTTGCTCCATTCAGGTGCAGTGTGTGGGGGTCGTTGGTGGCGCTCGCCTTGGTGCCGACGATCATTGGTCACTCGGTATTCAACTGGGCTGTGAAGCACGTGCGCCCGACCGCAATCTCGGTGGCTTTTCTAGGCGAGCCGGTTCTGGCAGGCGTGCTCGCATTTGTGTTCTTTGCTCAGCGTCCGCCGATTGAGACTTTTATTGGAGGCGTCCTGGTTCTCGCGGGAGTCTATATGACCACGTCGAAGTAGAAGCCACCGGGCGCAAAAGAGGCACTTTAATTGATACGTGCTCGTTTTCGGCTGTCTTATTAACACCTCACTTCAGTGAGGTGTGGGGCTTGAGCACTACGCAAGTGTTTCAACAGTTCAGCCGCATCCAACGGCCAAAAACCGTTGAAACGGTTCAGCGACCCAGCACTCGCCTTAACACCCAACTGAAAGTTGGGTGTGAATAAGATGAACTGCTGTGATCCCGTAATGCCTACGAGCAACTCAACTTTAGGAGACAGCGGCGCGGTGTTTGTTATTGACAGCCTTTCAAAAGAACGTTTAATTGCAACCGAAGCGATTTCGCAGAGCCCTTGAAGTGACCAACGCGCGCCCTCAATGCTATATTAGGTTACTCGCTTGACCCGAGTACTCTATGGGCGTCGAGAAGACAGACCTTTCCAGGCTTCGCGAGATCCTGCACTCGACTATCGTCGAGGTCGAAGTGGCGATGGATACCGGCACACATCCGGATTGGAATGAGACCAAAGAGAATCTGCTGAGGGCGATTGAGATCGTCCGCAAGCTCGAGCGCGATCATCTCTGGTCAGCGCTATCCAGAAAAAAGAAATGAGGACATCGAGTGAAGAAACTGCTGCTTACTGCCTTCGAGCCGTTTGCCGGTGAGATTATCAATCCGTCTCTGGAAGCCGCTCGCCGCATGGAGGGGGTCGAGTTTCCAGGCGCCGTGGTGCGGGTAGCCGAGCTTCCCGTCGACCGGCATCGCGCAGTCACGGTCGCGCTCGAGCTTATTGCCACTGAGAGACCGGACGTCGTCGTTATGCTCGGAGAAGCAGGCGGACGATTTCGTGTGAGCCCCGAGCGCGTGGCCATCAACGTCGATGACTTTCGAATTCCTGACAACACCGGCAATCAACCCAGGGGTGAACCCATCGTCGAAGGCGGGCCTGTCGGGTATTTCTCGACGCTGCCAATTCGCGCCATCGCCGAACGCATCGCCAAAGCGCGCATCCCGGTTGCTGTCTCAAACAGCGCCGGCACGTTTTTGTGCAACAGGCTTTTCTACAGCGTTATGCACGCGATCAACGTGAAAGGCTGGCCAACGCAAGCCGGGTTCATCCACCTGCCCTATCTGCACGAACAGACAATCGAAAAACGCCAGGATGTAGCCAGTCTCTCGCGCGAATCGTTAGAGGAAGCTGTGCGATTGGCGATCGAAGTTTCGCTGACTGCCTCAGCAACACACGACACGGTGGCGGCTCATCACGACTGAGTCTAGGGTTCGATCACAGGCTCAACTGCTTGACTGAAATGACGTCGGGAAGCGAGGCAAGTTCGCCCAGCGCGCGCTCGGTCAGAGGCTGATCGATCTGGATCAACGCAAGCGCGCTCTCGCCTACTTTTTTTCTGCCCAGGTACAATCGGCCAATGTTCACGTTGTTGTCGCCGATGAAGGTGGCTATGCGGCCGAGCACCCCCGGAAGATCGCGATTGAACAGGAAAAGCATGTGCCCCTTGGGAATGGCTTCGAGGTTGAAGCCGTTGATCCTCACGATGCGGGCGTCTCGGCGGCCAAGCACCGCGCCGGCGACTTCGCTCTCGTGATCCGAAGTGATCGCGCGCACTCGAATCATGCTCGCAAAGTCGCGGGCGCGACGGAGCAGGGACTCGCTCACCTTGATGCCTCGCTGCTCGGCAACCACGGCGGCGTTGACCATGTTTACGCGCTCGATTACCGGGCCGAGCAAGCCGGCGAGCACCGCTTGAGTGATCGGCTTGACGTCGTGCTCGGTAACTTCGCCCGAGTATTCGATCGCAACTTCACGCAAATCGTGTCCAAAAACCTGACCCTGGAACAGTCCGATCTTTTCGCCCAGCGCGATGTAAGGCCCAATAGCCGCGAGCAATTCGGAGCTCACCGCGGGCATATTGACCGCGCCTCGCACCGTGCCGTGTTTCAAATAGTCGAGCACTTGCTCGGCGATCATTGTGGCCACTCCGAGTTGGGCTTCAGTCGTCGACGCTCCAAGGTGGGGAGTCGCGATCACCTCATCGAGAGCAAGCAGGGGGTTATCTGCCGGCGTCGGCTCTTGCTCGAAGACATCGAGGGCAGCGCCTGCGACCTTGCCCGAGCGGATCGCGTTCACCAGTGCCCGTTCATCAATCAAGCCGCCGCGAGCGCAATTGATCAACCGTACCCCGGGTTTCATCCGGTCGATCGCCGCTTCGTCGATGATTCCTCGCGTTTCGTCGGTGAGCGGAGTGTGAAGCGTGATGAAATCTGCGCGCGCAAGAAGGTCATTGAGCGCCACCATCTCGACGCCGAGCTCGCCGGCGGCTTCCCGAGTAAAGTAAGGGTCGTACCCAAGAACGCTCATCCCGAATGCGCGAGCGCGTTCGGCGACCGCAGCTCCGATTCGGCCGAGTCCGACAACACCGAGTATCTTCCCCATCAGCTCGACGCCGAGGAATCGGTTCTTTTCCCAGCGACCGGCTTTTGTGGAGCTGGCGGCCTGCGGGATCTGCCGCGCGAGCGACAGCAGCATTGCCATCGTGTGCTCCGCGGTAGTCACTGTGTTCCCCGCGGCCGCGTTCATGACCACAACACCCCGTCGAGTGGCCGCGGATACGTCAATGTTGTCGACTCCGGTCCCGGCGCGCCCAATAACGCGCAAGGCGCGCGCTCTCTCGATCAGATCGACGGTGACCCTGGTCTTGCTGCGAACGATCAGGGCGTCGTAGTCGCCTATGATCTGAGCGAGTTCATCGGCGCCGATTGAAGGCCGCTCGTCGACTGCGACCCCGCTTGCGGATCGCAATTTATCGACGCCGGCCTTCTCCAGTCCGTCACAAACCAAAATGTGCATAGCAACCTCAGCGACTCGAAAAACAGCGCGAGCCTGAATTCTACCGGACGGCAACTGGTCCTACCACCGACCTCACCGCTCCCGCACGGCTTTGAACGCTCCACGGTTTTGAACGAGGGCCGGGAATCACTATATTGAGGATGGAGGCGATGATCCGAGTGGCCGAAATTGCTGCTTACTTGCCGATCGTACTTGCAGCGATCGGTTGGTACATTGCGTCTTATTTCACGCTGGTGTACTACGGTTTGGTCGCGGCAAACACAAGCCTGATGCCTCGTGTTTGCCGGCTCGAGGAACAGACCTGTCAGACGGTACTGAACACGCGGTACGCGCGCGTATTCGGGGTGCCGAACTCGTTGCTCGGACTCTTATACTATTCGATAGTCATTGTCATTCTGTCGTGTGGCTGGGAAGGCGGCCCGCTCGGGGCGGTGCTGATTGCCGTTGCCTGGTTCACTGTCGCCCTTGGGTTCGTCCTCGTCTATTCACTGCTCTTCGTGATAAGGATTCCTTGCCCGTTGTGCCTTGCCGGACACACGATCAATCTCGCGCTTGCGATCTTGCTGACCTTCAATCTGGGTTGATTCGGATTGGGTGTGATTAAACTGGGACTCGCACTGGCAAGTTCATCGCTAATCAGGGCAGCCTTTTTTTTCGCTGATCGTCGCAGATCAGCGGGCATCTGCGGATCGGAGGCGAGCGCGGATCACCGGTCCATTAAGAAATGCCCTCATTTTGTTACATCTTGCGGACGCTCGAACGTTGACACTCCCTTCTACTGGTAGCTATAATTTTGGACTTTCGCTAACAGCGATTTTTTGGAGGGAGCTAACTGTGGCATACGCAATCATTCAAGCCGGGGGCAAACAGTTTCGAGTGACACAGGGCGAGGTTGTTCGAGTGCCCTCCATCGCAGCCGAAGTCGGTTCGTCCGTCGAGTTCGACGCACTGCTCGAGGCAGACGGCGCGGACGCGAAGGTTGGGACCGCGGCTCTGGAAGGTCACCGGATCAAAGCGACTGTGATAGAACACGGCCGCGGTACGAAAATAATCGTATTCAAGAAGAAGCGGCGAAAACAGTACAAGAAGACGCACGGCCATCGGCAAAACTTCACGGCGGTTCGCATCGATTCGATTGGGTCTGAAAACTGAACGATTAACCCAACGAATGTGAGTGAACCGATTAGGCGGGCGACGCGGCGCTACAGAGAGTCAAACGAGGTGTTATGGCACACAAAAAGGGAGTAGGTAGTTCGCGAAACGGACGCGACTCAAACGCGCAGCGATTGGGCGTCAAACGGTTCGGAGGTCAAAGCGTGCTCGGCGGCGAGATCCTGGTGCGCCAGCGCGGCACGAAGTTCAAACCCGGGTCCGGTGTTGGCCGCGGGTCGGATGACACGCTGTTTGCGCTCGTTTCGGGCACAGTAAAGTTCGAAGAGAAGGGTCGACGAGGCAAATTCATCAGCGTTTATCCCTCGGATTAGCAGAATTCGGATTGCGGATTTCGGATTCTCACAAGTCCGCAATCGAGTAAGATGCAGTTCCTAGATCGAGCCAGAATACTTGTGAAAGGCGGAGACGGCGGTAACGGGGTGACCGCATTTCGCCGCGAGAAGTACGTGCCGCGAGGAGGGCCATCGGGAGGTGATGGTGGGCGAGGCGGCTCGGTTTACATGGAAGCTACCGACCAGTTGAACACCCTCTTGCAGTTCCGCTTCAATCCGGAGTTTCGCGCCGAGCGAGGCTGGCACGGTGAAGGCGACAAGCGCCACGGCCGCGACGGTGAGGATCGAATCATACTGGTTCCTGTTGGCACGCTTGTGACGGATGCCGACACCCACGAATTGTTCCACGACTTCTCCGAAGTGGGAGAGCGGTCCGTAGTCGCGCGTGGCGGGAAGGGCGGACGCGGCAACGCGCAGTTCGCAACTTCTACCAATCGGGCGCCGCGTTACCACGAAGATGGTGAGCCCGGCGAAGTCAGATCGCTGAATCTCGAGTTAAAGCTCATTGCCGATGTCGGATTGGTGGGATTTCCCAACGCCGGCAAGTCAACGCTGATCTCTCGCATTTCGGCTGCTCGGCCGAAGATCGCCGATTATCCGTTTACAACTCTGGAGCCGCATCTGGGCGTTGTTGCTTATGGAGATGAGGGATCGTACGTAGTCGCCGATATTCCGGGACTTATCGAAGGAGCTCACGAAGGAGTTGGACTTGGGCTCGAGTTCCTTCGTCACGTCGAGCGCACGAAGCTGCTCGCACACGTGATCGACGTATCTTCGACGGGCCGCGATCCAGTCGATGATTTCCTGACGATCAGCCGGGAACTCGCGCTGTACAAGGCGGACCTGCCCGACAAACCGCAGATCGTCGTCGCTTCAAAAATGGATGCACTCGATGATCCCGGTCGCGTGGAGCGTCTTCGCCAGTTCTGCGAGAAGCGAGGAATCGAGATGTTTGAAGTATCGGCGGTGACCGGGCATGGAATAGATGAGCTCGTAACGCGGGTGGGCGCCAAAGTAGAACACATTCGGCTGGCAAACCAGGCGGCAGTTTCTGGCCTGTAGTTTTCTGGTCTCCGGTTCGAAGGCCAACCGTGAACCGGTCCGACAAAACCAGAAACCCGAAACCGGGACATATGGACAAACGTCGCATAGCAGCATTCGGAGGAACCTTCGATCCGATACACAACGGGCACGTCGAAGTCGCACGGGCGATTGTCCAGAAGTTCGACCTCGATCGACTGCTTATGATTCCCGCGCACAGGCCGCCTCACAAGAAGACCAATCCTATCGCTGGCGCCTATCATCGCCATACCATGGCGGTGCTGGGCCTGCTGGACGAGGCGCGCGTGTTTGTCTCGACTATTGAGCTGGAATCGCCAGATCGCCCCTACAGCTTCGAGACGATTGAGCGGCTTAAAACCGTGCTCAGTCCGCACACCAAGTTGTTTTTTATTATCGGGGCGGATTCTTTTGAACAGATCAATACTTGGCGCGAGCCGGGGCGACTGTTGTCCAGCACAAGCTTGATTGTGGTGACCAGGCCGGGTCACGAGGTGAAGTCGTCGCATCTGGATGAGCGATTCAGGTCAACGATCGTCGACCTGCGCGGCAGTGCACCACTGATTGAAGCGGTAAGAGACTCGGGCGAGCATAACATCTACCTGACGAACTGCGTCAGCGCCGACGTCTCATCCACACAGATCAGACAGATGGTTCGCGATGGTGAACCAATCGACGACCGGGTGCCGGCGCGTGTGGCTGACTATATCGAGAAATACGAGTTGTACCGAGGGCAACTTGAAGCGACATAGCACAAGCGAGAAAACCGAATCCCGACAGCGATCTTCGATTGAGCCCGAAGCCGCGGTAATGCTGGCAGCACACGCGGCCACTGAAAAAAAGGCCACCGATCTGGTGCTGTTGGATTTGCGAAAGATCGCCTCGTTTACCGAATACTTCTTGATCTGCAGCGGAGCCAGCTCCAGACAGGTGCAGGCGGTTTCGAATGCAATCGAAGAGACTTTGTTAAAGCGCGGAAAGCGGCCGTTGCACATCGAAGGCTATAGCAGCGCGGAATGGATTCTGCTAGACTACGGCGATTTCATCGTGCACGTTTTCAGCCATGCATCGCGAAAGTTTTACGATTTGGAACGTTTGTGGCGCGACGCTCGTCGCGTCGAGGTCAAGGACGAGGGCGGAGAGCTGAAGACCGAAGAAAGAGAGTAACAAGGGAGATGAAGCTTGTTACCAATTCGCCGGCCATGCAGCGCGTCGCGGAGTTGATTGACAGAGTCGCAGCGACCGGCTCAAACGTATTAGTGCTGGGCGAATCCGGAACCGGCAAAGACGCGATCGCGAGGCTGATACACGATCGCAGCCCTCGGCGCGACCGGCCTTTTGTAAAGATAGACTGTGCGGCGCTGCCAGAGGAGCTGCTCGAATCCGAACTATTTGGATACGAGAAGGGAGCCTTCACCGGGGCGACCGAGACTAAGCCGGGGCGGTTCGAGGCTGCAGAAGGTGGAACGCTCGTACTGGACGAAATCGCGAGCTTGATCCCATCTTCTCAAGCGAAGCTGCTCCGAGTGATCGAGGAGCGGAGTTTCGAGCGCCTCGGAGGGAAGCAACCGATCCGGATTGACGTTCGCATAGTGGCGCTGGCAAACGTCGATATGAAAGAGGCCGTACGCGCTCGCGCTTTTCGCGACGACTTGTACTACCGGCTCGCGGTATTGACGGTTGAATTGCCGAGGCTGGTTGATAGATTGGAGGACCTGGCGCCCCTGGCTGACGAGTTTGTACGTCAGTTCGCATCTCGGAGCGGACGGTCCGGGATGAGTCTCTCGAGCCAGGCTCTGGAGGTCCTGTCAACCTATGATTTCCCAGGCAATGTTCGAGAGCTCAGAAACATCATAGAGCACGCGGTATTGACCGCGAATGGGAACGTGATCGAGCCTGCGGGTTTACCAGAGTATTTGAAATCGGCGGCTCGTCTGATGCACTCGCGACGAGCAAAGCCCTCGCTTGCCGAGCTTGAGGCCGTTTATATCCGCGAGGTGCTCGAACATACGCGAGGGAACAAGACGCGAGCCGCGGAGATACTGGGCATCAGCCGCAAGAACCTATATGAGAAGATGCGACGGTACAACATCGGCAAGCTCGGCGCCGCCAGCCCGGCGGTAAACTAGCAGGTTCCGGGGTTCAGGGTGCAGGATTCCGAGTCGGGACGAACTATGAACCCGGAACCCGGAGCTCTATGAAGCTGCGGTTCATCTGGATCGGAAAAACGAAGAGTGCTCCGATCAAGGAGTTGCTTGGCGAGTATTTTGACCGCATCGGCAAGTTTGCGGCAGTTGAAGTAACTGAGTTGCGTGACGGCAACGACTCGGGCGCTGGCGCGGCGCGCATGATAGAAAAGGAGAGCGAGGACATCCTTTCGCGAACCGCGTCGATACCGTTCCTCGTAGTTCTCGACGAACGCGGGCACCAGATCGACTCGATGAAGCTGGCCGAGCTTATCGAGAAGCACCGATTGTCGGGGACAAAGGAGATGGGTTTCGTGATCGGAGGACGCAATGGGCTGGCCGATTCGGTTCGAGAACGCGCCGACTACGTGCTGGCTCTCTCGCGGATGACCTTCACGCACGAGTTGGCGCGAGTCTTGCTGGCCGAGCAGGTGTACCGAGCTTTTGCAATCATTCACGACCTCCCGTATCAGAAGTGAGGGGCGCAGTGATCGGTTTCGTAACGATAGAAAGAAGGTGACCAGGAGAATTCGATGGATAAAAGGAAGATAAGACAGTACGAGGCAAAGTTGACTGAACTAAGGAATGCGCTCCTGGGAATGGTAGAGCGCACTGAAGACTACGGCCGTGAGGCTGACCGTGATGTCAGTCAGGATCCCGCTGACAAGGCTTCGAACTCATACACTAAAGAACTCCTATTTTCTCAAAGCACGAACGAGCGCAACACGCTGCGTCTTATTGAGGAGGCGCTCGATCGAATAACTGAAGGGAGCTTTGGCGAGTGCATAAACTGCGGCGAGGATATTCAAGCTAAGCGGCTGGACGCAATCCCCTGGACTCCTCACTGCATCAAGTGTCAGGAACAACTGGAGCAGGGACTGCTTGTAGAAAAAGAGGGTTGATCCGGAGACTCGCCCGCCAAACATATGTGACAGGCCTCGATAAGGCCGTCGCTCCCCTTTTGTCAATCCTTCCGCTCAGTACCTTCGTCTCGGAGGTTGGGAACACGCTGTTAGGCACGCTACGGAGCATCAGAGATGGCGTTCTGGGCCTCGCTTACCCGCAAGCGTGCAGGGTTTGCGGCGACGCGGTACAGTCCTGGGATGACGGCGTAGCCTGCGCCCGATGTTGGGACGACCCGATCGTCACGAGGTTTCTAACCGGGGCGTTGTGCGAAAAGTGCGGAACGCAAGTGTCGCGAGGCACGGGCGAGTACGCGGAGCCGGTCGCCGGGAGCGCCCCTCGGTCGTGTGGGACGTGCTCATCGCTTCCATTCATCACTGCTCGCGCCTGTGGATCGTATTCGGGCGCCCTTGAAGCGAGCATACTCTTCCTAAAGGTCAGCCCTCACATCTGCCCTCGCCTCAACGCAATCATCGACCAGACCTTCTCGAAGCATCGGGCGACGCTCGACAGCGAGGTCCTCATGCCGATCCCTTTGCACCGTGTTCGCGAGCGACGGCGCGGGTTCAATCAAGCTGCTACGATAGCCACGTCGCTCTCGCGTCGATTTAACCTTCGCTTCGATGATCGCTCACTTCGGCGGACGCGCCCCACCGACCCGCACCGCGCGGGCATGGATGCCGCAGATCGAGCTCGCTCGGTTGATCGAGCCTTCGAAGTCACCAGGCACCGTCTGGTCAAAGACACATCCGTATTGCTGGTCGACGATGTGTACACGACCGGCAGCACGATTTGTTCGGCCGCTCGTTCACTGATCGAGGCGGGTGCGAGACAGGTGAAAGTCTTCACCATCGCGCGTGTAATCAACATCTGATCGATCGCAAATTCAGAGATCCATCATAGCTGCATTCGGCCGAGCCATCCGCGATCCTTTCGGAAGCGCATTGTAACGAAAGTCCTTGTGTTTTTCTCGCAAGAGGTGTAGATTGCGGGCCATCCGGTTCAAAGCAATTCGGCCCAACTCCCGGGTCGGCACATTCACGCTCCCGAGAGTGGCTGGAAAAGGCGCACTTTTGGGCCGGTGGCGCTCTGTTTTTTCACCTCACACACAACGTTCACAAGGATCACCTGTTTCAAGACAGGTGTTGAGGAGGATGCCCACATGACAAAGCGGTTGACGGTCCGCCTGTCCTCGCTCCTCGCGGTGATCTCGCTGGTCTGTATTATGGTTCCAGCACAGGTCACGACTTCGGGGCGACTCACAGGCGTTGTAGCAGACGCAAACGGGGCCTTGATTCCGAAAGCGCAGGTTACAGCGAAACAGGATCAAACGCAGACGGAATACAAGACAATCGCGAATGAGGAGGGAGGGTGGACAATCCCATCCATCCCCAATGGAACCTACACTGTCACTATCTCCGCGCCGGGTTTTAAAACGACGGTCACGAAAGAAGTGAAAGTCGACGCGGGGCAGGTTGCCTCGCTGAACACAGCGCTTGAGACGGGGGGCGCGACTGAGCAGGTAGTAGTAACCGGTGGAGCCGAAGTCCTTCAGACCGAGAGCTCTACAGTGGCAACTACGATTGTGGGCCGTCAGATTGGCGAGCTTCCATTCTCGACTCGAGATGCGCTGCAACTGGTCTTGACCTTGCCGGGCGTCATGACCCCAGGTACTCCGCGCACTTCGTCGCTCAATGGACTGCCAAAGGGCTCGGTGAACCTTACGCTCGACGGCGCGAACATTCAGGATAACTTTCTGCGCAGCTCGGACGGCTTTTTCACCAGCATCCAGCCCAAGTCTGATGCCGTGGAAGAAGTCTCTGTCACTACTGCGACGCCCGGCGCCGAGAGTGGAGGCGAGGGGGCGGTGCAGATTCGCTTCATCACCAAGTCGGGTTCGCCGGAATATCATGGCGGAGCTTTCTGGCAGTATCGGTCGAAGACCTTCAACTCAAACTATTACTTCAACAACATCGACGGGCTGCCGCGCGATGCGTTTATTCTCAGACAGTGGGGCGGCAACCTTGGTGGTCCGATAACCATCCCGGGTTTGCTGAAGAGTCGTGACAAGCTGTTCTTCTTTGTCAACTACGAGTACTTTACGTTGCCGAACGCCTACAGCTCGCTTGCGGTTAACGGCAACGAGACCGTGCTCACGAACGAAGCTCGCGCGGGGATCTTCACTTACGCCCACCCGGACCCGAACGATCTGACGAAGACGGTGATCGAAAAGATCAACCTCCTTCAGCTGGCAGCCTCAAAAGGGTTCCCCGGTACGCCGGACCCGACGATCTCCAAGGGCCTGGCGCTCATCGAGGAAGCCATTCACAGGGATGGCGCGCTGACGAGCCGCATCGTAACTAACAACGACTATAACCGTCTGAACTACCAGTTCCAGGATCCCGGTAAGAACATTCGGTGGTTCCCGACGATCCGGCTCGACGCGAATATTACCGCCAAGCACCACCTGGAGTTCATTCACAACTACCAACACTACTTCTCGCTCCCGGACGGCGTGAACGGCCAGCTCAACGTGTATCCGGGAACTGGGATTGTCGTCGGTTCTCCCGGACAGACAGGCTCGATCCACCGAAACACGTTTTCGTTTGTGGCAGCGCATCGCTGGACGATCAACGAGCGCCTCATTAACGAAATCCGCGCCACGTCATCAGGCAACGGCACGTCCCTGTTCTTCCAGGAGCTCGACCCTCGGCTATACGGCCTCTGGGACGGCTTTGCGCCGACTGGTGGCGGCTATATCTACGGGTTCCGAAATCGCGCCAGCCAGTCGCGGCGCAACACGCCGGTCAAGGGTCTCACGGATAACCTGACCACACTCCGAGGTGCACATACTCTGAATCTGGGGTTTGCTTACACCCGAGTCGCGTCATTCACGCAAGCCGTGAGCACGCAGGTGATACCGACTATCGCCTTTGGTCTCGCCTCCGGCGATCCGGTTAACACCGGCTCGACCAACCTGTTCACGACCGCAAACTTCCCGAACTCTTCCTCGACGCAACGCAGTGACGCCGGGCTTCTTTACGCGTTACTGACAGGACGAGTAACTTCGATCGGTCGGTCAGCGACGCTCAATGGGAATACTCGCACGTTCGATTTCATTCCGTTCAACGAGTACAACCATCAGAACGAGTTTGCGATCTACGCGCAGGACGCCTGGAAGGCGCGGCCGAACCTGACGTTCAATTACGGGTTGCGCTGGGAGTTCGAGCCCTCCCCGCTAAATGACAACCTCGTTTACACCCGGACGGGCATCGAAGGCATCTTCGGCGTTTCGGGCAATGGACATTTGTTCGAGCCCGGCGTGTTCGCCGGAAAGCCGACTCAGTTCAGCTTGCTCTCGGAAGGGGAGAAGGGATACAGGACTCGCCACAAGGACTTCGGCCCTTCGGTAGGATTTGCCTGGAGCCCGAACGCCAGTGGTGGGTGGCTTGGCAAGGTTCTGGGGAAGGGTGACCAGACAGTTCTTCGAGGCGGTTACTCGATTGCCTACACACGTGAAGGGTTCAGCGCTTTCAACTCGATGTTCGGGTCGAACAACGGACCAACCGTGACTCTTACGGTTAGCCCTAACGTTTGCGCCTCCCCGGGGTGCACGGTGAACGGAGCGCCGAATAACTTCGCTCCGGGCAGCGTGCTTTATCGCAACCGGCCCGCATTACCCTTCCGGGCGCCGCCGGCCGATACAAGCGGGTTCCCGCTGACGCCGGGCGCCTTCAGCGGTACGGGTGCTAACGACTTCGACCCCAATCTGAAAGCCGGCTACACGCAATCGATGACCTTCGGACTCCAGCGCGAGATCAACAAGAACACCGCGGTGGAGGTGCGTTACGTCGGGACCCACGGCACACACTTGTGGCGGCAGATGGACTATAACGAAGTGAACATCTTCGAGAATGGATTCCTCGATGTCTTCAAAGCCGCACAGAAGAATCTGGGGATCTTCATGGCCGCGAATCCGAGGTGTGGCCAAGCCGGTTTTCCGGCCTGCAACTACGGCAACTCAGGACTGCCTGGGCAAGTCAACGTGCCGCTCATAACCACCGCAATCGGGGGAAGTGGGGCTGCAACCGATTCGACGACGATTACTCGGTTGCTGCGAGGTGAGGCGGGCGCGCTCGCCAACAACTTCGCCTTCACCGCGTCGCGGATGAATAACCTGATCAATGCAGGGTTGGTCCCGTTCACGACGCTGCCGAACGGGCAGAAGGTGTCCAACTTCTTCATAGTCAACCCGCAGACGACCGGCGGAGCGTTTGTGATGTCCAACGGGATCAACACAACGTTCAACGCGCTGCAGATCGAGTTGCGACGCCGATTGTCGAATGGGTTGCTCGTACAGGGCAGCTACCAGTTCGCCAAGGCGCTGTCGAACTCTTTCACCAGTTCGGACTCGGTATTCAGCAACCCGAGAACGCTCCGGAGACCCGACCTCGACAAGGCGGCGTCACCCTGGGACATCCGTCACGCGTTCAAGATCGACTGGATCTATGAGCTGCCAATCGGTCCGGGCAAGGCCTTCCTCGCCAGCAACAATCCGATCCTCAGCCGTGTAGTCGGAGGCTGGCAGGTCGGCGGTGTTGCTCGTATTCAGTCCGGCCCATCGATCCTGTTCACTAGTGGACGCGCCACCGTCAATCAGAACGATGCGGGTGTCGTGCTTCACAATATCTCGGCGAAGCAGTTTCAGGATTTGATCAAGATTCGCAAGACGACGGTGTGCGATCCGAATTGTCACGGCGTTGTCTTGTGGCTGCCCGATTCGTTCATCGCGAACACGAAGGCGGCGTTTGAAAACGGCGGCACCCTTGATCCGAACGCGCCTTATCTTGGACCGCCCACGACGCCCGGTGAACTCGGTGATCGCCTGGTCCTGTACGGTCCAATGACCGCGCGTTTCGACCTGAACCTGATGAAGCGGATTCGCATAACCGAGCGAACGAACTTCGAAGGCCGCGTTCAGTTCCTCAATGCCTTTAACCGGGCGAACTTCTTTGTTGGAAGCATCGCCAGCGTAAACAGTCCGTTGAGAACGATCTCAGGCGCTGCTACTGACTTCGGCGAGACGCGGGCGGCTTACCGTGATCCCACGGTGTCCGGCACCAACGATCCCGGTGGCAGGCTGATTGAGTTCCAGCTGAGGCTGAACTTCTAACAACCTAGTCGAGCTCAGCCTCGACTCGAAGGCCCTCGGCTGCTGGTTGCCGCCGAGGGCCTTTTTTTCCTTCAGGCAAATATGCCGATTGCCTGTTGGTCAGCTCGGGGCCGGGTGGTCAGTCGCCGCGGCCCGGAGGTCACGCTCGGCGCAACGCAGCTTTTATCTTCTCAATAAACGCTCGAACTTCACTGGCGTTGGGGGCGTTTGGAACGTCGGCCAAATACTGCTCGAACGCTCGCTGCGCGCTTTCGTACTTTTTCTGCATGAAGTAAATCTGACCGAGCATCAACTGCGCACCGCCCATTTGAGAGCCGCCGAGCCGATAAGCGTCCACCAACTCGCGCTCTGCGTCAGCCAGCTTGCCGAGTTGTAACAACGCGCCTCCGAGTTGCAATCGAGTGCGCGCTGAATCAGGTATCGACTGAGCAGCCTGACTTAGTTCGATCGCCGCAGCCTCGTATTTCTGACGCTTGTTCAACAGAAGGCCAAGCCGGTAGTGCGCATCGCCCGCCGCGGGAGCGTCCAGTCGCAGGTCAAGCAACGCCGTGCGAAGATGAGACTCCGCCTCATCCAGGCGATCCAGAGCTATCAAAGCATCGGCCAGCGCGATGCGAACTTGAGAAATGGATTGGTTCTCACGGAAGAGCGAATCCAGCATGGCCACCGCTTCTTTGTACTTTCCGCGACGCGTCAAAATCACTCCCAGATTCAACCTGGGGTGATAGACTCGCGGCGCGATCCTAGCGGCCCGCTCGAATAGCCGCGTGGCGTCATCGAGCCGGTTCATCTTCATGTAGAGCACACCCAGATCGTTGAGCGCCCGAAAATAGTCCGGGTAGATCTGCAGCGCATTCTGGAGGCCTTGAATTGCTTCCTCCCGCCGTTCTTCCTTTAAAGCACGCATCGCACCCTCATAAGCCTGACGGGCTGCTGGGGGCGCGTGCAGATCGAACTCAGCCAGATCGACGAGCTTCGCGGGCTGCGCCCGTGGGGCAACATGCGGCTTCAAGTAAATCGGTATGTAGTAGACCCCGTATTCCTTGAATGAAACGGTAGTCGTATCAAAAGTGGCCCCGTCCCCGACGACCGTCACTCGATATTCGGCGTCCGGTTTCAGGCCCAGCAGACGGGTCAACAGGAACTTGCCTTTGTTGTCGCTGAAAAACGTCTCGATGCGCCCATTGTCAATCGCCATCTCAAAGCGAATCTCTCGAGTGGGAAACGAGCCGTCGGGCATGAAGAACTGGATCGAGGGTGACGCCTGACCGGAAGCCAACCGGGGAGGAATCGACGCTAGAAGCAAAGTCGCGGCCAATAGCCGGAGTGTCATTGGGCGCATCAGGCACCTCCTCTGAGAAGCGCATCGGTCGGCCATGCCCCGTTTGATGCACACTAACAATGCGATGAGGAAAACGCAAAAGAAAAGCGCGGTGGCCCGTCGACTAGCATTTCGTAATGCCAGGACAATGAACCGGGCGGCCGAACGAGACGCTCCAGCCAGGGCCGAGCCATTGTGCGGCTTGACCCTCACTCTACTGTTGTAGAGAATTCGTCTGCGATGTCAGAGCGAGTTGTTGATGAAACGATGGCGATCATTGGCGAGGTTAAGGAACAGTTGAAGTTCTATCGGGACATTGGACTCGAGGACATTGGCGGTTCAACAGCAAACGCGGAATCGGCTCCTGCAGCCGGTTCGGCCGCAACCATAGACCCCCGCCACGCGACGGAGCCGCCAGGCCTCCTCGATGAACATGCATATAAACAAGCTACACAGATCGTACAGGCAGGGCTGTTTGGAGAGGTCATCCCACCCATTGAGCGAGGTAACTCGCGACCGGGAAGCGTCCTCCTTCCAGTTGTCGAGTCTCGCGACCAGTCACTTGAAGCCATTCGCGACGACATCGGAGAGTGCCGGCGCTGCAAACTTTACGAGCATCGTAGGACCATCGTGTTTGGAGAAGGCAACCCGGCGGCAAAGCTTGCCTTTGTGGGGGAGGGCCCCGGCGCCGAAGAAGACGCCACCGGCCGTCCCTTCGTCGGGCGCGCGGGTCAACTACTAGACAAGATCATCGGTGCCATCGGCCTGGCGCGTGAGGATGTCTACATCGCGAACATCGTCAAGTGCCGGCCACCGGGGAATCGCACGCCTGAGCGAGACGAAGTTGAAACATGCGAGCAGTTCCTATTTCGCCAGCTGGCCTTCATTCGTCCCAAAGTAATTGTAGCGCTAGGTTCCCCGGCGTTTCAGTGCCTGCTCCGAACAAGGGAGCCGATCACCCGAGCTCGCGGCGAATGGCGCGAATGGAATGGAATCAAACTCATGCCCACTTTCCACCCTGCCTTTTTGCTGCGTTCCCCCGATAAGAAGCGCGAAGTTTGGGAGGATATGAAGAAGGTGCGAGATTACCTCAATCTCGGATAACCCCACTGAGACGAAGCGGTACCTGGGAACCCTTCAATGGACGGCTTGTTCGGCGGCACATCGGTATCGCCAGAGCCGGCGGCTTTCCATTACGAAACCGGCGCGTGAACGTGCGCGGATGAACCACGCATCCTCAGGAAGCAGTCACGGCAATAGACGGGCCGTCCCTGCGTCGGTCTGAAAGGCACCGTTGTTTCGACGCCACAAAGAGCGCACTTGACGGCAACTTCGACACGCTCTCGTGGAAAAGGCTGCCCGAACGCGTGCATGTTCGCCGCGATACGCTCATTTTTTTTCATCTTACATGGCTTGCAGCGCTTCGGATCGTTTCTCAACCCCTTGTCCGCGAAAAAGAGTTGCTCTCCAGCGCTGAAGACGAACTCTTCGCCACAATCAATGCACCTGAGAACCTTGTCGTTGTACTCGTACACTTGGGCCTCCTGTAGCTTACGAGAGTTGCTCGTAAGCCGCGAATCCTGATTGCAGCGATTATTGTTTTGTTTTATGGCGGGGAGATTACAGGAGACTACAGCCTTTGCCCACCTGAAGGACCCGACCACGTGCTCGCTGCGATCATACTGACTATGGATGCCGCTCGTTATTATTAGCTTAAGAGTTCGAGTAAAGCGGGCCGCCTGCAATTATCGCCTTATTTGAAGTGCTGTCAAGGGATTTGTCTCTGCTACAGATCTCAGCGGTAGAGACTCGGCTGAAATCTTAATTATTGACTTGACCAAACGAGTTTGTTACTTTGCGGCAGGTTTTGCGAGTAATTGCTGCCCCTCCGAAATCGCTCCCAAGGTCTCCCAGATACTCTCCAAGGAGTCGCAATGAAAAACACAGCCCGAATAATGTTTGCGCTGGTGGCGTTTCTCATCGGTTCGTTGTCCGCTTCCATCGTCACAGGGCAGCAAAGCTCCAATCAAAAGCAACCCGTTGCCTCGTACTCCGACATCTACTGCACGGGGTTTATCTCCGACGTTGCGCCCCGTGTCGATCTCCAGGTAGTTGGAGCGGAACAGGAAAATTTGAAGGCGACCTTCGCGCAAGGCGATGTGGTTTTTCTGAATCGAGGGCGCCGCGCGGGTATACAGCCGGGAGCGGTCTACTCGATCATCCGACCACTTGGCGAGATGAATCATCCATTCACGAAGAAGAGGCTTGGTCACCTCGTCCGCGAGGTTGGCATGCTTCGAGTTATCGAAGTCGGAGACCAGACCTCAACAGCCGAAATTACCGTTTCTTGTGACACCGTCGAATTCGGCGACCTGCTGAAACCATATGAAGAGATCCAGGGACCGAACGCGGGTGAAGCGCGACCCTTGCCCAGATACGGGGAGGGGTCGGGAGGAACTACCGGACAGATTGTGATGTCTCCCGGCTTCCACGAAAACCTCTCGGCGAATCGAGTGGTTTTTATCGACCTCGGCACTCGCCAGGACGTTCACCCCGGCGACGTGTTCACTATTTACCGAGAGATCGGCAGGCGCGAGGGGCTTACAAACGTCCCGCAAGATAAGATTGTCAAAGACAGAAGCAGCGGTTACGAAAGCGAGCGCTTGCGCGGGGGCACACATTCTATTCAGGGGACACGCGTCTCAGCTGAACAGGTCCTGCGCGAGCGCCCACCGTTGCCTCGCAAGGTGCTCGGAGAGCTGGTCGTTATCAGGACCGAAAAAGGCACTTCAGTCGCAATGATCACGCGGACTACTGCCGAAGTGCAGATCGGCGACATGATAGAAAGATCGATGAACTGAGATTGATTCTGACGACCGTTTCGTGCCGAGGCCGCCTTGCAGGGGCGGCCTCGCGTTTTTTGGTAGACCCTCAACCCTACTTGTCGAGGTTCCATCACCACTTTGCCGGTCACATCGTGAATGTCTATAATGGTGCTCGCTTTGAAAACAGCTGGGAGGGTGGATCGATGCTATTCAAGTCCAGAACATTCTTCGCACTAGTGTTGGCTTCGGTGTTGATATGTTCCAGTTCTTACTCGACTGTCGTCGCTTCTGCCGCGCAGAAGAAGGACAAGGATCAGAAGCCCAAGAAGCAGAAGGAAGACAAGAAAGACAAGGAGCCCGCAAAGGGCGGCGGAGCACAAGAGCCCCACTCGGTCATGTGGCAAGAACCCGGGGATATTGAGACGCGCGACCTGTTCTACGGCGCCGGTGGCGCGGAAGGCGCTCCTGACCCGAATGGCAAATTCACGTTCGAGTCGAGGTCGGGTTCCGGTACTTCGGAAAAAATCCATGTCACCGATGACAAGGGCCGCAAATGGACCGTGAAGTTCGGCCCGGAGGCAAGACCTGAAACCGCGGCTTCGCGAATCGTCTGGGCCGCGGGTTATCACTCAGATCAAGATTACTTCGTCAAGCGGGCACACATTGAAGGGCGCGGCGGCTTCGATGTGCGTGACGTGAGATTTGAGCGCGGGGACGATGGCTACAAGGAAGACGGCCTGTGGGCGTGGGACCAGAATCCCTTCAACGGTACGCGCGATCTGCAGGGCCTGAAGGTGCTGATGGCCCTCCTCAACAACTGGGACCTCAAAACCGAAAACAACAAGATCGCGCGACCGAACAAGAAGAGCGGCGGCGATAGCGAGTTGCGAGTTTACTACGTGGCCGATGTCGGTGGCACGCTCGGCAAGACGGGTTCGGCCTTCAATAAGCTGCCCTTCTTTGGTAACGCTCCGGCGGGAAGCAAGGGAAACGCCAGCGCCTATTCTGAGCAGCCGTTCATCGAAGGCGTTCGAAACGGTCAGGTGGTGTTTCACTACAAAGGCAAAGATCCGAAGGCCCTTGAAGGGGTGACTGTTGAAAACGCTCGCTGGATGGGCAATCTTCTAGGGCGCCTGTCTGACAAGCAGCTTACGGATGCGTTTCGCGCCGGCGGGTTCAGCGATACCGAGGTCACGACTTACGTCCGCGCTATGCGAGCCCGAATCAACGAGCTGAAGAATCTAAAGTGACAGCGGGGCGCTCCGTCTTATGAGCTGCTTCCTTTGGAAAACCACAGGTCCTTAGGGGTGACCGAGGGCGACAGCAAGTGAAGCGTGACGCCCTCCAGATCGTTGCGATGGGCCACGAAGCTACGCCGGTGAGCTAGGAAGGCGCACGGAGCGTCTTCCAGCAGCAGCTTTGTGATTTCACGATAGATTGCAGACCTCTGCTCTCGATTCATCACCGAGCGAGCCTCGCCCGTCAGCCGGTCAACCTCGTCGTTGCAATACGTGCTGATGAAAAGATCGCGATTGCGCGAATTAAAGAGCACGTAGGTGAAGTTGTCGGGGTCAGGGTAATGAGCGTACCAGTCGCGTCCGGCTATGGGGACCGTGCGAAGTCTGAGTCCTCGTTCCAACTCCTCAGCGTCAACATAACGAAACTCAGCGCGGATACCGATTCCAGCCAGATCTTCCTTCAAACACTCGACAGCAGGACTGACGGACTGAGGCCACCAGACTTCCGTGTCGAAACCACTCCCATATCCGGCATCTTCCAGCAACCCGCGTGCGCGTTCAGGATCGTAGTCGTATCCTCGTTCGCCCGGATCATAACCCAATACTCCGGGTGGAATCGGACCGATACTCAACTCCGCCATCTCACCGTACACCTCTCGAAGAAAGCGTCGCCGGTCGATGGCGAGGCATATTGCCTGCCGCACGCGACGATCGGACAACGGAGCCCGTTCGCAATCGAAGACAAGGACCCGAGTCTGAAGTTGCACAGCTTCGAGCACCTGCACATCCGCCGCGCGCGCCTTGAGTTCGCTCAAGTCGGTAAGCGGCAGATCCGTAACGTAGTCCAGCTCTCCTCGAATAAACATGTCGAATATGTCCTCGGCGCTCAGGCCGAAGTGAATGGTCAGTCGATCCACGTACGGCAACTCAGCATTCCAATAATTCGAGAACCGCTCCAACAGCACTTCCTTGCCCGCAACAGGTTCGACAACGCGGAACGGACCCGACCCCACGGGCCGCGAGCCGAACTCGACTACAGATCGCTCAACTTCCTCTCGTGGCACGATGTAGCAGTATTCGGTGCAAAGTGTCGACAAGAAAAACGTAACCGGCTGAATCAGCTCCAGTCTTAACACCTGTTCGCTGATAATTTGAATCCCCGATACCGATTCGTCTTCGCCGGCCATGAATTCCTCGGCGCCAACCAACGGCCGGAAGGCCCACGCCGACGCGTCTTCGTTTTGCCTCATCTGCCGCTCGAACGAATATTTGACGTCATCGGCTCGCACTCGCCGTCCATTGTGGAAGCGTGCTACTTCGCGTAAATAAAACGTGTACACGCGCCCGTCCGGTGAAATCTCCCACCTCTCGGCGACCGCCGGCCTGATCTCCGCCCGCTCCCCGAATTGAACAAGCCCTTCGAAGATGTTGGCCATCACATCAACGCGTGACAGCGAGGAGACGGTAGCCGGATCGAGCGTCACTTGCGACGCTCGCAGCGCGAACCGTAAGTGACCACCGCGTTCCGGCACCGGCAACTGAAAAGACTCGACCTCTCGATTCAGCAACTCGGCTTCCCGGACGAGTAGGTCGACGGCACTGTTGATGCCGGATATCGAAGCCTGATTCCGGCTAACCACTTCCTTGATCGTATCAACTGCGCGCAGGACCTGGTCCGCCCCGGCCGATTGTTCATCCGACGCAGCGCGAATCTGTTCCACCGCGGCCGTGAGCTCTTCCATCGCCGCGGCGATCGACCTGGATACTTTCGCCTGCTCTCGAGTAGCTCGGCGCACCTGTCCAGTTAGCTCGCTCATGTGCAGCGCTCGCTCGCCGATGTGACGCGACGTTAGCGCTTGTTCACTAGTTGCGCGTTCGATGTCCCGTGCCTGTTGCCGCACAAGATCGGCAGCCTCAAGAACGGTGTGACTTTCGGCAGCTTGAATAGCCGTCGAGTCAGCGATGACTCGGATCCGGTCCGACGCTGAATTTGTCTTGTCGCGAATCTCTGCGAGCAAGTCCGCCGCGCGCGACGCCAGTTCGACACCCTCGTCCGCCCGCTGACCGCCGACAGCCACGCGTTCGATCGTCTCGGTGACGTCTTCTCGAACGGACTTGATGACTTCCTCGATTTCTCTGGTTGATGCGGCCGTACGTTCGCTCAACTCTTTGATCTCATCGGCGACTATGCGGAATCCTCGTCCTTGAGTCCCCGCTTGCGCGGCCAGAATCGCTGCGTTCAGCGCCAGCAGGTGGGTCCGATCGGCTATCTCGTTTATGACTCGGGTGACCTCGCCTATTTGATCGGACCGTTCACCGAGGCGAGTGATTGTCTCGGTTGCGGCGTCGATCGCGTTCTTGATTTTAGCCACGCTCGTGGCGGTCTCGGCCACCAGCTCGCTCCCCGAATCGGCAGTTCGGGCCACCTCGTCGGCGAGCATCGTGGTTTCACTGACGGATTCGCCGATGCTCCTTGTTGAGTCATCTATCGCTTCCATGGCGCGAACGGTCTTCTCGGCCGACTCGGCCAAGGCCTCGGTTGAGTCGGCGACCTTTCGAACGGTGTTCGCCATCTCCTCGATAGCGCGCGCGGTTTCCTCGACGAACTGCGCCAACTCGTCGGCGTTCTCGGAGACTTGATTGATCGAGGTGGCCATACTTCCCACTGACCCCGACGTAGATTGGGAAAGATCCGACAGGGTCTGGAGGCTATCGGCTACCGAGTGCATTGAAGAATTAATCTCCGCGATCGAGCGCGAGGTCTCTTCCACCGACTTGGCCTCGTCCAGCACGCCGGCAGACAACATCTGTGTTCCGCGGAGCACTTCACCGACAACGGTATCAATCGAATCGGCAGCTCGCTGAAGTCTCCCGACGATGTAACGCAGGCGACGAGCGAGGCCATCCAGGTTCAGCAGAAGCTGTCTATCGCGACCTGCCAATTCCAGGTGCTTGCCGTTCCCAAGCACGCTGAGGTTTCCCTGAGCGATGTGAGCGAGAGCGTCAAAGACCCGTTGGCTCGAATCCAGCGAGCCATCGTCATTCGGACTGAGCTCCGGCGACGCCCCTCGAGTGTCGGCCAGTGTGTGTCGCGGATCCTTCATAATTCAACTAGGCGGTTGGGATAGCGATATCATCGTACCGGCTGGCGAAAGCCGAGTCAATCAAGCGTCTGAGTCGAAACCCGCGGTAATCTGCGCCTGCACCGCATCGGGCTCACATAGTGAGAAATGCAGTAACTAACTCGGGGAAACCCGAGTCAGAGCGCGATCGGAGCATCGATAAGCCTCGGTGTGCGTTGTTATAGCCTTGAACCCAAAGTAAACTACGGTTCGCAGAGTGACGGAGGAACTGTGAATAAAATCGAACGGATTGCGCGCGCGCTGAGAGGAGAGGAGGTGGACCGCCCACCGTTCAGCTTCTGGTACCACTTCGGGCTCCAGCACATGCCCGGACGGGACCACGCCCGTGCCGAGATCGACTTCTACCGGGCATACGATTTGGACTTCCTGAAAGTCATGAGTGATTATCCGTACCCGCTCCCAAGGGGCCTGGATGCCATCGAAAATGAAGAAGATTGGAAGAGGATCGAGCCTATAGATCCCACCGACCCCTGCTGGGTCCATCAGCTTTCGGCGATCGAGATGATTGGTGACGCAATAGGAAAGGAGGCGATGTTCATCGAGACCATATTCAGTCCCTGGACCACAGCGCGGAGGCTCACGCGATCCGACGGGCTCGGGACTGCCAGGCTGCGCTACGCCGAGACTCTGCTTGCCGCTATGGATGCGATAGCAACATCGCTGGCGGATTATTCCAGGGAGACTCTTAAACGCGGAGCTGCCGGCATCTTTCTCTCGCTCGGGGCAGCTAGCGATGATGTGATGACTTCGGCGGAGTACCAGACGTGGGGCCGGCCTTTTGATCTGAAGATCCTGGAGGCAGTTCGCGACGCGCCGTTCAATGTGCTGCATATACACGGCAAGCGCATACATTTCGACTCGGTTCTCGACTACCCAGTCAGCGCGTTGAATTGGTCACATTTCGCGACTGCGCCCTCTCTCGGGGAAGGCAGGGCGCGATCAAACAAGACCGTTCTCGGCGGAATTGATGAAGCCGTCGCGAGCCATGTGTCGGCTTCCGAAATACGCGGACAGGTGGCCGATACAGTGCGCGACGTGGGAACGGTGGGTTTGATCGTTACTCCGGGATGTTCTGTGCCAACGGACACTCGAGAACTGAGCTTGCGAGCGATAAAGTCCGCCGTTGAGGCAGTCGGCGTTCATCGGTATGGCTAATCGCTCGAGTGATATTGCTCAAAGACAGATAGGGCCCGCAGAAGCAGGCCCGAAGAGTGGTTCCGAGAATAGGAGTCACTATGGCGCCATCGCTGTGCCGTCCAGGAAGGCGCGAAGTCGTCGCGAACGAGATGGGTGACGAAGCTTGGCGAGCGCTTTCGCCTCGATTTGACGGATGCGCTCTCGCGTTACGTTGAAGTGCTTGCCAACCTCTTCGAGCGTCCGTTCTTCACCCGATTGGTCGAGGCCGAAACGCATCTTGATGATCTCTTTCTCGCGAGGTGTTAGGGTCGAGAGTACGTCTTCAGTCAGCTCTCTCAAGTTATTTGTTATCGCTGTCTCCGCCGGATTTGCCGAGCGGCGATCTTCGATAAAACTCGCGATTGTCGTTTCGCCGTCATCGCCGATGGGCGTCTCGAGCGAGATCGGCTGCTGTGCTATCTTCAGAGCCTTGCGAACCTTCCAGGCGGGCATGTCAACACGGCGCGCGAGCTCTTCGTGAGTTGGTTCGCGCCCAAGTTCCTGGACCATCAACCTCTGCGTGCGAAGAATCTTGTTGATGACCTCAACCATATGAACCGGCACGCGAATCGTACGACCCTGATCGGCTATCGCACGCGTCACCGCCTGACGAATCCACCATGTAGCATATGTCGAAAACTTGTATCCACGTCTCCAATCGAACTTTTCGACCGCGCGCATCAACCCGATGTTTCCTTCTTGAATCAGATCAAGAAAGTGCAGACCGCGATTGATGTAGTTTTTCGCTATCGATATCACGAGACGGAGATTGGCCTCGATCATTTCGCGCTTGGCCTGTTCGACTTCAGCCTCAGCCGCGATGATTGTTTGTTGCGTTCGTTTTATATCGACCGCACTTGCTGCAAATCGACGCTCGATCTCTCGAATCGTCTTTTTGAGCGCGCGTTGTTGCCGCTTGAGTTCATCCACATCTTTTCGTCGCTTCGATTCCAAAGCGCGGCCAATGCGGTTAAGCTCAGCCTCCGCCGAGCGAATCTGTCGGACGATCGCATCGATCGACTCCATGAATCGCCTTCGAGTCTCGGCGGAAAACGTGAATCCTCGAACCCGTTTGGAAACGTCTATCAGCTGGTGAGCGTACTGTCGGCGCAGCCTCTTCAACTTCTTGGATGACTTAGGCTCTGCTTCGATTTTTGCCGAGAGCTTTACAAGCTTGTCGTGAGCCTTGATTATCGCCTCGAACTCCGCTACCACGTGCTGGCGAATCTCTTCTCGCTGCTCTTCAAGCGCCTCTTCCGCCTCGGGATCAGTCGCGACATCGATGATGTCCTGCGGGTTTATTTCTCCCTCGGTCAGCTGAGCATAAAGGTCGGTTATCTCCTCTATTGTGATGAAGGAGCGTGAAAGAGCTTTGTAGATCCGCTTGTTGCCGCGTTCGATTCGCTTGGCGATCCGGATCTCGTCTTCGCGTGTCAGCAAAGGCACTGAGCTCATCTCACGCAGGTATAGCCGCATAGGATCGAGCGATTCGTCCTTGCCAGGCTCCAGATCGACGTCTACGTCTTCGGTGGATTCCTCAGCGACTTCCGGAGTTTCTTCCTCCTCAACGCTGACTGCTTCCCACAGCGACTCGGCTTCGTCCTCATCGATCTCTGCGACGATTCGCTCAATGCCCCCAGCAGGAGCAAAATCCTCCTGCACCTCGTCAGGGGAGGTTATGAGAATGTCCTTATCCATCCTGGTTTTCATCTTGCCTTTTCTGTGACCCGCCCTAATTTGACCGAACTAAAAGGCGCCCTTTTCCAGCGGCGCCCCCTCCCCCGAGTAATAGTGGTTGACATCTTGCAATGCAATACATATATTGCATTCTGTCAAACCGTCATAATACACCATAATCGTTGATTATTCTAGATGCAATGAACGGATGGGAAGGATGTCTAAGACTCAAGGGATAAGTTTCAGCGAGACCGAGATTTACGAACGTCTTCACCTGGCCAGAAGCTACCTGCGAAGATTGGACGATTTCTATGCTCGAGCGGCTGGCGCCCATAACACTACGTTCGAGCACTATCAGGTGCTGCTCGCCGTACACTGCTTGCCGACTGATCAAGTGCCGCTCAGAGTTCTAGCCGAGCAACTCGTTAGAGATCGGACGGCTACCGGTCAGTTGTGTAAGCGCATGCAACAGCTTGGTTTATTGGAGTTGAGCTATGAGTCCAACTCTCACCGGCCCCAGTTGCTCGTTTCGCTCAGCGACCGAGGACGGACCGCACTCCGGGCAATCACCGAAGACGCTACCAGGAGTCGAGATAGGTACCTCGTCTCTTTGCCAGCCAACAAGCGAGCTGATCTCGCTGCCGCAGTTCGGTCTGCGTGGATCGACGGACTGGAATCGGAGCTTGCCCCTTTTCGAGGTCTCGAGGAACAAAGTCGCTTGCCCCACCCGACGCAACGCGAAAACCGCGACTCCTAGGACGCCAGCGTGTGCGTCGTTGCAAAGCAACATCCATCAACGCCTCCAGGTTGTCGGCTCGATTTCAAGCACGTCTACGTCTGTGAACCGCATTTCTTGACAAGGCCAGGGGTGCGCACTATATTCGGCATCTATGTCACCCACGTTGGCGGCCCCGCCCGAAGCACCCAGAATCCGTAGCACTACAATCCTAGCGGTGCGCAGAAACGGTCACGTAGCCGTTGCCGGCGATGGGCAAGTCACCCTCGACAAGATAGTAATGAAATCAGGGGCCCGAAAAGTTCGCCGCTTGTACAACGACAAGATAATCGCGGGCTTCGCCGGCTCTACCGCAGACGCATTTACTCTCTTTACGAGGTTCGAATCAAAACTGGAGCAGTATCACGGACAGCTACAACGCGCGGCAGTCGAGCTCGGCAAGGAGTGGCGCACCGACAAATACCTTCGTCATCTCGAGGCCTTGCTGATCGTAGCTGATGAGAACACCTCGCTGATACTCTCCGGCTCCGGGGACGTAATAGAACCCGACGACGGTGTCGTTGCGATAGGCTCGGGAGGTCCCTACGCCACCGCGGCCGCCCGGGCGTTACTTCGGCACACCGAGCTCTCGGCGAGAGAAGTCGTCCTCGAAGCAATGAAGATCGCCAGCGAGATTTGTATCTACACCAATTTCGACCTTATCATCGAGGAGTTGTAATCTGACAATTACCGTGGTTAGTATTGTTGAGCCAACTTTTTATTCATAGCTATGGTCATATATTTGTCCGGCGAAGTGAAGGAACAACCAAAGCTCGATGAGATGACGCCGCGTCAAATCGTCGAGGAGCTTGATAAGTACGTCGTCGGTCAGCACGCGGCGAAGCGCGCTGTCGCTATTGCGCTTCGAAACCGCATTCGCCGGCAAAAGCTTCCCGCCGACCTCGCACAGGATGTCATACCCAAAAACATAATAATGATCGGCTCGACCGGCATTGGTAAGACCGAAATCGCCCGGAGGCTGGCGAGGCTATCGAACTCTCCTTTCCTGAAGGTTGAAGCGTCAAAGTTCACTGAGGTCGGATACGTCGGACGCGATGTGGAATCGATGGTGCGGGACATCGTTGAGATAGGCGTCGACCTGGTTCGCGAGGAAAAGATTGCTGAGGTTGCCGAGAAGGCCGAGCAAAACGCGGAAGAGCGAATGCTCGATCTTCTTCTGCCCCGCAGTAAACAGATGGAGGACGCCGAGAATGACTCGTCCTTCGACCAGTTCGAGCGAACTCGAGAAAAGCTGAGACAGCAGTTTCGTGAGGGCCGACTGAACTCGCGCATAGTCGAGCTAGAGGTCCAGGAACGAGCGAACCCTGGACACTTCGAGATCATAACACCTCAGGGTATCGAGGAAATGGATATAAACCTGCGCGACATGTTTCCGAATATGTTCGGCTCTCGACCAAAAGCCAGGAAGATGCGCGTCGATGAGGCGATGGAGTACCTCATTCAGGAGGAGGAGCAAAAACTGATCGACATGGATCAGGTTGCTCGTCTTGCAATCGAGCGTGTCGAGTCGACTGGCATTATCTTCCTAGATGAGATTGACAAGATCGCCGGACGCGAGGGCGGCCAGGGCCCTGATGTTTCGCGCGAGGGTGTCCAGCGTGACATCCTGCCCATTGTCGAGGGAACAACCGTCAACACTCGATACGGCATGGTGAAGACCGATCACATTCTCTTCATCGCCGCGGGCGCCTTTCACGTCTCCAAGCCTTCTGATCTCATCCCCGAGCTCCAGGGACGGTTCCCGATCCGCGTCGAACTGAAGCCGCTTACAATTGAAGACTTCAAACGAATATTGACCGAACCCAAGAACTCGCTGGTGCGTCAATACACAGCACTCCTTGGGACCGAAGGCATCGATATCCGATTTACCGAAGACGCAATCGACTCAATAGCGCGATTCGCATTCTCAGTGAACGAACAAACCGAAGACATCGGCGCACGCAGGCTCCATACCATTATGGAGACGCTTTTGGACGAATACTCATTCGAAGGCCCCGATCTCGAAGACAAGAACGTGCTGATAGAGGCAGCCTATGTTCACAAACAGCTGGCCGAGATAGTGAAAAACGAAGACCTCAGTCGGTACATACTGTGATTCACATCTCGCGGGTGGTTTGCACTCCAACCCTTGACTATCGACTCAGCCGAGTTCAGGTTCCGGAAGTAAATAGCTTTGCGCCGTGGCGCCCTTTGATTATTTTATTGCTAATCTCGCTCATCTGCGACTCTTGCGGGAAGGTGGGCTCGCCAGTCGCCCCCGCGCGGCTGACCGAGCGCACTTCCAATCTGTCAGCAATCCAGCGAGGCTCAAATATTCAGTTGTCATGGCCCGCTCCCACACTAGTACAAAACGAGTCGAGCAGGCTGTACATATCGCGCGTCGACATCTTCCGCCTCACCGAGCGTCGGGATGAGGAACCAATTCTCGATCCTGATGACTACGAAACTGCTGCGCAGGTGGTCGGCTTTATGGATCGCGCCGCAATTGAAGCCCAGTCGAAAACGCTTGGCCACTTGCAGTTCACAGATGCCATCAATCTGACCAATTCAAGAGACCTGTCCAACGCGAGGTTGCGCTACGCGATCCGGTATGCAAACGGACGTGACCAATTCGCTGCCCTTTCAAACACCGTCGCGGTGGAACCAACTCCGGGCATTGCGCTTCCTCCAACCGAATTACGCGTTAACGCTCAGCAGGACGCAGTCATACTCTCGTGGAACCCACCCTCGGCGAACATCGACGGCTCTTCTCCAGCCTCCGTTGTCGGCTATAACGTCTATCGGCGTTCGGCCAGGCGCGATACCAACGACTCGCCGCTCAATGGAGAGCCTGTAGCGGCAACAACTTTCACCGACGCCAGATTTCAGTATCTAACCGAATATGTCTATTCGGTTCGAGCGCTTTCTCAAGGCGCAACCGGATTAGTCGAGAGTGCCGATAGCGAGCCGCTTCCCTACACTCCCGTCGACACGTTTCAACCCTCCGCCCCTGACCCAGTCTCGATCGCGTCCGCGAATGGGACCATCAGCCTGTTTTGGCCAACCAGCTCCGAACGCGATGTGATCGGATACAATATCTATCGTGCGAATTCCCCGGACGCGCAATCCGACGCCTGGACAAGGCTCAATGAACAACCCGTCAGTACCGTGACATATCGTGACGAGCGCGTCGTGGTGGATCAAGCGTATTCCTACCGAGTGACTGCGATAGACCGGTTCAATAACGAAAGCCAACCCTCGCGAGTTGTCACGGAGACCGCCCACCCGTAACCGTCGACCCAGGACGAATCCGACCCGCGAGACTACGGCGACGGGTGAGGACGTCGTATGCTTAATATTGGTCTGTCAGATTGATCTCGCACTATTCTGGAGGTAGCGTTCAGCCCGTTTTCTTGACAATCTGAATCGCCGTCGGCTACTGTTTTTTATTCGGATACCAGACGGATTCCTAACAATGGGAGCGCACTCTTGAACATTTTACTGGCGGCGTCGGAGGTCGTTCCTTACGCCAAAACCGGCGGGCTTGCGGACGTGGCGGGCGCTTTGCCGAAAGCCCTAGCGCGGCTCGGACATCAGGTCAGGGTCGTAATGCCTCGGTACAACGTCGAGAAGATCGAAAACAACGTCGAACCCCTTCCAGGGGAGCTTGCAGTACCTTTCAATTTCGGCGAACGCCGCACCAGAGTGTTTGTCGATCGCTCAGGCCAGGTTCCAGTCTACTTCATCGACGCTCCGGAGTACTTCTCGCGCGGGAAGCTTTACGGAGAGCCTGATGATGCTGAGCGTTTCGCATTCTTCAGCCGCGCGGTTCTGGAGTTAGCGAAGGCCCTCGGCGAACACTTGGACGTTATCCATTTGAACGACTGGATGACTGGCTTGGCCGCGGCATATCTGAAGACCGTTTACTCCGGCGATGCCGCGTTCGAGGGTACAAAAACCCTTTTCACCATTCACAATATCGCCTTTCACGGTTTGTTTAGCCCGGAGCAGCTCCGGAGCTTCGGACTTCCCGGCTGGGTCTACCGGACGGAAGGCGGCCTCGAATTCTACGGCCTCTCAAGCGCGCTCAAAGCCGGGTTGGTCTTCTCGGACGCAATCTCAACGGTGAGCCCGCGCTATTCCCACGAGATTCAGACTCCCGAGTTTGGTGAGCGGTTCGACGGGCTGCTCCGCGCCCGGCAGAATGATCTGTTCGGTATCCTCAACGGTGTCGATTACGATGAGTGGGATCCGGCCAACGACAAGTACATCGCCGCGAATTATTCGGCCGACGATTTGAAGGGGAAGTTGGAGTGCAAGCGCGATCTCCTTCGTAGCTTCGGGCTGCCTGAAGCCCTCGATCGGCCTCTGATCGGGTGCATATCGCGGCTCTCTGATCAGAAGGGTTTCGACCTCATTCTTCAAATCGCCGACGAAATGCTCGAAGGCGGCGCGGTCTTCATCCTTCTCGGATCGGGGAATGAGGCCTACGAGCGCGCGTTTCAAACGCTGCGCGACGCAAGGCGCTCCCAGGTTTCAGTATACCTGGGATTCTCGAACGAACTGGCTCACAAGATCGAAGCCGGATCGGACATGTTTTTGATGCCGTCGCGCTTCGAGCCATGCGGTTTGAACCAGATGTACTCACTACGATATGGAACAGTGCCGATCGTGAGAGCCGCCGGGGGATTGGACGATACAATAGAGGACTTCGATCGCGCGACGGCGCGCGGGAACGGATTCAAATTCCAGGAATACCGAGCGGACCGTCTCCTCCAAAAGATCAACGAAGCGATCGAATTGTACGGTGACCAAAATCGATGGCGAACTTTGATGTTGAACGGAATGCGCGCTGATTTTTCGTGGGACTCGTCGGCGCGACGTTACGTTGAGCTGTACCAAAAGCTGGTGGGCGTCGGGGCATCGGCAACCGTTTGACGAAATGTGAGCATAAACCTCGGAGGGCATAATGAGTGAGTTGGTGAATGACGTGACTGATCAGAACTTCGAGCAGGAAGTTCTCAATTCCGACAAACCCGTGCTGGTGGACTTCTGGGCCGAATGGTGCCACCCGTGCAAGGCACTGGCTCCGGCAGTCGACAAAGTCGCACAGGAGTACGATGGCAAGGCCAAAGTGGTCAAGCTTAACGTTGACGACAACAGTCAAACAGGAACGCGATTTGGGGTCCGCGGCATCCCGACGCTGATTCTGTTCAAAGGCGGCACGGAGTTCGATCGCGTCGTGGGGACTACTTCGAAAGACAATATCTCGCGAATGATCGACCGCGCGCTCAACAACGCTTCTTAAGTCGGTCGCTAAGCCTTCATATCGAAACAGGCGCATGGATTGCCGCAGGCAGTGCGCGGCTGTTGGCTCGTCCCGAAGCGAGGAGCCAGATTCCAAGGACGTTGTTACGGACACGAAACCGGCCTCTGCAGCCAGTTTCGGGGATTGCGCGAGTCACAAGGCGAAAATGAAAAACGTGGTCGTGGTGGGCGCCCAATGGGGCGACGAAGGAAAAGGCAAGGTAGTCGATATACTGGCGCCGCATTTCGATATCGTCGCACGCTACCAGGGCGGACATAACGCCGGCCACACCGTGCGCATAGGTGATCGAAAGTTCATTCTGCGGCTCATCCCGTCTGGCATTCTGCACGAAGAATGTTCCTGCGCGATCGGCAACGGGGTCGTAGTCGACCCGCACGCGTTCAACACCGAGGTCCAGGAGCTTCGCGAGATGGGCGTCGAATGCGAGGGTCGCCTGTTTATTTCAAGCCGTGCACATTTGATACTGCCCTATCACGCCGCGCTCGATCGCGCCCGTGAAGACCGGCTCGGCGCAAACAGCGTCGGCACCACGATGCGCGGAATTGGCCCCGCCTATGAAGACAAAGCGGCGCGCAGCGGGGTTCGCGCGGGCGACCTCTTCTATCCCGATTTGCTCCGCGAAAAGCTGCGAGCGAACATCGATGAAAAGAACCTCGAGCTGGCCTCCATGAATGCCGATCAGCTGAACCGCGAAGCCACCCTTGACGGGTTCCTCACTGAAGCGCTTCGGCTGCGGCCCTTCGTCAGAGACACTGCGTCACTGATCAACGACGCGGTGAAGGACGGCAAAGCAATCCTAATCGAGGGCGCGCAGGGCACCATGCTCGATATCGATCACGGCACCTACCCCTTTGTGACCTCTTCAAACGCAACCGCCGGCGGCGCGGCCACAGGGCTGGGACTGGCACCCACGAAGATCACAGGAGTGCTCGGCATCGCGAAGGCGTACACCACTCGCGTCGGAGGCGGCCCGTTCCCGACCGAATTGGGCGATGCGCATGGCAGTTACTTGCAAAAACGCGGAAACGAATACGGCGCGGTAACCGGCAGACCTCGCAGGACAGGCTGGTTCGACGCGGTAGTTGTGCGCTACTCGGTGATGCTCAACGGAATTGATGCGATTGCGTTGACAAAGCTCGACGTGCTCGACGAGTTCGAAGAGATCAAACTCTCGACGGCATATCGCTGCCGAGGCGAACTGTTGGAAACTGTTCCTTATGGGGCCAACGCGCTTGCCGATTGCGTGCCGGTTTACGAAACATTGCCTGGCTGGAAAGTAGACACAAGCGGAATAACGAGCTTCGACGACCTCCCGGCGCCCGCCAAGCACTACATCGCGCGGGTCGAACAATTCTGCGGCGCTCCGGTCGCGCTTATCTCCACCGGACCTGACCGCTCTGAAACGATCATCCGAGACGGCTTGCCGGTGAGTTCCTGGATGAAGTGAACCGCCGCGATATTCTCCCTTTGAAGCACACTTTCCTCTCGATCTTGATGAGCACAGATCGATATTAGTGACAGCCAAATTCTGTTTTAATTTTATTAATTTTTCCTGTTTCGACGATGTGACTACAATGAAAACCGTGAAGGTCCGATCAGATATCGGACTCCGATCTTTCTACAAGCGAAGCCCGATTCGCAGCAGTGGGAGAAAAGGCAATGATTACCGACGAGAGTGAAGGCACTTTTGAACACGGCTACGGTGAGACCCGCGATGAGGACAGGTTCGGAGTAACGGAAGAGCAGAGCGAGGCCGAGGCTTCGGCCGACGTAGATCATACAGACCTCTTGAAGCTCTATCTGCGCGAGGCGAGCCGCGCCTCGATGCTTACTGCCGAGGGGGAAGTTGCCGCGGCCAGGCGCATCGAGCGCGCCAGGATTCGGCTAATGAAGCTGCTTTCTCGATCCCTTGTTGTCGCGGACTACTGCGTATATCTCAGGAACGCATTTCAACTCGAAGAGGCGGGTCCAGCGGAATTCATCGAGCGCGCACCGGGCAGCGAGGCATCAAGTCCTCGTCCGCTCTCTGAACTCGCAGATTCGGCGCTCGCAAACCTCGAGCGCGCCTATGGCGAGTTGTGGAAGAACACGAGCGTCCAGGTTCGCAAACCTGCGCGCAGGAAACTGCAAACCAAGAAAACTAACCTGCGAGCGCGCATTCGGCTGTCGCGCGCGATCCGCGAGATCGCGTTCACGCCCGCCGCGGAGCGTCGAATGGTCACCCTCCTGGAGCGCGCGAGCCGCGTGACGTTTTCGAATGAACGGATTGCGAGCACGGAAACCGCAAGAGTCGAGCATCAAGACCCGACGCCTCCGGTTGCGGCGTTCGATCTCGAATCTACAGTCGCCAAAACACTCGGCGGCGGTTTAATTACTGCTCGCGAATTGATGTCGCTCGCGACCAAGGCAAGCGCGGCCCTCAACGAGCTGAACGACGCCAAACAGCAGATGACTGAAGCTAACCTCAGGTTGGTGATTTCCGTCGCGCGCCAGTATTCGCATAGGGGACTTCCCTTCCTTGATTTGATTCAAGAAGGTAACGTCGGGTTGATGCGCGCGGTCGAGAAGTTCGATTGGCGGCGCGGCTTCAGATTTTCAACCTACGCGATGTGGTGGATCCGCCAGTCGATGGCGCGCGCGCTTGATACTCAAAGCCGAATCGTCCGGCTCCCGGCTTCAGAACTCGCTCTGATCAACAAAGCCTCGCGCGCGTCACGCGCGATTGGCGAAGAGACCAGCGCCGAAGCGACCAGCGAGCAAATAGCCGAGAAACTCTCGGTCGAATCCGAACGCGTGAGCGAGGCGCTTGGCTTTGCGCAGCACACTGTAACTCTCGACGGCCCGGCTAACGACAACGGAGAGACAGCGGTCAATTTCATCGACGACGGCGACTCGGCGAATCCATTCAAGGCGGCAGTAGACTGGTCGCGACGCAGCGCGGTTCAACGCGCGCTTGCTCATTTGACGCCCCGCGAGGCGAAAATTCTGAAGATGCACTACGGCCTGGATGCGGGGTCTACCCCTCGAACGCTCGAAGAGATTGGGCAGGATCTCTCAGTCACGCGAGAACGCGTCCGGCAGATCGAGGCCGGAGCGCTCGCGAAGCTGCGCGAGCATGAAATCGGCAGCACGCTTCGAGAGTTCCTGGCGTTCGCTTGAGAGAGTCTTGCTTTGCGTCTTTGCGGATCTTTGCGTCTTGGCGCGAAACGCGTC
>DATIFP010000145.1:0-5217 GCA_035455165.1 Blastocatellia bacterium
CTTCGCCTTCTGACCTCCGGGTATTTGGCGAGTCCTGACGCCGGTATCTCGCGCCTGGCTGGTTGACCTGGTTTCCTGTCCGAGAACTGACGTTGAATTCAGCGGCAGGAGAACCAATATCAGAGTAACAAAACGAAAAACCTGGGATCTGTGAAGTCTCATTCAAACATCCTCCTTGGAGCATCGCAAATATAGAGTCGCGCGGGTCACCCCTGGCGACCTCGGACTACGACAAGCCTTGAAAAGGACCTTCACCTTCTCAGGCCTCGCTATGTCCACTTTCAACTAATTGTTCGCTGTGAGGAGGGGACATAGTGCCCAGCGATTTACTCTTCAACTCCACGTCGTCCACAGTGGGGTCCGGACATAAACGAATGTTAAGACAATTTAGGTCGTTCGCGCCAGTGGCAGGAGAGACTGGGCGCAAGATCGAAATTGGACTTCTTTCGACATGAGCGATAATCGTAGCAGTTAGATATAGATAGCAGACCGCTTTCTTTGCGTCTTCGCCGGTCCTTTTGCGCCTTGGCGCTAAACGCCGTTCTCACCCCCGTGTCTCGCAAGGACGCAAAAGTCCGCAACGATGCTCAGCTTGGCCGACCTCTCGAGTTAGGACGTTTGCTGACTACTTCGCGGTCACGGTCATCTCAGTTGGCTTTGTCTTGTTCTCAACAGTCGGGTTGTAGTACTCGTACACGCGAGAAGAGAAAGACTGCGCTCGGACCGGAAACCTCGCCCGCAGCCTGTAAGTGAAATCCACACGCTGCCTAGGATTCAATCCGTCGAAGTACAGGATCACTTGCTTGGCCGTTATCGTGTATTTCTCGAGCTTGCCTCCGTTTTTGCCGCGTGTTGACTGTGTCAGCGCCGCAAAGTCTTCGCCTGACGGTTCGAAGCCCGGCGGTATTCCAAGATCGACCATTATCATCCGGGCGGTCGCCGCAGTGTTGTTCTGCACCCGTACCCTGGCCGTGGCCGTTTCGTCTTGTGCCAGTCGAGTGCGGTCATAACTCACATCGATCGTGAGCGGGTCGCGAACGTCCGCTCGCCGAACCCACGGTACATAATATCGACCGACTATCTGATACTGCATGCTACCCTTGCCCTGAAACGAGAGGCTCACCTTGTGCGCTCCTTCGTGAGTGTATGCCTTCAGGTCGACCATGTGCAGCAGGTCATTGTTGTCCTTGTTGATTTGAACGCGATCAACAGCCTTTCCGTCAATCGACACTTCAACTGTCCCCGCGGTGTCGGCGTTTGTTCCTTTGGTGAACGAAAGCAGGAATGCCTTGAGCGAAAGAATTGTCGCCTGGGTCGTTTGCCAGTTTCCGAATGCATCCTTCTTTTCGGTCAGGTAGTCGAGGGCCTTCTTAGCGAGCGAGCCTTTTAGCCCGCTCTTAAGCAGAGCCTGCGCTGCGAGCGCGGTCGTTTCCAGGTCAGCCGAATCATTGCGCGCCGACGTCGGGGTCTCGCCTTCCTGTTTCCAGTAGGCCGTCTTCGGTCCCTCTGTCGCGCGGGCGGCGAGAGAGTTAATCGCGGAATCGACCCACGCTTTGTCTCGATTGTAATCGGTGGCGAAGTTCGCAATGACAGCAAGCGTGTACACGTCCTCTTTGCCGGTTGCGTGCGTTGCAACGAACTGTCTCGCTTTCTCGATGGCCTCGCCCTTGTAGCCCGTCGCCGCCAGCGCCCATCCGATGTAGGCAGTGATTCGCACAACGTCGCTGTTGTAGCGCGTCGTCGCCCCCTCGTTGATGAAGTAGGTGTCCGGCTTGAAGCTCCCGTCTGGCTGCTGCTGCGAAGCCAGCCAATTCTGCGTGCGATCGATCAATCGCGAATCAACTTCGTGCACTCTCGACATGTCCGCAAACTCCATCAGGCCGTACGCGGTCAGTATCTTGTTTGCGGGCGCCTGGCCGAACCACGAAAAGCCCCCGCCGGGCACTTCGAATGTCACCAGCCGCTGGTAGCCAAGCGAGATGAAACCTTCCGCCTTCGCCTGGATCTCAGGCGTGATCTTCTTGCTGGTCTTCAGGTAGTCCATAACCAGGATATCCGGATAGGTTGATGACGAAGTCTGCTCGAAGCACCCGCCGGGCATCTGCAAAATCGAATCGAGTCCCTCAACAACCTGCGAGAGCGCGCCCGGATAAAGCTTCACGAATATCTTCGAGGCATCGGCGATCGCACCCTCGGGAATGGTCACATCTTTCGTTACGGCTCCTTCGAGGCGTTCGTTGATGACGATCGCCTTCTCCTCGCCGTTTGGAAGCACGTTTACCGGGCGAACAACTGCATCGCCCGGTTGATTGGCCGGCGCATCCACGAGCCGCGCCGTAACCTGGAACTGCTGTTGGCCGATCTTAGAGGCTTTCACTCGAAACGAAGCGGCCGTCACATCGCCGGCTCCGACCTCGACCTCCTTGACTGCGTTGTCGCCATCGAGCGCGAACCACGGGTCTTGTCTCAATTCGAGCGAGACTCTCTGTGCTTTCGGCAAATAGTTATAGACCGCCACCGGCACCGAAACTACGTCCCCGTCGGTAAGCGAAACCGGCAAATCGAGATCGACAAAGAAATCCTGAAACACTCGAACAGGAGCCGTCGATGAGCCCAGCGCACCGCGAACCGTCGACGCGAGTGAGGTCACTCGCCAGGTCGTTATCGAATCCGCCATCGGCACGTGAATCGTGGCGCGTCCCTGCCCGTCGGTAATCAGCGAGGGGTTTGTGTACAGCGTTTCCGGAAAGAAGCTGCGCACCCGCGGGCCGCCGGCGTCCTGCTTTTCAGCGAGCTCATTTGCGGGTGCGGCTGCATCAGCCGCTTTGGGCTGAGCCATCGGCGCCTGTTTGGCATTAGCTGCCATGCCGCCGAACTGCGCTGCGTCCTTTCTCATTTCGAGGCGAGCCATCTCAATGCCCGCCCTTCCTCCCGCGCGGCCGATCGCGAACTCCTGGTTGTACTCAAGGTAAGCAGTCAACGTGATGGCTGTGATGCCGCGCGATTCGAGCGCGGCTTCGACGACTCCTCGCGCGCCAGGGTTGAGCGATAAAGTCCTGTAAACGGTCGGTTGATAGGATTCGCTCTCGAAGACAACCTGATAGCTTCCCGGCGCGAGATTCGGTATTGTGAAACGTCCGCGCGTGTCGCTGTATACGGACGTGGTCATCCCGTTTGTTACTCGTCTGGCTGACACCTTGACACCGGCGATCATATGGGCGTCTTTATCTCTGACCGTGCCTTCGATCGCGATGCGTCCTCCTGCAATCACTTCTTCATGCACAGTCGCCCGGCCTTTGAACGGCGCATACCTTGTCGGGTTGGCTTGTGGTTTGCGCTGCGCGTAGACCTGGAAGCTGATGTCATCCGTAGTCCCCGCGCGGCGATCCGGTCCCATCGAGCGAAGCGTCAAATACGAGTTCGTGTTTGTGGTGAACTTTCCGTCGCCTACAAGCTGATTGCCCCAGGGATCTTCCAGTATCCTGCTCTGTGCGTTTCCCTGTGCGGCGAACAACTGCAGATCGCGGTTGAAGCCGTCCGGCGCCGCAGCGTTACGTTCATAGTAATTCGTCATCGCAAGAGCGATTGCTTGAGCCTTCTCATTCAGTCGGCCGGCGTACAGCGCAAGATACTGGCCGCGCTTCGCTTCTATTGCTTCACGTCCAAACTCGGCGCGCACATCCTTTTCGCGCAATGCGCCTGCGGCGGCGAGAAGCACTCGGGCCGTCTGCTCGCGTTGGGCCACCGGCTTCGGGCCTTCGAAATCGTCGAGCAGGACTTTCTCGAAAGAGAATTGGTGCACTTCGTAGCGAGGCGTCAGCAGTTCTTTTTCAAGATACATGAACACCTTTTCGAAGCCCGGCTGTTTGTCCGAAAGCGCAAACACCGCTTCATCAACGATCTCGACGCCAAGCGCCGCCGAGACGGGATGCCCCAGGCGATCAGTCACTCGAAAGTGGACACACGCGTCTTCGCCCGGCTTATAGCTCTCCTGTTCGGCCGACACTTCCACTTTCAGGTCGTCAGCCGGATCAACGTAAACAAGCTTTCGATCGGAGACCGGATCCGCCTCCGGTGTTATCTGATAAGCCCGAACCTCGATGGTTCCGAACATCGAGGGTGTGAGATCAAGCGAAAGGTTTCCGCGGCCGTTGGAGGTGTCAATCGCCCGAGTGATGAGAGTCTGGCCGTCTTTAATAACATCGATGTAAACAGCGCCGCGCTGCTTTGTCGAAATAGTTTCGAGTCGCAACGAGTCACCGACTTTGTAGACCGCCTGGTTCGTGCGAAGCATCAGGCTTCGTGGCCCGGCGTCGCGCTCGAGCTTCAGGTCTGCCCTTGCGGCGTGACCACGCGCGTCGATGGCCTTAAGGCTCAACACGATTTGATCGGTTCCAGGAAAAAGTGAAACCGTAGCGATCCCGCTCGCGTCGGTCTTGATCTGCGAAGGCTTAATGTTGCCGGTGATCGTGGTCTCTGCAGGAGTACCGTCGGGATAGGAGGTCAGGATGTAGACGCGGTTCTCCAGTCCGGGAAGGAGCCGCCCGCTTTCAGGGACTGCCATTATCAATATCGGCGTGCTGGAGACGAGGACCTTTCGCGTTTTTGTCTCGCTGTGCTGCGCGGTGTCTTTGACTTCGGCCGCGATTAAAACCGGAGCGCTTCCTTGCTGAGTCGAGCGGCCGGCAAAGAAATCGGGCAGCCTGGATGAGAAAGGAAAGTTACCTTCCGCATCGGTCTTTCCGGTTACGTGTCCAAGTTCGACTGATTGGACATCGAAGGTCGTTAGGGTGATCGTCACTTCGGCGCGGGTGAGCGGCTTTCCAAAGAGATAACGCGCGGTGATTCTCCCTTTAACAGTCTCGCCCGGCAAATAGTAGCCCGATTGTTGTTTTGCCGCATCGCCCGAGAGTTCAACATTGACTTTGAACTTTGGAAGAACGTAGCGGTCTACGTTGACGGTCTTCTCCTGGGTTGATGGCGAGTCGGCATCACCCAGGATTGCCCGGATGTGATAGGCCCCGAGGTTCACTTCATCGGCCAGTTCGAAATCCGCCGACGCGATGCCAAAGCGATCGGTGCGCCCGTGCCGCTTGAAAACCTTGTTGCCCTTGCCGTCTTCGACCTCCAGAGTGATCGGCTGATCAGAAATGGCTGCGCGACTGACGCCGTCAAGCGACAGCGCTCGGAGATGAATCGTCTGACCCGGCTGATAAA
>DATIFP010000146.1:0-7898 GCA_035455165.1 Blastocatellia bacterium
GAACACTCGCTCTCCTGCCTCTATCGTGCAATTCCAATCCGAACGAGTTACATCGATCGGGTTGATCTTCAAGCCATGCCGCTGCGCGTCTTTGATGATCGTAGCCGGTTGATAGAACCCCATCGGCTGATTGTTCAGCAACGCGGCGGTGAACGCCGCAAGATAGTGACATCGCAAATAAGCGCTGGCGTACGCGATCAGCGCGAAGCTCGCGGCGTGCGATTCCGGAAACCCATAAAGCGCAAATGATGTGATCGCCTGCACTATTTTGTCCTGCGTCTCGCCGGTGATTCCATTCTGCTCCATGCCGCGGCGGAGTTTGATTTCGATCTCGCGCATGCGTGCTTCCGACCGCTTGAAGCCCATCGCGCGCCGCAACTCTTCGGCCTCGCCGCCGGTGAAGTTCGAGCAGATCATCGCGATGCGCAACAGTTGCTCTTGAAACAGCGGCACTCCAAGCGTGCGTTTGAGCACCGGTTCTAGCGAAGGGTGTAAGCACGTGGCTTCTTCGCGGCCGAGCCGTCGATTCAGATAAGGGTGGACCATGTTCCCGACGATCGGCCCGGGCCGAATGATCGCCACCTGCACGACGATGTCGTAAAACTTTTGAGGCCGCAGCCGCGGAAGACAAGACATCTGCGCTCGGCTCTCGACCTGAAACAGCCCGATCGTGTCGGCTTTCTGAAGAGCGCTGTACACCGCAGGATCATTCTGAGGAAGCCGCGCGAGATCGACCTCTTCGTGGTAATGATCGCGGATCAACGTCAGGCATTCTTCAATCGCGGCCAGCATACCGAGCCCGAGCAGATCGACTTTGATGATTCCCATATCGGCGCAATCTTCTTTGTCCCACTGGACGACTACACGGCCGGGCATAGTTGCAGGTTCGAGCGGAACGACGGAATCGAGCTGCCCCTGACAGATCACCATTCCGCCCGAGTGTTGACCGAGATGCCGCGGCAGATCTTGCGCGGCTATGTACAGCTCCAGGAATTTCTTGATGTGAAGATGGTGCAAGTCGAGTCCCGCGTCGCGGAAGTGGCGCTCAGGGGTATCATTTGGATCCTGCCACTCAAAAGTTCGGACCAGACTCGAGAGTGTGCCGATCGTTTTCTCGTCGAAGCCCATCGCCTTCCCCACTTCACGGGCCGCCGAACGCCCGCGATAGGTGATGACGTTGGCGGTCATCGCCGCTCCGTGTGCGCCGTAACGCCCGTAGACGTATTGAATGACGCGCTCGCGCTGATCTCCGCTCGGCAAATCCAGATCGATGTCGGGCCACTCGCCGCGCTCCTCAGAGAGAAAGCGCTCGAATAAGAGCTCCATGCCGACCGGATCGACGGCTGTTATCCCAAGCGAGTAGCAAACCGCGCTGTTGGCCGCCGAGCCGCGCCCTTGAACGAGAATGTTTTGGTCGCGGCAAAAGTTGATGATGTCCCAGACGATCAGGAAGTAACCCGCCAGGTGAAGCTTTTCAATCAACGCGAGTTCACGATCGATCTGCTGAAGTGCGCGCTGGTAAGTGGGCATTCCGTTCACGCCGGTGTAGCGCCGGCGAGCGCCTTCGTATGTACGCTTGCGAAGGAACGAATCCATCGTCTCACCGTCCGATACGGAATACTTCGGGAATTCATACCCGAGATCCTTGAGCGTGAAATCGAGCCGCGATGAAAGCTCGCGAGTGTTCGCGATCGCTTCGGGCAAGTCGGCGAACAACTTCGCCATTATTGAAGCCGATTTCAAATATCGCTCGGAGTTTCGAGCGAGCAATCGCCCGGCAGTATCAAGCCGCACGTGATTGCGAATGCATGTGAGCACATCGGCGAGCTGGCGACGTTCGGAGGCGGCGTAGCAAATGCCGTTGGTGGCAAGCAGCGGCAGCTTCAATCGGCGCGTAATTTCAAGCGCCGCCTGATTGCGCGCTTCTTCTTCGCGATTGAAATGGCGCTGAAGCTCGGCGTAGACGTTACCTCGGCCGAATATGTCAACGAGTCGTTTGCCAGTAACTATCGCTTCACCGATACCATTGCATCGAAGCGCGAATGCAAGCGGGCCGTCATCTCCGCCGGTCAAGCAGATCAATCCTTCGGCATGCTCGGCTAGCTCGTTCAGCGTGGCCGCCACCTCGCCTGGCTTTGCGTGTTTGGGCGCGCGAAGCTTCATCAAGGTGATCAAGCGGCAAAGATTTTGATAACCGGTGCGGCTTTGGACCAGCAGAGGAAGTGTGACAAGTGATTCGTGAGTCTTGATTGGTGATGCGTGATCGGGGTCTAACGCTAATGTGATTTCTGCGCCGATGTGAGCTTTTATCCCAAGCTTCTTTGCCGCAAGATGAAACCGGGGAGCGCCGTAGACTCCGTCCCGATCGAGCAAGGCCATCGCCGAGCCTCCGAGTCCCGCGCACACCGATATCAGCTCTTCAGGAAGCGATGCGCCTTCCAGAAAACTGAACGCGGAACGGGCATGGAGTTCAACATAGTCTTCGGCCATACCTCACCTTTGCGCCTTTGCGTGTCTTGGCGCTCTTTGCGCGAAACTTGTTTCTCGCAAACTACGTTTCGCGCAGAAACCGCAAAGATCCGCAAAGCTCGCTAAGACCTTCAGTCATAAGTCCCCTCGACAAACCATCCGTCATTCCACAGGTCGTGATAGATTCGATAGAGCGTTCCTTTCTCGCGCGAAGCTTCAGACGCGGCAACCGTCACATCCCACTCGTCGCGAGCCCAGCCTTCCTCGCTCCACCAATCACCCGAAGTGCGCCACGGTCCAGCCAGCCGCACGACCTTGCCGCGTATGCTTCGACCGGCTGCTTGCGCTCTGATTCGAGCCGGCCGGCCTTTTGGTGTTTCTACCTGAGCAGAAACCGGCGGGCGAAAAACTCTGAAACCCAGAAGAGATTGCCGATGTGATTTGTTTTGAGCACCGCCTTTAGGCGGCATACTGCGGGCTCGACGCCTTCCGCCTGAAGGCGGTACTCTGAACTTCCTTAATCCAAACTGCTTGATACGAAAAGCTCCCGGCCGATGAGTGTCAACCAGTTCTGGCGAGCCTACGTTGTCGCGACCGACCAGCCTCGCCAGCCGCGCTAAAACAAGCTCTAATTTTTCCGGCTCAGGCGCGAGCGGTTGAAAGAGCCCGCTCTGTAGAGAGCGGGGCTTCGTTGGCTCGCAAGCGAGCGACACCGCGACTATTGCACAACCGGGCGGATGCGACTGGATGTCCAGCAACAACATCTTCAAAAAGATTCGGCTGTCGCGCATTGGAAACGGCAATCGAATCGAGCGCTGGTGCTCGGTTCGATCTTCAAGCCTCAATCCAAGCCTCAATTCGTTCACCGCCAGGCCGTGCGTTTGCAGGCTCGCACAGAGCTGATTCAAGAGCCGCGCAAGAATAAATGACAAGGGTTCGAGCAGCTCGATTGGATCGTCCAGCTCGATCGACTTTTCGAATTCGGGCGCAGCTTTCCAGAGCAACAAAGCTCGGTCGCTTTCGCCGCGCGCGAGTTTTTGAAGCCGCACGCCCTCGGCCCCCAGGCGCTCGGCGACCCCCGATTCAGGCAGCGCAGCGAAATCGCTAAAGCTTCGAATGCCCCACAGCGCGAGCGTCTCAAAGATTTCCGCCGCGCGCTCAGCCTCGACGCGAGCCAGAGTGAAGTCCAAAGCGTCGAGCGGCAAATCGCCGAGTAGCTTTGCTTCTTTGCCGGGCGGGATGACTGTTATACCGGTAAAAGACTTCGCCGAGTGGATGGCCGCGTCGGGATTCTGTGCCACGGATACGTTGACCGTGAGCCCAAGTCCGGCAGCGTGACGCGCAATCGTCTTCGCGACCTCACGCGGCGAGCCGAACAGCAGCGCACATCCTTCGATGTCCAGCACAACGGTGCCCGGGGCCGTTTCTTCCACCAGCGGCGAAAACGCGTAAGCGCAATTAACCAGCAGCGGCGCGCAATCCTTACCGGCACTACGAACGCAAGCGAACATTTCAAACCCTCCTGCCGGATTCGAAAATCTATCGAAGATATACGAAAAAAATAGAGAATCGTCAAGGGCTATTGTGCTGCGGCAGATTAAGAGTTATAGGATGGGTCCGAATAAGAAGCGGGATGCGCGCGAGGTGGGATGTGCCAAAGACTCGACGCTCTTTCAAAAAGATCATAGACGAGTTGCGAGAATTCTATGGCCGCCCGGATCCGCCGAAAATTACCGACCCGCTGGGAATAATCCTATTGGAAAACGTCGCTTATTTGGTGAGCGATGAGCGTCGCGAGCAAGTTTTCAACTCTCTTCGGGAAAAAGCAGGACTCTCGCCGCCCGAGATACTCACCGCCCACGAAGAGAACTTGCTCGAGGTCGCGCGCCTCGGCGGAATGCATCCAGCCGCGCGAGTTGAAAAGCTCCGGCGCATCGCACAGATCGCGTTGCAGGAATTCGATGGTGATCTGGACAAGGTCCTGAAGCAGCCGCTGTCTCGGGCAAAAAAATCGCTGAAGAAGTTTCCGGGAATCGGCGACCCGGGCGCGGAGAAGATTCTGCTTTTCTCTAAAGCTCATCCGATCCTCGCATTGGATTCGAACGGGCTTCGAGTGCTGTTGCGGTTAGGGTACGGTGAAGAGCTGAAGAGCTACGCAGCTTCTTATCGTTCGGCGCAAGCGGCGGTCGAGGGGGAGTTGAAGAAGGATTTCGGCTGGTTGATTGAGGCTCACCAACTGCTTCGCCGTCACGGGCAGGAGCTTTGCAAGACGACCGAGCCGTTGTGCCCGGCGTGTCCGCTCAAGACGAGCTGCCGGTACTATCAAAAAGGCAAAGCATAAAAATAACTTTGCGTCTTTGCGAGTCTTGGCGTTCTTTGCGCGAAACGTGCTCTCGGAAACCTGGTTTCGCGCAAGGAACGCCAAGACTCGCAAAGACGCCAAGGGCCAGGCTAAAGCCTGAACTCCATGCATTTTGTTCGGCGCAGCTCGTAAGCTTTGTGGCGCACCCTTCCTTTCGCGGACACCAGCCCCTGAGCCTCAAACCGGCCCAGTATTAGCGCTGCGCGAGCGTAATCGATCGACAGCCACATCTGCAAAATCGCCGGGCTCGCCTGACCAAATTCGGTGATGACGACAAGCGCATCATCGAAGAGCTCATCGTTCTGAGTTACCTCGCGCAAATCGGTCGGCTCTAGTTGCTCCATCGAGCTTTGAGCCACGTCGGGTTCTATTTGCCTCAAGGTGGATGGTGACTTCTGATACCCGGCCGCGAAATTGTCACGAACATCGCGGCTGACCAGCGCGAGGATCTCTTCAAGCTCTCGGCGTAGTTCTGACAGACCGGGCGTCGGGATCACTGCGTCCATCGAATACCTCGAATTAAGAACGGACGGGGATTCCCGCAGAATATATCACACGTCGGGCCGGGGCGCCCTTTGTTTCGATGAGCGCAAGCCTGATCCAAACGCGCGCTAATTCTCAGGCAGCTATCCTTTTGCCGGGCCCTCGTCTCAATAAATGTTGGAGCCCGGTAATCTCTCCCTTCAGCTGAGCTGAGTCAATGCATGTTGCCTGTTTTATTGGCGCTGCCTTATAGTCGGATGCAGGTTGCTGGAGGGTTCTGGGGCGATTGATGAACGCGGAAGAAAAAATCAAACCCGATCTGTCGGCGCTAAGAATTCATCGCGATGACGACGACGAAGCGAGCCCGCGTCGCGGGTTGCGAGTGGTCCTGCTTGGCACGGTGCTCGTCCTGATCGCCGGAGGGCTGCTGGTGGGCTACCGCATGTGGGGCGCGGCTACCATGCCCGAAGTCGAGGTTGCGCGCGCTGTGGTGGATTCGGGCAGCACCGGGATCGAGATCCTCACAGCAACCGGCTATGTCGTCGCAGATCGAAAGGCCGCGGTCAGTCCGAAGATCTCGGGGCGGCTCGAATATCTTGGAGTCGACACCGGCAGTCGTGTGAAGCCGGGACAAATAATCGCCCGTCTCGAACACCGAGATCTCGATGCTCAACTCAGCGATGCGAAGAGCTCGCTGGCGAATTACCAGGCGGCTCGCAGCCAGGCAGAAGCGGAGCTCGAACAATCGCGCGCAGTGCTCGCTCAGGCTCAAGCCAACCGTCAGAAGAGCAGCCTCGAGCTCGACCGGCAAACCAGGTTGCTGGAAAGCGGAGTTACGTCGAAGGCCGACTTCGATAACGCGACCGCGCAGTCTCGGGTGGATGAAGGGCTGGTGCGGGCCGCTGAAGCCCAGATCCGAGCGAGCCAGGCGAAGATCGAATCATCCTCCTCGCAGATCAAATCAGCCGAGGCGCGCGTTCGAGTCATCGAAGCACAGATCGAGTACACAAACATTCGCAGCCCGTTTGAAGGTCTGGTCATCTCCAAGGACGCCGAAGTCGGCGAGACCGTAGCCCCGGCCATATACGGCGGCGCGACGACGCGCGGCTCGGTTGTCACCATCGTCGATCCGAACTCGCTCGAGGTCGAAGCCGACATCAACGAGTCGAGCATCGGGAAGATAACACCGGGGCTGCAAGCGGAGGTGACGCTCGACGCCCTGCCAGGTGAAAAGCTCGCCGCCGAAGTTCGCAAAGTCGTTCCGACAGCGGATCGCCAAAAGGCTACGGTGAAGGTAAAAGTGCACTTCAAGGAAATCGACCCGCGAATACTTCCCGACATGAACGCGAAGGCGACCTTCATGCAACGCCCCGAGCCCGGCGCAATGCCCGAAGGCAGCAGGGTCACAGTCCCCAAGACCGCGGTACAGCAACGAGACGGTAAGAGCGTAGTGTTCGTAGTCAACGACGGACGCGTAGTCTTGCAAACAGTCACGACTGGAGCTGAAATGGGCGATCGGCTGGAGATCAAACAGGGACTGGCGGGCGGTGAGACAGTCATAGTTCACGGGACCGAGAACTTGAGTGACGGCTCCCGCGTAAGAGTGAAGTCAGGAAACTGAGAGTAACGCATCCCGCACGATATTCGGAGAAACGGCCACATGGCAGAAACGCTGATCAAGCTTTCTCAAGTCACGAAGCATTACAAACGCGACACGATCGATATTCCGGTGCTGGACAACATCGACCTCGAGATCGCGCGCGGAGAATTCCTCGCGTTGATGGGTCCTTCGGGGTCGGGCAAGACGACCTTGCTGAATCTGATTGCAGGGATCGACAAACCAAATCGCGGCCGCGTAGTTATCGATGGCAAGGACATCGCAAACTTCAACGAGCAACAACTCGCCAAATGGCGGGCGCGCCACATCGGGTTCATCTTTCAGCTTTACAATCTGATTCCCGTACTCAGCGCATTTGAGAACGTCGAGCTTCCGCTGCTCCTGACGAGCCTGCCGAAGAAGCAGCGACGCGAGCACGTGATGACCGCGCTCGATATCGTCGGTTTGTCTGATCGTGTGCATCATTACCCGCGCCAGCTTTCAGGCGGACAGGAGCAGCGAGTCGCAATCGCGCGCGCGATAGTCACCGACCCGACGCTGCTCGTGGCCGACGAGCCGACCGGCGATCTGGATGCCAGGTCGGCGGAAGAGATTCTCGATCTGATCAAACGGCTGAACGAAGAGTTCCACAAGACGATTATCATGGTGACTCACGATCCGCGCGCGGCGAGTCACGCTCACGCCGTGCTTCATCTGGAAAAGGGCGTGCTCAGCAAATCGGGAGGGGTCTATGAAGTTCCTGCGGCTCATCACTAAGAACCTCGGCCGCAACAAGCGTCGCACGGTGCTGACGGTGTTGAGCGTGGCGGTGTCGGTGTTTTTGCTTGCGACGATGCAGGCGGTGATGGCCGCCCTCAGCTCGATCTCGAACCACACGGGTGGTGAGTATCGAGTGATTGTCAGACGCAATACGTCGCTCGCCGATGCTATGCCCGAGTCATACGGCCAGAAAATTGCGCAGATCCC
>DATIFP010000147.1:0-27744 GCA_035455165.1 Blastocatellia bacterium
TTGATTCGGCAGGCGAACGCCGAGCGCGGCCCGGATATCCTGTTCACCTTGCCGTGGAGCTCGGCGGTCAATGCGTTTGGGTTTGCCGGTAAGCACTACACCGACGGCGCCGGCAACCCTGGCCCGCTTGCCGGAGCAGCGAGCGGGCACGGGGGCCTGAGCCCATGGCTCGTGCGCAATACGCTGATACTCTGGGGTCCCGACTTCAAGCAGGGAGCCACGGTTCGAACCGCAGCCGGGAACGTCGATATAGCGCCTACAGTGCTGGCTCTGAAGGGCGTTGGCGGCGGCGCCTCCCTGGACGGCCGAGTGCTTGCGGAGGCGATGCGCGACGGACCCGACGAAGAACAGACGCCCTCCGAAACAAGAGTGTTGAAGACTGAAGCAGCAGGCCGATACCGCGCGGCGGTTCAGGTCACTGATTTCGATTCTCACCGGTACATCGACAAAGGCTGGCGAATCCGATAGCTCGTCGTGTGAACGCTCGCGGTTAACGTCGCTGATCGAGAGCACCGGCCGACAATCCCGTCAGGGATTGCCTGTCTGTAGAATGCTGTGCAGTGGGGCGCGATGGACTCCGAAGGAGTCTCCTGTCTTTATGTAGGGGCGGGCTGCGGCCTAGCGCCGTAGGACCTACCATGTGCGCTTGTTGCCTCCTAGCGCGAGCGAGGTAACTCCTTCGGAGTTACGGAACCCTCATCGAGTCCCATTCTATAGACAGGCAATCCCTACGGGATTGGCGGGACGAAGCACTTCGTCAAGAAGGCGGTGAACATGGCTCTGCGTGCGATCGGGAAACGCAATGCTGCACTGAACGCAGCGGCGGTCACGGTGGCAAGTCGCCTTTCGGACTCACCGAACGCCGCGGCGCGGTGGGTAGGCAAGGAGGCGCTGAGGGAGCTCACGAGTGCTTCGGTTACGCGGCGTCTCGCATCGCGCCGCCCGAGCGCAATGTGAAGGCAAAGGCGGGTGTCAAAGAGATTTCCCCAAAGGATATCCCGTACTCCAGAGCGGGATTGGTGCACTCCGCTACCCTGGGAAGAACTGATTCTACCCCTCTCCCGTGCCGGCGCTACCTTCCGGCGCCACGGCAAGCTTCGGCCTCGCGTATTGATCCAAGCCGAACCCGAGCGAAATCGTCGCAAGAATAATGGCCGACGAAAAAAAGTACGGCGAGGATACCCCTATTGAATCAAATGCCCAGCCGAAGAACAGCGGCGCAATGATACGAGCCACGCCTCCATAAGTCTGTTGCATTCCCATATACAAGCCTCGTTCTCGAGGATCGATCACCCGTGACAGGAGCGCCGTCACGCAAGGGAACGTGAAGGCCGTGCCCAGCGGGATCAACGCCACGGCTAACGCCAGCATCCCAAGGTTTCGCGACAAAGGCATCCCAAGAACCCCCGCCGCAAGCAACACCAGACCAAGGCGCGAGAGGTTCGCTTCGCCGAGTCGATCTACTGCGCGCCCCAACAACAACACCCGGGTGAAGACAGAAATCGACCCGATGTACATGAAGAAATAGCCGATCGTCTGTTCGGTAACTTGAAACCGCGCGTTCAGGAAGAGCGCGAGGACCGAGAAGCTTCCCTGGAAGGCGCCGATCGAGATTGCGTAGATCCAGATCAGCCGTGACGAAGCCTCGCTCGAATGCGAGATGACTCTCCATATCGCTTGCCGCGATGTCTGGCGTTTCTCTCCTGCTGCGGCGTGCTCGCTCGGATCGCGAGATTCAGTCAGATAGCGCGCGGCAAAAATAATGTTCAGCAAGCACAGCCCGGCCGCCATGATCCCCGGCATCGCGCGGCCCACGAGCAAGGTCCCGGCTCCCGGCATCAGATCGCGTTTGCCTAATGCAATGGCGAAGGACCCGAGCACCGGCCCAAGCGCCACACCGAGGTTTGTTGTCGCCGAGAGCCATCCGAGCGCTCGCGCGCGATCCTTCGGATCGGTCGAGTCGGCAACGTAAGCCTGGATCACGCCTACAGTGCCTCCGCCCGCTCCCTGAACCAGGCGCGACAAGAACAGGAGGAGCAGTGAGTGCGCGAAGCCGAAAATCAAATACGCGATTCCTGCCGCGCTCAACGCGATGAGCAGCGTGGGCCGGCGCCCTACGCGGTCAGAGAACCGGCCCCACATCGGCGCGCTTATGAGTTGTGCGACGGTGAACGAGGCCACGATGAATCCGGAGATGGTCCCGATTCCAAAGTGCAACCCGAGCAGATCGATTCCCGGCCCGCCGAGTTCCTTTACATAAAACGGCAGGAGAGGAATGATCATCAGCAAGCCCACCATGTCCACGAAAGCCGTCGCCATGAGGGTGAACAGCTTGGCGGGGATCTTGCGGACCTCTCTCCACAGAACGTAGACGAGCAGGGCGCCGATCACTCCGAGCAACACGCGCACGATGGGAGATTGAAAGGATTGAGCGATGTTCGGCTGGATTATCATTTCAGCGCGATCTCACGGGCAGGGTTTGGGCGTGTCACCATTCGACCGAACATAATACACGAGGGTTCAGCCGCAACGTTTGTTGGAGGTCGACCAATAGTGGGGAGTTGAGGGCAATGAGGATGTGACTTCTTCTTATTGACTTAACAACTCGACTCATCGAAGTGCCGGCGGCCGTGTTGTTATCGCCAAACTGGTTCAACAGTTTTTTGGTCCGATGGAAACCGTTGAAACGGTTCATGGTATAAAAGGTCGCTCATTAACACCTCACTTCAAGTGAGGTGTTAATGACAACTAAAGTCTATGCTACCTCCTGGCTCCTAGCCGCCCGCTATCGCGCCTATCACCAGAAGAGGTTCGGCCCCAGTCGCGACGGCATCGGGCAGCGGGGCGTCCACAGGTTGGTGTGACAAATCCTCCTCGCACGCGAAGAACCTGAGGAATGCACGGCGCTGCCCGGTTACGTGGTCGCGGATCGCTCCGCGCAGCATCGGATAGCGGTCCTCGAGAGCGTTTAGAACCGAACGCAGCGTGACTTCGCCCTGTATGTCGAGCTGCACTTCATCGTCGACCCTGGCCAGCGTTCGCAGATGGTACGGGAGCACCACTCGGATCATTTCAGCACCTGGGTCTCTACAGACAAAACTGGCGGAAGATCCCGGACGATGGGAGCCCAGTTGTCACCGGCGTCGGCCGATGCATACACCTGGCCGCCGCTGGTGCCGAAGTACACCCCGCACGGATCGAGCGAGTCGACCGCCATCGCGTCGCGCAGCACGTTGACGTAGCAGTTGCTTTGCGGCAGACCCTTCGTGAGCGGCTCCCACTCGTTTCCGCCCGTTCGGCTCCGGTACACGCGCAGCTTTCCCTCGTGCACGTAGTGTTCCGCATCGCTCTTGATCGGGACGACGTAGATAGTCTCCGGCTCGTGAGCGTGGACGTCGATCACGAACCCGAAGTCGGTCGGCAGGTTACCGCTGATCTCTCGCCACGAATCGCCGGCGTCGTCGCTGCGCATGACGTCCCAGTGCTTCTGCATAAACAGCACCCCCGGGCGAGACGGGTTCATCGCGATGTGATGAACACAGTGGCCGACCTCCGCGGTCGGGTTGGGGATGTACAACGAATGCAGTCCGCGGTTGATCGGTTTCCACGTCTTGCCTCCGTCATCCGTCCGAAAAGCCCCGGCCGCCGAAATGGCGATATAGATCCGTCCGGGATCGCTCGGATCCAGAATGATCGTGTGCAGGCACAATCCGCCGGCGCCCGGTTGCCACCCCGATCCAGTCCCGTGCCCGCGAAGCCCGGGAAGCTCGTGCCACGTCTGTCCGCCATTCGTAGTGTGGAATAAAGCCGCGTCTTCAACCCCCGCGTAAACCGTGTCGGGATCAGTGAGCGATGGTTCGAGATGCCAGACCCGCTTGAACTCCCACGGATGCGGTGTTCCGTCGTACCACTGGTGTGTGGTAAGCGGCTTGCCCGTTTCAGGAGAAGTGTCGTAAACGAACTTGTTGCTCTCGCCTTTGGGCATCCCCTCCGGGGTAGTAGTCGGTTCGCCGGGCGGCGTTCCTGGTTGGAACCAAGTCTTGCCGCCGTCGTCCGATCGTTGAATTATCTGTCCGAACCAGCCGCTGGACTGCGATGCATACAGTCGATTCGGATCAGCGGCTGATCCCTTAACGTGGTAAAGCTCCCAGCCCGCGAAATGGGGGCCACTGACGTCCCACCGTTCGCGCTTTGCGTCCGACGTCAGTATGAACGCGCCCTTTCGTGTGCCAACCAGTACTCTCACTCCGCTCATACACTCGCTCCTTTCTCAAACGTAGTCTGACAAACTTCAGTTTGTCGCTGATCTCGGGATGTGTCGTGTGGTACGTTCGACAAACTAAAGTTTGTCGGACATCGCCGATCCTTTACCCGGGTCACGCGCCAGCCGTGGCCTTTGCCTCTGTTCCTCTGCTCCCCACCTTCTTGGTTACAAACATGATCAGGCAACCAATGAGCCAGGAAATCAGCGGCCCAATGGTTGTTCCCCCGATGAACAGATGTCCTGCCACGTGAAGCCAGGTCTTGCCGTCATTACCGAAGAAGTTCTCCGGAATGCTGAAGATGTTGTCCTGGCCGGTGAAGATTGCCAGGATGATTGCGGGAACGATTATCGCCTGTGCCGCGAGGCTCTGGAGTACGCAGATTGGAAGAAGGTGTTTGTAGGTTCCGAAGCCGCTGGTGTGTACTCGGATCGAAAAGTACACGACTCCAATCCACATCACAGCCGTGAGGCTGACCCACTTCACCAGTGAATTCGGCACGCCGCCAAGAGACAGCGCGAATCGCGCAATCCCGACGACAAGAATCAAACCGAGAATCGGTTTACAGAATGCGAAGTACTCCGATAGGCGTTTACCAAAGATAGTCATAGGGTTCTCCATCCGATAAGGTTCAACGGAAATGTTAATCGCGAGGATCCGTCAAAATTCCGTCTCATCGCTGGTCCGTCCATCAACTGCAAAAGACCACGATAACGGTGATTCGACGGATGTGCACGAATCCCCCTTAATCATTTGTGCTTCGCCAAAACCTCGGCAAGCTTATCGAGGCATTCGTTCAAGCCCGCCTCGGACATGTCGCGCATTTGTCCCACCGTCCAGCCGTATTCCGCGGCGGTCAGTTCGGTCTTGTTGCCAACGCGTTTGAACGCCAGGGCGCTTGGTATCTCCTTTGGGAAGTCCGGTGGCATGCCCATCGTGGCCGGATCAATTCTGTTGCCGTCCTTGTCGGACAGAGCCTGGGTGAACTCGATCAGCTTCAACGGCACAATCTTTTTGTACACACCGGCGGTGTAGAAGTCTTGACCACCTTGAAATTCTTTCGGCGCGCGCATGTGGAATATGAATTTGCCGCCTTCACGAAAATCTATCTTGCACGAAGGCGAGGTAAAGCCTTTTGGGCCCCACCAGCGCATCACGTACTCGGGATCGGTCCAGGCTTTCCATACCTGCTCGATCGGGGCGTCGAAGAGCCGGGTAAGGACGACATCGCGTTTTTCTGCTGTCCCATCAGTCACAGCACTGGCAGGGTTGTTTCCTCCTGCGAAGAATGTCGCCGCTACCAGTATAGCGAGCGCTCCTTTGTTCATTGCATTCATTGCTTCATCTCCTTTCGAACGGTTCGAGAACCAACGGCTAAACCTTCATTTACGGTCGCCATAGCTCCTGCCCGTCTCATTCTCCGCGATGCGCGCCCTGGTGAGCTTCTTGACCAGTGCTGCCGGGAGCGGCTCATCGGGCGCAAATCGGATGGAGGCCTTGCCGAGTTTGTAGCCCTTGAGCTCGGCCGCGTGAGCGCGCGTCACCTCCGTGCTCATGATGTGAAAGGTGCAGAGGCCGTTGGACGCCGCGAAGCCCACCAGGAGGCCGTGGTGTTTGTAGGCAGGGATCTGATAGCTGATGACCTCGGTGGCTTTTGGCGCGGCGGCTTTGATCGTCTTGCGCAGCTTCACAAGCGCGGCCCGGACATCGTCCGGCACCGCCGCGAGGTAGTCGTCCACGGTCTTCGCCGGCGCGGTCTTCTTCGGCGACACAACGCGAGGATTCTTGTTCATCGTTTGTTCTCCTATGATGAGTTCCCAAGGGGGGCTCAAGATCCCGAGGAGAGGGCATTGAGCCGGGAATGCTCGCTATGAGAAGCTGAGCGCTCGCCGTGCGGGATCACGCGCGAGCGTCCGTAGGAAACGAACGCCGCGAGACTCCCGATGAGCAGAGTGATCAGCGCCGCGGCAACACCTCCACCCAACAGGTTTATTACGGTCGCACCGATCATGATGATCACGAGCCCCGCGGCGGCAAGCGGCGTCAGCGCCGGTCGAATCCGCAGAAGCCCCGGAAGAATCAGACCGATTGCGCCGAGCACCTCACATAAGCCAATGAACCTCAAGAAAAGCACAGGCACCGGCCCCGTTAGCGCTTCCGCCGGAAGGACCAGCTTCACTCCACCCGCAAATAGAAACAGGAGCGCAAGCAGCACCTGAACGATCCAGAGCGCATAATTCGTGATCGGTCTCTTCGACATAGCCGGGGCTACAAGCGCCGGCCGATCGGGAACGTCTTTTCTCTCAATCATGTCTCCCTCCCTGGTTCGCACTCGTGACCTCGTCCACACAATCGAATCAAGCGCGACAAACTTCAGTTTGTCATTTGTGTAACGCGCGTGGCCGTTGAACCAGACGACAAACCGAAGCTTGTCGGACACCGGCCCCTTGCCCTACTGCCCCTCGTACGCTTGCTTCAAAGTCTTTATGTCAATCTTACCCATTTGAAGCATAGCCTCCATGACCCGTTTTGCCTTCTCAGGATCTTTGTCTTGCAACATCTCGCCTAAGACAGCGGGATTGACTTGCCAGGACAGACCATATTTGTCTTTTAGCCACCCACATCTTCCTTTTTCTCCGCCTTCGGAAAGCTTCTCCCACAGCTCATCTACTTCTTGCTGGGTCTCGCAGTTGACGGAGAATGATATGGCTTCCGTGAATTTGAAGTGCGGACCTCCGTTCAAAGCGATGAATGCTTGCCCGTCGAGCTGGAATTCCGCGGTCATTATCGAACCCTTCGGGCCAGGCCCTGCGTCTCCATATCGAGTAACGCTCAGAACCTTTGAGTTTCTAAAAATGGAAATATAGAAATTCATCGCGTCCTCGGCCTTGTCATCGAACCACAAGAATGGGGTGATCTTTTGCATGACGTCTCTCCTTCTGCGTTGCGGTTTATGGGTAAGGGTTGGGAAGCGTTTTCCGTTACCTTTCCGGCAGGCCGGCGAGCTCTATCACCGGGCGGATCTCGACTGTGCCAATGCGAGCCCCTGGGATTTGTCCGGCGACGCCAATCGCTTCGTCGAGATTCCTTGCGTTGATGAGGAAATAGCCCCCGAGCTGTTCGCGCGTCTCGGCGAAGGGGCCATCGGTCACAACTCGTTTGCCCTCCCGGACCCGGACGCAAGTCCCCGTCGAAGCCGGTTGCAGCGGAGCCGCGTCCACATACTGCCCATTCGAGTTGATCGTGTTGGCGAGCCGCACTGACTCCTCGCGCATTTGTTGCAGCTCGGTCTCGCTCAAATTGCCCAAAACCTGTTCGCTGTGGTGAACCAACAACATGTATTTCATGTCTTTCCTCTGTCAGTGAGTCGAACGACGACTCTACGGATCGACACTCCAACGAAAAAAATCACCCTGATAGCTCCCAGACCCACAATTTCAGGAATCGCGGGGATTTCCGGTGGGGCCCGCGTGTGCCAATAGAGGCACGAATCAGGCCGATCTATTTCTTAATCCTGGTCATAGTCGCCTGATACCCGCCACCACCCGGATAGACCCAGCCGCCGGTACAGGTGTTGCCGTCGTCGCTGAACTTGCCTTTGAAGTAAGCGGGAGAGCCTTTTTCGCCGCCCCAGATCGTGAGGGTTTCTTTGTCTACTTCATACACGTAGTCCAGGGTATTGCCACGGGTGTCATAGATGCGCGATCTTATGTCGGTTCCCGGTTCGGCTCCGAATGCGTGTTCGTGTCCGATGATCTCAATGCCTCTCACGATGTGCCCGTAATGCACAAAATCAAAGCGGTGCATAACGAAAAAGCCGCCTTCCATCCATTCGTAGCTTTCCGTTCCGTTGATGGCGTTCTTTCCACTTGGATCGGACACCTTCCAGGTGCCGATCAGTTTGCTCAAGCTCTTGAGGTCTGGATTTGGTTCGGGTGTTTGCTCTTGAACGCTCATGTGATAACCCTTTCGTGACTTGTTCATTTCCTGCGCCGAGCCCGGCACCGTGATAATTAGGATAAGCCCAATCACTAATGATTGGACGGAGAGCCGGGCTGGTCGTTGCAGTAGCTCATCGTCTATCTTTGGTTCGCTTTCTTTCATGACCTCGTCTCCCTATCGACGTGGGGTTCTTAAATCGCAATCCAACCATTGGGATGGCTATCAAAGGCGATGCTGCCGTAACTGCGCTGCCTGATCCGCCAACCGAAAACCTCGTGGTAGAAGGAGGCTGATCGGGTGATATCGACAGCTGGAATCTCGATATAGCACACCTTGCCGTTTCCCAGGGTCGGACGCTGTTTGTTTTCCATAATCGGTATTCCTTCTTTTCAATTCTGCAGCCACGCATTCCGTGACATAACCTGGTGTCTTAGGCGCCGAGAGCCATGGCGTGGGCCATGTGCCGGGCGGGGGCCAGCTGCGCTGTGATGTAGCTGCCCGCGACGCCGTAGACAATCCGATAGGCAGTTGCAAGCAGGTAGAACCGGTCGGTCATCGGCTGGCCGAACGGCGGGAAGACGCCCGTTGCTTGCATCGCCAGGTCGGTAGCGGTTGAGAGAATAATGATCGCGAGCATCCCCGCGAGCACGGCGCCGATGCTCCGGAAAATGTGGCGCGGACGGTTTGTTCCGCGCATGGCTCGATTGCTTATACTCAAGTTGTCAGCGTCGTTCATTGATTGATCTCCGGCAGCTCGATCGACAAACGTCTTATGTTGTTTCGACGAGCCAGTTTGGTCTTTCTCACTCCATCTCAAAATTATGGAATCTGAGGGCACCGGTGGTCGCTCACGATTGGACGCGAATGAGCAGGTTAAGACGGCCTCCCAATCGCGGCTGAACAAACACAGTTCCATTGTCCATTTTGATTCATGCGGTTGGCTCCATCAGTAAGTCGAATGATCGAACGTACGGATCGAATTTTCATAACTGAATCATCCAGATGTTCCACGCGTCTACAAGGCTCGCCAGACTCGCGAGGTCTGGACGTAGTCTGGGCGCCTGCCACAGAACGCGCGATTCACATCCCGAACGCGGTCTGTTCTTCTCAGCTCTCCCCGTATCGAGATTATCGGGATTCTCCGTGTCCCTGTGGATTGAAAAACCACGAGGAACGATCGCTCTCGCAACACCAGGTCGCCGTTCTTTTTTGTGCCGCTTGTTTTCCACTGCTTTTAGCTCCATCCGGCTACGAACCTTTGACTTATTGCGGCTGGCTCCATGACTTTCGACGCGAGAGTTCAATTGCAGATCGAAACTAATTCTCCGGCAGTCCCGGGATCTCCAGGACGGGCCGGACTTCGATTGTGCCCATTCGGGCAATTGGAATGCGTTCGGCGATGCCTATCGCCTCATCGAGATCCTTCGCGTCGATCAGGTAGTAGCCCCCGAGTTGTTCGCGCGTCTCGGCGAACGGGCCGTCGGTCACGAATCGTCTTCCTTCGCGTACCCGGACACTGGTTGCGGTCGCAGTCGGATGCAGGGGACCGGCGGCAAGATAGTGCCCGCTCGCATTGAGGTCTCTCGCGAGTTGCGCCGACTCCACATAACAGTGTTCCCGCTCGGTTTCGCTCAGGGCCTGCTCGTCGAGATAAACCAGCAACATGTATTTCATTTGTTTCCCTCCATCGGTAAGTCGAACGGCGAGTGCCCGGATCGACACTCCGCGCGGAATTATTTAACATTAGCCATGCTCCCGGAAGCCAACGCCGCGGTCGAATCAGTTTATCGCTCCGATTGGGGCCGGATCGTCGCCACACTAATCCGGCTCGTCGGCGACTTCGACGTTGCGGAAGAATCGGCGCAGGAAGCTTTTGCAGTCGCCGTGGATCAGTGGCGGGTCGACGGCATCCCTGAATTCCCTCGCGCCTGGCTCATTCAGACAGCTCGGCACAAGGCCATCGACCGCATCCGTCGGCGGACGCGCTTCGAGGAAAAGATTGAATCGTACGCCGCGTCCGGATTAATCCCGACCATTGAGGAGCCGAATTACGACACCGACGACATTCCCGACGACCGGCTTCGCCTGATCTTCACCTGTTGCCACCCGGCGCTTGCACTCGAGGCGCAGGTCGCTCTGACGCTACGAACGCTGGGCGGCCTGGAAACGGAGGAGATTGCTCGCGCGTTTCTGGTTCCGACTGCGACGATGGCGCAGCGGCTGGTGCGCGCGAAGAGAAAGATAAAGGACGCGGGCATTCCTTACGCCGTCCCTGCCGCCAAGGATATACCGGCTCGGTTAGACGCAGTACTGACGGTGATCTATCTAATCTTCAACGAGGGCTATGCCGCGACTCGAGGCGAGCCGCTTGTGAGGGGCGATCTCTGTGGCGAGGCAATCCGTTTGGCGCGGTTGGTGAGGTCGTTGATGGCGCCACATCCTCCAGCGGAGGCGTCTGCTCTGTTGGCTCTCATGCTTCTTCACGATTCACGTCGAGATGCTCGTCTCGATGAAGCCGGCGATCTGGTGGTTTTGGAAGAACAGGATCGGCGTCGCTGGAACCAGAGTCAGATCGCGGAGGCGCTTCCCCTCGTCGATGAGGCGTTTCGCCCCGCACCCGGTCCTTACGCTGTGCAGGCGGCGATCGCTGCGGTGCACTGTCGTGCGACGCGCTCCGAAGATACGGACTGGCGCGAGATCGTCCGTCTCTACGATCGACTCGAGCGGCTGCAGCCCTCTCCGGTTGTGTCGCTGAACCGCGCGGTGGCGGTGGCGATGTCCGATGGCCCCCGGTCGGGGCTCGCGCTGATCGATGAGCTGGACGCGGCTGGGGATCTCGACGGCTATCACTTGCTTCACGCTGCCCGAGCCGATCTGCTTCGCCGCGTGGGATCACCGGCGGATGCGGCAAAGAGCTATCGGAGGGCGCTCGCGCTGGTCACCAACCAGAGCGAACGCCGATTTCTCGAACGACGGCTGCGCGAAGTCCAGGCCTCGATATCATGACTAACTCAACGGGTTAAGCTGATTTGCGAACGGAGTCCATTGTCCAAACCTGCCTTCTCGCGGCCAAATGTGTGCGACCGACGTGCTCTCAAGAGCGTATCATTCGAGCATGATGATACGAACCAAAACACTGATCGTGCTCGGGACACTGCTCACTTTCGCCTGGGCGGCGAGTGTATGGGCAATTCCTGACGAACGCGCCGCATATCCGTCGGGTTACCGCACGTGGGTGCATGTGCGCTCCGCTTTGATTGATCCTAAGAGCGCGACGGCTGACCGGTTCGGGGGGATTCATCACATTTACGCGAACGAAAAAGCCGTGGAAGGCTAATCGCGCCGTCACCGGACACGAACGGCCCCGAGCGGTGGCGTGTTTTCTGCGAGACGAGGGCGGCCGAATTGTTGGCGGCGCACACGGCGATCTGTGGGGCAGATCTGTGCATATTGCCGCGATGTGGGTTGCCGAGAGCCAACGTGGAAAAGGGCACGGCTCGGCGTTGCTGAGGTCTGTAGAGGACTATGCGGCGAGACAAGGGTGCACACTGGCCTACCTGGAGACAACCAGTTTTCAGGCGCGGCCGTTCTACGAAAACCTGGGCTATCGCGTTTTTGGCGAACTGGCTGGCATCAGCAAAGGGTGCACGCTGTTCTTCCTTCGAAAGGACCTCGCTGAGGTTTCGGATGAAGCAGTGCCAATCAATTTCGCCAGGACGCGTTCGGATCCGACAGGGTAGCATTCTCTTCAAACCTTCGCGCTGTCGGCGGCCCTTATCCTGCCCTGGTCGCCGAAGCCCCCGCCTGCTGCGGGAACTACTATTGGTGATCCGGATCGTCGTCCTCTGTGACCAACAGCGCCGCCAAATAGTCAGCCTTGTCTATCGACTGTCCGGCGACCGGGTTCGGTACGAGCCTCACGAGCTTCACCACGAATCGCCTGATCTCTGCCTGGGCTGGGCCGCTCGTCGTGTTGACCAGCACTGAGTTGGGCGGTCGGCTCTTCCACCTAAGCTCCAGGTTCAGCGCCGCGTTGCCCGCGGAGATGCATTGGACGTCCGACGGGCACCGCGTATCATCGAGCACGTCTACGAAATCGATGCGGAGATGCGTGCCGCTCACCTTGACGCGCTGGCCGATCCTCATCGTGAACTCTTCACGCAACCGAACCCCCTTTGCGCTACCGACCTGAGGAACGACTCCTATCGTGAGAATCGCCAGCAGGAAAACAACCATCTTCATAGCAAGCCTCCTTTTTCACTCATCAAATGCCCACGCGCTGTCGGCTCCGGTACCACAAACCCGAATTGGGATCCGCCTCCGAAGCTTTGAACGGATTTGAGCGAATAGTTTGCAGCTCGCGGCCGTTCATCGCCGTTAAGAGGTCCCGGAACAAATCTTCGATCACCCCTACCAATCGCTTTTGCGGTCGGGTAAACTGGACCGGCGTCGGCTGGGCGATGGTAGGCCGCCTTTGGCATGCCGCCATGGTATGCGGAACCGAATGTGAAACGCATCTCAAAATACGCGCTTATCTAACAACTGGTCAGGCACGGCTGCCAAGCTGTACCTGGAGTGCAATGGCGTCATATTCGTCTCACAATGTAACGCAACTGTTGATCGCCTGGAACAATGGAGACCAGTCGGCACTCGAACAATTGGTCCCGCTAGTGCACGCCGAACTGCACAGGCTGGCCAGACGATACATGGGACGGGAACGCGCAGGTCATCTTCTGCAACCGACGGCGCTGGTCAATGAAGCGTACATACGGTTGATTGACTGGAAGAATCTCGAGTGGAAGAACCGGGCGCACTTCTTCGGTGTTTCGGCGCAACTGATGCGTCGGATTCTGGTTGATTTCGCGCGCCAGCGTCCGCGCCTCGCAGGCCGCACTGCGCCGCATGTTTCGTTTGATGAAGCTCTCGAGGTCAGCACGGGACGCAGCGATGATCTAGTTGCGGTGGACGACGCGCTCACGAGCTTGGCGGAGATAGATGCGCGCAAGAGTCGAATCGTCGAACTGCGCTTCTTTGGCGGATTGAGTAACGAGGAGATTGCCGAAGTGCTGCAAATTTCCACGGTCACCGTGATCCGCGAGTGGAATAAGGCGAAAGCATGGCTCTACCGCGAATTGAACCGCCGGTCGTGAAGTGCTTAGCCCCTAGATTATGGGCAATGAACGCTGGGACAAGATAGACCGCCTGCTTGATCAGGCGATCGAGCGTCCGCCTGAGGCGCGTGCCGTCTTCCTGGCCGCCGCCTGCGAAGGCGATGATGAATTGCGGCGGGAAGTCGAATCACTTCTGGATGCTCACTCGCAATCCGAATCTTTTCTCGGTACTCCGGCGCTCGATGTTGCTGCTCGCAATCTCGCCGATGAGAAACATATCTCACCGGTCGGGAAACAGTTCGGTGCCTATCAGGTGATCTCCGTGCTCGGCGTAGGCGGGATGGGCGAAGTGTACCTTGCGCGCGACGAACGGTTGGGGCGCAAACTGGCGCTCAAACTCTTGCCCAATAGATTCACCTGGGACACAGATCGCGTCCGTCGGTTCGAACAAGAAGCCCGCGCCGCTTCAGCGCTCAATCATCCGAACATCATCACAATTTATGACATAGGCGAGCTGGCCGGAGCCTATTACATCGCCGCCGAATATGTGGAAGGCCAGACCCTGCGCCAATTGATAGAGCGAGGTCCGTTGCGACTCAAAGATGCGATAGACATCTGCTCGCAGGTAGCCGATGCTCTGGATGCGGCGCACGAAGCCGGGCTGGTACATCGCGACATAAAACCGGAAAACGTAATCGTGCGGCCGGACGGTTACGTCAAGGTGCTGGATTTCGGGCTGGTCAAACTTACCGAGCGCGGACTGCTCGAACAGAAGCCCGGTCCGGGCGATGCGCACAAGACGAACCCCGGCACCGTGCTAGGCACGGTTGCCTATATGTCGCCGGAGCAAGCTTCGGGGATCGAGGTCGATCGTCGCAGCGATATCTTCAGTCTTGGAGTGTTGATGTACGAGCTCCTGACCGGAGTCGTGCCTTTCAAAGGAGATTCAACGGCTTCCATCCTGGACGCCATCACCCACCAGCAACCCACGTCGTTGAACAGGATGACCCAGATCGCAAACGTCGAGGAGGTGGACCGTATACTCAACCGCGCTCTGGAAAAAGACCGCGACCTTCGCTATCAGACCGCGAGCGATTTCCGGGCGGAGTTGAAGCGATTGCGGCGGGAACTCGATTCGGCTTCGATCAAATCCGGCGGCGCCCCTTCGCGATCGAAAGAGAGTAGAGCATCGGCCCTGGTGATCTCGAAACCGGTGCTCGCGATTGCGGCGGCGATTCTCGTTCTGGCGACGTCATTTTCAATCTGGCGGTTGAATGGGACCGAAAAGATCGAACCTTCGCCGTGGCTCGCGGCGCGCTCGACTCAGGTCACGGATTTCCCGCACGAGGAATTCTTTCCCAGCCTGTCTCCCGACGGCAACACGATCGTTTACGCGCGGCGGGGCGGCAGCGACTGGGACATCTTCACCCAGCGTGTGGGCGGCTTCAATTCGCAGAACCTGACCGAAAGTTTTTCGGGCGACGATACGCAACCGGCTTTTTCGCCCGATGGCGCATACATAGCTTTCCGCTCAGAGCGTGATGGTGGTGGAGTCTTCGTCATGGGAGCTTCGGGCGAGTCTGTCAGGCGATTATCCGATAGAGGCCCGGCTTATCATCCAGCATGGTCTCCTGACAGCCAGGAGGTCATTTACACCGAAGAGAGAGTCAGAGACCCGCGCGACCGCATGGTTTCGCCCCATCGTCTCTGGAGGGTCAATATTAAAACGCTCGAAAAACGCCTCATCACCACAAAAGACGTTGTGCAGCCGACATGCTCGCCCAACGGCCATCGCGTGGCCTACTGGGCATCCGACGAGAGCAGCCAGCGAGACATCTGGACAATGAGCCCGAGCGGCGACGGCGCAGTTCGGGTGACGAACGATGCAGCAACCGACTGGAATCCGGTCTGGTCGCCCGATGGTAAGTATCTTTACTTCGTCAGTGACCGCTCGGGCGGAATGCAACTGTGGCGCCTCGCTATTGACGAACAAACCGGCCGCACACTTGCCGAGCCGGAGCTTGTGCCAACGCCCTCTGCGTTCAGCCAGCACATCAGCTTTTCGCGCGACGGCAAGAGGCTGGCTTTCGTCAATGTCAGGCTCGAGCGCAATCTCTACCGCGTCGAAATCGATTCCAGCCGGGAAAAGGTCATCGGTCAGCCCGAAGCGCTGACTACAGGGGCGAGACAGGGAATGGATCTGGATCTTTCGCCCGACGGAGAGCGCATCGTGTACACCACAGTGGCAGGCACTCACGAAGACCTGGCCATACTCAACAGCGACGGCAGCGGAGAGCCTCGGTGGCTGACCGATGACGAATACAGGGATCGTGGCCCGCGATGGTCGCCCGATGGGAAACGGATTGCTTTCTATTCCACTCGCAGCGGCAACTTTGAAATTTGGCTCATCAACGCCGACGGCACCGGCCTGCGGCGCTTGACTGATTCGGGCAATAACAAGGCCTTCACACCCCTATGGTCGCCTGATGGCAAGAGGCTCAATTTCACCAACAACAGTGGAGAGACCTGGGTCATCGAAGCCGATAAATCCTGGAGCGAGCAGACTCCACAACTGCTCAACCCGAAGAGCGAACCGCCCCTTCAATTCTGGCCCGCCGCCTGGTCGTCGGACGGACGCATGTTGATCGGCCGAAGTGATCTCGAAGGGCAACCTATGGTGCTCACTACCTATTCATTTGAAACAGGCCGGCTTGATAAGGTCAGCGACATCGGGTCCGCTTCAATGGCGTGGTTGCAGGATGACCGCCGCGCGCTCTGCATTGTTGAGGGCGCAGTCTTCATAACGGACACCGCAACAAAAAAACAGCGCCCTTTTTTTTCCGCCGCGACCGATAGGATCATCGGCTTCAGACTCTCGCGCGACAACCGCTGGCTTTACTATATATTGGAATCTGTCGAAGCCGATATCTGGCTGCTTCATCACAAGTAATCAGCGCTTACTCACCTGCTCCGGCAGGTCACTGAAGTTTTCCTTCAATTGTCTCAAAGGTTCGAAGACATATCCGATCAGCGAGCGATTGCCGGTTACGATCTCCGCTTTGCCGCTCATGCCGGCCAACAGCGGACGCGATTGGCCCTGAACGAGCACTTCATTTTCGGCAATTTCAATATGCGCCTTGAATGACCGGCCTCCCTTTGTCTCAACGGCTGCCGGGCTAAGCCATGCCACCCGCCCGAGCTTGACGCCGTATCGCTGATAAGGAAAAGCATCGTATTTGAGCTTCACGCCTTGATCAGTTTTCAGCTTTCCGACGCCGCCTTCGGGCACGCTCAATTCGGCAAGCAACCTTTCGCCCGTGCAGACGAGTTCAGCGATAGTGTCGCCCTGGTGGAGGACCGCTCCGCTGGTTCTTAAATGCAAACGCAGGATCGTTCCCGAGCATGGCGCGGTCAAGCGGATTTCGTTGCCGTCGCTCCCGGCGAGTCCCGCTTTCAGGGCGCCGACGCGAATCTCGTCGGTCGCCGTCTTCTCCCTGTAGGTCCGCTCGACTTCTTTGAATTCGACCCGGTGCGCTGAGGAATCAATCTTCAGCCTTTCAATCGACGCGCGTGTTTCAGTCTGTTCGGCGATGAGCTTTTCCAACTCCGCGGCCAGGTCGCCGACGTCAAGTTGCTTTTCGGTCAATTGCGCGCGGCTGGCTATGCCCTCGCGATAGAGTTTCTCGTAGCTGTCGGTCATCTGTTTCAGCAGAGCCAGTTGTTGGCGCTTCAGTGAGATCAAACCTTCGAGGTGCTCGATGCGAGCGCTGAGCTTGCGCATCTCCTGCTCTTCGGCAAGAGTCTGAGCTGTGAATCTCGCCTTCGAATTGGTGAAGCTCTCGCCGGCCCCCGCAAGTTGCGTTTGGATGGTCGTCAACTCCGCCGCGCGATCGCCCGCTGCCTCCGATCTGAGGGTGGCTATAACATCGCCCAAGCTGACAGACTGACCTTCGCTGACGAATACCTGATTGACAATGCCCTGCCGGGTGGCTTTGACAGGGTCGGTCCCTCGCGCAGGGACGAGCACAAAGTCCGCCGTTACTGTTTCGGGAAGTTTGATGACTACCGCGGCGATTGCGCCGATCAGGACTATTGCGATGATTGCATAGCTGAGTCCGCGAGCAGCCCAGTGAGGCGGCGCGAGGGCGAGGAAGGCCTGACCAATACGGCCTTCCTCGTTTATTGAGTTAGCGGCCATAATAGAACCTCTGAAATTGATCTGTAATCAGCGACTAGGCGGTGAGGGTGTTGCTGCCCCGTCATTGCCTGTCGCCGTCCGAGCCGAAGAAACCAATCTCAGCGTCAGATGTTTGCCGCTTTTGGTCTCTTATGTCTGTTATTCACAGACCGGTTCCTAATTGTCTCTGCCAGATGAGATAGTCGGAATTGTCTCCTCGGCCACCTCTGGTGTCATCAGCCTGCTCGTCGGTGACCGGCAGATCGGTCAGGGTGTCGGCCTGAAGGTTGACCTTATCGTTGGTTGCCTTTTCCTTCTTTCTGTTCTTCATCTTGACGTCCTTTCTCTATTAATAAACCAACCCGCCATCGCTTCCACTGAAGACCCTAACGTGAGCGGCGGGTGCGCCGCCTTTCGCAGCATCGGCCTGCTCCGGGGCGACCGCCAAATCGCTCAGGCTGTCCGCCTTAGGGTTGCTGTGGTGGTTCGTTGCGTTTTCGTTTTTTCTTTCTTCCATCTTCGTCTCCCTTTCGCTCAACATCCTATGTTTGTCTTCCGTTGGGCGAGCGCTGCCTTATGTTTGTCCGAGGCGGCTTGGCCGTCTCGTCTGGATGTCGTATACACGATTGTCTTGCTGATTCATGATATCTGTCTCCTTGGTTGACCTTGGGTTTTTGAAATGGCGTCGAGAGGATTCGGCACATCTAAAAGCTGTCCCGCATCGAAACCTTGCCGGCACCACCGCCGCCACCGGTGGAGTGCGTTCCCGTTCCGGCTTTCGACTGCTCGGCAAGCTCGGCGGTCAACTCTAAGTCGGTCAGTGGCTCAGTCTGTTTGTTGATTTCACGAGTATCCTTCTGATTCATAATCTACGTCTCCTCTTATTGAGAAAGTTGGTAATCGCTCGAGCCTTTCGCTCGCGGTAATTTGCTAAGCCGTAAGTCGACGGCGAAAACCATCATCCGCGTTTTAGGGCGACATCAGTCGCCGTAGTAAGGCGACTTCCAGTTCAGCGTACCTACTATCCATCAATCCTGGCCCAGGCGAGCACAGTGGTGCCGTGAACCACCGCGCCGCCGGTCACGTCTGCCGCCCGGTCTTGGTTGACGGTCAAATCGTCGACCTGGGACTCCTGGTTTTCGGCCGCCTGTTTGTCTTGCTGATTCATACAGCGTTTCTCCTTTTAGTTAAGAGTTGTCAATAGTGAGCGCCTCACTCGCGCTCATTCGCTAAGGCGGAAGAGGGCGGTGAAAACTATCATCGAAAAAAACTTAATTTGCCCTGATAGTTTTCGGCTTCGCGCTACGCCTTAACGATGAGGACATGAAGAGATGACTATCTTCACAATTGAGAATCAGGAATTTGGATGGGATGAGATCGTCATGGCGGCGGAGATGTGGGGCGAGTGGGATCCTTTTGTCAAAACCGTGCGGCAATCATTGGCCTGTTTGCGCCTGGCGGCGAAGACCGAACAACTTCCCCCAGCCGCCGAAATGCGCGAAGCCGCCACCGCCTTCCGGTATGCGCACAACCTTATCAGCGCGGAAGAGACGCAAGTCTGGCTGAATCGGTGGGAGATGACGGTTGGTGATTGGATGAGCTACTTGCGCGGACAATCGCTGCGGGAACGTTGGGCCGGGCGCCTGAACCAGGACATCGCGGCCATCCCGGTCGGTGACGAGGAAGTGGAGGAAGTCGTCAGGAGTCACGCGGTCTGCGCCGACAGACTCGGCGAGTGGGCAGTCAAGTTGGCCGGGCGAGCGGCCGTTGTGGCGAGGTTTGGCCGGTTCAATGCGGAGGAGTTCCTCCTAACCCGATCGGCACGCGACCGGATCTCACTCATCGAAAACGAATTTGAACGGCAACGGAAGCAAACTGTTACGCCGAAATTAATTGAAAGCAGAATTGCCGATCACCGGCTGAATTGGATTCGCTTCGATTGCCGCTACGTCTGGTTTCCCGAAGAGCGCGTTGCCCGCGAAGCCGCCTGGTGCGTAACCGAAGACGGTTTGACGTTGGAGGAAGTCGCACGCGACGCGCACGGCATCGTGCAGCAATGGAACTTCTATCTGGATGAGATCGAAGCGTCAGCTCGCCCGCATTTCTTAGCCGCGCGGCGGGGTGACTGGTTGGGGCCTATCAAGATGATCGAGGGCTTTCCGCTCTTTTCCATTGTCGCAAAAACAATGCCTGCCGCCGACGATCCCAGGATTCGCGAGCGCGCTGAGCAGACGATTATCGCAAGCCTCATGGAACAGGCGATAAACGAACGAGTGAGGTGGGTAGCATTATGAAGCCACGGGTGGGTCGGCTTCACAAGAGAGAGCAGTACAAAGAGAACCCAGGAAACCCAGTCTCTTCCCTTTGGAGATAACGATGTCCGACAAACAAATTGCGCTGGAAGAATTGCCGATGACGATGTTTCTGCCGCAGGAACTGAAAAAGCTTGTTGTAGACTGTTTCGTTCCTGCCAGTTTCAGATTCGGCGGCGACATCGTCACCGAAGGCGAAGACCCCGATGCCGTCTACGTTCTGGCCGAAGGCCGCGCGCGAATGGTCAAACACGCTGCTAACGGAGAAGAGATAGCGTTGAACGTTTTGAAACCGGGTGAAACCTTCGGGGCGACGGGTTTGCTCGATCCGGGTGCGATTGGCAAACGCACGACGACTGTGCGGGCCAGCAGCGATGTGAAGGCATACAAGCTCGATCCGGCATTGTTTCGGACTTTGCTGGCGAACAATCCTGAAATCAAGAACTACATTGAACTGGAACAGCGCCATCGCCGATTGTCCAACTTCATCAAGCTGTATACCTCGCTTGCCAAATTGCCTGCCGAGGCTTTGAAGCTGCTCACTCTGGAATCCGAAACCGTCGAGGTCAAACCGGGCGAGGTTGTGATACGTCAAGGCGAAGCGATCGGCCCGATGTGCATCGTTGAAGAAGGCCGGTTGCGCGTGTGGGAGCAACAAGGCACACGGCAGCGCGAGCGGGCCTTCCTGCGCAAAGGCGATATGTTCGGTGAACTCGCGATCGCCAGAAATCAGCCTCGTCAAGCCAGCGTCGAGGCGTTGACCGAATGCCGTTTGATCACGATCAACGAGAAAACATTCGGCAAGCTTTATGCCCGGTTCCCTGAATTCAGGAACAAGATCGAAGAGCGCATCGCCGGGTACGAATACAAAAAGACGGCGCGGCTGCCTCTGGATTTCGCGCAGGAGATTTTGCCCGCCAATGCCGACCCGGCCGAGCAGGTCAGCCCGGGCCAACTGGACCAGCGCAGGACGGCGGCACAACTCGGCCCGTTCGCGACCGAAGACGGCCACTTCGTCAAAGGCCGTAAGCGAATTCTTCGTTTCCCGCACATCCGGCAGATTGATGAAATGGATTGCGGCGCGGCCAGTCTGGCAATGACCTGCGCCTACTTTGGTCGAAAAGTTTCGCTTACGCGCATTCGCCAGATCGTTCACACAGCGACCGACGGAACCAGCTTGCGCGGTCTATGTCAGGGGGCCGAGGCGCTCGGTTTGGCCGCGCGTTCAGTCAAAGCATCCAAAAGCAACGTCGGGCAAATGCCGCTGCCGGCGGTCATTCACTGGGAGAACTACCATTGGGTGGTTCTGTTCGACGTGAGCGACAAGCATGCCTGGATCGCCGACCCGGCGACCGGAAATCGCAAGATCACGCGCAAGGAACTCAACGAAAAATGGAACGGGTACGCCGCGCTGTTCGATTACACCGAAGCCTTTGAACGCGCTCCGGAAACCAAGACCGGCTTCGGATGGCTGATGCCGTTTTTGAGGCCGTTCGCGAGCGTCTTCGCCAAAGCGTTCGGTCTGGCCGTGATCGTCAGTGCGCTGCAAATGCTCCTGCCCGTGTTCACTCAGGTGATCGTCGACAGCGTGCTCGTGGAAAACGATACATCCCTGCTCGCAATGATGATTGGCTCGATGCTGGTCGTGCTGGTCTTTATGACCGTGGCAATGCTTGTGCAGCGATACCTGCTCAGCTTCGTGGCGGTTCGGGTGGATTCATCATCGCTCGATTTTATCACGCGGCGGCTGCTGGCCTTGCCGATCAGTTATTTCGCTGCGCGCAAGACCGGCGACATTCAGCGGCGCATCCTCGGCGTTCGGCAAGTGCGCGAGTTTCTGGTGCAGAACGGCGTCAACGGATTGACCGCCGTCGCACAGATCAGCGCCGCAATCGCGCTGATGCTTTTGTACAGCCCGAAGCTTGCCGTTGTCTTTCTGGCCGTCGCGCCGCTTTACGCGGGGCTGATGAAGTATTCCAGCAAGCGCCTGGGACCGATGTTCGACGAACTGGAAGAATCCTACGGCAAATATTCATCGCATCAAATTGACGCGATCAAAGGGATCGAGACCGTCAAGGCTCTGGGCGCGGAAAGTCCCCTGCGCGAAAAGATGCTAGCTGAGTTTCACTCCCTGGCGGATAAACAATTCAAATCGAACTTCATTCTGATGAGCTACGAAGGCATGGTACAGACCGTCGGCTTTCTTTCGATGGCGTTGTTTCTGTTTGTTGGCGCGCAACAGGTGATGAGCAACGAGATGACCATCGGCGCGATGGTTGCGTTCAATTCCCTGGTGGCGATGGCCAACGCACCAATCCTGACTTTGCTTTCGATGTGGGATAACTGGCAATTCGCCGCCGTGCTTCTGAACCGGGTAAACGACATCTTCGAGTCAGAGCCGGAGCAAGGTTTCGACCACTCGCATTTGAAACCGGTGCGCACACTCGAAGGCAGCGTGCGTTTGCAAGACGTCAGCTTTCAGTATGGCGGCCCTGAATCGCCGAAGATTCTGGATGGCATCTCGATTGACATTCCGGCAGGGAAGATCGTCGCCATTGTTGGGCGCAGCGGTTCCGGCAAAACCACCCTGGTCAAATGCCTGGCCGGAATCCTGGAACCGACGGAAGGCACGATCTACTTCGACGGCGTCGAGCAGAAGAAACTGCGCTATCGCGACTTGCGCCGCCAGATCGGCTTTGTGTTGCAGGAGAATTACCTGTTCGACGATACCATCGCCAAGAACATGGGGTTTGGCGATGAAGATCCGGATCTGGAGCGGGTTGCCTGGGCGGCGACAGTTGCCAACGCCCACGATTTCATCCAGCGGCTGCCGCTTGGTTATGACACCCGCGTCGGCGAAACCGGAATCGCACTGTCGGGTGGCCAGCGCCAGCGGATTGCTATTGCCCGAGCCTTGTACAACAAGCCGCCGATTCTGATCTTCGATGAAGCGACCAGCGCCCTGGATACTGAGTCGGAGAAGGCAGTCAAAGAGAACATGGACCAATTGCTGAAAGGCCGAACTTCATTCGTCATTGCGCATCGGCTGAGCACGATCCGCGACGCTGACCTGATACTGGTCATCGAAAAGGGCAAGATCATTGAGAAGGGAGCTCACGAAGACTTGATGGAACGGCAGGGCCTCTATTACTACCTCAACAGTCAGCAACTGGCCCTGTGAGGATCTAGTGCAATTCACTGCCGATCTTCGCTGCCTTCGGTCCTCAGGCTCTCGCAGATCTGCGAACATCTGCGTTACACAGTCAGCGAGAATCAGCGGTTAATCTGCTCGTGGTGATTTCGGATTGCCGATTTCACGTTGCCGGATTAGATTGTTGCTGCCGTCTGCAATGGTATTGAAGCCCTCGGCTGGACTGAGTGCTTGATGCGGAACGAGCAATCTGTCGTTCCCCGCGGCGCGCTCGAGCGCCGTCGCCACCGGCTTCGAGTCCTGAACTTACCGTAGCTCCCGCCCGATGCTTCGCCTCAGCCAAATCCACAACGACAAGATTTACACGTAACACCCACATCTTGTCCTTCGCTAAGCCAATTGTGATTTCAGAGCGATCGTCTGAGCGTGGTGCTTCCCGTTGCGCATCGTGAGCGACCGAGGTGCGTGAAGTGCGAGGAGGCTGGGAATCGCCATACTCGGGCCGAGGGAGACAATTCCCCAACACTGGAATAAGACGAGCATTTTTTCTTTTTTCAGATTTGGGAGCCTGAGAAATCGCCTCAGGCGTCCCGAAAAACAATGCCCGGTTTGAGACCGTGGAAACGCTTTTCCTGGTCGCGGAGTTCCACTCACGCAGACACACGGATATCGGTGTAGGTGGTGGCCATGTTGAAGAGAGGTGTCCTGTTGATAATTTGTCAGTTGGTCTTGCTGGTTTACGCGGGCGCCGCTTCCGCTCAAAGTTATTTTGAGTTTCTCGGCCCGGCACACGACGAGCAGGTAAAGTATTCGCCAAAGTATGGGATACCTTACAAAGATCACGGGTTTGATGATCCGCTGAGCCGACGGCGTAAGAAAGCGAAGAAGCGCGGCGCGCCGTGGTGGGTTCTAGAAGAGATTAGTATCTTTCCCGGATCACCGGATGGGATAGGTCAGTGGATAGACGAGGCGTTCGATCAGGCGCGTGCTTCCTTTCAGAAATGCGGCGGGGGGCTTGCAGACTTCGCATCTCGCGTAACGCCTGCGAGCCTTTCGGGCGGGGTGAGCATTGAGTCGACGATTTGGTATGAGCCCGCTTTGAGAACGATTCTTGCCGGCGGGTACTACCCTGAGACCCGGTCAATACGAGTGGTGAATATCTACTACGGCACAACTGGCGATTATCGTCACGCCCGGCTATTGCTGGTATGGGAGATGAAGAATCATTTCGGCACACTCGCCGGTATACAAAGCGAACCGGTTGCGCCAAACTGGCCGTGCTCGGCGCGTTGAAGCACAAATGAATCGCCACCGGCGCGGTAAGCCGGTGGCGACTGAAAGCACCAAGGTGAACCATTAAAGCGATTGACTCATTAGTTGACTGTTTTGCTCTTTGTTGATCAATGATGTCAATCTGATGGCGATTGGCGTCAGGTCTAAGGCACAACCGTGCTGGGTTTAGGCAAGGTGGAACTAGTGCGATCGTTCCTGCCGGCCATTACACCCAGGGCGATTCCGCCAGCGAGTCCCGCCAGAGCGAGTGCACCACCCATTCCGGCGGATATCGAACGGCTGGAATGGTATGCGGCGCCGGCTTTATCCCTCGACCCGCCGGTCTCTGCTACGAGCATAGCATCGCCGGAAGCGAGAGCTTCAGCCTGGTCAGTGAAGGTTCCTGCCTCGCCCGCAGAAAGCTTCCGCGTGCTGCCAGCAGACTTCACTTCGACCTGTCCACGAGTGACCAGAAATCGCGCCTGCGGGCTTCTGGTTCGCACTTGCCCCTCGACGCCGGATGGCACCCACTGAGCCATCGTCCCTCCACCGATCATATCCACTTGAACCGAATCGCTCGAGAATACAAGTGTGATGGTAGTGTTGGGACGAAGCTCAATGCGGCCAAGCGAAGCGAGGTCAATCGTGGCATTGCCGTCCGGGCCGGTACCGATTTTGCTCCCGCTCAGGACGGTTGCGCCGCTTGGCGCCTCTTCACCATCGATAACAAGACGACCCGTCCCGATGAGCTTGCCGACCGGCACGTCAAGCCGAAGCTTGCCGAGCCGTGCGATTGCCTTTTCGCCAGCCGGACTATGGTTAATATTTGAAGCCGCAAACGTCGACAGAGTGAAGACGCTGACTACTACCAGTGCCAGCACAGTGCTGATTGCGACCCTGTGTTTTGCTTCCATTGCTTTCATGGATCCTCCAAATGACGGAGGGGCGGAAACAGATTCTTGCTTTCCGCCGAGTATTCGTTGCAGGGGCAGAAAAGAGCTCCACGGCGTGTCAGCGGACTACTCGGAGAGGCTTACTCGCGCGATCTCGGCGTTTTCCTGGCCGCGCACGCACAGAGTGAGGCCCTCTCTGAAGTTGACCGCGTTCTGCTCGAGGGTTATTACGCCGGCAAGCGCCTCTCTCGGCTTGAGGCTGTTTTCGCTTTTGCTTTGCATGATCTGCACCTCAATCGCCTTTCTGGCGGCGCCCGTTCCTGATTCAAGCGACAGCCGCTGGAAATCAAAAACGCTGTAGCTCAGGTTTTGAATCATGTAGCGAAGATACAGCCTTCCATCGAGGACCAGCGCGCGCTGATCAAGTGTGATGACTATCCCTTTTGTAACGGCGCTGGCGTTGCTGATTTTAATCTCACGGATTCCCATCATAAGCGCGCGGATGAATCGCTCGTCGATTTCACGACCCGAGCGCTCAAGGATCTTGCGCTCTGTTTCAAGAGTTCGTCTTTCTGCCTCCAACGTTAACTGTGAGGCGCGTTGATTGCCGGCTTCGATGATCTCTCGAGCTTGTTGCTCGGCGTCAGATATGATCTTGGCGGCCTCGGGCGATTGATAAGCCTTTGATGATGTGCTGTTGTTGACGGTGACCACGTTGAAAACGCGGCACGCTTGATTTGCGGGCCCGATTGACAGATCGAAGCTGTAGATGCGTTCCGAGTCCCGGCCAATTCTGACAAACAGATTGCTTGTGCCGGTTGGAGCGACGGGCTTCAGGAAAACATCGTTATCGCCGCGCTGGACGACAAAGGCGCCACGTCCGCTCCCGGGATCGTAGAGATCGCCGCAGATTATTTCTTTGACAATGTCGGGGAAAGAAATTCTGGTGGTTATCCCCTGAGCCGTTTTTACCAGAGCAATCTGGTTGCCGCTGAGCGCTGCTGTTCTTATCGGGGTCTGCGCAGGAGCGGTAGAGATCAACGATAGGAGAATAGTCAGGGTACTGATCGCGGCTTTTAACTTTGCGGTTGATATAGTCATTGTGCCTCCAGTGAACGGGAATGCGCGGCAGCGGTATACGGTGCCTTCGTCCAGCCCCACAATGAGCGAGCCTTCAACATAGGGACCAAACTAGATGATCGGAATACTGTAAAGTATGGCGCTCTCCTTAGGTCTCATGTGGTTCTAACGGGCGCCGTGGCAAAACTGAGATAGTACCCGTCGAAATCGTTCGCCTTCAATGCGTCCTGCAGTATCCGACAGGGGTGCAGTAAGTCCCTCGCTTCGGCTAATCGCTCGGTTACCCGGGGATCGCTATGTTGTCGCAGCTCAAGTATTCTTGTTCGATGGTTCGATGAGCTGTCTGTGTCTATCGCCCTTTGAGTCCTACCACAGCCATTGCTGTTCTGAGCAGAATGTGCAGGTCCAGAAAAGGGCCTTCATGCCGTATGTAATAGAGGTCGTACTGCAGTTTGATTTTGGAATCTTCTATGCTAGCGCCATAACGATACTTCACCTGCGCCCAGCCCGTGATCCCGGGCTTCACTGCGTGCCTTACCCGGTAAAACGGCATCTCTCGGGTCAATTGATCGACGAACTCGGGCCGTTCCGGTCTGGGGCCGATCAAGCTCATTTCGCCCTTGAGCACGTTCCAAAACTGCGGAAATTCATCCAATCGTGTTTTGCGAAGGAATCGTCCTCCCAACGTAATTCTGGGGTCGTCTTCGCTCGCCCACACGGCCCCGCTTGTTTTTTCGGCATCCAGGTGCATAGATCGGAACTTCGCTAGTCTGAAAGATCGCCCGCCCTTACCAACACGTTCTTGCCAGTAAAAAACAGGACCAGGCGAGGCGAAGCGATTGATGATCCAGACGAGAGGTATTATTGCCGCCGTGACGACACAACCTACGAGGCTTGCGAAAACATCGATGAGCCGGCGTAGAGCCTTATACGGCCGATGCGCTGCTGGCTGGCCAAGTCGTAGAATTGAGTACAGAGCTCGGCCAGCGTGTTCAACGGGAACCTGACCTGTCAGTTGCTCGTGGAGCAATGGCATCGTTGTAACCGACAGACCCATCTCTCGGCAATCGAGTATGGCTTGAAACAGTTCATCGTGAATCGTCTCTGTATAGGTGATCGCAATAACCAACTCGTCAGGGTGCAACTCTTCAACAAGGCGCACTAGGTCCCTACGAGTTCCTAACACAGGCAGGTTTTCGATGTTACTACCAGGCTCGACCTCGTCGTCGATAAAGCCGAGAATGTGATAGCCGATGCCATAGGCCGTACTTACGCCGTTCATCTGATCAAGCGCCCGCGCGAGTGTGCGCCCTGCCCAACCAGCGCCTACTACCAGTGCGCACTGACTAAACGCTGGCTGGGAAAACACTCGCGTGTAGAAGAATCGCCAGGCCGCGACTCCCAATGTGGCGAACAATGGGAGCACAAGGACTTCTACGCGCCGGTTCGGAAGGATCGGTGTGACATACGGGGTGAACTGGTAGATGCCGCAGGTGAGCCACGCGGCACTAAGGGCTGCCCGCATCGAGCGCGCGGAGTTGCTG
>DATIFP010000148.1:0-9603 GCA_035455165.1 Blastocatellia bacterium
TGCGGTCGCGAAGACGCCCGCCAATCCGGTGCCGGTCAATCCGGTGATCGTGGTGGATCCGACATCGTTAGACTTTGGCTCGGTGCGCGTGACTCAATCGGATACGAAGACGGTCACGGTAACCAATGCCGGAGGCGCCGATCTGATCATATCGGCGATCAACGGTCCGGCCGGAGCCTTCAGCATCGTCGATAAACCGGCAGTGCCCTTGACAATCCCCACCACCCAGAGCATCACGTTGACAGTGCGCTTTTCGCCAATAGTCGTCGGGCCGACCGCCGGCTCGTTTGACATCCAGAGCAACGATCCTGGACATCCGTTTGTGACGGTCAATCTTTCCGGAGTCGGGGCGGCAGCTCCCGTGCCGAATCTGGATGTGAACCCGGGCTTCGTAAACTTCGGGACTTCGACGGCGCCAAAGACCGTCGAGATAACGAACACCGGCGAAGCTGATTTGATCATTGCGACCGTGCTTCCGCCCGGAGCCCCATTCGGGCTCAGCGGTTCACCAGTTGGAACGTTGAAGTTCGGCGAAAAGCGAACGTTGACGGTAACATTTACGCCAACGACCCTGGGGGTGTTCTCAGGCGGGTTCTCCTTACTGAGCAACGACCCCGACACCACGTTTACGTTCGTAGCGCTCCGAGGCATCAGCACGGTGCCTCCTCCGATCGTCGTAGGGCTACAGTTCAAGAAGAAGGGACTGAGGTTTCAAGCTTCCGGGTCCAACGTTGTCTCAGGAGCGGTGTTGATCGTTGATGGGACGCAGACGTTCAACCTGGAATCGAATGGCGATCTGTGGGTCGTTACAAAGAAGGCGAAGAGCACGCCGGGCAACCTGAGAGTGCGAGACATATTCACGTCGCCGTCGACGCATACGGTTATCGTGCGAAACCCGAACGGCGCAACATCAGGGCCTGTAACGATCTCAGTCTGAGCGACAAGACCGCAGAGGGCGAGAGTCCCATAGCCCGCGCAGCCTCTGCAGTCTCTTTACGGAGTCTCTTCACTGTGGAACTTGTGAGTTGTTCCGCTCGAAGATGTCGGCGTCCACGGTTTCTATCGAGGATCGATAAAGCTTTTTAGTCGTCTAGTCGAATGTCTTAACTCTTCCGAAAAACACGTTGCGCGTGAACACGCGGACTAATTGTCAACAAAGTCAGGTCCTGACCTTCCCATGGCGTTAGACCCAAACCTACAGTGAGATCGCGGAAAGGACGCGGTTATTCGGACCGGCAGGGTTGTTCTGCTGCTTGGCTTAGTCATTCAGGCTGGCTGCCAAGGAGATGACTACAGGTTCACAGAGGATGAAAACACCAGTACGGTAAAATTGCGAAACGAGTTGATAGACCTTGCATGTGGAAGAATCAACGAGGTCCGAGGGCGCACATGTATGAGAAGCGAGGTACGGGGTCAGGCTTGAAATTGTGAAATTACGAGAAAGCGAGGATACGGGGTCAGGCTTGAAATTGTGAAATTTGAGCTTCGATGACAAGTCCGGTCAGCAAGGAATGGCTGGCTTGAGAATCTTGACGCTCACGCAACTCCTTGTCGCGCGCGACTCACTGTGGTGTACCTCAGCCCGGAACCTGTGTTCTGTTCCGCTCGAAGATTATTCTCAAACCTTCAAGCGTGATGTCCGCGTCCACGGTTTCTATCAATCGCGTTCCCCGGCTTATCAGAGGCGCCAGTCCGCCGGTGGCAACCACCCGCGTGCCGGGTCCTAGCTCTGCAATCATCTTTTCGAGCAACCCATCAACCAATGCGATGTTGCCGTAGTACAATCCTGATTGAATGCTGCCCGCCGGGTTGGTCCCGATTAGCTTGTCGGGACGGCGAATCTCGGTGTTGCGCAGTCTGGCTGCGCGCTGGAACAACGCGTCCGCGGAAATCTGTATCCCGGGATAGATGATCCCTCCCATATACTCTCCGGCTCGAGAGATCACATCGAAGGTCGTAGCCGTGCCGAAGTCCACGACGATGCACGGCGCTCCGTACTTCGCGAGCGCTGCCACCGCGTTCACAATGCGATCGGCGCCTACTTCGCGCGGGTCATCGTACAGTATCGGGATTCCGGCGTTGGCGGCGCTTACGAACACCGGCTTTAGCTGAAAATAAACCTCGGCCATTTTGTTGAGAGTGAAATCCAGCGGAGGCACCACCGAGGAAATTGCAACCGCGTCGATGGCTGAAGAATCCAACCCGGCAAGCTCGAGCAGCGTCCGGCACATTATCCCGTACTCGTCGACCGTTCGCTGCCTCTCGGATGTAAGCCGCCAACTATGCGTGAGTTTTTGGCCGTCATAGACGCCCAGCGTGGTGTTCGTGTTCCCGACGTCGAGTACGAGCAACATGTTGTTGATCCGCCAAAGCTCAACTCGAAGCGCGTTGCGGCCGCAGACTCACATCGCCGGCGACAACCGCGCGCGTTTCACCGTTGGCCAGCTCGATAATAAGGGCCCCGTCCGGCGCGAGTCCGCGAGTGACTCCCTCAATCGAGTAGTCTGACGAGTCAACTCGAACGGCACAACCCCGCGCGTAGGACGAGAGTTCTTCCCACCGGGCCAACACGCGCCCTGGCTCAGAGACGACGGTGGCATACCATCGTTGAAGCCGTTCGAGTAAGGGCCTCATGAATTCCTCGGGCGCGATCGAAAGGCCTGCTTCGAGGAAAATCGACGTGGCCTTCTCCCCTATCTCATCCGGGAAAGCACGTTGCGCGACGTTGACGCCTATACCCATGACCACGTATTGGAGCCTGTCATTGTCAACGGCCGATTCCACGAGTATGCCGCAGACCTTTCGGCCTGAGATCAGCACGTCATTCGGCCACTTGATGTCGCAGGGAGTCTGGAAGTCCAGCTCGAGGGTTTCAGCGACGGCGACTGCCGCGGCGAGCGTCAAAGCGGCGGATTCGGCTGCCTTGATCTCCGGCCTGAGGATCACCGAGAGATACAGACCCTCCCCCGCGGGCGAAGACCATTCCCGTCCCTGTCGTCCGCGCCCGGCGGTCTGCTCCCGCGCAAGCACGCAGGTGCCTTCGCCCGTACCGGCTGCAGCCAGCTCTCTCGCCACATCGTTCGTGGACGACACGCTATCAAACCGCACGATCGTTGATCCGAGTTTGCTCACTTATCACAAGCGCCGCGACGGCTATTGCTGGTCGATGCTCTTCACGAATCGCGCATCGCTAGTTCGAAGATTCGATTGACGGCGTTGAGTGCGGCCTTCACTGCGCAATCGGTTTCGGCGCCGGCGATCTGGCAGCTCCCAAACACCTGCTGGTCGCGGCCCTGGAAGTTGACGTCAACCAGCACGGCAATCAGGCTCTTGCCCAGCGCGCTGACGTGATCGAGGTCCGAAAGCGAACACGTGAATCGGCTGGCGGCGGATTCCTGCACCGCCTTCAAAGTGGCTACAGCAGCCGCTTTCAAAGGGCCCGATCCATCCATCGAGTCCGTGGCCTCGGTCCGAACGATCTCCTCGCCCAGCGTGAACGTCACCCGGACCCGGCACTGACTGCCATCCCGATTAACTTCCGCACGGTCAAACCTGAGGCGTTTTCTTGAACTCGTTGACATAGATTTGCGACTCGCAGTCAGATTCCCATCTTCGCCAAAACGTCGGCAACTTGTCCCATTAGCAACGTGACATTGGGATGGGAAGCCTCCAGGGAATCAATGCCTTCCCGGAGGCGCTCCCCCAAATTCCTGTATCCGAGCTGTTGTGGCTCTCCTCCATGCTCGAGCAAGCCTCGGATGTCCTCGCTCAATTGGCGGAGGACCCTCAGCTCGTCCTGATCAACCGACTCAACTTTCTGAAGTTCGGAGTGCAGTTGCTCGAGCGTCTTGTGTAGTTGCTCCTTATCCATTCCGGTTCTCGATATCGAACGATAGACTTGCAATCACCGGCCGTCAATCTGATGGTGAAAGCAAAAGGCAGAGCTCAGATGCCAGGTCACAACGGTCTGATCTTCAGGCTTATGTCGACTGCAGCGGCAGAATGAGTAATCGCTCCAACCGAAATCAAATCGATGCCGGTCTCGGCAAACTCACGCACGTTGTCGAGCTTTATACCGCCCGACACCTCAATCGTCGTGGCTGGTGCCTGGTCCCTGATAAGCTTCACCGACTCCCGAATCTGATCTGAATTCATGTTGTCCAGCATGATCACGTCGGCTCCGGCGGCCAACGCCTCCCGAAGCTGCGATTGACTTCCAACCTCCACTTCGACCCTCATCAAGTGCGGCACGGTCCGGCGCGCAAGCTCTACCGCGCGCCGAACACCACCAGCCAGCGCAATGTGATTGTCTTTTATCAATACTCCGTCATCGAGCCCGAACCGATGATTGAACCCGCCGCCGACTGTGACAGCGTACTTTTCAAGCAGACGCAAACCGGGCGTGGTCTTGCGAGTATCGACGATGCGCGCATTGGTTCCCTCTATGCGATCCACGAACGCTTTCGTGAGAGTGGCAACCCCGGACAGCCGCTGCATTATGTTCAGCGCGGTCCGCTCGCCTGTGAGAAGCGCGGAACCCGGGCCCTCTATTCGAGCGAACTCCGCTCCTGCAGTAATGTTCTCGCCGTCGTAGACTCGTGACTCCAGCGCGATAGAGTTGTCGAGAGCCCCGAAAACAGCTTCCGCGATTTCAAGCCCGCAAAGAATGAAGTCTTGTTTGGCCAGAAACCGCCCGCGCGCTCGAACCCCGCCACGCACCACGCTTTGCGTGGTGATGTCGCCGCGCCCCAGATCTTCCTTCAGCAGATCGGCGGCAAAGGCGTAGATGATTCCGGGGTCGAGTTCCATGGCAGCTATGAGCCGTCCTCAAGAGACTCCAGCGTTCCCCTCAACTTCTCGATCTCGGCGATTAGCTCGTCGTGACGGTTGCGCGCTTCCTCCACGACCTCGCGTGGCGCGCGCTCCATAAACGAAGCGTTGTCGAGCCTCGCCGCGAGGCCTCGCGCTTCATTCTCTTTGCGCGTGATCTCGCGCGTGATTCGCTCGCGTTCCTTTTCGAGATCAATCAGGCCCTCGAGCGGCACTGCAATCTCCATCCCGGATACGATGTCTCGAGCTGAGCGCTCCGCGATTCGGAGCCGATCTGAAACCGTTACTTGCGCGACGCGCGCAAGACGTTTGATCTGTTCTTCGTTGCGGCTGATCAGAGCGCGAGTCGAAGCGTTGTCGGTCCCGATGCAGAGCTTCGGCCTGCTCTGCGACGGAACATTCCAGATAGAGCGAATGTTTCGCACCCTGGTTATAACGGCGATCAGTGTTTCCATTTGCTCGCGCGCTTGTTGATCCTCGCGAACAGGAAGCGCTTCGGGCCACGGAGCCATCATTATCGATTCGCCTTCGTGCGGCAGCCGCTGCCAGATTTCTTCGGTTATGTAGGGCATCAACGGATGCAGCAATCGCAAGCTCGTCTCGAGCACATATACGATGCGGCAGCGCGCCGCTCGCACTTCTTCGGTGCTTTCTCGAGAGGCCACCAGCGACTTGCTCAACTCGATGTACCAATCACAGAAGCTGTCCCAGAAAAAATGATACAGGGTCTGGGCGACCTCGTTGATCCGGTACTCCTCGAGAGCCACGGTCACCTGCTCGATCGTCGAGTTCAACTCCGCAAGTATCCATCGGTCGGCCAGCGCATCGGACGGAACCCACCCCGGCTCGATGCCCGACGCGTCGCCAATGTTCATCAGCACGAAGCGCGACGCATTCCATATCTTGTTGGCAAAGTTGCGCGCCTCTTCGACCTGGGGCTGGCGTTTCTCCTTGATGCTCGCAAAGCGTATGTCCTGTCCGCGAGCGGCTCGAACCAGCAGCGCGAAGCGGAGCGCGTCCGTGCCGTACAGCTCTATAACGTCAAGCGGGTCGACGCCGGTGCCGAGCGATTTGCTGTGTCGCCGCCCCTGCTCGTCCAGAACCGTTGCGTAGATATATACCTCGTCGAACGGAATGTCCTTCATGAAGTACAAACCGCTCATGATCATTCGCGACACCCATAGATAAATGATGTCGCGAGCCGTGGTCAGCACCGACGTTGGGTAGTAGCGAGCAAGGTCTTCGGTCTGCTTTGGCCAGCCGAGCACGGCTTGAGGCCAAAGTCCCGACGAGAACCACGTATCCAGCACGTCTTCATCTTGTTTTATGGGCCGGCCCGCGGCTTTTTCGAGCGCCTCTTTTTCGGATCGCGCGACTATGTACTCGCCGTCTTCGGTGGTCCAAACCGGGATCCGGTGGCCCCACCACAACTGGCGGGAGATGGTCCAGTCGCGAATGTTCTCCATCCACTCGAGATAAGTTCGCTCGTATCGTTCGGGAACGAATCTCACGCGCCGCTCCCGGACCACGTCGATGGCCGGGCCGGCAAGCTCCTTCATCCGCACAAACCATTGCTCCGAGAGCAGCGGCTCGATAACCGTGTGGCATCGGTCGCACGTAGCTTCGGGCAGAACATAATCGTCGATCTTCTCGATCAAGCCTTGCGCCGAGAGATCCTGAACCACTCGCTCGCGGGCCTCGAATCGGTCGAGACCTGCATAGCGTCCCGCCTCCTCGGTCATTCGCCCGTGCTCGTCAATCACGATCACCTTTGGAAGGTTGTGACGCATGCCCACTTCGAAGTCGTTTGCGTCGTGGGCGGGGGTGATCTTCACTGCGCCGCTGCCAAATTCCGACTGTGCGTAGTCATCTGGGATCAGCGGGATCTCACGGCCGATCAGCGGCAGGATGAGAGTTTTTCCGAACAACTGCCGGTATCGATCGTCCGACGGGTTTGCGGCAACCGCGGTGTCTCCGAGCATCGTTTCGGGTCTGGTGGTAGCTACTACTACCATTGCCGAGCCTTCCTTGAACGGATATCGAATATGGTAGAGCTTTCCCGCCCGATCCTCGTGTTTGACCTCGATATCGGAAATCGCGGTCAAACAGCGCGGACACCAGTTGATTACTCGTTTGCCGCGGTAGATCAAGCCGGCTTCCCACCACTGGACGAAGCATTCCATCACCGCATCGATGTAGCCTTCGTCCATAGTGAAGCGAGCGCGGTCCCAATCGAACGAGCAGCCGAGCCGCTGGAGTTGCGAAAGTATCACACCGCCGTATTCGTGGACCCATTGCCACGTTCGCTCGACGAATTTCTCGCGTCCCACGTCGTGGCGGGTGAGCCCTTCCTTCTTCAACTGCTTCTCGAGCACGTTCTGGGTGGCGATACCGGCGTGATCGGTGCCCGGAACGCACAGCGTGTCGTATCCCTGCATGCGTTTCCAACGAATCAGCACATCCTGGATGGAGTAACAGAGCGCGTGACCGATGTGCAGAGAGCCGGTGACGTTTGGAGGGGGGATGGTTATGCAGTACTTTCGTCCTTCGCCGCTAGGTTTGAAATATCCACTTGAGAGCCAGATCGGATACCACTTTTTCTCGACGCTGTGAGGCTCATAGGCTTTTGGGAGTTCAGTCATAAGATAATCATGGCGAATAAAGTCGATGAACAATTAAAAGGGATAGAGAGGTTATGGTCAACCTGATGCCGTGATTACGTTCAAGATCGTTGTTCTGCTGAAGAGACTGTCGTCACACCTTTGAAGCCGCTCCCATCAAGTGGTTGGTTTCCGACCCAAGGATCGATCGCGTGTTGGGAATCCCTGTCTCAAATCAAGAGAGCCTGTCTTTGTGATCATCAGCACGCGGATGCGTGACGGGTGTCACTGATTTTGGAAACCGAGGGGGGTGGACTCCGACAATACTTGTTGATCGTATCTTCGAAGCGCAACGCGAACGAATAAGGAGATCACAATGGTGAGCAACAACCACCGAAGTACACGACCCTGACCGAAACCTGGGACGGGATGGACACGGGCGCCGCGATCACGATATACCTCCTGGAGAAGAACGAGACCACGCGCAGTACTACTATCACTTTTCCGGATACGACCAAGAGCGTGCAGCTCGCGCATAAGGCGCCTGGTGAATTCAAGGACGGCTACATTTACGAAGATCGCACCTTAGATTCGAGCGGCAATCTAAAGCGCAAGAGCACGGTGACGTGGGCCAGCGGGGACTACGACTCGCCTCGGCCGGTGCGCATCGAAGCCTTCGACGAAGTGAACCAGAAAACCGCGGCTGAATTCGTCTACGGTCCGTTCAATCAGGTATCCGAAGTGCGCGACTTCGATTACGGGGGCTCAACGCTCCTGCGCATCACGCGAGTGATATATCGCAATGCAGTGGAGTATACAGGCAGGCACATCTTCAACCTCGTCAGGCGAGTAGTTATCCGGAACGCCAGCGACACCATCACAATGTCACGAATCGACTACGACCACGACGGAGTTACACTGGCAAGCGCTACCGGCGTCACGCAGCACAATGCCGCTTACGACCCCGATGATCCGGAGTTTTATGATCCCTCCACCGACTTTCGCGGGAACGTCACCGGTGTGACCAGATATACCGACGCAAATGCACCGACCGGCGCGATCACCGAATCCCGAACGTACGACATCACCGGCAATATGGTCACTGCTTCAACCTCGTGCTGCGAGCAAATGAGCCTTAGCTATTCTTTGAAGGGCAGGTTAAGCAGGAAGACGCCCTGGGGCAAAACAGCGTCTGGGATTTCGTCGTGACTCAGTACGATGCGATGAACCGCGTCAAGAAGCAGACGCGACCGTATCGCACCGGACAGACTCAACAGTGGACCGAAAATGTTTATGATGTCCTTGGCCGAGTCCAGAGCGTAACGGCGCCAGACGGCAGCCAGGCCACAAGCTACTTCAATGGAACGACACGTCCAGACTCTGCCGGCTCCTCACCTGGACAGACCACGCGCGTCGTGGACGCATGGGGCCGTGAGCGTTGGGCGCGCCTTGACGCAGATGGCCGGTTGGTCGAAGTAGTCGAACCCAATCCGGCGGGCGGCGGTTCGGTCTTCGCCACCGGCAGCCTCGTGACAACTTATCTGTACGACACACTCGGTAATCTGACCCAAGTCAATCAAGGCAATCAACAACGACGCTTCAAGTACGATTCGCTGAGCCGGTTGACGCAACAAAAGCTCGCCGAAGAAAGCGCGACGCTCAACGATTCAGGACAGTACGTCGGCGCTGGGACCTGGAGCGAGACATTCACATACGATGAAAGATCAAATCTGATCACACAAACCGATGCCCGCGGAGTGAAGACCATCTACTCGTACAACAGCGATCCGCTAAACCGGCTGCAATCGGTTTCATATGACACCAGCGGGTTCGGAGACACCGGGCATCCCATACTTGCCGCTGCAGGCGGCAGCTATGAGTACATGCCCAGCGGCGACAAGACCCGATTGTTCAAGGTGACCACCGCAAGCGTGAGCACCGATGAATACGGCTACGACAGCGAGGGCCGGGTCATCTCGCGGACTCTTACCATGACCAGCCGGCCAGCCTACCCGATGGTCACCGATTACATCTATGACACTCTCAATCGAGTTAGCGACGTGCGCTACCCCGCGCACTATGGCATGGACAAAAAGCGTCAGGAGGGGTCAGGCTTGAAATATTGACACTTGCGTAATCAGAAATTATTGTCACGCGGGTGGCTCGCACAACT
>DATIFP010000149.1:0-3476 GCA_035455165.1 Blastocatellia bacterium
GAGAACAACGTGAAGCGCTTGGTGTATGAGTAAAGCAGCACCGAGCCGAGCGCGATCGGCGAAAGAATCAGCGTCAATCGATTGAGCTGCCACGCCGCTACCAGGAACAGCACCACTGACAGCGCAGTAAAGGCAGCGGCGAATTTCATATCCAGGAGTCCCGTGGGCAGCGCCCGGCTAGCGGTTCGTGGGTTGGCCCGGTCTATTTCGCGATCGGCAATTCGGTTGAACGTCATCGCCGCCGAACGAGCCCCCACCATCGCAACTGTTATCCAGAGAAGCTTTGTCAGCCAGAAACTGGCGGGTTGAGCGGGGACTTCGCGGGCGGCCAGGGCCGCCCCCAAAAAAGCAAACGGCAATGCGAAAAGCGTGTGCTCGACCTTGATCATCTCGAGGGTGATCCTGAGCCGGCTTCCGGTCGCTCTGGGTGCGTCTGCCTGGGAGACCATTTTCACCACTCGTATTGTAACGGCGGACGCAGGTCGCAACAACGCTCACGGGCGGCGTCCGACGTTCAAAGCTCTGCGCGATCTCTGCGTGCTCGGCGTCTATGCGGTGAGGTGAACTTGTGCATTCGTTTCACCGCAGAGGCGCAGAGTTCGCAAAGGTTGCGCGAAGAAGACGCCTGCATCATTTAGTCTCGATCGCGGAGGGGGTCGTACCGTTGAGTGAGAACTTTTGAGCCCAGTCGATTCGCGCGGTCGCTTGCATGACGACAAACAGGGTGATGATCGAGCCTATTGTTACCGCAAGACCGGTGAACCCTTCGACGAAGAACGCGTACGAGAAGCCGATCAGGTAAACGAACTGCGACAGACCGGTTTCGAGGTATGCGAAGCGGCTTCCGACTACAAGTCGCATGTATGACACGACCAGGAAGATCGAGACCGCCGAACATATGAAGAAGGCGGAGTGAATCGAGATATGATCGACCAGATACGCGAGGAGCAGGTGGAAGGCGAAGAATGCCGCCGCTAGAAAGAAGTAGTTCATAGGGTGTATCTGCACTCCCCGAAGCAGCGAAATGACAAAGATCAGAAAGAAGAAGAACCCGAGCGAGACCGGCGCAAAGAAAGAAATCCGCGCGGCCATCGGTCCAGGATTTATCTTCTGCGGCATCTCGATTCCTATTCCGTTGCCCGAGATCAGGTCCTTGTAGTCCCAGGTCAACTGCCAGCCGCGCCCTTTGCGTTCCTTCTCCACATTCGGCGACAGCGTATTCGCCGGATGGTCGTATCCGTCAAAGTCAGTAGTGGCCACCAGCTTGAAGTTACGAACTTCGCTTATGCCGTCCCCGAAGCGATATGTGAATCTATCGAGTCCTTGCGACGAGTAATTGACCACAAGATGATGACGCGACTTCGCTGCGCAGGGAACAGTGGCTACCAGCACGTTTGCGTTTTGGCGAGTAAACGGGACCGGTGTCCCGTCTACTTCGAACTTGAACTCATCATATTGGCCGTCGGCCGCGGGGAAAGCGAAATTCACGGTCAGGCTGCCGCTCTTGTCTTGAAGGTTCTCAAAAACGTAGTCGCCGAAAAAACGAATGCCATATGTTGAGTACCACAATAGCCCCTTTTGTCGTTGATCGAGCCTTAATCCGACGCTGATGTCGTTTTGAACCAGGGGGACCTCGTATGTGTCAGTCGCGGTGGTCCGTTCGATGATGTTCTTTCGTTGGGCCGCGTCCCACTTAGCGACCTCCGCCGGCCTCTGGACCATAAGCGCGGCGAACGGCGCCCGTTGTTCGAGCGGCGTTCCCCACAACTGGCCGACCTGACGCTTCAATTCCACGTCCTGATGATCCGTGCGATAGGAGATGGTTCCCGCAAGGGTGATCCAACCAACAACCGCGATCAAATAGACCACCGCGATTGCGACTATTCTTTTGACCATGAGACGCCTCCGAGAAGGTGATGGCGAACCTGGAATCCGCTCCTGCAGCCTGCTCTGATGCAACTCTCTCCGGGCTGGATGCCTTGAAGATGTTTTTAGGAAGCCGGCGGCTTCAAGTGTGATCAAGGTCCTTGTAAGCACGAGTAAGCCGCCTGAAATCATTCAACGCCAGCGCGAGGAAGTCTATTCACAATGTTTCATGAAAAAAGTGAGACTGTTGTGAGGAAGTTGTGAGAAGTATACCAGGCACGCGCAGCCAGACAATCTCAGTTATCTCGCATCTGGGTTAGCGCCGAATTCACTCGAGCCTGGACTCGCTGTTCGTCCAGCGTCTTTAGTTCGCGGTCAAAGAGCGTCCGACCGGCGACCGAGGTAAATAGAACATCGCCTGCTGTGGCGCTGAAGATGATTGTGGCCACGGGGTCGTGAACCGGCTGGTTGTGATTTTCCGAAAGGTCGATCGCTATCAGGTCGGCTTGCTTTCCCGTTTCAAGCGAGCCGATCTTGTCGTCGAGTCTGAGCGCGCGCGCGCCATCGAGAGTCGCGAGCTTCAACAGGCGTTCGGCGCTTGGGTCATTGTAGTCAATCGCCGTAAGCCGGTGGATGAGCCCGCAGAAGCGCGCTTCTTCGATCATATCGCACCGGTTGTTCGATGCTACGCTGTCCGTGCCTAGCCCGACGGTTACGCCGGCTGCAAGCATTGACATTAGCGGCGCGCTGCCGTGTCCAAGCTTTGCGTTTGATTTGGGACAATGAGCCACGCGCGCGCCATAACGAGCCAATAGTTCGATATCGAGATTGCCAACTTGCACGCAATGCACGAGCAACGGGCTTGTGTTCAACACGCCGAGCGATTCAAGGTAGCTGATCGTCGAAACACCCGGCGCGCGCCAATCGATGCCCCTCGCCTTGAGACCCGCGGCGAAATCGCCCGTTCCGGTGATCATCAAGTCACGTTCGGCGTGCGACTCAGCCGCGTGGATGCAAACGTCCAGTGACTGGTCCGTCGCGTACTTGGCGACAAGTCTGAACAACTCGCCGGAAACGGTGTACGGCGCATGCGGCGAGACCCCAACACTCACGAGATCGGTCTGGCGGTCGCGGATTTCCTCTACGCTTTGTCTCAGCGCCTCGAGGCCCTTGTCGGCGTCGCGGGGGTCGGGACCGAAAACCTCACGATAAGCAATGCCTCGCAAACCGGATTCAAGCAGCGCTTCGAAAGCGCAAGCCGAGTCGCCGGTGTCCGCAAGCGTCGTTATGCCCGCGCGAATGGCTTCAGCCGCGCCAAGGAGCGCGGATGCCTTCAGGTCGTTGGCGGTGAGACGCTCGTACTTCGTGGATGTCAGTTTGAGGATCCAATCCCGAAAAGGCAGATCCTCGAGATAGCCGCGCATCAGCGTCAGCTCGAGATGGCTGTGAGCGTTCACGAAGCCCGGAAGAATCGCTGCTCGGCCGAAGCTGACGTTTTCCGCGCTAGCAAACTCAGAACGCGCGGCCCCGGCTCGAGTTCCGACGAAGACGATGCGGTCGTTCTCGACAACCACCGCGCCATCGTGAACAGGGGGTGAGCTTATCGGCAG
>DATIFP010000150.1:0-13004 GCA_035455165.1 Blastocatellia bacterium
CGCGTGCGCTCCCAGGATCACGCATCACTCCTGAAGTACCTGCTTCTCCGAAACACCCGATCATCGAAATATCCACGCAAGAGCTCGATCTGATCTCCGCTCGAGTCCCGCAGCACGGTCACCACATCGTAGCGATAGGGCTCGCCTGCGACTTTCATCAACTGGCGATACCGACGCGCGGCGCGAGCTATCTGGCGCTGTTTCCTCAGATCCACGGCTCGCTCGGGTGCTGCTAAATCTCGCGACGTTCGCGTCTTCACCTCGATGAACGCCAGCGTCTGGTCGTCATAGGCAACGACGTCGATCTCGCCGTTTAGCTTCTGCCCACGCAATCCCCTCCCAAGGGGCACTCGAAAATTCGTGGCAACAATCCGATAGCCCTCGTACTTTGCCAAATACTCGAGCGCCTTCTGCTCGCCGCGCTCACCTAATTCGAGGTGCGCTGCGCGAGCCTCGTCGCGTCGTCGCCTCAGAAGAACTCTAATTCCAGCTATCATAGAAGCGGGTGAATCTTACATAATCCGCTCTCCTTGTAAAAGCACGAATGCGCAAGCTACAGTCAATCGGCAAGATGACAACGATCGAGGCAGAAATTGGCACTCAAACCGACGGCGCTCAGCTGCCGACGGTGGTGATACTTGGGCGCCCGAACGTGGGCAAGTCCACCCTGTTTAATAAACTCACCGGCGCTCGCCGCTCGATTGTCGGGGACGAGCCGGGCATCACTCGCGACCGGATCTACGGCAAAGCGGTGTGGCGAGCCCGCGAGTTCGAGATAGTCGACACCGGGGGGATCATTCCCAACGACAAGGAACTGATTCCCGCAAACATTTTGACTCAAGCGCGATCGGCGCTCGACAAGGCATCGCTGATAATCCTGGTTGTCGACGCTCGCGCGGGCATCACTCCGCTCGACGAGCAGCTTGTAGAGATAGCTCGGCTCACGAACAAACCGGTTTTCGTTGCGGCCAACAAAGTCGATACCGCCAGGCTCGAAGCCGATGCGCTCGAATTCGAGCGCTGGGGGTTTGACCGAGTGTTTCCAATATCGGCCGAACATGGCGACGGCGTGGCTGAGATGTTGGATGCCGCGCTCGAGATTCTCCCGTCGCGGGCGGCCAGCGAGCATCGCCCCCGCGAAATCAAGATCGCCATCGTCGGCCGCCCCAACGTCGGAAAATCATCGCTGGTGAATCGTCTCACCGGCACGGAACGCGTGATCGTCTCTCCGATCCCGGGCACGACCCGCGACGCGATTGATACCGAGCTCGAGTATGAAGATTCCCGGTTTCGGCTGATCGATACGGCGGGCATCCGGCGCAAAGGCAAGACTGAGCTTGTCGCCGAAAAGATTTCAGTGGTGATGGCGCGTCGAAACCTCGAGGAAGCCGATGTCGCGATACTGCTGATCGACGCCATCGAAGGCCCGACGGCAAACGACGCGACGATCGGCGGCTACGCTCACGAAGCGGGCGCGAGCCTGATCATCGCGGTCAACAAGTGGGATGCAGTAGAGAAGACGGCCGACTCCACGAAGGAGTACGCCGAGCGCATACGCGACATGATGAAGTTTGCGGATTATGCGCCCATTGTATTCATCTCGGCCAAGAGCGGGTTGCGAGTGACGAAGCTCCTCGATCTTGCCCGGCGGGCTCACGAAGAAAGACACAAGCGCATACCGACCGCCGAGTTGAATCGCTTTTTCGAGCGGCACCTGGAGCAGCCTCGCGCAACCACCCGTTCGAAGTACCCGATCCGCGTCCTCTACATGACTCAAGCTGGAACGAACCCTCCCACGTTTGTACTCTTCACCTCGTCGCGCAGCCCCAAGGCGAAACTGCACTTTTCGTATGAACGCTATCTTATAAACCGGCTGCGCGAGGAGTTTGTCTTCTTCGCGACGCCGATAAGGATCAAGCAACGCAGGAAGCAGGGCGAGGCATCGCAAGGTCGCTGATAGTTGAATGATCGAACCTGGGAGCGCACGCGGCGCGCGTGCTTGTCTTCCGAGCAAGAAATTCATCGGTAGCGGGACGAAATAGGAGCGCAATCAAGCACGCGAGCCGCGTGCGCTCTCAGCAGCGGCCTAAGCCCTCGCCGGAGCTTCGTTGCCCGCTTCTATCGCGGCTTCTCGGACGTTGACGCGCACCAGCAGCGTCAATCCGGCAATGAAGAAGACGACCAGTGAGAGAATCGCGACGCGATAACTTCCGGTAAACTGGAGCGCCAATCCAAACATCAGCGGCGCAAGCCAGCTTGTGCCCTTGTCGCTCACTTCGTACAAGCTGAAATACTCTGCCTCTTGTCCCTTTGGGATCATCAGCGAGTAGACCGAACGGCTCAATGCCTGGCTGCCTCCCAACACGATTGCGATCACCGCTGCCAGGATGAAGAACTGCGTCCTGGTCTGTAGAAACCCATACGCGTAGACCAGCACGCCCGTCCAAATCACGAGGCTCACTACGATCGCGCGCTTGCTTCCCACACCCTTTGCCACCCAGTTGAAGATCAGCGAACCGAAGAACGCGGCGAACTGCACGAGCAGAATCACCTGCACCAGCGTCGATTGATCGAGCTTCAACTCTTCCGCGCCGAACACCGATGCGAGCGCGATCACCGCCTGAATGCCGTCGTTGTAAAGCAGGAACGCGATAAGAAACAACAGCGTCTGCGGATAGCGCCGCGCGGTGCGGATGGTGTGACGAAGCTGCTTGAATCCGGTCACAAGGTAATTCTGTCCTGGCGGCGGCTCCTTCGCCCGCAGTCGATTCCTCAGCGTCGTAATTGGGATCAACGTAAAAAGCGCCCACCACGCACCCGACGACGCGAGGCTGATACGAACTGCGTGTGCCGAGGTCAATCCAAACGACTCGGCTTTTGAAAAGAGATACAGGTTGAGCGCCAACAGCAATCCCCCGCCAAGATACCCGATCGCCCAGCCGATTGACGAGACGCGATCGCGTTCTTCCGCGCTTGCGATGTCGGGCAGGAATGAATTGTAGAAGACGATCGAGGCGCCGTAGCTCAAGTTCGCCAGTACGAACAGCCCGCCGCCAAGCATGTAGTTCGTGCCGTCTACAAAATAGAGGCCGATCGTAGCAAAAGACCCGATGAATGCGAAAAGCGCAAGCATCTGCTTCTTGCGGTGCGAGTAATCTGCGATCGCGCCGAGTATCGGAAGGAAGACCATCTGCAAGCCTACGGACAACGCGACGACGTACGGAAAGAAACTGCCGTAGAAGACCTTGATCCCCAGCGGATGAACAAACGTGTTTTCCGCTCCCATTGATTCGGCGGCGGCTTTGGCGACTCCGGTCAGATACGGACCGAGAAAGACGGTGACGACCGTCGTATAGAAAGCGGAGTTGGCCCAGTCATAGAAGTACCACCCGACCTGTTCGCGTCGCTTGCTCATCGAATAGTTGTGCGTGATTCCCCGAGCGCTTCTGGTGCGCGTGCAGAATATGGGAAACGCTTTAACGATGCAAGGTGGCCATTTGGCGCCATATTGTGTTGAGTTGCCGGATGTTGCCACGAAGACACCAGGACATGAAGCTGCACAAAGAAAGCTTCGTGGACCCTCGGGTCCTGGTGCCTTCGTGGCGAGGATCCCTCAACAGGTCTGATTGGAAGAAACTCACTGACGGGTTGTCGCTGGAAGAAGCAGACTAAGTCTGGCGATTTGGAGGTCTCATTCCCCGCCGTAGTTGATTTCCATCCGGCGAATCTGATAGCTCGCCAGCGCCAGCACTGCGGCGGTGACGATCAGCAAACCGGGAATGGAGATGTATGCCGGCGTCGGCTCGGCCACCATCGCAAACGGGCCTTCAGGTACGGGCACCGGAGACAGCGAGTGCAAGTAGTGAATGATGCTGAGTCTCTTCAAAATCGGCGGAAGCAAAAAGTTGATCCATTCCCATCCATACGCCAGAAGGGCCGGGATGATTGGGTTGCGGAAGAACAGCCCGATTACCAGGAACGCCGCGCCGTAGCCGATGCACGCGAGCGCCGTGATTCCCAAATACGCAATCGCCTGGCTCTTGCCGCCGGCGCCCGTAAAGTAGTTCACGCCCGCCGACGCAAGGCCAATGTACAAGAATAGAATCGAGCCGGCGGTGGTTAACATGAACAAAACCAAAGACGCAACCAGCCCCGACAGATACTTGCCGCACACCAGCACCTCACGGCGGACAGGACACAGAAAGTAGTAGTGAAGGCTGCGGTCGACAACCTCGCCGCGAAACAGATTCATGAAGATCCACGCGCACCCGAAGAACACGATCGTTCGCAATATCAGACCTTCATAGAGGTTCGCGAATATGATGTTGATTTCGCCGACGTTGTTGTTGCGCGACTGCTGCCAGCTTATCTCAGCCGACAACGCTGCCATCAAGAGGATCGGCGTAGCAGCAAGCAGATAAATCAAGATCGCGCGCTTGCCCATGAAGTTCTTCCTGACCTCGAGCCTCATGATGGCGGCGATCTGGCGGCCCCACAGAGACCACGGGCGACCCTGCGACGGCTTCACTTCGTTAATGACGCCGGCTGACGCGCTCATGCGGCCTCACCTCCTCCGATCAGGTATTGATAGACCGCGCTCAGATCGTCGTCGACCGGCGCAATCGACTCCACGCTCACCCCTCCGTCCGCTACGATCTTGTTCAGCAGCAAATAGAACGCGTCGGCGTCGCGAGTCTTTACGAACAAGCCCTGCCGGTCCTTGTGGAGCTTGGCTTCGACTACGGAATCCTGCTCGAACACGCGCGCGGCCAGAATGCTCGGGTGATCGCAGCGAATCAGGATTTGCATCGGATGCTCTTCCATCTCGTCGCGCACGCCGTGAATCTCACCCTCGGCAACGACATAGCCGTTGTTCAAAAGGATCACACTGTCGCTCATCATATCCACTTCGTGGAGGATGTGACTCGAGATGATCAGGTGGAGCCCTTCGGCGGCGAGCTGACGGAACAGGCGAATAGTCTCGGCGCGCGCCATCGGATCAAGCCCGTTCAGCGGCTCATCCAAGATCATGACGATTGGCTCGTGCGCGATTGCCTGGGCGAGCCTCACTCGCTGGCGCATGCCCTTGCTGTAAGCCCCGATCTTGAGGTGAGCGGCGTCAAGAAGGTCGACGCGGTGCAGCGCCTTCCACGCAAGGTCTCGAGCGTTCTCCTTGAGAAGGCCGTGAACGCGCAAATAAGAGTCGATGAACTGGAAGCCCGTCAACGCGCGAGGGAATGAATCGAACTGCGAGCAATACCCGACCTTGCGGAAGAAGATCTCAGGATGATCGGCTCTCAACCCGAGCACGCTCACTCGCCCGCGGCTCGGCTTGATCAAACCGGTCATCAGGTTCATCAGCGTAGTCTTGCCCGACCCGTTTGGACCGACCAGACTCGTGATACCCGGCTCGATCGAAAGAGTGACGCGATTTACTCCCAGTATCTCGCCGTAGAACTTCGAGACGTCTTCGAAGACGATCGTGTGGTCGACTGGTTTGTCCATCAGCGCACCACCTCGTAAGCCCGAACCTTGCGCGTCAGCAGGAACAAACAGAAACCGCCTGCCATCGCGAGCGCAACCCACGCCGCACCAGGAGAAAGCACCATCCAGGGCGGAAGACCCATCGCGTTAGGATTGCGAAACAGGCTGTCCTCGATCGTCTTCATTATAATCGTCAAGTTGAACAGGCTGCCCCAGCGCGTTCGAAGCACGTTGTTGACCGTCATCCCGATCGCGTTGCAAATGATGAAAAGGCCGAACAGCGCGGCGCTGGCCGCAAGTCTCCACTTCACCCACGCCGAGATGGTCACCGATAACAGCGCCAGCAGGCCGATCCAGGCCCAGCTATCGACAAAGACTGCAACTGCTATCCAAAAGTTGTTCGTGAACCAGCCCGCCCCTTCGAGGTAAGACTGAAAGAGAAATAACAACCCGCCGGGGACCCAGGTGATCGCCGAAATCAAAATCATCAGCACGCTCATCTTCCCAATCACGTATTCGGCGCGCGAGAACGGACGGGCCAAGTAGAGCGGCAGAGCGTTGTTTGAGAGATCGCGCGAGATCAACGGCGGACCGATTATCACCGTCAGCAAGAACGCGAGGCCCGTCTGGATCCCGATGAACACCTGGAAGAAGAAACCGTTTATAGGCGCCAGATCGCGTAGGTCGATCTGAAAAATCGCCATCGCGGTCAGGTTGTGGTGCAGGTAGATCAGGATAGCCATCACAAGCGGACACACGAAACACAATGCGAAGAACCCGGTAAACAGCTTCGAGCGGAAGACGTCCCGATACGCGTGCCGCGGGATGATCAAGAAACGCGACCATTCGGGCGTCAGCGGCCCAGCGTACGGCCTGTAGGTGTGTTCATAGACCGCCATTGCCGTCCTCCATCGCCTTCAGGAAAATATCCTCGAGCGAGTCGCGTTTGAAGTTCAGCCGCCGGATTTGCACTTCATGCTCGGCCGCTATTCGATACAGGTCTCGAATCTCCACGCCGTCCTGGAGCACGAGCTTGAGTCGTCGCTCACTGGTGAGCGCGTACTCGCAACCAAGTTTCGCAATGGCATCGGCGAAGCCGTCGCGGTCGCCCCGCGTTTCGAGCTCGAGGAACTTGCGATTCGATTTGCGCTCCTCTTCGAGGTTGCAGTAAACGGCAATGCGGCCGTGCTTGATGATCAGAATCTCTTCACAGCACTCTTCAACATCGCGAAGCAGGTGAGAGGAGAGCAGTATGTGGGCCTTGCCGCTGTCCCGAATCTGGCGAATCAACTCGATCATACGCGCTCGCGCGGGAGGATCCAGTCCATTGGTGGGCTCATCTAGAAAGATCAATCGCGGTCCGTGCGCAATAGCCTGCGCGAGCTTGGCCAGCTGCTTCATCCCGAGCGAATAGGTGCCGAGCTGCCGATAGCGCGCTTCGCCGAGTCCGAGGTAGAACAGCGCTTCGTGTGCGCGCTCGAGGGCGGCTTCCGAAGGCAGCCCCGAAAGCTCGGCCATCAACCGTACAAAATGGACGCAAGTCATGTTGGCGATAAACGAGTCTCGCTCCGGCATGTAACCGATAAACGTTCGGATGTTCTTGGCTTCGTTCCTGATGTCGCGTCCGAAGATGTGGGCGGTGCCCGAAGACGGCGAGTGAAATCCGAGCAGCGTATGAATGAGCGTTGTCTTGCCCGCGCCGTTTGGACCAAGCAACCCGATCGCGCGTCCCCGCAGCTCGCCTCGCAGATCTTTGAGTATCGGCCTTGAACCAAAAGTCACGCTCAAGCCGTCCAGATCGATGACCGGTTGTTCGGGCACCAGTTCTGGAGCCTTTGGCAGTACGGCGACGGACGCCTCCGACTCAGCAACTTTGATCAGCGGATTCTCCATTGACAGTTCAAGCCTCGCCTCACCTGATCCTGGGGCCGGTGATATTCTGGCCGCTCGGGCTGTGGAAGATCAACCCCGTCGCCGAGCCGGCCTCGACATCGACAAGGCTGAATTGATCATCGGCAGAAAGTCTGCTCGCGGTCAGTTCCGTAGCCCGGTCTTCTTGAGTTCTCATCTTTGCTTCCTGAGTGAGTGCGATTCCCAAGTCCAAAAAGATTACGCCAGCCGTTGAGTCTGAGTTCCCACCGGCTGGCGCATGCCAGACGAGTCATTGCGTGCGCTTAACGCACGGCGTGTTCGATGATGTTGCGCAATCCAAACGAGCCGGGCATTCCAATCAAGCTGGACGGTTTCAACCCGATCGGACCTTCCTCGCCGTTGAGCGCAAAGGTTATTCGATCGCCCTCTGCGTAAGCGTAAGCCAGCACCGGTCCGCCAAGCAGCGACTTGAAGCCCTGCCGCTGCTCTTCGGGTAAATTGTCCGTCACTCCGCCCACACGTTTCGCGATCCCGCCCAGCACCGGCGTGAGGTTTTGATAGATCACCGCCGAGAAGTTCGCCTGTTTGTCCTCAGGCAGCGCAGCCACGAATCTGGGCGAACTCAACAGCGTGTAGCCTGAGTCGTGATACTTCACCGCTCGATCTATCAAGGCGCGGCTCGGTCCGGCAATCATGTAACCGTTCGAGTAGCAGTAGCTCACCTCGAGTCCGAAGTCCATAGACTTGAGCGTATAGTAACTGCGTCCGCCGATTTCGGTGCTCTCCCACGCAAAGCCTCTCTTGCCTTCGCGCGCGGCAATCTCGTTGAGCTTGTCCACCACTCGCTCGAAAGTCTGCTGAAGGTGTGCCGGATCGTAGACCTCGAGAACAAGCTTCCACGACGGCGTCGGCAGCAATGGACCGTCAATGGCAAAGGCGAATTCCCCGCCCAGCGGCGCCGCGAAATCCTCTCGGATGTTGAGCCCGGTTTCCTTCTCGAATTCGCCGAGATGCTCGCCCAGCTTAGGATCGACGGTGTTCAACGCGCCGAGCAAATCGTCAACCAGCGCGGCCGGCTGCTTCACTACAAACGCGCCAACCACGTTCGCATCGGGCGAGATGAATTCCAGTGCTCCCATCGGGCCGGGCGCTGCAAGCCACGACGCGATTCCGTGACTGGAGTCGCTGAAGCTCAGCACCGCACGGTTGAAAGATTTTCCCTGGTCTTCCTTCATCTCGGCGATGAAATACTTGAGATTCGTGATCCCCAGTCGATCGAGCGCCTTGTTTGTCTTGAGGTCTTCGCCTTTTGTCCTGGCGATGATCTTTTGAAGGTCGGCGGCGATGACGAAACCCGCGCCTTCGTGATAGACATCGGCGATGCGCGACCGGAACGACCCTTCCGCGTACTGCCCGGGGCTCGCACTCTTGGCGGTTGTTGCGACGCGTCGCAAGAACTCCAATTTAGGCGAAGCTGCAAGAACATCGCCGTTCATCCATACAAACAGATCGGCGTTGTCTTTCGCGCCCGCGCTTGCGATGCTCACCGCACCCGCGGCAGTCACCGGATCGTCGACGAACCGAATGCCCGGCTGTTTCCTGGATTCGGTGGCCAACGATGCCAACTGCCTCTCCACATAGCCGCGGAAACCGGAGGGGTCTTTCACCGTCGTCAGCACCAGCGGACCATCGGGCTCGGTTTTTCCGGTCGTCGATAGCTGAGCGCTGACTACGATCTCGTCTCCGATCTGCTCGCCAAATTCGGCGATCTTCCCGATGACCTTGTCCCACTCCTGCTTGCCGCGCGCGGATGATTGTTCCTTGTTCCACCACTCCCGCAGTTCGGGGTTCTGGCCAAGACGCTCCTCAATTATCTTGTTCGATTCGGCAATCATCTCGGTCAGGTTCGGAATCGCGACGTAAAACACCGTGTCGTCGGGGGTCATATCGAGCAATCGAGTCGAGTAGCGCACACCCGGACGCGGCGCTCGCGCATCCACCTCCTTGCGCAGCGCGGCCACTTCCGCAAGCATTCGCTTGTAGCGATCGGCGTTGCGGCTCCACGCGATCTCGTCCTTGATCGGGACGCTTTCCAGGTTTGTGCTTGTGGTGACCTGGTCGCCCGGTTGAAGCACGTCCTGTTTCCCGCCGTGCTGCACGTCGACTCGTCCTTCAACAACGGATACGCGTGATCCCTTGGTCCCGTTGTTCACCGAGAAGATCGTGCCGACCACCGAGACCAGACAATCTTCGGTCTGAACGTAGAGATGACGCTTGTCTGCTTGCTTGGCGGCTTGCACGATGATGTTGCCGCGATCGAGGTGAATGGTCGTTCCCTGCGCGCCGTCGGTCACTGAGAATTCGGATCGTTCTCGCATCTCGATAAGCGAGCCGTCGGGCAATTGAACAACCGCTTCCGCGTCTTTACCAGTTCGAATCTTGTCGCCGAGCTTGACCTTCTCGCCGACCGTCAGCGTCTCGGTAGAACTGTCCGATACGAGGTAAGCCTGTCCGTCCATCGCATGTACGACCATGTTGAACGCATCTCGGCCTCGCCCCAAACGTTCGTACGAAACCAGCGAAATGCCGATGCCGATGACAACCGCGGCCGCTATCGCCCATCTCACGGTCCTCCTCGATACGAACGGCTTCACCGCGCCGGGCCGCGCGGCAACCGCAGCCGCGCCGTGCCGTGCTTGCTTGAGCGCCTTCCGGCAAGGAATGCACTCGTGTGTGTGGTCTTCAAAAAGCAACGATCGCGCGGGCGACAGCGTCCCGCCCAGATACGCGGGGATCAGCGCCTGAAAATCGTCGCAGTTTCGTATATGCTCTACGTGTTCGACGTGGTCGACGTGCGCGGCGGGCACGCTGGTCGTCGCCAGTTCGTTAGACAGCTTCGCCCACACGCGCTCCGCCGCGCCCTCGACCACAGACTGATCCACCCGCTCGCTGCGGATCTGGTCCATGGCCCGCTCAAATGTCTCGTTAATGTCCTTACTGGTCCGCTTCATGATGTCCCTCCAGGAACGTGGCGATCTCCTTGCGAAGCCTGGTTCGCGCTCGATGCAGCAACACGCCGATTACCATCTGCGACGTGCCGAGCATCTCGGCTATTTCGAGATTGCTGTGCCCTTCGAAGTACTTGAGCACAATGATCTCGGCCGCCTTCGGGCCAAGGGTCGAAATAGACCGCCTGATTTGGTTTTGAAGCTCGCGATCGACATATTGAGTTTCCGGACTTGGCTCGGAGCCTTCGATTGAGAAGGGTTCAACCTCCTCGAAAGACACCGAGCGCGAGCGGGTCCGGCTGCGCAACAGATCGAGCGAAGCGTTAACGGCGGCGCGATGAAGATAGCTGCCGGGGCTTGGAGACAGGTCGAGCTTTTCTTTGCGCCGCGCGAGTCTGAGGAAAACGGTTTGCAGCACATCCTCGGCATCCACGGGGTTCCCGGTGACGCGATAGGCGGCCCTGAATACGTGGTCGTGATGTTCTCTAAAAAGGAGTTCGAGCTCCTGGGGAGGACTTGGCACTGCTCTGAGGTGTTTTACGGCTTGCACGTTTTCCTCCTTCACATCGTCTCCAGCCATAAAACGCCTGATTTTGAAAGGTATTAACAGTGGATGGCGTCCCCTACGATGAGATATCCTTTTGCAGAGCCTGACGTTGTTCCGCAGAAAGGACTGCTTCCGCCTGAAACCCAGGCAAATCCACTCCCACAGCCACCGGGACGCGGCCGCCGGTGCTGAATTTCATATATTGAACCGAACTCACCCGGTCGTCGCCACGCTGGCGCTCATCGAAAGTCGCCCAAACGCGCGTTCCGTCCTCGAGCAGCAAGTACATTTTCTCGGGCAGGCTCCACCACTCCTTGAGCTTCACATCGCGAACCGCGGGGTCGTCGATCTCGATCAACAACGTGCAGCCGAACTCGCCTTCGCCGCCGAGCACCTCGTTGTAGGTGTCGATCTCGTGCTGGATGTCGGCTTCCTTTACCATCCGCTCGGTTCGGACCATTTCCTGAATCTGATAGATCATCGTCAGATGATTCTCGAACAACAGAGTCAGATACTCGCCGATGTGCACGCGACGCGGCGCCTTCACTGCAAACATCTTTTCGCGGAAAGCGTCGCGCTGTTCCTCATATGTAACGTAGTCGATGATTTCTTTGCGTTCTACCGGTTTCACTTTACTTCTCCCCGTAGTTCGTTCTTTTGTTCGTTGCTTTGTTCGTCCTTTGCTTCCACGGATTTCTCGAAGCCATCTTCGCGGTAGGCGCGCGCCAGAATTGACATCGGGTGCATGGGCTTGACTCCCGCGTGCTGTTGGAACTGTATCGCCGCCAGAGGACAATCGGTCGCCCAGATCTCCGACTTGCCCTCCTGCATCCCATCGAAAGCTCGCTTGCCGATTCGAGCCGAGGGCTCAAATCCTTCGACGGTCATCGCATAGGTCCCGTCGTGTCCGCAGCATTCCATCACGGTTTGAGGAACGACTCCGGGGATCTTGCGAAGCAGGTCGCGCCCTTTGAACCCGATCCCCTGCGCCCGCAAGTGACAGGGCGCGTGATAGGAAACCGGGCCGCCGGGCGTGCTGCGGAAGTTGGTGTTGAAGCGCGGCTCGTTTCGAATCGACCACAGGAACTCGCTCGGGTCCATAACGGCGGCCGCGACTTTTTCAGCCGCCTCGCGATCCGAGGGTTCGACAAGCGTCGGGTGTTCACGGCGCATCATCATCGAGCAGGTCGGATTGATCGCGATGACCTTTGCGCCTTTTTCGACGAACGGCAAAAGAATCTTCAAATTCGCCCTCGCAAATTTGCGAAGGGTGTCCAGGTCGCCCCGCTCCCAGGCCGGCATGCCACAACACTGAAGCCCCGGCGCGCAGCGCACATCGACCTTGTTGGCTTCAAGCACCTCGACCGTGTCGCGCCCGATCTGGGGTTCGTTGTTCTGGACGAAGCAGGTCTGAAACAGCACCGCCTCCCCGTCCGGCTCTGTCGGTATCTTGCCCGCGCGGTCCGCCCACTTCTCGAAGGTGCTTGCCGCGAAGTCCGGCAGCAGCTTGTCGCGATGAATGCCGAGCACCTTTTCCAGAAAGATCCGATGGAGCCGGACTCTATTCCCGACGTTAGCCATCCCCAGACTCGCTCGCGCCATCGTTCCAGCGAGGTCGGGATCTTCAAGGACCCTGTCTCGCAACCCGAGGCCCAGCCTCCGCGTTCTCTGCGCCTTATACCGATGCACGAGCTTGGGAAAGTCGAGCTTAAACTCGTGGCCGTCGCGCTCGGTGTATGGACATTGCACCTCGCAAAGCTTGCATTGAAAACACGCGTCCATGATCGAGTTTGTTTCGGCGGGTTTGATTCGTCGCACGTCGCCGTCGTACTTGTTGTCGAGCAGCGAGAACAGCGTGGGAAACGAATCGCAGTACTTGAAACACAGCCTGCAGCCGTGACATATCTCGAAGGTGCGCTGGACTTCCTTGTCGAGCGCGGCATCATTCCAATATTTCTCTTCTGACGGGTCGTAAGACAACCCATCCGTCGGTTTGTAGCTTATGTTCTTTTCGTTTGTCATTTATAAAGCCCCTGGGAGCGCAGGCCCTGGGAGCGCAGGCGTCTCGCCTGCATACTCCGTCACGGACACTA
>DATIFP010000151.1:0-72737 GCA_035455165.1 Blastocatellia bacterium
GCCGCTTTTTATTCAGTCGAACTCTAAGACCTGGAGTCAGGCTTGCTAAATCTGACATGCTCGCAGAGACCTGACAACCAACGATCGATTGCCGGATGTTCGCGCTGATTGGTAGTGGTGTAATTGCGTGTTGCAAAAGAGCCCGCCACCAAGACACAAGGGCACGAAGGTTCACAAGACCTGCTTTTGTGCAGCTTGGTGACTTGGTGTCTTCGTGGCAAGAAAACATTCGTCTCGTCAACACGCTATTCCACCACTACCCGCTAATTGACTTTCTAACAAACGCGCCATTAACATCGCTCTGATTTGAACATGGGATCTGATTCCGCAAGCGCAAAGCGAATGAAGCTCTCAGTCGTAATCCCCGTCTACAATGAAGCGGCGACAGTGGCCGAACTGATCGGCCGAGTTCAAGCGGTTGATATCCCCAAGGAGATCCTCGTAGTCGATGACGCGTCAGTCGATGGAACCCGCGACGCGCTCAAACGCCTTGAGGCGCAGCATAGGAATCTGCGCGTCTTCCTTCAATCCAATAATCAAGGAAAAGGCGCGGCGTTGCGCGTGGGTTTCAAACAGGCAACCGGCGACTACGTTTTGGTGCAGGACGCCGACCTTGAATATGATCCCGCGGACTATCCGGTGTTGCTCAAGCCGTTGATCGAAGGCAAGGCGGACGTCGTCTATGGCTCCCGATTCCTCACGACCAAGGAGCATCGCGTCCTTTTTTTCTGGCACTCGGTCGGCAACCAGTTGCTCACATTGATCTCGAATATGTTCACCAACCTGAACCTCACCGATATGGAGACGGGTTACAAGGTCTTCAAACGCGAAGTCATCCAGTCAATCAAGCTGGAGCAGAACCGGTTCGGGTTCGAGCCCGAAGTCACTGTGAAGATCTCTCGAATGCGCCTGCGAATATATGAGGTCGGTATCTCGTACTCCGGCCGCACTTATGAAGAAGGCAAGAAGATCGGTTGGAAGGACGGCGTGCAAGCTCTGTGGTGCATCGTCAAGTACTCGATCAAGACTCCGCGTTCGACATACGAGGACTCGCGCACAATATCCGCTCAATCCTCAAACAGCAAAGCGCTGGACCAAATCCACGACACTTAATTCCCGTGAGCGCTGTGTCCTCCCGCCCATTCTGCCCCCAAGACGCGTTCGGGAAGTCTCCTCATCGATCGCTCTTGAAGTAGTAGTAGTGATGCCAGCCGGTTTTGTACGCGTCGAGCAGGAGGGCGAGAACCTCGCGGCGGAAACGCGGTTCGAATTTCGAAAACAGGGCTTCGGTAATCAAGCTCGTGTCGAGTCTCACATCCCTGTAGCTGGCTACCTGGCCATCCTTGCGCAGGAACTTAACTCCAAACGTCGGGTCATAGAGGTGCCACTCTCCGCCGTAGAAGACTTCGACGGCGACGTGCGTGCCTGGCGGATTATTATCGTCGATTATGTTCACCGCTCGACTACGATAGCCTCCGGTTGCGAGCAAGGTTCGCATTGCGTTACTCAGCAACCCGCAGAACTGGGAGCCTCGCTCGAGCACCAGGCGCGGAGTGCCCGGCTCGCGCTCGGTCTCATTGTAATTCAGTTTCGTCGAAACGAAGTCGTTGATCGCGGCGACTCTCTCCTCATCGGACTGGGTTCCCGAGGCCGCCTTGTCGAAGGCGTCTTTGTAGTACTCCGCGTTTTTGACGTCCAGGTCTTCCTCGGTGATGGATGAGATCCCCATCAAGGATCCAAGCTCTACGGAATCTCCAGTGTTGAGGTCCAGCGCCCCCACGCTGAATGATGCGTTGGCCGGAGATTCTTCGGGCGCGCGAACTACTATCATCCTGCCTGTTTTTTCGTCGCTCGATATGGCGAGATCGTACCGGGCATTCGGATACCAAATAACATCGCGGAGCACGAAATTACCTTCGCCGTCCGCGAGCGAAGCCCAGCCTGAACGCGAATCGAGTGCCTGAACTTCGGCTCCGGCGGCATTGATTCGTCCGGAGATCGACACAAGCCTCGGCGAGTGCCCGCGCCAACCGGCGAGCTTCATCTCGGCTTTGACAACTGCTCGCCTCAGCGTATGGCGATTGCGCGCCGACCACGGCAAGCCCGGAAGGAACAAGAGCAACAACGCCAGCGCCGCCGCCAGTAATAGAATAACGGTCCGCTTCAAGCGATTGCGCATCGAGTTGTGTTTACTCCAACTCTGTTGCTTTATCAATTCGACATCATCATCGTGTGATGTTCCGGGCTGGATGTTCTCTCTGCGTAACGTTTGCGATCTCGGCGGCTCTGCGGTGAAATCAACGTCGAGAATCACTCACCGCGGAGGCGCGGAGCACGCTGAGACGGCGCAGAGGATCGAAAGTCTGACTCGCCTCGCGCACAATGCGCCTCGCTTCTATCATTGGATTTGAATCTCTGAATCCGAGCATCTTCGAGGTCTGTTATACAATCCAACAAAGCTATGGTGATCGAAGCAAGGAGAATCGTGCTAATTGGCTTGGCCTCGACTTTGTTGCTGGCCGGGTTCGGGCGAGCTGAGAGAGTCGCGGTTGTCGCCAATTTCGAGAGATTAGAAGATCAACCCGCGACCCACCGGGCGCCGACGCTGGGAACGGATATGTCGTTTGCTTCGACGCCATCCCCTCTCATCGAAGCGTGGCTGGACAAGGAGAAAGGGGACGCTTTGGCTGCTGCGTTGAACAGAGCGGGTGTCAGGAGCTTGCGCTTTCAGTTCGGGGGCCTTTATTCGCCTGGAGGCGCAGAAGCGACCGAAAGGATCAAAGCCGAGAATAAGACGACTAATCGCTATGAGTGGTTTCCATTGGACGCGTATGTAGACTTCTTGACGGCGCACGACTTCACTACGATCGTCGGCATCAACGTCGAAGAAAGCCCGGAGGTGGCTCGCGAAGCCGTAAAGAAATTCTTAGATCGCGGACTCAAGTCTCGGGTGGTTGCCGTCGAGCTATCGAACGAACCCTGGTTGAATCACCGGCCATGGTTGCCCGAAGAGTTCGCCGCCCGCGCCGCCGAAATGATCGAGGGTCTCGCGCCGCTGGGCGTGCGTTTCGCGCTCCCGCTCACCATCGGTTCAGATAACAACACGCCGACAAAACTGTCCGACAACCAGTGGGTCACGCGGATGCTTCGCGCGCTGTCCTCCCGAATCGACCTGAAGCAACGCCAGGACATCTACGGAGTATTGCACCTTTATTCGAAGGGAGTGCGAGGCAAAAGCGTGGACGCCTTTAACAACGTTATCAGGCCGTTTGCACCGGGTATGCGGTACCTGGTGACCGAGTTCAATATTCGCCTCAGCCTCGAAGGTAATCCGCACCTTTCGAACAAGTACGCGATGGAATTCGCTCGCAAGCTCGCCGAAGTCATGAGTCGCCCGGAGATCGAAGCTATGTATACGCATTCAGTTCCCTCTCACTCGATCGTGTACTGGTCCAACGGCAGAAAGTACGCGACGGTGGTGGGAGGACACGACGAAAGGCTTGTTGGGGACGCGATGTCGCGCGGCTGGCATCTGACGCCGACGGGAAGAGTTTACGAGCTCTATTCGCGGCTGGCCTGGAATGGTGACGTGATCGTCTATCGCGGCGGCGACAAGCAGAGCCATTGGGCGGTGAGATCGAGAGACGGCCGCGTGGTTGTGACTCTCATTAACGACAGCGACAAGGCAACCCAAAAACAATCGAGCATCGCGGGCCGCGAGCTGAACCTTGCAGCGCCGCGGCGGTCAATCGTCTGTTTTGAGATAGACGGGAAAGAAATCGAAAGACTCGCTCTTAGCTATTGAGCCTCGAGGTGTCGGTCCGCCGAGAGCGAGCATACATGCTTTGGCGGCGGCTCTCGCTTCTGATCCTGAGTGACAAAAGCAAAGCGCGGCGGGGCGGCCACACTCCACAAGGCCTTGTCACCATCGCGCCGCGTCTGCAAGAATGCCATCGAAGCCGCTTGGGAGTTTTTGGCCCCGCGCACCGTGTCCAAGCGAGTGGCTACTCAATCTCGGCAGGCGAAAGCTCGGTGTCGAGCGCTTCACATCTCAGATCGCAGCTCAACAAAAGCCGGATGCAGAAGTCAGTTGCAGCAAGCTACGTGGGAAAACCAAACGCTGCGAGAATCGTCCTGCTCTGTTTCTTCGCGTCCGGAATGAGCGGCCTTGTCTATCAGGTCGTCTGGGTGCGCGAGCTCGTGCTCGTCTTCGGCGCAACCACCTTTGCCGTAAGCACGGTGCTGACTGCGTTCATGGGAGGCCTGGCCTTAGGGAGTTACTATTTCGGCAGGCGCTCGGAACGAGTCACCAAGCCTCTCAGACTCTACGGTCTGCTCGAGATTGGCATCGGCATATACGGGCTCCTCGTCCCGCTGATTTTCGCGGCGCTTCCGTCGGTCTACCACTTCTTCTGGCAGTGGCTGCAACTTTCCTTTTTCGCCTTGAGCGTGGTGCGCTTCGTGGTTGCGACGCTGGTTCTGATCGTGCCGACCGCGTTGATGGGCGCGACGCTTCCGGTGCTGGCGAGCTTTTACGCTCGGGATGCCGCTCGAATCGGGCTCCGCGTCGGCTCGCTCTATGCGCTCAACACGTTTGGCGCGGTGCTCGGCGCAGCGGCGACGGGATTCGCCCTGATTCCCACCCTTGGTATGAGCGCGACCACGACGACGGCGGCGACGATCAACCTTCTGCTCGGAGTCGTGTCGCTCGGGGTATCTCGCAAAGTCGAGGCTGCTCACTCGCCCGGCCGGATCGCGCCCGATCCAGGAGAGGCGCCGGCAGCGGTTCATAGAAGGTCCCGGTTGGCGGATATCTTGGCGCCGCGTAATCAAGTCGCGGTCATCATAGCCGGATTCGCTGTGAGCGGCTTCGTTGCGTTGTCCTATGAGGTGATTTGGAGCCGCGTGCTGGCGCTGATCATCGGTTCGTCCGTCTACGCGTTCAGCATCATGCTGACGACCTTCCTGGTGGGGCTCGCGGTAGGCGCCGCAATTGCCTCTCGACTTGTGGATCGGATTCGAAGACCGGTCGCCACGTTCGCGCTCATCGAAATCGGTATAGGCATAACGTCGCTGGTGGGCGCCTATCTGTTCAACGACCTGCCTTATCTCTTTGTGCAGCTCTATCGTTGGTTCGACAGCAGCGCTTTTGGTCTCCTGTTGTTCGCGCGGTTCCTCATCGCGTCGTTTGTTATGATCGGCCCGACGTTGTTGTTGGGCGCATTGTTCCCGCTTGTAGTGAGAATAGTTTCGAGAGGTAGAGTTGTTCACGCGACGGGCCGGACGGTTGGAGACGCTTACGCGGCAAACACCGTCGGCGCGATCGCCGGTTCCTTTGCAAGCGGGTTTGTTCTGATACCGTGGCTCGGCCTGGTCGGAAGCATGAGGCTGTGCGTCGCGCTCAATTTCGTGGTAGCCGCCGCCGCCCTCATTGTATCCGGTGACTATCGGGAGCGATCAAAGGAGACCGGCCGGCGGCGCCTCGCAGCACGTCTGGGCCTCGTGGCATCGGCGTCGCTTCTGATTGTGGTGGTGCTGGTCGACCTGCCCTGGGACGCAGAGGTGATGTCGAGCGCGGTCTATCGCTACGCTCCTTCGCTCGCGGACAAAAGCCGGCAGGAGCTGTTCGACTACCTCAGGAGCGGACAGGGTGAAACGGTCTTTTACAAAGAGGGCATCACGGCCACTGTAGCGGTGCAGCAGCAAGCAGGCGGCCGCGTGCTCAAGGTCAACGGCAAGCCCGAAGCGTCAACCACAGGCGACATGCCGACTCAGATCTTGATCGGCGCGCTTCCATTGTTGGTGCGCGAGCGCACAGACGACGTGTTGTTAATAGGATTGGGAAGCGGCGTGACGCTTGGCGCGATCGAGCAGTTTCGCGTCAGTCGCGTCACCTGCGTCGAGCTCGAGCCCGCGGTCATCGAGGCGTCCCGGCACTTCGAAGACGTCAACAACCGGCCGCTCGACGACCCGCGTCTCAGACTGGTCTCCAATGACGGCCGCAATTTCATCTACACCACCAACGAGAAGTTCGACGTAATCGTCTCCGAGCCCTCGAATCCGTGGGTGACCGGCGTTGCCAATCTCTTCACCCTCGAATACTTCAGGCGCGGCGCAGAGCGATTGAAGGACGACGGGCTTTTCAGCCAATGGCTTCAGATCTACGAGATGGCGCCCGAAGATGTGCTCACGTTGATCGCAACGTTCCGCGCAGCGTTTCCCCAGGTATATCTGTTTCGCGGGGCCGAAGGTGATCTCATGCTGCTGGGCAGCAAGAGCGAACGGCAGCTCGACCTCGAGGTGCTGAAATCTCATCTGAATGATCCGAAGATCGGCGCTGAACTTGCGCGGATCGGCACGACCCGAGCCGCCGACGTGATCTCGCGTTTCTATTTGGGACCTGCGGAGGTGACAAAGCTGTCTGCTGGCGCGCGTCTCAACACCGACGATAACGCGTTGATAGAATTTAACGCGCCGCGGCGGGTCGGGACCGCCGAAGAAACCGTAGCGCGCAATCTGAACCAGTTGCTGGCTTACACCGCCTCGCCTTTGAGTTATCTGGCCGGCGAGTCACCCTTCCCCGAGGAGCAAGCAGGGCTTCTGATTGACGCCTCGGTCGGAGCGGTTAAGCGTAACGACAAGCAACGCGCGGAGCAGTTCGTGAACTACTCACTCGAGATCGCTGAAACCGCGAAGGCTCTTGGGATATTAGGCGAGCTTCGACAGGCGCGCGGCGATGAGGGCGGAGCAATCGAGGCGTGGCAATCGGCGCTGGCGCGCGATCCGAATCACTTCTTCAGCTTGATCGACCTCGGGAAACTGTACTTGACCAGGCAAGACTTCCCTCGCGCGGTTCCTTTCCTGGAGCGAGCGATCCAGGTCGATTCCACAAGCGCGCGCGCTCACCATCTGCGTGGCCTCGCCTATCAAGGGTCGGGCGACAACGCTCAGGCCGCGCTCGAGTATCGCAAGGCCCTTCCTGATGTTCAGTACACTCGTACGATCCAGACTTTTTATTTGAATTTCGGCACCGCGTTGATGTCTACGGGCTTGTATGAAGAAGCAGCGCAGATGCTCGAGGAGTATATCAGGCTTGCGCCGAACGACTTCGAAGGGCACTTCCAGCTCGGCGCGGCGTACGAGATAAGGACCGAACGTGCCATGGACGTCGATATGACTGCGCGCGCCGTGGAGGAGTTGAAGCTTGCGTTGTCGATTCAACCGCGGCACGCCATGGCGCATTATTATCTGAGCAAGGCTTATCGAAGGCTCGAGCAATATGACCTGGCCGACGCCGAGTTCGAGATGTACGAACGCCTGTCTCCATAAACGCAACTTCCCACCCCCAAGGGGAATCAATTTACCGAGAATTTACAAGAATTCTGTTGGTGTTTTCGCTAACTTGGTTTACAGTAGTCAAGCCGCAACTTGAGGCGTTAGAGGTTGCGAACCCGTGCTGAGCTTAAGCGAACGGAGCCGCAAACATGGCTCGCTTCAAAAGAACACTCGTCGCACTTAGCCTGATTCCGCTGCTCGCACATACCGCGCTCGCCCACAAGTCGCCGACCTATCAATACATTCTCGAACGCCTGCTTGAAGGCCATCACGTCGTAAATATCGTCGACGACTTTCTTGTCTTCTGGGAACAGGCAAAGGATAAGACACCGGGCGCTCAACGGCGGCTGTGGAAGCGAATGGTCGAGAACAAACATCGCGACTATTTCGATCGGGCAGTGTACCGCACTTCGGACCCGGTGCTTCGCCGCGCGATGCTCGAGGAGTTCCTGATACGAGTGCCCGGCCAGGTGGATGCCATTCGCGAATTCAATAGCACTATCACCGACTTGCGAACCAGCCCGCTGGTTGACGTTGTCATACTCTTCAAAGCACGCTTCCGAGAGTATTCACAACAGCGAGACATCTACATCGGCGTCAGCATGTTTCAGTTCGACGGGGCAGTGCGGCCTGTTGAGAACGAGTCTGGCGTGCCCGACACGTTGTGCCTTGGCGCGGATGTGCTGTCAGGCTATTCACGCGAACAGGTGCGCATAGCGATCACTCACGAGTTTTTTCACCTTTATCATTTCAATTCTCTGTTTCAGCAGCCGGAGATCACAGCATCTGATTGCCGGGCGCCCCACATGCGGTTGATGATCGAGGGCATGGCGGTCGCCGGGGCGGAAGAGGTCTTTCCGGGCGAGTCGCGTGAGTCTTATTTGCATTTCACAAAAGAGGAAGACGAGTCTCAACACCGAGATCTCGTTGAGCACTCTCGTCAGTTCCTGGACCTGATCAGAGAGAGCGCACCGGTTGAAGAGTATTCCCAGTGGTTTACCCGCTCTCATGGCGGCGAAGCGCCGCCCCGGGGCGGCTACTTGCTTGGTTACGAAGTTGCTCGGCGAGTGATGTCATCATTCACGCTGGAGCAGATGATTCGAATGACTCCGGCCGAACTCCGCGAGCATTCGGAAGAACAACTCGCAGTGATGGCTGAAGAGCGAGTCCTGTTGCTGGCTTCGCGTTAGAGGCAAGTCCTTACTCCTCCTCAAATCATGACCGGCAATCCGCTTAACGCTGGTCCCAAACCCTTTTGACTGTCCGAGCGTCCGCTTATACAATCCGCGATTCATTAACCACCCTGCGAAGGAGGACTTATCGTGGACGAACTCTTAACCAAAGACAACCTGCACTATCGCGATCTTGCGCGGGACATCGCCGAGAAATACGTCAGGCCGATTGCCGCCGAGCTCGACCGAACGGGCGAGTATCCGTGGAGCGTCATCAACGCGCTCAAGGAGCAAGGGCTGATGGGGGTCTGGATCCCGAAGGATTACGGTGGCGCGGGAGCCGGCTTGCTGAACCTCTGCATCATAGTCGAGGAAATCTCCCGGATATGCGGAGGGATCGGTTGCACCTACGTCGTCAACGCGCTTGGTTCATTACCGATTGTGCTTGCGGGAACGGAGGAGCAGAAGAAAAAGTATCTGCCCGACATCGCTTCGGGTAAGAAGCTGATCGCGTTTTGTCTCTCGGAAAAGAACGCGGGGTCGGACGCCGGAAGCTTGCAGGCACGCGCTGAACGCGAGGGCGACGCTTACGTGATTAACGGAGACAAGAAGTGGACGACGAACGGGGCGGCTGCAAGCATCTACTCGGTCTTTGCTACGGTGAATCCGGAGCGCGGCACTCGTGGCGTGAGTGCCTTCATAGTCGAGCGAGAGACGCCAGGGTTTGAGCTGGGTAAGCGCGAAGACTTGATGGGGATTCGTTGCGTGCCGGTAAACGAGACACACTTTCGAAACTGTCGTGTTGGAGCTTCCGAGTTGCTTGGCGGGGCCGAAGGGCGCGGCTTCAAGCACGCAATGATGACCCTCGACGTTGCAAGGCCTTTTGTAGCCGCCCAGGGATTGGGGATCGCGCAAGGGGCGCTCGATCTCGCGCTCGAATACACAAAGCAGCGGCAGCAGTTCGGACAATCGATCGCGTCGTTCCAGGGCATTCAGTTCATGCTCGCCGATATGGCCACGCAGGTCGAAGCGGCCCGCCATCTGGTTTACACCGCGGCTCGAGCCGTTGACGCTGGCGTGAAGGATGTTTCGAAGATCTCTGCGATGTGCAAGGTCTTCGCGACGGACACCGCGATGAAGGTTTCAACCGATGCGGTTCAGTTATTCGGCGGATACGGCTACTGCCGCGACTATCCGATAGAAAAGTTCATGCGCGACGCGAAGATCACTCAGATCTACGAAGGGACGAACCAGATACAGCGTCTGGTGATCGGCCGCGCGCTGATACGCGAAGGCGCGTCGGCTTAAGCAGAGGGCGCGCAATACAAAAGGCACAAAGCCGCTCCAGGGAAAGTACTTTCCGCTTTCCTCTGCGCTTCGTGCCTTTGTGTTTATTCGGCGCGCTCGATTGCGATAACGACCTTCCCCTTGGCCACCGCATCTTCCTGACCGGTCAGCGGTCTTCGTCTCAACAAGCGAGCTTCAAGAATCATCCGACCCAAAGCCGTCAATATCGCGCCGAGCGCGGTCAATTCGAACACAACTATCCCGAAGGCCCACGGAGAAACGATCGGCATTCCACCGGTCACCAGACCAACGCGTCTTGATGTCAGGACGGTCAGAAGGACCGCTAACGCCGCTCCGAGCACGCCGCCGGCGATCGAGAATCCCGCGATTCGAGTCTTCGGCGGGTGAAGCGTTTCAAGATGCAAAGGCTCCGATGACAGGACGGTTATCGACGAGTCCGGCACGCCTTCACGTTGAAGCTCGTGTAGCGCGGCCACTGCTTCGCGTCGAGTGTCAAAAACTTTGATGTGAGCATCGGCCATTTTTGTTCTCAGGCGCTTTCATACTCAACGTCGGGCGTGCCTACAATCGTTGGTTCGCCGTGCTCGCCAAGAGGCAACCCCTCTTTGTACTCCCACACCGCGATGATCGGAAACAGCCTCGTGAAGATTGCGTACAGCAAGACGAAATAGCCAAACGTGCCCGCCGTCAATGTCAGCTCAACCCAGGTCGGCTTATACGATCCCCAGTTGAAAGTAAAACGGGGATGCGTGAGCGTCGGCACGATGATCAGGAATCTCTCAAACCACATTCCGATGACCACCAGCGCCGATGCGATCATCGTACCTTTGATGGTCCTGAATCGCTTTATCGCAAGCATCGGAGCGGGAATGGCGAAGCAGCAAACGACCGTTCCCCAGAACAGCGGGGCATAAGGCCCGGAGATCTTTGAATTGAAGACCGCCATCTCCTCGGGCTCGTTGCCGTACCACGAGGTCAGGTACTCGCCGAAGGTGAAGTAGAACCAGATCAGGCTCATGGTGAGCAGGAGCAGCCCGAGATTATTGAAATGAATCGGCCGGAGATACTCCTCGAGATGAAAAACGCGCCTGATGATCGCCATCGCAAGGATCAATGCAGCGATGCCTGAGAAGATCGCGCCCGCAACAAAGTAAGGTCCGAACATCGTCGAATGCCACATCGGGCGGATGGTCATCGCGAAATCCCACGATACAATAGTATGGACGGATACTGCGACAGGAATGATCACCACTGCCATCACTCGCACCGCCCGCTCGAGCCGGTCCCACTGAAGCTGTGTTCCTCTCCAACCGAGACTGAACACGCCGTAGATTCGCCGCAACGCGCCGCGCGATTTGTCTCTCAGAAGAGCGAGGTCCGGAATCAGCGGGAGGTACAAATAGATGATCGAGCCAAGCAAATACGTGTTGATCGCGAAGAAGTCCCACGCGAGCGGCGAGCGGAAGTTTGGCCACAGCCCACGCTCGTTCGGATAGGGCACCAGCCAGTAGAAAAACCACGGCCGCCCAAGATGGATGATCGGAAACATCGCGCCGATCATGAGGGCGAACACCGTTATCGCTTCGGCGCAGCGCGTGACCGGTCTTCGCCACTCGGCTCCGGTCACTCGCAAGATGGCTGAGATCAAAGTTCCCGCGTGTGAGATTCCGATCCAGAACACGAAGTTGGTTATGTCGAGCGCCCAAAAGACGGGCCTGTTGATTCCCCACACGCCCAAACCGAGAGTGAACTGATAGCCAAGCGCGCCTACCGCCGCGAGCACCACGAGCCCGCTCACAACAACCGTGGCGTACCAGCCCCATCCGGGATGGTTCACCGGCGCGAGCAGGTCTGAGTTGATCTTCGAATCTGATGGTCGTTTGTCTGCCATCGTATATTTGGGAGCTCGGGCATCCTGGGAGCGCACGCGGCCCGCGTGCTTGCTTGCAATCCATTCGAGCTCAAGCACGCAAGCCCCGCGCGCTCCCAGGATGTTCGCGCTCCGAGTTTAGTCACCCTTGTTCAAGTAAATCACTTTTGGCTTCGTTCCCAGATCTTCCAACAACCTTGAAGCCCGATTGCTTTTCGACAGCCTTGACACTTCACTCTCGGGATCGGCGATGTTGCCAAAGTACATCGCCTTGGTCGTGCAAGTCTGCACACACGCCGGCACGACATCGCCGTCACGGACCTCGCGGCCTTCGTCCTTAGCTTTCTCCTCGCCTTTGCGAATGCGCTGGATGCAGAAGGTGCACTTCTCCATCACGCCGCGCGTGCGAACTGAGACTTCAGGATTGAGGGCCTTGTCGAGCGGCGCGTCCCACTTCGGATCGAAGAAATTGAAGAAGCGAACCGTATACGGGCAATTGTTCGCGCAATAACGAGTGCCAACGCATCGGTTGTAGACCTGCGCATTCAGGCCTTCGTCGGTGTGATAAGTCGCATAGACCGGGCATACCGGCTCGCACGGCGCTTCTTCGCAGTGCTGGCAGAGCACTGGCATGAACTTGACCTTGAGGTCGGGGAATTCGCCTTCGAAGTAGCGTTCGATGCGAATCCAGTTGATCGAGCGCCCCTTTGCGGCCTCCTCGGGTCCCACGGTGGGGATGTTGTTTTCGACGCGACACGCTACCACGCAGGCCTCGCACCCGGTGCACCGATCGAGGTCGATCACCATCGCCCATCTGGGTTTGTTTGATTTACGTTCTTCGGTCATCTGGGTCCGGTTCAGAGTGCATCTGGTTTTTGGTTTCTGAATGGCACGCCACAATCTGAAGGTTGAGCTCTGAACTCAGCGTCTTTTCTCCATCTGTTCTTGAAGCTCCGTGCCGAATCGGGTCAGCTCTCCTCTTCCGGCAGCCTTCACCACTCTGGCGCGCGACGTAGACTCGAGGTGAGGACCGCTTTGCGAAGGTGGAAATAAAGACGCCGGGTTTGCGCCTCTTTGATTTGCGTATCTGCCGTATGCAAGGTGCCCCTGTCCAAACGGGATCGCTACCACATTGGGTCTGATACCGGGATACAGCAGTGCGGGCAACCGTACGGCGCCTGTTCGAGTTTGCACGTCGACCAGGTCCCCATCCTTGAGCCCAAGCGACTGAGCAGTTTGCGGATTGATCTCGACCCAGGCCCCCCACATTGCCGAAGTCATCGGGTCGGGGAGCTCCTGGAGCGCCGGGAGGTTTGCGAACGAACCATCCCCTTGCCAGAGTTGCTCATAAATGAGCGCAGTCAACGGATAATCGGGGTCCTCCTCGAGGGCAGCTTTCAATTGGAGCCCCGACAGAAGCGTCGTGTTGAGCTGATCCTTCGTCGCATAAGTATTCGCCCTGAACTCCTCGACCGCTGCGGCAAAGCCGCGCTCGGCGAGCTCGCTCCACGCGGTTTCGGCGTCCGGCTGCCCCCAATGCGCAGCGAAGTCAGCCGCCCCCTTCTTAACGATCTCTTCGGCCGATTCGTAGGGCAGCGCGGCGGCAGCTTCACCTCCCAAATCTCGCGCAAGCGCCAGCAAGACATCAGCAGTCTGGCGCGTGTTGCATTGCAGTTCAATGACCGGTTGTGTGACTGAGACGACCATCCCGCCGCTTGTGGGATATGAAGACTTCAGGTCCCAGCGTTCCAGGTCACTGTGATCGGGCAGGACCAGGTCGGCCAGCTCGGTCGTTTCATCCATGAACGTTGAGAAGCTTGCTATGAAGGGAATCGTCAGAATCTCTTCGCGGATAGCCGGTGTGGCGAAAACAGGATTGAACCTGTGAATCATCATCACGCGCCACGCGTGCATCTTGCGCGCTTCCGCAAACTTTGTGTGAGAGAGTTCCATGAAGCTATCACGCGGCGCCAACATCTTGAGCGGACCGTAGTATTCGTTGTGCCGCGAGGGAAGAAGCACCCCACCTTTCTTGTTCAGATTGTCGACCAACGTGTTCAGGAGCGTAACCGCCGGCATTGCGTTAGCGGGGAGCGCTCCTATCGCCAGCGGCCGTTCGGCTTTCGCGAACTCTCGAGCGAGGCGAATGAATTTCTCAGTCGGAATGTCGGTGATGGCGGCGGTGTTCTCCGGCGCGTACTCGCCAAGCTCGTTCCCGAAGGCGGCTGACGCCGGGCTCTTGTAAAGGTTTTCGCGAACTATCACCTGCGCGAGACCCAGCGCAACAAGGTATTCGGTGCCGGGAGTCGGGGCTAACCATTCGTCCGCGTTGGCGGCGGTCATAGACATTCTCGGTTCAACGTGAATGAACCTGCCTCTCGTTTTTCCGCTGCTACCCCGAAACTCGCCGTAAGCCTGCGAGTACATTACCGGCGAATGCCACGTCTCCAGGAAGCGGGCGCCGAAAGAAATGAGATATGTAGAGTTTGCTAGATCGAACACGGTCGCGCTGCGATAGCCGGTCGAGTAGCTGGTCTCGGCTCCTACTTCATTGAACAAAGGCCAGACAACATAAGCGCCCTTCCGGCAGGCCTCCATAAGACGGTGCCCGACATGTGCGGTAACACCTCTCGAATCCGTCGTGACGAACAAGGCCTGGTCATTGTAGGCAGTCGGATCGACCTCTCGAAGCTTGTCGGCAAGCATCTTGATTCCCTCATCCCAACTGATTTCTTCCCATTTGCCGTCGCCGCGTTCGCCAACCCGCTTCATCGGGCCTTTGATCCGATCTGGGTTGTAGAGCACTTCAAGCCCGGCCTGGCCTCGCGCGCACAACGCTCCGCGATTCACCGGATGAAACGGATTGCCTTCGATCTTGTTCGCCTTGTGCTCGCGAGTGCGAACGATGATGCCGCAGCCTGCGGGGCACATTCCGCAGGTGCTCGCTTTCCAGTAGTCGATGCCCGGAACGAACTCTTCGTCAGGGATGAAAGCAGGGATGAGTTTCTCTTCAGGATGCCCACATGCCGATAGCAACGAGGCACTGGTCGCTCCGACGCCGCTCAGGATTATGAATTCGCGTCTTTTCATAGACAGATTCGGAACTACAGATGAACACAGGTCAAGTACAGATCTTATGCTCGGTGTTTATCTGTGTTCATCGGTTGTTCCATTTCGGCTCAACGATGGCACACGTAGCAATCGATGCTCACGCTTCTTGTCCGGTGGCAGTCGATGCACCATCCCATCGTTTGATCCACTTCGCGACGCACTCGATGCATCTCTCCAACCTTGCCATGACACGTAATGCATTCGAGCCCCGCGCGTATGTGGGGCTTGTGCGTGTAGAAAACATTTGCCTCGGGTTCGTGCCAGTACACTCGACGCCACGGAGGCTGCTCCTTGCGCTCGGCGAATGCTGCCAGTTTCTGAACCTCCCCGCTTTCGGTCAAGATTGATTCGTGACATCCCATGCACGTGATGATATTTGGAATCGTGGCGTGCGAAGACTTATCTACATTTTCGTGACAGAACGTGCATTCAAGCTGCGGCCCTTCTTCTTTTGTCACGTGCTGCCAGTGATCGAACTCAATCGGCTGGCGCGGCGCTTCGGGTTTTCCGGAGGCGCGCAGCAAGACTATGCCGATGATGACGACTACGGCGCACACAACCACAACTGATTTGGTTAGCCTTTTCATTGAAGCAGCGCAACGCGAGTACAGATCATCCCCACCGCGATGCCGCTGGAAGGCGGGGAGCAGTCCGTGATTATACAGATTGCACGCAGCGGGTCAAAAACGTTCGAGCTCTTTCGCGCGGCTACAGGAAGGAGGCGACGTGATCACCGCGGGAATCATTGGCCGCAAGATGGGACGAAACGTACTATCGACCGGGCGCAGTACGTCTCGACGACATTGTCGATGCAGACGCGAAACGGCGGGAGGGCATGGCCGCTCCCGCCATCGTTAGAGGGTTTGAAAGGCGTCAAAGGCTACTGGCCGAACTTGAACACGACCCCGGCCTGCGCTCGGAAGTTTTGAGTCCAGCTACCGAACGAGCGCTCCGGCAGGTAGTCGACCTGGATTATTCGGATTGCAAACTTCTTGCCGACATTCACGTCAACGCCGCCGCCGACAGCGAGAGCGAACCCAGTGCCGGTGTCGATCCCTTCGATCTTCGAGTTGGCGCCTCCCAGCAGCACGTGCGCGAACCCGGTCGCGCCGTCGGAGCGCGCCGAAAACCGCGGCCCAAACAGGAATGTGTGTTTTTTCAGGTCGACTTTTGCGGATGTTCCCGGGACGCTAGCGTTTCCGTAGTGTCCGCTGAATTCGGAGACAAGCCCCCATTGCGAGCCGAGGTTGTAAGCGAGGCTGAATCCCCAGCCATGCAAGCTATCTCGGTCGAGGAACTTGGTGTTGAGGTAAGAGTAGCCGCCGAAGACTTCCGCGCTCGGATAGTCCTGGCTTTGAGCTTTCACGGGCAAAGCAACAACAAACAAGACCGCTGTCAGCATAAGTAGGTTTCGCATTCATTCACCTCCTGAAAGTGGGCTCCTGAAGTCCATCTGCATCAAGTTGTAGATGCGCCCAACCTGCGCGCACTTTGCCTGCAAGTACGTGCCGCCTCAATAAATTGTCGGCGCGCAGGGTTCCGGCGAGTACAGTATCTTACGTTGGCAGGCTTGCTACAACGACGGTTATGACACTCTCTGGGGGTGTCATAGGGTTGCCGGCGCAGCTCTTTCAGTACATCTTTTGCAACCTGATGCCGGTGTAATACTTCTGAAGGATTTTTGCGTATGAGTAGCCATCCTTTGCGAGACCGTATGCCCCGACCTGGCACATCCCGACTCCATGGCCCCATCCGCGGCCGGTAAAGACGAACGCCACGACGTGACCGTCGGCGTCAATTTCGCGATCGACCACGAAAATGTACTCCTTCACTCCAAACGCGGAGCGAATTTGAGGGCGACCGAGGCGCGCGCGACCCTTGTCGCCGGTGATCTCGACCTCGGTCACTCGATTCGACGAGCTGAACGCAACCGGCTCGATGTTGTCGATGTTACCCACGTTGATACGCGCGCCGGCCAGTCGCTGACGAATGTCCTCAACCGGCACTCGCTCCTGCCACTGAGCTACGCTCGAGAAGCGGTCGCTCGCGGCGCCCCGATCTGAAATCATTGCTTCCAGAAAGTCAATTCTCCCCGCGGCATTCAGATGATAGGTGACGCGTTCGCCGCCGATGAGCGTAAGCCTGGGGACGGCATAGCTGACGTCGCCAAGTTTACGAAACAGCCAGGCGTCGTCGGCGATTTCTATGCCCCCTGGCGGGATGGTTAGCTGAGACTCCTGCGCGGTCGTTTTGGCGTGAGTAACGGTGGTTGCTGCTGCTCGCGCGGACCTGCCTTCGGCGTCACCATCTTGCTCCGCGCGCGGAGGCCGACCGCTCGCCGCGGTGTTGACGCTTTGGTAGCGTGAGCCAGGGGTGCGAGGTGCTGGGATCTGTGCGCTCGCAATCATCAGATGCCCTTTCAGGGTTCCTGCAGCGATCTCCGATTTTAGAGATAAGGAATTAGTAGTCTGAGCTCTTAGATCGACAAGCGGTAACTTTGAGGAGACTCCGCGAGCGACAATTTCAAGAGCCTGGCCTCGCGTGATGATTGCGCGCCAATCGATCGCGCCGCTGCCTGTTAGATGGAGAATCCCGTCTCGCAAGAGCATCGCAACATCCGCGCGGGCCTCGCGAGGAAGCTCTCGGACCGGCAAGCCTCCAAGCACGTAGTCAACGTCGGCTGGAGCCAGGAGGGTGCCCGCTCGGCCCTCGCCATAAAAAGAAGTCGCTACCAGATGCAGGAACTCGACGAGGCGCGTAGAGTCGCCAGGCGGAAATCGCCGTTTCTCGTTTCTGCTTAGCCGATTGATTTGTTCGACCCAGCTTCTCACTTCGTCTTGATCGGGCGAGCTTCGCAGGTATTGGCCGGTGACTCGCCTCGGGATCGAAAAGCCGAGCACGGAGAGAAGCCCAACTTCGCGAGCTAGCGAGCGGCCTTCGGTTCCGGTCAGCGGATCGACGGCTCGTCTCGTGGTGATCTCGCGCGCTGCTACCGATGGCTCGTCGGGCGAACAAGATACACCGCGCAGATAAGGCAGAGGTGTTCCGCCGAAGACTTCCTCGTTGTTTTCGGTTCGACCCCCGCAGTTCGCGGTATAAAGCGCTTCAATGGGAACGAGTTTCCCATCTTCGACCGGGTACGCGGCCACGACCCCGCGGGTCTCCTCGACTGCGCGATTGCTCAACTCGCGTTCGACAGAAAGCCCTCCGTACACTTGAGCTCTCGTATCGTCTACGAGATCGAACCCCTCATCCCGATGTTGACCGAGCCGTGCAAGCGCATAGCTGCGCGCCGCGACCGCCTGGGCCTTGAGCGCTTCGAGCTCAGGATATTGACCCGGCGAGAGCTCCACTGGAACCACACCGCGAAGATACTCCTCCAGGGGAAGCGAGTTGACGACGTTAATGCGTCCTCGCGGGTTTAACACAAGGTGCATCTCGCCACGATAGTCTTTGCCGGCAACACGCACCGACGCGGGCGGCGCGACTCTCGCGCCGGCATCCGCTGAGTTGTCTCGGTCAGAGTGCTTCGGGGGCCTCTTATTTTCGTCGACCCGAGCGGAGACCGTTGGTTCTCCGCCCTTCTCCTTCGATGACGTCTCGAGCGGTGAGACTATCAGCTCTTCCTCGCTCGAAACCGACCGCTTATCGGCAAAAAGTGCAACCAATCGGAGCGGATGACGCCCGGCTTTGCTGCCAGAACTATTGTCGGCGATGGAGCTGGGTCGAGCTTTGTAGTTCGACGCGCGAGCGGTTGTGTCGTCTGCAGACTCGGAGGTCTTCGGGGTAGCCGTAACGATTTGAGGCTCGTCGTAACCGGCGACGCGGAGGCGCGCGGCCAAGCGTGTCGCCTCGCTGCGAGTGGCGAATTTCCCGATCAGTACGGAGTATTCTTTTTGCCGCTCGTCGAAAGCCGTGGTAATCGGCTCGAAGAATTTCTTCTTCAGCTCATCAGTCAGCTTGCGCGCCCTGCGGGCCTCGGACGAGGTCGCCACGCGGACGGCATAGACAGGCTTAGACTCCACAGCAGAAGACGGTTCGCCCTGTTGACGCAAGTCCACACGCAGTGATCCGCTTTCGACTTCCTTGCCGTCCTCGGTGCGTCTCTCTCGTCGGCGCACGATCATTCTGTATGAGGAAGTGAGCGAGACCGACGTGACGTCGGTCATCAAGGCAATTCGAATGATCGGTCCGTTGGTTGACGCGAAGCCCTTCACCCCTCCCGTTTGCGATTCAGCTCTGCGAGGGCGTGTGAAGCTCGTATCGTCGTCTGTTTGACTGGTTTGCGCGGAACTATCTTGACGAGGCGTAGAGTGCTTTTGCTCCGGAACGGCTGCGAAAGAAGTTGAAGCTCCGAGTAGACCGGCCTGCGCACAGCCCGACACGATTGATGCCAGGATTACGGCGAGGTGACGCGTGGTGCGCCGCCTGGCGAAACCTTTATTCATAAGCGCAACTACAACGTGTAGAAGTAGACCTTCACCGTAAAGATGATGGTGTTGCCTGCGGTTTGGGGGAAACCTTCAAAGGGACTTGCTGTATATATAGCCTGTCTGGCGTAGGCGTCAAGCACTGAATAACCGGACCCGTGCACGAGGCGCGTGGACAGGATCTGACCATCGCGCCTGATGATCAGCTCGAAATCAACGGATACCTTGTCGCGAAGCACGTCTTTGATCCAATCTCGCGGCATTATGCGCTCATTTGCTTTGCTGATTTTGGAGCGCACCAAAGCCATGTACTGAGCTTGAGCTGCCTCGAGTCCCAGCGCAGTGGACTCGGAGCTGCTGCCTCGGCGAGTGCCGGCTGAAGCTGCTTCCGTGCCGGCGCTAGGAGGGCTGGCATCTCGAGTGGACGAAGGCGCGGGCGGAACTGCGGCCGCCTGTGTGGGGGGAGTCTGAGCAATCCGGGCTTCTTCGAGGTTCGGAAGGCGATTCGCTTGAATTGACGACGTCGCTGGCGGACTAGTTTGATTAGTCTTAGAGTCCTGCGGTTGGCGCGGTGCGTTTCCGCGCGAGGCTCTGAGTTGCCGTTCGATCTGATCAGAAGAATGGAGCCGTCCGCCGCTGCCGCGCTGTTCGCTTGGCTTTGGAGACCGCGAAATCAGGTGAATATCGTCGGCGCTCGCTGGGTCAAACTGAAGTCGTTTGAGATCAGCTCGCTCGAGAGGCTCGGGGGCGCTGCGAAGCGGCAGATGATCGGGGGGCGGCGCTATTTCGACAAACTTGACCAGGTCGACTTGTTGCCTGACGCCTTGCCTGGCTTGCATGATCGCCCAGGAATCGAGCCTGATGAGAACAGCATAAAAGACAAGATGAGTGACTACAGAGATCGCGAACAGCAGAGTGAATCTGCGGTCGCGGCCTAGTCTTGACCACTGCGAAGCGAAGGTGTCGGTGCGCTTCGGGTGATCGTCTATGTATCTGTCGAGCGTCTTTAGCACAGCTTACAACGTTTTCACTTGAAACCTAGAAACCAGCGACGGTTTCAACTGCTAGCGTATTAAAACGCCGCCTTATCTCACGCATATCGATCGCGTCTACGTGGGGGTGCACTCGATTCGTCAGCAGGATGAAGATACGCCGTTCATTGGGCTCCATCCACACGCTTCCGCCGGTGAAGCCATTGTGTCCTATAGCGGCGGGCGACAGGGCCGGGCCTGCTGAACAATCACGCGTTTGGGCGCGAATCCAAGCGATCGATCTCGATGTATCGGATCCGCGAGTCAGGTTGTCGCGGAACAAGTGAAGCCAACCAGGCTCCAATAACTGGCTCCCGTCGAGAAACTGATTCGCGATTCGAAAGACGTCGCGCGCGGTTGAGAACAACCCGGCGTGTCCTGCCACGCCTCCCATGAAGTGCGCGTTGCCGTCGTGGACCTCTCCCCAGATTACATCAGTTCTCCACGGGTCTCGTTCTGCGGAGAATGGAAGAAGCGACGAAGTGAGCGACGAGGGGAAAGCATTGCCGCTAAGATTTCCCGGAGATGAAAGCTCGAGAGTTGCCCGGTCGCCGCCTCGCATCCTCACGTCGGCGAGAGCATTTGCCAGTTCGAACACCTGGCCGCGCTCGGTAGCCGCGATCTCTCGAATCAATTTGGCTGGCGGGTTGAACATTGTGCGTCCCAACCCCAGCGGGTTGAATATGTCTCGCTCCGCCAGGTGATCCAGACGTTCACCGGTCAAGCGCTCCAGCACGAACCCCAGGAGGATATAGTTGAGGTCGCTGTAGACAACTTCTTTCGAGTCGTGCGCGCGCTGTTCCAAAGAGACTCGAGCAATCGTAGCCGGGACTTCCTCGCGGCTCTTCGCCTCGACATAGAGCGGCCGCCAATTGGGGAGGCCTGAAGTGTGCGTCAGTAGCTCGGTCAGCGTAATTTTGCGTTCCTGGTTATCAAACTCTTCAAGGTAGGCTGCCAGCGGCGCGGTCAGATCCAACGCGCCGCGCTGGGCGCATAAGACGACGAGCAGCGACGTGATGAGCGGCTTCGTGAGCGAGGCGAGATCGTAGATCGTGTCGACAGTCGCCGGTATGAGTTCGGGCTCAATGACCGCCCAACCGAGTGCGTCTTCCGCGATGACTTGTTGGCGTTCACCGATCAGGTACTGCGCGCCAGGAAACGAGCCTCGCACAATCTCCGATTGCAGATAGCTGGACACTATTTCGGAAGCCTTTGGCATTTTTGCCCGTCGTTACCAGAGAGTCCTTCCAACCAGCAAAATTATATCGCTTGCCTGCATCCACTGAGAAGTATGGTTGAGATGCGGTGAGGACCCGAGCCAGAAGAAACGGTTGGTTGTGGCGACCGTCAGGGACGCAGATCAGACACCGTACCCAGAGCGGTTAGAAGGCGCGATGCACTGATCACACGTGTAGCCACTACATCACGGTGTCGTTGATGCGATAAAACTTTCGGAGTAGATCGTCGACGTCTTTCTTGCCGATGCTCTCAAACACAACGCTTGGCGGAAGCCCCAAACCTTCGGCGAGCTTTAGTGCTGATTCAACGTTGAGAGTAGTCACCACTGAAGACAGTATCTTGGACAGCAAGCCCTGGTCGAAGCCTGTTCGGCGGCAAAAGTCGACCTGACGCAAGCCCTTGGTGCGGAGGTGTTGGCTGACCAGGTCGGAAAGTGCCGTGCGTCGCGCATCGCCGTCCGCACCAGCGTTGGTTCCGCCGTTCGAGCTTGCGTCGCCCTTTCCCCTTTTATCGAGTTCTGAGATTGGCTTAGGCATCTAGGCTTCCCTTATGTGATCTTTTCTTTTGTTCGCGCGGACGCGGTCTCCCGGCAGAACTCGCAGTCTCCCCCGTTGGAAACTGGCCAAAGTAGTGACGCCGACTATGTTCGAGTCGTTCAGAAGAGTCTTGAACAAGTTGTCGTGCACGATGACTGTGTCCCCGCGTAATACTTGCGGTGTCATCAGTACTTAAAGGGAGAATCAAAGCGACTTTCCAGGTGCGAAGGATCGAACGCGCCCCGAACGGCCAGAAGGTACATCATCGAGAGCAGTGGGGGTCCTAAGGCCACTAGGTGCGGATGTTCAAAAGTGTTGACAATGCTAACTGCCCGACTTATAACCAAATCGAAGCTACTTCTCGTGAGGTTTCGATCACGGGATTCCTGATCGAGCGCCCGGACAGAGGCTTGGGGAGCAGTATCTCTGCGACCCCTGGGTAGAATGCCAGCCTCCCTGCCCCTCAAGAAGTGATTTTGCCGACTCGTCGAGATCGCCTAACCCTTAGAACGCGTGGTTATCTCGCCTCCAACTGGCAAGAAAAGAAAAGGGAGCTCTGCATGTTAGCTCAAAGGTCCTATGCATCCGTGCCTTTGGCCGCGCCTCCATCGGAAGGAAGAGATCGACTCGATTCACTCGCTGCGGCGCTTGACGAAATCAGTGAAGGCGCGGTGTTCATGAACTCGGAGGGGCAACTCATCTGGCATAATCGCGCGTTTGACAAACTATTGGTTGATAACCGAGAGGGTCATCTGCTGGTCGCCGCCGTAATAGAATCCGGCGCCGACTTCTATCAAAGTTCCTATGAGTCACGAGGCGTCGCGTCCGAGCGGACCTCAGTTCGTGATACAACAGTGGGTCGGATCGAACACGAAATCCATTGCACCTTGATGCCCCAGGGAATGCTTGGGGAGGAGAGCTATGTCCTCTGCTTGGTCAAGCGCTCCGCTTCTCGCTGGTCGAGCTATGAGGAACACTTGAGGCAGACCTGGGGCCTGACCGAGCGAGAAGCGCAGGTTGCGGTGGAGTGTTTGAAGGGGAACAAGAATTTAGAGATTGCGCAGAGCCTCAGGATCAGCGTCGAAACCGTCAATAAACATCTTGACAAGGTGTACCAAAAGGCGAACGTTCGAGGTCGTTCTGAACTCGCGTCACGATTGCTGGACAGCGGCTTATAATTAGACACCACCTGCGAGCGCGCCTCCCGTCCCTTTGCCTTCTTACAAACCCGCGAAATGCAGCCACTCGACCTTCCACCCTGGCAGCTTCCTCGATAGACATGAATTAACTGCGAATCATCGCCTTCGGGGTGCGCAAATCTGCACCAGAGCCAGCGGAGTCTACTTAGAACAATAAGAATTGTGAGCAGCTTCTTGGAATTCGACGATCAAGACGCCGTAGGGAGTTAGGTCGTTTCTCTGAAAATTGTGGCTGTTTGGCCGGGAATGGAATTTTTTCTCGGGTAATCCTGTTTCGGTAAATACTGTATGTAAAACGGTTGACCTCGGAGGACCCACCCGCCTAAATGGAGCCTCACATTTTACTTTAACTTTTTCCTTGCATCCTCTTGAAAGGTATGGTATAAACTCGCCCCGTAAACAACACCGCCTTATGTTCCTGCCATAAAGCGGTACTGTTTTGGCGGTGCACTGGGTAAGGAACATTCAGAAAGGGGGCTACTGAATGTTCAAGGGGGCTTGTCGATTAGACGACTCGGTGCACCGCACCATCATATTCATTCGAGTTTTCCAAGTCAAGAAGTTTCAACCCCAATAACCAACCGGCCGGATCGACACTCGTCGCGCATATCTCGAGGATCGAGTTCTTCGGGTGAAAGGACTGGTACGCCCGACAGGACTTGAACCTGTAACCCCCAGATCCGAAGTCTGGTGCTCTATCCAATTGAGCTACGGGCGCGTTACTTAAACTTTTGAAGAGATTATCGAGAAAGCTGCAGGTATGTCAAATTCTGGCACATCGCTATGAACTCTTGACCTGCGGCATTGGGATCAGAAAGGTGCGACCGAACTGGCCTGGTTTAGCGGTCGGTAGAGCTCGTTGAAATCGCGGACACTCCTCTCCAAAATCGACTGCAGCGAGGCCAGGTCTTCGGGATGCACTGTCAGGTTCACGCCGTTTGCAAATGCGAGATAGGTATCAAGGGTACGCAACTGCGGAGAAACCAAAACGACATAGGTACGCCGCCGATTTTGAGGAGTTAGACTGTTGACATAATGCATCATGGCCGAGCCGCCCTGGTGATCTCCGTCGAAGCTTGGGCTAAGCACAATCACTTCCGCCCTTGATTCGTGGAGAATCTCAATCGCTTCGGGCGCGAAGTCCGCGGAGAATATCTCATACCGAGAAGGCTCCAAGGCTCCACGCAAAGCCTCTCTCATCGTTGCATCGTCCAGACATAGCAGCACTCGACGGCGCTGCCACTTTTTAGCGTCCGAGGTTTGAGGTTGTGACTTGAGCCCAGCGAGCAACAAATCAGCTAGCGCGCGCAAAGAATCCGGATAGCCAGGCTCTGCGTCAGGAATAGAATCCAGTGCGCCGGTGATTCCTGGCAACCGCGGTTCCTCCTTGGGCGGGGGCATTATTGTCACTGATTGACGGCAACGCGGACAAAGGACGTTGAATGACTCGGTTGGCAAGCGGGTATCATCGAATGTGAGGCTCATTGCGCACTGTGGACAGCTGGCTATCATTGTTTCCCCCTTGGGTCAGCGCTTGATGCTTGAAGGGCTACGGAAGCAATCACTGTAAACCAATCACGTGGTGCGTCATCCATGTCATCTCTCGGCTCTTTCGGCCGCGCGCTGCCGCGCCGCTTCGGGCATCCGGCCGGGTACGTAGTTGCGTTCCTCACGCCTGCTTAACATATCATCCGACGTGCCGAGCCCAGACAACCGAAGCAGGAGATTTGAAGGATTCGTTGCAAAGGAGAGCCCGTCGTCTTGTGTGATCACGCCGCTGCGAATCATTCGCTCGATCACTTGATCGAAGTGCTGCATTCCCTCAAGCTCACCATCGTTCATTGCTTCGAGCAAGGTCTTTCCTTCGCTTTCGCCTTGCTCTATGTACTCGCGAGAACGCGGCGTCGCTTTAAGGATCTCAACGGCGGCGATTCTGCCCTCACCATCTGCACGTGGGATCAGACGCTGGGATACGATGTAACGGAACGCTTGCGCTAAGCGGGTCCTTATCACGTGCTCCTCAGATTTCGGGTAGATGCCGATTATTCGATTTACTGTTTTTGACGCATCGGTGGTGTGCAGCGTCGACAGGACGAGGTGTCCCGTCTCCGAAGCTTCAAGCGCGATCTCCGTGGTTTCCATGTCGCGCATCTCACCGACCAGAATTACCTTGGGCGCCTGGCGCAGCGCTGCTCTCAGACCAAGTGCGAACGCCGGCGTATCGGTACCTAGCTCACGCTGATTAATCGTCGACTTTTTGTGCTGATGAAGAAACTCGATTGGGTCTTCGATCGTGACAATATGATAGCTGTGTTCGGTATTGATCTTGTCGATAATTGCAGCAAGTGTAGAGGTCTTCCCCGAACCCGTCGGTCCGGTCAGGAGTACAATGCCATTCTTCAGTTGCGACACCTCGCCTAATTGTGGAGGCAGCAGGAGACTGTCAATAGTGGGAACGTTAGTCGGGATGACACGCATGACGACAGAAATGGAGCCACGCTGTTTGAAGATGTTTACCCGGAATCGCACCTTGCTGGGGATCGCGTAACCAATGTCCGCCGAACCCGTCTGGACGAATCTGCGCGCTGCATCAGCGTTCCCCTCCAGCAGCGACATTGCGATTATCTCGGTTTGATAAGGAGTCAGGTTCCGTAAACCTTTGACTTCGACAGGTGTGAGGCGACCGTTGATTTCAACCTGCGGAGGCCTGCCGACAGAAAAGTTCAAGTCGGAAATGTTGTCGGCGACCGAGAGCATTTTGTCGAGAATCGGCTGAAGGTCTAAGAAGCTCATCCTTGTCTCCTGAAGCCCTGGCTAATTGGCGAGTCCAAAGTTCGTTAGTGCGGGGTCTGCTTACGTTGGTAGGGGCACCGCAAGGACAAAGCCCGCCGGGGTGCGGCGAGTCCAAGATACGATAGCAGGTCCGAAAGGGCAACAGTATTCTTTCTCAGGTTTTGCTCGGTGAAGTCGCTCTCTAACTCGAGACAAGGTACAGTGAGTGCTGGCGAACGTCTTCGCCGCGATTCAATTCTGGTTTCTCCGATTTACTCTTGCCGCCAGGTTTCGGCGTCCTCACGGAGGCGGTCCAGCGTGGACTGCAACATCGCCTGCTTCGTCGCTGTTTCCTCGGCACTCGCGTCTCGAGCCACATAGATCGGCTCAGCTATCAAAGCCGCCGCGCGAGAAAAAGGTGCCGGTATCTGGAGCCGGTCCCAGGTTGGAAGCTCAACGTACCTGCTAAGTGCAATATGAAAGGGAAGTATCGCCTGTCCCGTATGGCGCGCCAACGTAATCGCCCCTGATTTGGCAATACGGGCCGGGCCTCGCGGACCATCAATCGTAAACGCAACTTCCAACCCGCTATTGAGGCATCGCGCCATTTCAGCCAGCGCGCGCCCCCCACCTCTCGTCGAAGAACCACGCGCGGTTCCGTAGCCGAACCTTTTTATAACTCGACCGGTGTATTCGCCGTCGCGGCTTGCGCTCGACATGACTACAATTCCGCGGTTTCGCCAGAAGAAGGTGGCAGAGAATATGCACTCGTGCCAAAAAACGAAAATCGGGTGATGGTTGCTTTCAAGGATCTTGTTGAGATGTTCGCGTCCTCGAACCTGCCATCGCAGAGTCGAGCAGATCACTCGAATCGATGAGTAGAACGCAAGGTCCGCAATGTCAATGACCAGTCGGTCGCGCGGAGAGTAATTCGAGAGATCACTGAAACCATAGATCCGTTCCCGCAATGAATCAGCGTCTGCGGAACTCTCACGCTGCCGCTGAGACGCTCGCGCGGCATCCGAGCGACGTTGCCCAGTGCTTTCTGCCTTAGGTGAGTACGACCGAAATGACATCAATGACACCAAGAGTTCGTATGAGCGCGTCAGAGTCCAGATTATTTCCGCTTTTGCGCTGCTGGCTTGCCATTCGACTCTCTGTGCTCGAGGTTGTAGAAGTCCAGCATCACGTCAGTCTTTCCTCTGAGGTCGCGGTCGAGACGATCAAGCGCGACCCTGACAACATCGCGATGGTGCACTTTGCGGCGACCAGGGACGCTGCTCACCTGGATCCAGAGCTTGTGAATCAGATTGACGTCATCTTCCGTAAGGTGTGGGGCGTGAGCCCCCAGATAGACCACGTGTTCAACACCGGACGCTTCAATCACCTTGAAAGCGACCTGGCGTCGGGGTTTTTCGGGGAGCCGTTCCCACGCGCGGCCAAGTTCGCGAGCTTGCTCCGCCGAAGTCATCTTCGAGGACAGCCCGGCCACCACCTCGGCGGAATCTAGCCGCAAAGCGGTCTGGGCCACCGCGTCAAAGATATTGGTCGCGGGAACGACAACGAGCTCCACCGGTTTACCGTATTTCTCTGCGAGGCCCACGACTCGCGTAAACAACCGCCGCTCATAGTCGGTGAACAGCGTTTCATCATGCAGATCGCGCTCGCCCCCTCCGGGACCGGTTACCAAGCGTGACGTCATCACGACGATGTCTTGCTCATCGGTGTCCGTGCGTTCCAGCACGTGCTCCAGGTGAGAGAGCGTGTTGTAGTCGCGGACTGCAACCAGTTTGTTTCCCGGTCGAGCGCCCACCGTTTCAAGCTCGATCGACTCGCTGTGCTGAAGCTGAAACTGATCAAGCTTCGCCAGAGTCATGTCCAGCTTTCGCTCATTGATTCGCTCTGAAATGGTGAAAATCACAAAGAAGGCCAGCGTGAATGCGATGCCCGATATGGTCGCCACCTTCTTCGTCATCAGGTTGGTCATCGCCAGCGAGAGGAGGATGAGCGAGATGGTTATCAGTCCCATCGGAATCTCAAGCTTGCCGATGCGAATATTAAGCGGAACCTTCCACTCGCGCTCTTCAGGGCGCTTGAAGCGAAGCACGACAGTTGCAATCGCGTTGAAGGTGAAGCTCCAAATCACCCCGAAGGCGTAGGCCTCGCCCAGCAGAAACGTGTTTCCTCCCGACGCGATGATGGTCACTATCTGAAGGATCGCGATCAGGTTGATTATTCGATACGTGGTCCCGTACTTCCGGTGCGGGGCGCGAAACCAGTCGGTCAGCACTCCGTCTTCTGAAACTCGATTCAGAACGCCGTTCGAACCAAGGATCGCGGTGTTTACTGCGCCCGAGAGCATCAGAAACCCGACGATCACCACGAAACCCTGGAACAGCAGCTTGAGCGGTTCCGGACCTACGAAGTGCATCGCCAGTCCCGAAATGAGGTTTCTGAAATAGTCAGGCCGCACCTCGTCCGGGATAATTGCGACCGCAAAAAATGAAACCAATGCGGTGAATAAAATCGAGTAGATGAAGATTACAACACCCGCACGCATCAGGTTCTTCAGCTTCGGGTGTTCCAGTTCGCGATTCACCTGCGCCAGCGTCTCTTCACCGCTCATCGCAAGAACCGAGTGGCCAAACGCAATCGAGATGCCGAGTAGACCGATAAGGCTTGGCGCGCTGTCCGCCAAGGTGAAACGGTCACCGATCCGCACGAACCAGCGCAAATTATCGAGCCACCCCAGCGCGTTTTCGGGCGCGGCGGAGAATGTCAGATTCGACGGAATCGGCGCCGGGGGCATCTGCCCGCCTCGAACAAGCAAGGTCAAGCATCCCCAGCCGATCATTATCACCACCATAACGGTGGTGACGTACATGATCCGCATCGCGTCGTCGCTCGATTCGTGAACCCCTTTTAGGTTGCGCCACCAAAAGTAGATGGTCGCAAGCACCGCAATCACCGCCGCCAGGTAGTTGGCGGTAAGGGCCGAGGGGGACCACGGGGTGCCGAGGTATTTCATCGTGCTGGCGACAAGCCCGACGATGTACTGGCCAGCCGTCACGCCGGAAATCGGTCCGGTCAAGATGAAATCGAAGACCAGGGCAGACACGCTTAGCTTCGCCATCGTCCCGCCCATCGCCTCCTTCACCACGCGATAGACGCCGCCTCGCGTGAACATCGATGACGATTCAATGTAGACCACTCGAACCGCGTAGCTGAAAAGCATCACCCCAAGGATGAACCAGGGTGCAGACTTGCCGATATATTCCTCGGCAAGCCCGCCTGCGTAGAATGCCGACGAGCCAAGGTCGTTGAGCACGATGGCCGCTGCTCGCCAGAAGGAGATGAATGAGAGCATCACCGATGTGGCGACGACGACTCTAACCCTGGTTGGCGGTTTGGTTGGTTCCATCCGGTCTTTTTTGCTGGGTTCGGTAGGAATCCTGAGGTGGCGACGATCCTGCTTGCGAGTCCATGGCCAAAGGATAGAATAGCCTTGCGCAACTTCTTGTCAAGCCACCCGCCGGACCCATTCAGACAGAATCTTCATGCGCGCTTGAGTCTTTGCCAGCAAGCACAAGGCTCAACTAATTAGACGCCTCTTCGCCGGGAAGAACGAAGCCGTACTTACGCATGACCGGCCGGCCCTTCGGTCCGTTGATGAACAACGCAAACTGCCGTGCCTCGCTCTCAGCCCGGCTGCCTTTGATCACTGCAAGAGCCTGATCGAGCGGCTTGTGAAGGTCCTCCGGAATCAAAACCCAACGGCCGTCGCTGAGCACGCTCAACGAAAGCGCGGCGATGGCCGCGTCAACGTTCCCGCTCTCCGCGAACTGCATCGTCTGGCGCACGTTCTCCCCGAAAACCACTTTCGGTTCGACGGAACTCCACACCCCGGCCGACTGCAGCGCCTCCCGCGCGGCTTCCCCATAAGGCGCGTGTTCGGGATTCGCTATTGCGACGCGCTTCACACCCGGCTGAGCCAGATCTTGAATATGCTCGAGTCTCAGTTGACTGTCGGCGCGCGTCCAGATTGTTATCCTTCCACGTGCGTAGAGCGCCTTTGTATCCGGGAGAATTAATCCCTCGCGATTCAGGCGATCTACAAACTCGACGTTTGCAGCCGCGAACAGATCGACCGGCGCGCCGTTTTCGATCTGCTGAGCAAGTGTGCCGGTCGATCCAAAGCTGAACCTCACTTTGATTCCAGTGTCCAACTCGAACTGTGGTTTGAGCTCTTCGAAGGCGGATCCGAGGTCCGCCGCGGCTGCGATTAGTATCTCCTTCTCGGCGCCATTCGCTTTGGATGGCGATCTTCGCGAGCAGGCGGGAGCGACGGCAACGAGGACGACCGCAATCACAGCGAACCTGACGCTGAAATAAATTCGCGTCGATGGCGCCTTGGTTTTTACGGTTGACCTGGTGTTCACGAGTTGCAGTCTCGGAGTTTAATGAAGATTTTGGCGCGGGGTAAGGTGGCGCCGCGCTGTAGTATACTCTGCGCGATGCCGATCGACGAAATCACCAATATATCGTCAGCCGGGTTTAAGTCTCACGGGCATATCGGCTTGTTAATTATCTTCCTCGCTGAAGCGCTCCTGTTTTCGGGAAACCAGATCGTCGGACGCTGGTTCACACCGATAATTTGGACGGGATATATTCTCTTCGTCGACGCTCTAGTCTACAAGATCAAGGGCCGGTCGCTGCTGGTTACCAACCGCGCGGAGTTCTTGATCATCGCTGTCATCTCGGTCGGGAGTTGGTGGCTGTTCGAGCTGTATAATACGCCTCGTTTCTGGCGATCCGATCTTGAGCTGTGGTGGCATTATCACAATCTCGAGCCGAATCTGTTTCTTCGTCGAGCAGGCTATGACTGGGCATTCGCAACCATTTCGCCCGCGATATTCGAAACCGCGGAACTATTTGCCGCAACCGCTTTCTTGCGAACGAGACCCGCAAGGCCGTTGAGGCTAACGGACAGGTCTTTGTGGATAATGATGGGAATTGGAATCCTGGGTGCCGCCTTGCCTTTGCTCGTGATTTCAGCCTGGCTCGCGCCACTCGTCTGGCTGGGTTTCGTATTGGCGCTCGATCCGATCAATGCGCTTCGAGGTTACCCCTCAGTAGCGGGCGACATCAGACGTGGTGAGCATCGCCGTCTTCTTTCGCTTCTGGTGGCCGGCGGACTATGTGGAGTGCTATGGGAGTTTTGGAACTACTGGGCAATCAGCAACTGGACCTACACCGTCCCGTACCTCGGGGACGTGAAGCTCTTCGAGATGCCCGTGCTTGGGTATCTTGGCTTCCCGCCATTCGCCGTGGAATGCTGGGCCATGTACGTTCTGATTAGGGGATGGGGATTAGGGCTCGAGGGCTGGAGCGATGTCGATGTTATCTGCCCGCTTGCTGCTGCCCGGCGACCAACCCCTGACCTTCGACCCCCGTTTCAGAATGCTAGTTGAGAAAATAACCAGCCGGCAGAATCCCCTTGTGAAACGCTTCCGCCGAGTTCGAGCGGGAAGCGAGCGACCACTTGTGTTCCTCGAAGGCGTGCGATTGATAGAAGACGCATTGGCGACGGGCGCGCGATTTGAGAGCGTCGCTTTTACTGCCGAACTTGGAGCAACAGAGCGAGGCGCCGCTCTCCTGGGTGTGCTTCAGGGCGTGCAGTGCCGGGGCTCGCTGGTTCCACTGCAAGTCATGGAAGCCATCGCTGACACGCGGTCGCCTCAGGGGATTGCCGCGATTGTCAGCCGCCCGTTCTTCAGCCTTGACGACTTGTTTTCCCGCTCTCCCGATTTGCTGGTGATTGCCGATGAACTGCAGGATCCGGGAAATCTCGGCACGATCATCCGAACCGCGGAAGCCGCGGGAGCAAGTGGCCTGATCACCACTCGATACACTGTTGACGCGTTTAGCGATAAAGCCATCCGCGCCTCGATGGGCTCGGCGCTTCGATTGCCGCTGGTCACCGACGCGAAGCGCGGGGAGGTCATCGCGCGCTGCCGCGAGAACGATATCAAGATAATCGCCTCTATCCCGTCACCCTCGCGCGTGCCGGGGCGCATCGGTGACGTGGCCGCGGAACCGCCAGTCAGGATTTACACCGAGTGTGTTATGACTGCGCGGATTGCCATTATCGTCGGTCGCGAAGCTGCGGGTGTCTCACCAGTCACATCCGCAGAAGCCGACGAGTTCCTGCACATACCGATGGCTGTAGGAGTTGAATCTCTCAACGTTGCCGCGGCGGCAGCGATCTTGCTTTATGAAGCAGCGCGGCAGCGTGGGTTTCAATTCGAACAGAGCGCAAACACAGTTGCCCGAAATGCCCGAGATTAGTGCGACCTCACAAGCGAGGTCTTCGTGCGACTGACCTGAGCGCGAGTTTCACAACACAGGGAGATTTCTTATGCCTACGATGAACAAACAGATACTGCTCGCAGCGAGACCCGTTGGATTTCCCAAAGACTCTGACTTCGATCTGGTAGAGGTGCCGGTTCCGATTCCGGCAGATGGTCAGTTCATTGTGCGTTCGATCTACGTTTCCGTGGACCCTTATATGCGAGGTCGCATGAACGACGTGAAGTCCTACGCGGCTCCGGTCGCAATCGGCGGGCTAATGGGAGGCGGTGCAGTCGGCAGGGTGCTGGAGTCAAAGAACGCGAACTTCAAAGAAGGAGACGTAGTCGAAGGCCTGTTCGGGTGGCAGCAATATGCACTGTCGGACGGGCAAGGGGTGAGGAAGATCGATCCGGATCTGGCTCCCATTTCCACGTCGTTGGGGATTCTCGGCATGCCCGGTCTGACGGCCTACTTCGGCCTGTTGGAAATCGGGAAGCCGCAGCTAGGAGAAACCGTCGTTGTGTCGGGAGCTGCAGGCGCCGTTGGATCGATCGTAGGCCAAATAGCGAAGATAAAAGGCTGCCGCGCGGTAGGGATCGCAGGGGCGGATGACAAGGTTTCATATCTTACTGATGAGCTCGGACTGGACGCAGCGTTCAACTACAAGACCGTCGATGACTACTACGCAAAGCTCAAGGAGCTTTGTCCGAGCGGAATAGACGTATACTTCGACAACGTCGGAGGAACAATCACCGATGCAGTATTCAGATTGATTAATGCGAGGGCGAGGATCTCGATCTGCGGACAGATTTCGCAATACAATCTCGAGAAACCGGAGACGGGACCGCGATTGATCTTACAGTCCTTGCTCGTAAAGCAAGCCAGAGCCGAAGGCTTTTTGGTCTTTCAGTTTATGGATAGGTATCCCGAAGGGCTGATGCAAATTGCTCAATGGCTGAGAGAGGGGAGGCTGAAGTATGCAGAAGACATCGAGCAAGGGATCGAAAACACGCCTCGTGCTTTTATGTCGATGCTGAAAGGCCGGAACACCGGGAAGCAGTTGGTGAAGGTGGCGGATTGATTGTCGCCTATCGCCGCTCTGTTGCGTGCGGTAACAACGCGGCGACCTACGGCGGTTCTCGACACAGTTACTATTTTTTTTCTATTCGCAGGTTATTGGTCACCGAAAAGACTCCCGGTACCTGGTTGGCCGCTGTGTAGGCGAGCTGACTATCCATACTGTTCGCGACAACCCCTTCGAGCGTCACGTGACCCCGGTTGACGATGATATGGATGCTCGGGTTTGCTCCAAGAAAGTACCGGTACAGCCCGCCGGTTCGCGAGATGGCCAGGCGCGAGCGGCGCCTGATCGAGTCGTCCATCGGAGACGGCGGCAAGACCTCGATTCTGTTTATCACTTGCTCGACGCCTTCGATTCTCTTGACACGCCGTTCAGCGTCCTTGCGCGTGGTCGGGCGCCTTACCTGTCCCGTAAGGATGACTGTATCCCCCTTCACTTCGAATGCCAGATTGTCATACACGCCGTAGGTTGGTATCTTCGCCAGCTCTTTGCGTATGTGTTCGGTGAACCGATCACCCTGTCGCGGGCTTGCCCCCGCGACCATGCTCGAAGCCGACAGAACAAGAGCTGCCGCGATTCCGAGTGACTTCCTTAACATTAGAGCACCTCCTTACAACCGGAAATACGAACGCATCTCGACTCTCGATTCACCCATCGGTGTCTCTGACAGGCATCAGTCGGAACGAGCTGGCTTATAATGTGACGGTTTTGTTCGGTTGAGTACATTTGCAGTACACTTGGAAGGATCATCGCGGTTAACATACCCCCGTAAACACTTGTGATAGGTCGCAATTCGACCCCACCGCTAATGGTACTGCAAGAGAGGTGCCAGCACTCGCCTGAGGATCAGAAGGAGAGAGAGCCGCTCAACTGAAAACAGCTTTTCAGAAGCCTGTAAGTGAACGGCGGAACTCGGATAGAAAAGAGGCCGTCCTGCGGGTGAAAGAGGCGCCCCGGCCGAAGTAGGTGTTTCAAACGAGTGGAGACTACTACCCTCGACCGGATGCGTCAAGATTGTTAGCAAAAACAGGGGGACTAGCGAAGAGGGCGCCACAACCAGCCGCGCCTTCCCGTTCACTTCGTCAATTCGTTTGCCGCTTCGGTTGCGCCGTAGAGTTTGCGCAACGCCTCGATCATGGCTCGCGAATCGACAGACACCGCGCGATTCTGAGTCTCGTCGTAGATAAAGTCTCCGACCAGAGACTGTATGTTGCCATCGAAGATAAGACCGACAAGCTCGGCGTTTCGGTTGATCACCGGAGATCCGGAGTTGCCGCCGATAATGTCATTCGTCGATACAAAGTTGAACTGTGTGTTCGGGTTGATCGACGCTTTTTTCTCAACCCAGCGAGCAGGAAGTTCAAATGGAAACTTGTTGCCGTGTTCCTCGGATCGTTTGTAGAGTCCCGAGAAAGTCGTGAATGGAGCCACGGTCGTGCCGTTCTCCTTGTAGCCTTTCACCGCGCCAAACGAAAGCCGCGGCGTAAAGGTCGCGTCGGGGTAAAGTTTGGTACCCTCGATTTCGAACAGCGCCTTCGCGATCTTCGCATAGTTTGTGCGCTCATTTCCCTGCACCTCCGATTCGTATTGCTTATTCAGTTTGCGAGACTCATCGTCGATCGATCGGGCAAGCACGATCATCGGATCGGTCGACTCTTCGATCCCCTTGCCGCCGCTCGAAGCCAACTGCTTTCGATACTCGACGTCTTTGAGTTTGGTTCCGTCAACCAGCTCAGCGGCTCGCGAGTCCGGTGATTTGCCGGCGAGTACCTTCTTCACTATCGGATTGTCCGCGCCCAGCTCGTCGCGCATGAATGCAAGCGAATCAGCGAGCTTCACTCGCTCAAAGTCATCATAGATGGGTGCCGGTGAGTAGAGGTTTAACTCGAGTGACGCTCGTCGGGCATCGGTATACGCCGGCAGCCTTTCGGCGTTCGGCTTGGCGCTCTCGGCCGCCAGCCTTACGAGTGTTCGAGCAAAGCCGAATAGATCAGAATTGAACGCCGATCCTCTCTCGATCAAGGAGAACTCTCGATAGTAACTCTTCAATCCTGCCCTTCCCTTAGCGATGTTATCCCAGGCGTCGCCGTACGCTGCTTGCTTCTTCGGGTCGGCGGCGACCGAGCGTCGCAGGCCCGCTTCCGCTTTCGACTTCTTTGCGAGCAGGGATTGTTCTTGCAAACCCTCGAGCTCCCCGCGAAAAAGCTTGAGGCTGTTCTCTATGCTAAAGAAGTCCTCCTGCGCGCGCCGTGATTGCTCCTCGCCCTGCGATCTGTACTTAGCGAGATTCTCGTGCTCGCGGTTGAGGAGCTTGATGGTGAACGGAAGCCCGTTGTCGCGGAGGTACTCGAGATGGGCGACGGTGTTCAAACGCGATGTGGAGCCTGGATTGCCTGACACGAAGACAAGTTCTCCCGCCTTCGCGCCCGTCTTGGACCATTTGAAATAGTTCTCAACTTTGAGAGGTTTGTCGTTCTCGTAGACGCGGAAGAGCGCCATATCGAGGTCGTAGCGCGGGAAGGTGAAGTTGTCCGGATCGCCTCCGAAAAAAGCGATCGCAAACTCTGGGGCAAACACCAGCCGGACGTCCGTATACTTCTTGTAGCGATAGAGATTGTATTGTCCGCCCTGGTAGAGCGTGATTACATCGCTGCGCAACCCGGTTTTTTCCGTCGACTCCTTTTCTATCGTGGCGATGGCCGCCCTTCGCGCTGCGTTCGCTTCCGTCACGGACATACCGTCCTTGACGGCTGCGGTCACGCGAGCGGTCACGTCCTCGATGCTAACCAGCTGATTCAGCTCGAGGTCCGGTGCCTTGGCTTCACGGTCGCGCGTTGCCGCATAGAAGCCCTCCTTGACGTAGTCCTTCTCCGGCGTGCTGATCTTTTGTAACGTGTCCGACGCAATGTGATGGTTCGTGAGCACCAACCCCTCCGCGGACACAAACGACCCGGACCCGCCGTTGTTGAAACGCACAGAGGCCATCTGTACCTTCCGCAGCCAGTCGTCGGTGACGTCAAAACCGTACCGTTTCTTTATCTCGGCCTTGGGAACGTTGTTGAAGGGCCACATGCCTTCGTCGGCGATGGCGACCACGATGTCTGCCATGGTGAACGCAGTTATTAGCAGGATGCAGAGCAGGTTTTTGACTTTCATGATTAGTACCTCGAAGAGAGATCTTCCAGTAGGTGATTGGTCCGACGGTTCCGCCAAAAAATGAGGGCGAGCCGTGCACATCGTCTCGCCCTCCACCATTCCGCTCACTCTTGGAGAAGAGATGGCAGTTCATTGCTGCCGGGATTATTGTATCAGATGACTCGAGGGACACACCACCCCCGCATGGAATGATGAGAATCTCAGCGGATTGAGCACTTCAGACACGGACTGACAGCACTGCGAGAACCAATTGAAGGCTAATGGCGTCGATCAACCCGAAGCTTGCGCAGCCCTACCCTTGCGGGGCATTATTATTGACAGGGTGTAGCCATGATGTTAAGTTTGCGACGAATTTCCAATCGGGCTGCCCCCCTTAAGAGTCTATGACAAAGCGAAGCGGTAGCAGCCTTGTCGGCCGCAAGCGCGAGATACTCGCGACGATCGTCAAGGATCACATCGCGACGGGTCAGCCGGTCGGTTCGTTTAAGCTAGCTAAACAATCGCGCGAGAGTCTGTCATCGGCAACTATTCGCAACATTTGCGCGGAGCTGGAGGACGACGGTTTTTTGACGCATCCGCACACGTCGGCGGGGCGGTTGCCCACCGACAAGGGCTACAGGTTTTACGTTGACAACGTGTTGGGTTCGAAGAGGCTCTCGCGGTCTGACACGGCGATAATAAACGAACGGCTCCTCGATGAGCAGTCACTAGCGAATCCCGAACTGCTTATGGAGCGCACGAGCCGGCTGCTTTCACAGCTCTCGGACAACGTCGGCATCGTGGTGTCGCCCTCGGGTACGAAGGACATACTCCACCACATCGAGTTCGTTAAGCTCCCGGACTCTCGCGTCCTCGTCATCACTGTGTCGAGTGCCGGGCGAGTTCAGGATCGGGTGATTCGAGTGGACGCCGATTTCAGCCAGGACGAGTTGAATTCGACATCGCGTTACCTGGTCGACAACTTCCGCGGCTGGACGCTGGCGGAGATTCGCGACGAGCTGCTGCTGCGGATGAGCGAAGAGAAAGCCCTCTACGATCAGTTCCTGCTCAACGCCGTGTTGTTGTGCAGCCAGAGCCTGCAGGAAGGCGATCAGCCTGATGTTTTTATCGAAGGCGCTTCGAACATCATTGCGAAGCCTGACTTCGCGGACACGGAGCGCATGAAAGCGCTGTTCAAGATGTTTGAACAGAAGAGCCGCATCGTGAAGATATTGAACGAGTGTATCGAGAGCGCAGCGCGCGAGACCGTGGCCGTGCGAATAGGCAGCGAGAACCGGTTCGCCGATCTGCGCAATTGCACGGTGATCGCTTCGCCGTGCTTTTATCCGGGAGGCGCCGCGGTCGGAAGCATCGGGGTAGTGGGACCCACGAGGCTCGAATACGACCGCTTGATCGCCATTGTCGACTACATTGCGAGATTGTTCGAACGAGCACCCGGGGGACACTAAGGTACGGCGACTGCAAGACAGAGATGACAGGGTATCAAGAGGAAATGCGAGACAAGACGAACGCGCGTGAAATACCGATCAGCTTCGAAGACGAGAATACCGAAGCAGGGTCGGAATCAGATACACCCCAGGAACTCGAGCTCATTGCGGATGAAGTCGATCCGCGGGCGGATATGGAATCGCGCGAGGACGGAGCCGACGACGCATCCGATCCCGCGCCGAGTCAAACTGGTCAGCTCTCCCAGTTGCAAGCTCAAGTCGAGGCGCTGACGGCGGAGAGAGCCTCATTATATGATCAGTTGCTCAGACGTCAGGCCGAGTTCGAAAACTATCGCAAGCGCGTCGAACGTGAACGAGGCCAGCTCTATCAGCGGGGCCGGGACGACGTGCTGGTGCAGTTTTTGCCGGTCGTCGACAATTTCGAACGAGCGCTGTCGAGCCTGGAGACAAGCGAAGGCGACGCCGAGGCGTTGCGGCACGGCGTTGAATTGATACACAAGCAGTTTAAGGATGCGTTGTCAAAATTCGGACTGGAACCGGTTGAATCGGTCGGGCAGACTTTTGATCCCCACCTCCACGAAGCCGTGACGACCGAAGCGACCGACAAACACAAAGAGAACACGGTAATCGAGGAGTTTCAGCGCGGCTACAAGATCGGTGACCGGTTGCTGCGCCCGGCAAAAGTGAAGGTCGCCTCCAGCCCCGAGAAGTAGTTGTGGATTTCGGATTGCGGATTTGGAAATTCGTTCAATCCCAATAGAAATCCGCGATTCGAAGATCCCCACCAGCCCCTGCCGATTGGATCAGACCCCTTACGACCTTTCTTGGTTTTGACCGGATAGGAGGCAGTCTCATGGGCAAAGTAATCGGAATAGACCTCGGCACGACGAACTCTTGTGTAGCAATACTGGAAGGCGGTGTCACGCAAATCGTGCCGAATAAGGAAGGCGGCCGAACCACGCCGTCGGTAGTGGCTTTCACCGAGAAAGGCGAGCGGCTGATCGGGCAGATTGCCAAACGCCAGGCCATAACCAACTCAGCAAATACCATCTACGCGGTCAAGCGCCTCATGGGTCGCAAGTTCGACTCGTCGGAAGTAAAAAGGGCGTGCGAGGTTTGTTCCTACGAGATCACCGAGTCCGGCAACGGGGACTGCCGCGTTCGGGTTCGCGGCAGAGACTACTCGCCACCCGAAGTCTCAGCGATTCTGCTCCAGCGGTTGAAACTAGCTGCGGAGGAGTTTCTTGGGGATGAAGTGACCGAGGCGATCATAACCGTGCCCGCCTACTTCGACGATATTCAACGACAGGCGACAAAGGATGCAGGCAAGATCGCGGGCTTGACGGTCCAGCGAATAATAAACGAGCCGACCGCGGCCGCGCTTGCATATGGGCTTGGAAAACGCGACAACGAACGAATCGCCGTTTTTGATCTTGGCGGCGGCACGTTTGACATATCGATCATGGAAATGGCCGAGGGTGTTTTTGAGGTGCTGTCGACGTGCGGCGATTCCTTCCTCGGAGGCGAAGACTTCGATCAGAGAATCGTGGATTGGATGATCGAAACCTTCAAAGAGGAATCCGGGATCGATCTGCGTCCGGATCGGCTGGCGCTTCAAAGATTGAAGGAAGCGGCCGAGCGCGCAAAATGTGAGCTCTCGACCGCGACCGAGTCTCAGCTAAATTTGCCGTTCATTGCGGCCGACCCGACGGGTCCGAAACATTTCAACAAATCGCTGAGTCGGGCGAAGTTCGAAGAACTCGTTGTCGACCTGGTCGAGCGCACAACCGAGCCCTGCCAGAAGGCGCTGGCCGACGCCAAGCTCACACCCGAGCAAATCACGAAGGTGCTCCTCGTCGGCGGTCAGACTCGTTCGCCGATCATCATCAACCGCGTTCGTGAGATATTCCGGCGCGAGCCTTCAATCGAAATCAACCCCGACGAAGTCGTGGCCATCGGCGCAGCGATTCAAGTCGGAGTGCTTGCCGGCGACGTCAAGGACTTGATCCTGCTCGACGTGATTCCGCTGTCTCTGGGAATCGAGACCCGCGGCGGGTTGTTCACCAAGATACTGGACCGAAACTCGACGATCCCTACGAAGAAGAGTCTCGTCTTCACCACGGTCGCCGACAACCAGCAGGTTGTGGAAGTGCACGTTCTGCAGGGCGAGCGAGATATAGCCTCGGGCAACCGCAGCCTCGCGCGCTTTGAGCTGGTGGGCATACCTGCGGCGCCGCGCGGACTTCCGCAGATCGAGGTCACGTTCGAGGTCGACGCAGACGGTATCGTATCGGTGTCGGCCCGCGACAACATGACCGGCCTCGAGCAGGCGATGCGAATTACGCCGTCGTCCGGATTATCGGCTTCCGAGATTTACGATCTGATCGAAGAGGCCAATAGAAATGCCGAGAGCGACCGCCGGATGCGAGAAATCATCATCGCGCGAAACCGCCTCGAGGGGTTGCTTCAAAACACCGTACGGTCGTTCGGTGAGTTCGGCTGGATGCTGTCGTCCGACGATCAGGAATTCGTGCGCAATACGATAGACCACACACGCGACACGTCAGCATCGGAAGACTCGGCCGAGGTCCGTTATGCCCTGGAGCAACTGGAAAAGGCGGCGCGAATGATCACCGATGCCATGTTCAGACCAACCGGATTGGCGGCGGGTACCGCATCCCAGAAGACAGAAGAAGACGAGCCGGTACCGGTGTCGGAGGCGTTGTAGAGTTTGCTATAATCCGTTCTCGGTTTCTGGTTGGTGGGTTTGGGTCTCACGCAGCCTTCTTCGCCGGAGTCTGGAAATCTAGCCAGAAACAAGAAACCAGAAACCAGGAACCAAGTTGAGCAGCAAACGCGATTACTACGAAGTGCTGGGCGTTCGCCGTGACGCGCCGGATCAAGAGTTGAAACAGGCGTTCCGCCGCCTCGCCATCAAATACCATCCCGATAAGAATCCCGGTGACCACGAAGCGGAAGAGCGCTTCAAGGAAATCAACGATGCCTATCAAGTGCTCTCGCAGCCGGAACTTAGGGAACGCTACGATCGCTTTGGACACGCTGGGGTCGGCGCGGGTGCCGGCGCGGGTCCTGGATTCGGACAGGGATTCCCGGGCTTTGAAGACTTGTTCGACATGTTCGGGATGGGCGACATCTTCGGGGCCCGAACCGGCAGGCGCGCCGGGCCCCGCCGAGGGTCAGACCTTCGGTATGACATAGACCTGACGCTTCAGGAAGCGGCTGCCGGACTAAAAACGAAGATCCGAGTGCCGCGGCTTGAGACTTGCGACGCCTGCCGCGGAACCGGCGCGGCCGAGGGCTCGCAGCCCGTACGTTGTTCAACCTGCGCTGGCAGCGGTCAGGTCAGATATCAGCAAGGATTCTTCTCAGTCGCGCGCACCTGTTCCACGTGTCGCGGAAGTGGGAGGGTGGTCAAAGATGTGTGTCGCCCGTGTCGCGGAGAAGGACGGGTCGAGCGTGAGAAGACGCTTGAAATCAAGGTCCCGCAAGGCGTCGACAACGGGTCTCGTTTGCGGATAGCAGGCGAAGGCGAAGCTGGTGAGCTCAACGCGCCGCGCGGTGACCTGTACGTCATCGTGCACGTAAAGGAGCACGAGCTCTTTGAGCGTCGCGAAGCGAACCTTTACTGCACTGTTCCGATTTCATTTGCTCAGGCCGCGCTTGGAGCAGAAGTGAGCGTTCCTACGCTTGACGGCGAGGAGACTCTACGCGTGGCCGAGGGCACACAGAGCGGAAGCATGTTCAGGTTGAAAGGAAAGGGAATGCCGGTGCTCGGAGGGCGCGGGCGCGGGGACCTCTTTGTCGGTGTCAACGTCATCACTCCGACGAACCTATCGCGCGATCAGCGTAAGTTATTTGAAGAGCTTGCGAACCTTGAAGCGGACAGCCATGGCGACCGGGGTATCGTCGACAAGGTCAAGGATATTTTTAGTTGATCCCGACGTCTCTGTCCCGTGTATGAGAAAAAGGGCGCCGACTGGCGCCCTTTTCGATGCTCATTCGACCAGAAAGGCACTCACTTCGATTGAGCGTAATACGGGTTCATCCCGGAAGCGTGATCGGTCGTGTCAAATATCTCGCGGACCTGAGGCACTTGCTCGCGAATCAGACGCTCGATACCCATTTTCAAAGTCACATCAGCCGCGCCGCAACCCTGGCAGCCGCCGCCCATTCTTATGAACACGTTATCATCCTGGACGTCGAGCAATTCAACGAAGCCGCCGTGCGACGCCACCCCGGGATTGATCATCTCGTCAAGCACCTGCTGGACTCTCAACCTGAAATGTTCGGAGGGCAGGCGGTCGCCTTCTGCGATTTCCGGCGGAGGATTCAGGAAGGCGCGTATCGACGAACCGACGCGCTTTCCCAACTGGCGCCAATCCTCGGCGCCCCCTTGCGTAACAGTGACTATGTTATTATCCAGCTCGACCTTCATGATTCCCGGGAGCCTCAACAGCCTGTCAGCAAGGCCGTTTTCCTTCGCGTCCTCAGGCGTGAAAAAGACAGCCGACCCTTCGTGAACTGGCCGATCAACTGTGAAGCGACAAACGTGAATGTCGTTCCGATCGACTTCAGCTTTGATTTGAATGGTCAAGGGTGAACTCATATTTGCTCCTGATCAAATCTGGTTTCGCGATTTGATTATAAACGATTCTACCGCCACATAGCCACGGTGCAAACAGTGCCGCGCGAGGGGGGGACATCACTGGTTCCGTGAAGCCTGGGTCACAGCAGCCTTCAACCTGTTGAGCGCCTGCAACGTATCTTGCCATTCCTCCCTGTCTTTCTTGGTCTCAATAGGCGCATTCAGATCGCTGTAGAACGCGAGGATGTTTTGACGGAGTTCAGGTGTTATGTCACTAAATCCGTTACGGTCGAGCCTCTTCAGCAGCTTGGCATAAGTCTTATCTGCGAGTTTGTATTCACCAGCGCGCGTCGATTTACCGGTGTCGAAGTCCGTGTTCTGCAGGTTGGCCGTGCCGGCCCGCGCTTGACGCAGCAACGCGCGATACCGAGTAAGCGTCGCGTCAAGGCTCTCCACAAACAGGCGCTCGGCTTCGGGAGTGGCCGGCCGGAATGACAACGGCGCCAGCGGCCCGACCTTCGGCATTATGCGCAAAAAGACAGCCAGCGTCTTTTCAAGCCCTCCCGGTTTCTCGTACTGACCGCCCCATTCCTTCTCGTAATCCGCGCGTGAGAGGTTATAGATGAACCGCTCGCGTGTCACGCCTGGCGCTGCCTTCTCGATTTCGTCCTTCTTTGTTTCCCAGGCTACCTTTGTCATCTCAGGAATCACTACACTGACGGAGCGGCGGAAAGTGGCCAGCGCGAGATCGACGCTTCCGAACAGGTCTTTCAACTCGACTCCATACGTGTGTTTGAATGCTCGTTCAAGCACTGGCTTGGACACCTCAAAACCTATGAAGTCGTGGTAGGACTGAGATGCATAACGGTTGCGAACCACCTGCAACACATCAAAACCGAACTCCGTCCTCAGATGAGCAATTGGGTCTTCAGCATATGTCACTCGGTTGCCGTACTTTGCGCGGAGCTTGGGATAGAGGACCGGAACAACCGGGTTGACAGCAATCGAGTGACCCTCATTATCTGCGGCATAGTGCGCGAGCGCGCCCAGCGCAAAGGCGTACTCGTTCAGGTTCCCCGCTTCTCGCAACAGCGCTTCGATGAAGTCGCCGCTTCTGACATAGTGCACCAGATCGGAGAAGGTCTTGCTGCCAAACGGGTAGTAGCCCATATCCTGGATGATCGCCCCGCCGTAGGAATATGCGCGCGCTTCGCGAAACTGGTCAGCCGTCGCGCGAGGAAACCGCTTTGCCAGCAGCGGTTTGATCGAATCATCCCAGGTGCCGTCGATTATAGCTTCGTGCGTAAGCACCGAATAGGCAGATGCCGCCTGCTGAGTGGCAAGTACCAGCATGATCGACACCGCTCCGCTCGCAACGGATCTCACAAGTTTCAACTTCATGACGAATCTCCTCTGCTTATGTATCAATCCTGGGCATTCGATCAAGCGCACGTATCGAATACAGACGTGCCGACGCTCATTCGCGCTCCAGGACCATCAAATGAGCAAAGGCAGTACCGTCAAGCTGAGTGAACAGTGGTTGCGCCGAGGATTGAGCGGCAAGGGGGTCGGAAGAACAAGTCGTAACTCGGGCTCGAGTCACTCTGTGAAGGTGGAATCCATCGTGAATGGTGCCGCTTGTGTATCTGAGAGGTCGGGCATCTCCATTCGCGTCATCGTCCAGTAGTCGTCGGACAGCGGTAAAGCATCTTCGGCGTTACCCTGTATGAAGGCGTACGGAAGGTAGCCGTAACCTGCTTCGCCCCAGTTCGGACCCCAGCTATTTCGAATGATGAGACTCCCGGAGCTGCCCGGGACCTTCCTCGTGCCGGGCTCGGCTTCGATGTAGCCTACTGCGAGCACCGCGTGGCCGCCCGAGTTTCGCTCGTTTTTCTGGGGATATGAAATTACTCCGTTTCGTCGCACTCGATCCAGGAAGATCGATTCAAAGCAGGTAAATCCGAGCGCGACCGGGTAGCCTTGAGCGAGGGAACGTTTGATGTCGGTAAGATTCTCCATCCGATAGTACGACATGCTCTTGTAGTTTGCCGCGAAGGAATAGCAGAACGTCGAGGGTTCGTCGTCGAGCTTTTCGGCGTCATATTCCCAGTACCGTTCCGGACACACACCGAAGAGCCGGAGCGCTTTGATGGTTTCGCGAAGGTACGCCCCGCTGTCACCGCTCCACTGCAATAGATTTCGAGTGGCCTTATATAGAAAGAGACGCGAGGCATCGACGTACTCGGCTCTTGTCGCAATCTGGAGGTATTCGACCAGGCCTATTATCGCGTGAGCCGTGCAACTCGAGATTTGCTCCTGTTGCTCAATCGGACTCAAGAACGGTCGCAGGTCAACCTTGGGCGGTAGACTTGAGACGGGGGGCGGTTCATCCAACAGGAGCGGCCTGCTTACAGGCCGCGGCGTTCGCCTATCCGCTTCTATTTGTCGCGACGATCTTGCGGCGCCGAAAGCAGCGGCCTTCGCCAGCTCGAGGTTCAGTCGAACTCTTTCGCCGTGTTTCATATCCACATATTCCTCGAGTGCGCACTGCGAGGCTTGCCACCCCTGAAAGGTGTGAGCCGCCGCTTCGGATGTCTTCGAGGCCTTTTGGGCCCCGGCTTTTTTAGGCTTGGGGACAGCCTGGCGCTCGACCCGCGAATCGGTAACGGCCTTGCTAAACGTTTTGTCGCGATGGTCGGGCAGGTCCGGAACCCAACCCAATCCGAAGGGATGGCTCTTGTTCATTGTGGCCTTTCTTTGTGGCTACCAATCGTTTTGTCAGAGTCCGGTCACAATTCGCCCTGACTACCCGGCGACCGCTAAACCTTGAAGGGCTTCTGCTTTTCGAACGTCGAGTTCAACTGACCGACCCTGAAGTAGTTTGGTGTCTGACTCGGCGGCATCCGTTCCACGATCGCTTTTCGGAACGAGCGGTAGTCTCCGTTGAACTTGCCTCCGTTCCACACGCGCAACATGGTTCCTGTGAACAAGCCGTTGAAAGCGCCATCCTGCGAGAGCTGATTGTCCTGGCATCCCGAGATCAAAATCGCGGAGGCTTTGACGGCGTCGCGCGATTCCTTGAGCTTCGGGTCCTTGAGAATCGGATCGTAAAACGATTTGTTGTCTCGATAGGTGCGCAGAGCCGCATCGGTGGGCATGTTTCGATAGCGAACTTCTTCCGATGTTCCGTCTGCAGAGCGGGCCCTTGTTGCCGGCGGGTAGAAGGCTTCCTTCAAAACAGTGCCGCTGTGACAGCTATCGGAGAACACGAGGATCCGGACGCCTGCGACGAACTTGGCGAGCAACGAGTAGATCTCATCGTCGACCAACTCGCCGTCGTACAAGCACCACGTTTCATCCTGGCTATCGCTCTCATCGTCGTTGAGATCGGGAAGCTGACCGCCATGGCCGGAATAGGTCAGCATGAAGATATCCCCAGACTTCAAAGACTTCGCGGCACTTGTCACCTCTTTGATCACGCTGGAGCGCGTGGCTGATTTGGTCAATAGAGTTTTGACGGAAAAACCTGCTGTCTTCGCGATGTCGGTCATATCGTGGGCGTCCGCTTCGCATGCGTTCAGCACGCCGGACCACCCGCCGTAATGTTTAGGGTCGACCGCGTTTAATCCGAGCGTCACTGCAATACCTTTTGACATAACTCCTCCAGTTTTGAAATCTTTCCGCCTATGAACATGACGAGAATGGCTATCACCATAATTCAGGAAGTTCCAAACCGTGGCGTTGGCCTTTTCGTCGAGCTGAAGGGTGCATCCGCCGCGCTTGCCAATTGGTCGCTCGGAGCGTAATAGGTACTCGGTTGAAGGTTCATGCTCATAATTCCTGCTATAGACCTGAAAGACGCGCGATGCGTTCGGCTGACGGAAGGGCGAGCTGACAGCGAGCGAGTTTACGACCGGGAACCGATAGAAGTCGCGCGAGGCTTCGAGACCGACGGAGCGCAGCTAATTCACCTCGTTGATCTCGACGGTGCGTTTCTCGGCAGAGCATCGGAGAATTACGGAATCATCAGCCGCATTGCCCGTGAGATCAGGATTCCCGTCGAAGTCGGCGGTGGTGTTCGCTCGATCGATGACATTAGAAGACTGCTCGAGGAAGTTGGTGCCCGATACGTGGTCATCGGCACGCTTGCGATCGAAGAGCCAGACACGCTTGAAAAGGCGTTGGCGGAATTCGGCGACTCGCTCGTAGTCGGAATTGACGCGCGCGCCGAACTTGTAGCAACGCGCGGCTGGACGGAAACAACTCGGGTGCGCGCGGTCGATCTCGCTCAACGGGTCGCTTCTTTGGGAGTAAGTCGAATCATCTATACGGACATCACCCGAGATGGAAAGCTCGAAGGGCCGAACGTTATTATGACAAAGCAGATCGCCGAAGCTTCAGGGATCAGCGTGACAGCCTCCGGCGGAGTTTCGTCTCTTGAAGACATAGACGCGCTGTGCGAAATCGAAGCGTTTGGCGTAGATTCGGTGATCGTTGGAAAAGCCCTTTATGAAGGCCGCTTCGCGCTCGCGGCGGCCATAGATCACTCCAAATTGAACAGCGCGGCCAACCACTAAGGCAGGAGCGGCGACCGCTTATGTTTGAAAAGATCAAGCGCATTCTTTTTGGATCAACCGGTGACGAGCACGACGAGGATGAAGGCCAGGATGACCGCGACGCAGGCGTTCCAGTTCCCGTCAGACGATCTCCTCCCGATAGAGGCTCGTCGGTGGCAGTGGCCGAGCCCGACGACGACGAGGAAGCGTGAGTCACGGAACCGGCTCTGGCGGCTTGTCCCGGGGTAGCGCGCAAAACCGCCTGGTTCCTCGGATATCCGATTGCTGCGAAGGCGACTGCGATAAGTCACAATGCTCGCGAAACGCATCATTCCCTGCCTGGACGTTGATCGCGGCCGCGTGGTCAAAGGGATCAGGTTCGTCGATCTGGTCGATGCCGGCGACCCGGTCGAGCAAGCTCGGCGCTACGATCGCGAAGGCGCCGACGAGCTTGTATTTCTGGACATCACCGCATCGTCCGAGAGCCGCGACCTCGTGCGCGATATGGCTCGCCGGGTTGCAGATTCCGTCTTCATCCCATTCACGGTTGGCGGCGGAATCCGGACGGTCGAAGACGTTCGCGCAATGCTGGCCTCGGGCGCCGACAAGATCTCGATCAACACCGCAGCGATCAATGACCCCTCTCTCATCAGCGAAAGCTCGCGCGCGTTTGGCTCGCAGGCCGTTGTAGTTGCAATAGACGCCCGCCGCTCGCAATCCGCAATCGGCAATCCGCAATCTTCCGCAATTCGGTCCTGGGAGGTCTACAGCCACGGCGGCCGGACTCCCACCGGCATGGATGCGATTGCGTGGGCAAGACGGGCCCAGGAGCTGGGCGCGGGCGAGATCCTGCTCACCAGCATGGACTGTGACGGCACGCGCGACGGTTACGACATCGAGCTTACACGAGCTGTAGCACAAGCTGTTTCAATACCGGTGATCGCATCAGGAGGCGCCGGCACGCTCGACCACTTGTATCAGGCGCTGGAGACGGGTAAGGCGGCTGCGGTGCTTGCGGCCTCGATCTTTCACTTCGGCGAGTTCACAATCGGTCAAGCGAAAGACTATCTGCGATCGCGCGGAGTGCCGGTGAGGTGATCGCGCCGTTGCTGCGACGGCACGGCGGTCAGGCTGGATATCATGTCTGATTCAATTTCCACCGAAGTCAGGTTCGACGGCGAAGGGCTCGTTCCAGCGGTTGTGCAGGACGCATCGACCGGCGAGGTGCTGATGCTCGCCTACATGAACGCGGAGTCTGTGAGGAAAACAATCGAGACCGGTGAGACGTGGTTCTGGAGCCGTTCCCGAAACGCGCTCTGGCACAAAGGCGAGACCTCAGGCAACACTCAACGCGTTTTATCGATCGAGCTCGATTGCGACGGCGATACGCTGCTGGTCCGCGTCGAGCCGCGCGGGCCGGCTTGCCATACCGGCGAGCGCACGTGCTTCTTCCGTTCACTGTGATTCGGATTTGCTGAGCTAAATCAAATGGCAAACGTCGATGCTTCTAGCGAAGCATGTAGAGGTCGGCGGTTCCAACTCGGACCCCAAGCAACTTGAGATAAAAGAAGAGTTGGTACTTGTGATTGATGAGGTGTTCGAGGTTGCCCAGCAATATTGTCATCATTGCTTCGCCCTCGGGGGCGAATACGGTAGAGATACGTTTTCCAAGATCGGCGTCGTCGAGTAGGGCGAATCCCTCTCGAATATGTTCTGCATAGTTGATGATTCGCGCGCGAGCTTCATCGATTTCACAACAATGATTGACGGGCTGCTCGCGCAGCCGTTGGAAGTGAGCAAGACGTGCGGGGTCGACGGCGTAGAGGGTCGCACAGAAGCCCGCCATGCATTCGAGCAGGTGCCCGAGTACCTCACACAGCCGAAGTGCATCGGGCGCCGGGTTCCATTTCAGTTTGTCGGTCGGAATCAAGGTGATCAGGTGCTGGGTTCGCTCGATCTGGTGTTCGAGCTTTGATAGGAACGCCGTTCTAATAAGGCCGAATTCGCCCATCACTGCTTGCTCGACAAATGCTCCTTGAGCTTGGCTGTCCAGCCGGAGACACTCCGAACGAGAGACAGATCGCCCCCGATGGAAGTCTTGAGACGCGGGCTGAGCTGCGGGAGAAGCGGAACGCTGAACTCGGTCTCCAGGTCATAGCGCAATTCGAAGCCTCCGGCAATGATGCCCCACGCGACACCCGGCAATGCCGACAGGTCGACGGTGCACGGCAGCTCGAACTTCGCGCTCGAATGAGCCGGGACCGTGATCGCGCGCGCGTATCTGCCTTCCGCGGCCTCCTTGTCGTTAAGCTTGATCCGATAACTGAGGTCTTTCAGCTTGAACGCCGGTCCCGGGTTGTCAATTTGGATCGAAAGGCTTGTCTCGGCGGCTGCTTTTTCGAGATCGATTCGTTCAACGTGGACGCTCTTCAGGTGAACCGCGGGCTTGCTGTCTTCAGGCGATTGAGCATTCGCGGTCGAAACAGAGATGAGAAGAGCCGAGACAATGGCTTGAATCGTCCGGTAGACGAATAATTCTCGGCTAACACAAGAAGACGGACGTGTTCGCCAGGGTTCCATTGCGTACATCTCGACCGAACGGCCTAGACATCGAAGTACATTTGAAACTCGAGCGGGTGAGGCCGCATTCGCATAGGATCAACTTCTTTGGCGCGCTTGTAGTTTATCCACCGCTCCACCATTCCTTCGGTAAACACATCGCCCTTCAGCAGGAAATCGTGGTCGGCCTCCAGCGCGTCCAGAGCCTGATCGAGCGACCCCGGCAGGGTCGGCACGCCCTTCAGTTCCTCGGGCGAGAGATCGTATATGTCCTTGTCGAGCGGTTCGCCGGGATCGATGCGGTTCTGAACTCCATCGAGTCCCGCCATCATCATCGCCGAAAAAGCGAGATAAGGATTGCACGAAGGATCCGGGAAGCGCACCTCCAGCCGTTTTGCTCCCGCAGACGCTGAATACATCGGAATGCGAATCGCAGCCGAGCGATTGCGTCGCGAATATGCCAGGTTCACCGGAGCTTCGAAACCCGGCACGAGCCGCTTATAACTGTTTGTTGTAGGAGCAGCCAATGCCGCGATCGCCGCCGCGTGCTTTAGTATCCCGCCCGCGTAATGCAGCGCCATCTCGGAAATTCCCGCGTACTTGTCGCCGGCGAACAGCGCCTTCTCGCCCTTCCAAAAACTCTGGTGACAATGCATTCCGCTGCCGTTGTCGCCAAACATCGGCTTGGGCATGAATGTCGCGGCCTTGCCGTAATAGAACGCCGTGTTCTTTACCACATACTTGAAGAGCATCACGTTGTCAGCCGTTCCAAGCAGCGTGGAGAAGCGGAAGTCGATTTCGCATTGTCCGCCGGTGGCGACTTCGTGATGGTGCATCTCGGGCTCGATTCCGACGGCCTGCAGGTTCTGAACGATATCCGAACGCAGATCGTGGAGGGAGTCCACCGGTGGAGTCGGCACGTACCCTTCCTTGTGACGAACTCGATAGCCCAGGTTGTCCTCGCCGCGCCCCGAGTTCCACAACCCTTCGGCGGAATCGAATCTGTAACCCGCGCTGTTCACCTCGTTGTGATAGCTGACCTCATCGAAGATGAAGAACTCCGCCTCGGGTCCGAAGTAACAGTTGTCGGCGATCCCCGTGAAGCGAAGATAGCTTTCCGCGCGCTGCGCCGTTGACCGCGGGTCGAATTCGTACCCTTCCTTGGTCATCGGGTCCACCGCGTTTGCAAAAAGGCATAATGTCGGTTCTTCAAAAAAAGGATCGATCCAGAACCGGCTGGCGTCGGGTATCAACAGCATGTCCGATTCGTTTATTGAGGCCCAACCCCGCAAGCTCGACGCGTCGAATCCGATTCCGGTTTCGAACGTTTCTTCGGTGAACTGATTGATCGGAACGGTGACGTGATGCCAGCCGCCCGGCAGGTCCGTGAATCTGACATCGACGAACTTCACCTGCTCGTCAACCGCGAATTGCAGAACTCTCTTCGGGTCCATTGCCTCGAAATCCTCCTGAAGGTGTGCCTTAAATGGTGCCAGGGATTTTGTTCAAATCGAGAGCCTTGAGCATATAGGCGCTCAATGGGAGTGTCAAGGAACGGCCATTGAACGAAGCGTTCTCTGCGTGATCTCACGCGCGCTCGGCGTCTCTGCGATGAGCAGTTTTCGCGGATGCTTACACCGCACAGACGCAGAGGACACAAAGGTAACGCCGAGAAAACGCTCGAATCAGGATGCTGGTGTTAGGTATTTCTCTCAGCGGTCGGCAAGCTTGAGTTTGACCGGCACTTCGACACGATGCCCGTCGTCGGTCTCGATGAGTATCACCCCTGCGTGGTCGCCGGGCTTTAGCGGTTTGGTTTGGTCTACGGTGACTCTGATCAGGTAGTTGCTGCCCGGCACAATCTCGGTCTGCTCGAGCTTTAAGAAAGGCAGGGTCGAGGAGAGCGATTTGACGTGGAATGAACCTACGATCTTTCTGATGCCGAGCCGTTTCAACGTGCTCTTCGCGGTCTCGAGGGTCACCTCTCCGAAGTCGAGGTCACGTGGCGTAGCCACAATGCTTTCGGCCGGCACGTTCATCATCAACTGTACTCGAATTTCGCGAGAGCGTCCGCCGGGAAGCTCGACCAGAAGCGGCACGGTGCGCGAACCTGCGGAGTTCGAGCCGTCCAGGGATATGTCCAACCAGTACTCGTTGGCCTCGCGTCGCAGTTTCCACGAATCGGGTGCGTTTGGTCCAAGCGTCAAGCTGCCCGCACTCGCCGCGAGCGGTCGGATCCTGAGCGAAAGCGCGAGCCGCTCGCCGGCTTCGAGGGTGATGGCAGGTCGCGCGGTCGGCCAGATTTGAAATGCTCCGTTCTCCTCGCCGCGCGCAATGTCGGCGGTGGTGATGCGTTTGACGTACGCGGGCACGGGTTTGACGTTGGCAACGACCGTCACCTTGATTACGGGATGCTTCGGGTCGTTGGTTTGAAGCTCATAGCTGGCTTCGAGGGGACCGCTCTTGTCGGTGGTGTGGAGCTTCACGAGGATGGTGCCAACCTGACCAGGTTGAACGACTTTTTCGAAGTAAAAGTCGCCGGCCTGGCATCAGCTAGGCGCGGCTCGCATCGCGGCAACGGGTCGGACAAACTGTTCGCCTCTTGGATTCCAAACCGCCGCGGCAACCGAGTGATTCTGAGCCGGCGGTGTTGTCGACAGCGCCGACTTCTGCGAGAGCTCTAGCGGTTTTGTTCCGGCATTGCGCACCGGGAAGTTCTGCTCGAGCTCCTCTCCGGAAAACACGTCGCCGAAGTCCCGCGTGGTCTTCTCCATCGCGACTTCAGGCCCGTCGGCGCCGGACCCTGCATTTGAGGTTGCCGTCAAGTAAACGATTACTGAGCAGGCAAAGGCGAGAGCAATGACCCGGCACATGCAGAGCCACAAAAGACTGTGAGCGCGCGGGCGCAGTCGGGTTTGGGTTAGCTGAGATTGCATCACGATGAGGTAAGAATAGTAGTTGGCGAAACCAGACATTTCAAGGCTCGTCGCGTATTCTTGAGTGTCACATCGGGTTGAGCCAGATCAATGCTAAAATCCGGTTGTGCTCGTAGGAGATCAAATCTTTGGTTGCATTCTCGGCGGAGCGATAGGCGATTGTCTAGGAGGTCCGTACGAAGGATGCCCGCCGCCAGTGAAACTTGTGCCGACAAGGGCTTGGAGGATATCGGACGATACACAACTAACCCTGGCGACGTGTGAAGCAATCTCTGATCATTCCAAAGTTGAACCGGGTGCCATTGCCTCGGCATTCTCGCATTGGTTCGGAAGAAATCGAATTGTGGGTGCTGGAGCGAGCACGTACAAAGCGCTCGTGGAACTCAATCAAGGCGGCCATTGGGCGCTAGTCGGCCGCCGCGGTGAGATGGCAGCGGGCAACGGCGCAGCAATGAGGATTGCTCCGCTGGCGTTCTGCCTGGATCCGAAAGATCCGGCAGCAAGAAAGCTCATTAGGGATGTTTCTCGAATAACTCACCACAGCGAGGAGGCCTACGCGGGAGCTCTTGCGGTTACACTGGCTATCCGCGCAGCATTGGACGGAACCTGGGATGGCGAGGGCAGTCTAATTGGGCTGGTTGTACAGCATTTGCCGGATACCAGCGTTCGAGACCGATTGATTGAAATCGGCTCGCTCAATGAGAAGATGCCTGTTATCGACGTCGCACGAAGACTTGGTTCATCTAGTTATGTTGTAGATTCCGTCCCTCTTGTGCTCTTTGCAGTAGGGCAAATCAACAAGGTCGGCTTTGTAAATCTGTTGGAAGGTATTATTACCGCCGGAGGAGATACCGACACGAACGCATCCATCGCTGGACAAATCGCTGGTACGTTACTCGGACAGACAGGACTGCCGATAGAAATGATCGAACGAATACCCGATTTGACCTTAATCACCGATATTGCGAAAGCATTTTCGGAAACTGTTGCGAATCGCCCCTTCTAACCGGGAATTGTGCGGAGACGATCCACCTGCCAAAAGGTGTCGGCTACCGGCTCAACACGTAATCGAATAGTCGTGTCGGCAGCAACCGCCTCACCGCCAGCGCAAACTTCGCGTGGCCCGGAGCCGCATAGCGCGCGCGAGGATTCCTCGCAGACAGCGCCTTGAAGATCACCTCCGAGATGTCTTCAGGACGGCCGGCCAGTTTTCGCATGCGTTGAACCACACCCGAATGCTTCTCGAACGACTCAGCGTAAGGCCCCGCGTGCTCGATGATCTCGCGCGCGTTTGCGTTCGCCACACCCAGAAACTCCGTGGTGATGAAGCCCGGCTCGATGAGAACCACTTTGATCCCGAACGGCGCAAGCTCGCCGCGCAAACCGTCAGAAACGGCTTCCAGAGCGTGTTTCGTGGCGTCGTACACCGACGACAACGGTCGCGCGATTCGTCCCGCAACCGAGCTTATGTTGACGATCCGCCCGCTCTTCTGCTCTCGCATTATCGGGATCACCAACTGAGTCAGCGCGATGAGCGAGAAGAGATTCGTCTCGAAGTTCTGCCGAATAGCGTCCACCGGAACAAGCTCAACAGGCCCGCGCTGTCCGTAGCCTGCATTGTTTACCAGACCATCGATCCGGCCGAATGCGCGCATCGTCTCTTCCACCAACCGGGCGCGATCGGCTGCGTTGGTTACGTCCCCTGCAATCGCGAGCGCGCGACCGCCCGCGGATTCGATCTCGCGTTTCAATGCTTCCAGCCGGTCTGCGCGTCGCGCGGTCATCACCACTGTTGCGCCTTCGCGAGCCAGTCGTCGCACCGCCGCTTCGCCGATCCCGGCCGACGCCCCGGTCACGATAACGACTTTGCCGTCCAGTTTCGCCACTTGTGACCTCTGAGTTAGAACTTCGCTCGCAGGTAGTACTTCATCATCTCACGCCAGGTAGGCCAGTCGTGCGGCATGTCGTAGCCCCACAAGGCCAGCTCGTGAGGAATGCCCTTCGCCGACAGTATCGCTGAGAGCCGCCGCGACGCATCCGGATTCTCGTACGCGCCCTGCCCGGTCACGATGTGTATGTGCTCCTTGTGACGGAGCGCTTCCAGGTTCCAACCTTCGAGGTTTGGAAGGTAATCGACCGGGTTGTTGAAGTAGACGTTGTCGTCGTAATAATCGCCCTGGTAGTAGCCCCGGATATCGAACGCGCCGCTCATCGCGATGCATCCGGCGAAGAGATCAGGCCTTCGAAAGAGCTGGTTCGCGCAATGAAACGCGCCAAGGCTTGCGCCGGCGGTGATGATCCCCAATCGCGACTGACAACTGTTCCAAATGTACGGCACAACTTCGTCCGCAATGTAGTTGTTGTAATGGACCTGGCGCAGCGCTTTGTACTTGGGATGCAGCTCCCTGTTGAGCCAGCCTTCTCGATTGATGCTGTTTATTGAGAATACCTTTACCTTGCCGGCGTCGATGAATTCGCGGATCGCATCTATGACATAGAATCGTTCGTATTCAAGAAAGTCCGCAGCGGCCGTCGGAAACATCAGCAGCGGGAATCCCCAATGTCCATAGGTCACGATCTCCATCGACTTGTTCAGGCGAGGGCTGTGCCAGGACTCGATGACTCGATGCATAGAAGAGCTTTCCTTTGTCGGGCAGAATATGAATGACTAATTTGGCAAGGGTGTAAGCTAACGACAACGTCTGGCATTTTCAAGCCGGGCCGGTAGCGTCCGAATCTTGTGTTGGCGGGTCGAGCACAACATCTCAAGGACATTGCGGCTCGGCGTTCCAGCGGCTGACAACGACCAACACGATTAGGGCACCCCGCCGGGCGAGTACCCTGATCCCGGTGAGCCCCCGATTTCGGCTTCGGTCGCGGCGGACCTAAGGGAAACCGCCGCCTGGCTTTGATGTTGGCGAAATATTCGACTCGAGTTCGATTGGAAGCCCTGTCGCCGACACAACCCTCCCTGCCCACAAGGACTACTTGCGAGATACACCTTGTTTCTGGTCTGAGATCCTAAAAGCCGAGATTCGACTCAACCCTTCCAAAACTTCACCGGAGTCAACATCGAAACGTGCTTCCGATACTCCTCGTACTGATCGCCATAGGTGCGCAACAGGTCACGTTCTTCGAACTGGATAGCCAGAAGCATGTATGCCGTCGTCATAACTGCGAAGAACAGGTGCCCCAGCGACATTCTCGGTGTGCTCCAGAAGGCGATGATGAACCCCAGATAGATCGGGTGGCGCACGCCTCTGTAAAACGCGGGCGCCCTGAACTTCGGAGGCGAAGCCTCGATCCCTTTCAAATAGTGATAGGCCTGCTTGAGCCCGAACAAGTCGAAGTGGTCGATCAGGAAGGTTGATGTCAGAACTATCAGCCAGCCGAGCCAGAAGAGCCCCTCGAGCACGAGCCTCGCGGTCGGGTTCTGCACGTCCCAGGCAACGCGCAGAATTCCTATCGGACGCCACTGCCAGAACATCAGCAGGAGGACGAGACTTGCGAGCAGAACAAATGTGCTGCGCTCCAGCCCCGGGGCGACAACTTGAGTCCACCTGCGTTTGAACCACGCACGGGCCATCACGCTGTGCTGGATCGCAAAGAGGCTCAGGAGAATTGCGTCAATGATCAGCCTCATCGCGAGCGACTCGCCCGGACCCGCCGTCGAGAGGTCGATCGATCGCGGCACGATCAGCGGCTTACCCGCGCCGTACAGGTTTCCTCCTCCCACAAACCCGATCGCGTATAGGAAGGTCCCGAAGAAAACAAGGTAACACAACACCCCATAGACGAATCCCACCACTCGTTTGACCATTAGCGCTTTCCTCCTTTGGGTTGAGTGATCGTCGTACTGGTTGAGATTGCTTTGGCCGGGCGAGATTATATACCGGTGCGGATGCTTGTCAAACGAGTCGTTCAGGACGGCCCTAGCGCTTATGGAATCTTATGATCACCGAGCCAGCCGGCGCGTCCTCAATCCAGAAATCTACTTTGTCCCCGGGCACGAGCGACTCCAATAGTGCCTTATCCTTCACCGGGTAAGGCATGTCCATCGCCGGCATGAAGTCTTTTATTTCCTCGTGGTCGATTTGCACCGATGCGTTTTCGAGATCGATCGATTGGATGACACCGACGCCTCGGTGAATATTCGGGTTCGAAGCCGAGGGGTCGGGTGTCGCAAGATAACGAAGCTCCGCAACGATTTCTTCCGGTTGCCACTCGTTGCCGCGATACAGCTTCGCCAGCTTGCCTTCGGGGTCGATGATCGCCGTTCGCAGGGAGTGGACAATCTGATCGTTGTCGGGAAAGTATTGCAAACCAAACCAGGTTGCGATCTTTTTCACCTCAGCTTTGGTTCCCGTGCCAAAATCCCAGTGACTGGTGTCCGCCGAGTGAGCGGTCGCATAGCCGCGCAAAACTCCGGGCGTGTCGTACTCAGGGTCGACGGTTATGCTCACCAGATTCGACTTGACGTGAAGGTTTGGCTCAGACGTGAGCGCGTTCTGAATCGCGGCGAAGTTCTCAGTCATCAGCGGGCAATAGTCAGGCAGGGGACAGCGAGTATAGATGAAGGTCACGACAACCGCCCGTCCGCGATACTTGCGAAAGCTGATGCGCTTTCCATCCTGATTCACAAACGAGAAGTCGGGAATCTCATCACCGGGTTTTGGCTCGATCGCGCCCTGAGACTTGCCGATGTTTGAGGGGTCGACGGTCTCACGAGTGTGAATGACGTTTTCCAGCCGCGCACGTTTCCCGCCAACTACCAGTGTGGCCTGTATGCCGTCACCAGCCGCGAGCTCGTCCAGCAATCGCGCGTCGTCGATCGTGAAGGTCATAGTCATCGCCTCCATGTAACCGGGAATCGCCTGGTGCGCGATGGCGACCGTCGAGCCTCGCTTATCGACGCTGATCACCTTTCCTTTGAGCTCGTAGCGCTGGAGCGGTTCCGAGCCCCGGCACGAAATCAATCCGGCGATGACCAAGGACATCAGTATGAGTCCGCCTGCAAAACGCTTCGCATTTGAGCGGTTGAGTCGCATAACAGGAAATTCTCCGACATTCGAGACTGGAAGGACAACTCAAGATTACTGACGGACTGCGCGCAGGAAATTGTGATATAGTCACGCGGTGTTAAGCCAATCACGACCGTGCGACGAGGCTCAAGTATGATCAAGACTCGACTGACGTATGCGACGGCTCTAGCCGCTACGCTTCTGATGCTCACCGCGATTCACTCGGCCCGAACAAATCCGGTCGCGGCGCCGACTTTCTCAAAAGACGTCGCTCCAATACTGTTTAAGAACTGCGTGAGCTGCCACCGGCCGGGCGATATCGCGCCGATGTCTTTGTTGACCTACGAAAACGCGAGACCCTGGGCGAAGGCTATTCGTGAGCAAGTAGCCGTCGGGAACATGCCTCCCTGGCACGCGAGTCAAGCCCACGGCGTCTTCTCGAACGATCGGCGGTTGAGCGAGAAGGATAAAGACACGCTGATCCGATGGGCGGACGGCGGCGCGCCCAAGGGCGATCCCAAAGACCTGCCCCCTGCTCCGAAGTTCGCGGACGGATGGGAGATTGGCACGCCCGACGCTGTGATCAGCATGCCGAAAGAGTTTGAAGTGCCAGAGTCCGGCACGATCGCGTACCAGTTCTTCGAAGTGCCGACGGGATTCACCGAGGACAAGTGGGTCCAGGCGATCGAAGTGCGCCCGGGCGCGCGAGCGGTTGTGCATCACGTGCTGGTCTTCTGCCGTGAACCAGGCACGCGGCGGCCGCCGGTCTTTACTCAAGTCGAGCCGAACCTGCCAGGCGCTGCATCACAGAGAGAGCTTCCGGGTTCGCTGATCGCCACGACTGCGCCGGGCACTAATGCGATGAGCTTCAAGCCGGGCACCGCAATGCGGATCAGAGCGGGCGCTTCGCTCGCCTTCCAGGTGCACTACACCGCTAACGGCACTGCCGCCAAGGATCGAACGAGCGTCGGATTCATCTTTGCGAGGAAGCCCCCTCGCCAGGAGATTCGAAACAGCGCGTTTGTGAATCCTCTGTTCGTAATCCCTGCCGGTGCGGAGAATCATCGAGTCGATGCGGCGATTCAGTTCAGCGAAGACTCGCACATCTGGGCGTTGTTCCCGCATACACATCTTCGCGGCAAGAGCTGGGAGTACCGGCTGGTCTATCCCGACGGACGCTCCGAAGTCGTGCTCTCGGTGCCGAAGTACGATTTCAACTGGCAGACTTATTACGTTTTCACAAAACCGATCGCGGTGCCTAAAGGGACGCGGCTTGAAGCCGTTGCGCACTACGACAATTCGATTCGGAACAAATGGAATCCCGATCCGAAAGCCACGGTGCGCTGGGGGCCTCAGACCTGGGAGGAGATGCAATACTCGGGGATTACTTTTTCAGTCGATGAGCCGCACCATGACTCAGCGGCCGGAGCCGCTCGTACAGAACGGCAGTGAACGTGCAGGACGCTCAGAGAAGGGTTATTCGGGCCTTTGCGTCTTTGCGGCACTTGCGTCTTTGCGCGAAACGCCAATTCGCAAGATGAGTTTCGCGCAAAGACGCAAAAGGCCCGCAAAGACGCAAAGCACAAGGCCACTACCTCTTCTCGCGGAGCTTACGAATCGCTGCTTTGATTGGCGCAGCATTCTTAGCATCGGGCTCCGCCTTCAAGTAATTCTCGAGTTCGCGTGCTGCCGCTTCCCTGTCTCCACGCTCCTGGTAGATTCGGGCCCGCTGAAACATTACATTGGACAGCCGCTTGTTGCTCAGTTCCCAGGCTCGATCAAGCTCCCGATCAGCGTCCGCCAGCTTGGGCTTTTTCTGCACGGGGTCCTAGGAACGCAACGCTAGTTCGATCAGAGCCACCGCGTGGTTGAAGTGAGAACCAACATGCGCAGCGTTCAACTCGCTCGCCTTGCCGAAGGCGTACTCGGCAGTCTGGAACTTCTGCTGCCTGGCCATCACCAACCCAAACATGTAATAGACCGCGGCCTCGCGACCGTTGATCTGGCGGGCCCGCTCGAGTGCCTCGAGAGCGTCTGCGTCCCGCCCGCGCCGGTAACACTCGGCGCCAAGCGCGAGATGCGCATCGAAGTAGTCGCTGAACTCGGCGATTGCTTCACGCAACAGCGCCAGGCCTTCATCCGATTTGCCTTCTGCGATCCGGCTCATGCCCTTAGCATAAGCTGCGCGAGCGGGCCTCGGAACTTCCTGTACGAAACTGGTTCCCGGGGCGGCGAGCGCTGACTCGGCCCGTGGCTCGAGGACTATTTCTACGGTTACGACTTCGTTGATCACGCCCGAGGGAAGCGGCCTGATGGCGCCTCTTATTTGGGCAACATCCTTTCCCGGCGCATAGCCTTCAGCAGTGACAATGATTTGATACTCCCTGGGTGCAAGCTGCATAAAGGTGAAATCGCCGTCATTACGAGTCAGGACCTGGGCAACCAGAGAGCCGCCCGATTCCCTCAACTCTACGAGCGCGTTGACGACTGCTGTGCCGCCACTCGAGCGGACTTTGCCGGCTATCATTCCGTTCTGGGCGAGTGCGGCGATCGGGACGAAGAGCAGGATGAATAGGGCCGAGAGGGTTCGGTTCTTCATTTGGGTTGAACCTCCTCCGTGCGATTTGGCGGCCATTATAAACCACGAACTCGCGTTTTCAACTCAATCCGACGAAAAGAGCTGCGTCTTTTTTCTCTCTGCGTCAACTCTGTGGACTCGGCGTCTCGGCGTTGAGGTGTTTTCGCCGATGATCTCACCGCGGAGGCGCAGAGGACGCAAAGGCACCGCAGAGAAGCAACTGCGCTGGATGAGAGCAAAAAACAGGAATCACTTCCGTGGTCGCTTCGTTGAGGAAACTCTTGCGGTTGACTCTCGAGCAGCCGCGAGCCTCTCTCGCTCGATAGACTTCGCGTGCTTCAATGCCGCTCGAATGAACTTTCGGAGGTGAGGGTTCTTCAAGTCTTCAGGCCGCCGGACTTTGATGTGGCGGATGATTTTGCCCTCGCCAACAAGCACTCCGTCGCGATCTTCGAGCTCCGCGCCGCGATTGAACATGAGATTCACGCCCTTGGGATAAATCACGACCTGGCAGAAAGCGTCCGACATCCGGCCGGTGAGCGAATACCAGAAAACGAGCGCATACACTTGAAGGAACTTCTCGATCGCCGCCGGCGCTTCTTCGAGCACCATCTCTCGAAGCCCAAGCGCCAGCTCGCCCACGCCGAGATCGTAGCGCGAGAGCATGCGGATCAACTCTTCGCTTGGAGGCCGGGACTCAGTGATTCTGGAGGTTCGTCTCTCAGCCATTCGATCTCTCTGCGACAGAACTGGAACACCCCCGCCGGTTATGATAGTTCAGCCTCGCATCGGCGAGAAATCAGAATCGGGTAGTGATGTTATTCGTGCGTTGCTGAGAACCTGATACCTGACTATCACCCGTCGGTCGTGTCCTTATCTTGTGTTGATGGATCGTCAGGATTCTTGGGAAAGTCACTAATGCCTATGTCGAGGTAGTTTATCAGCTTCTTAATGGCCTCTTGAGTCGCGATGCCGTTGAATTGAATGTGAACCTTACAATCGGGCGCTATACGGTATCGCAGTTCTTCGTGTCTCGCGGCGTGTCGCTCAGCGCGCCGCTCGAATTCGTCGAAATCGGGAGTTCCGTGAATCGGTCTCGGCGCTGGGCCGAGACCGACGAATTTCGCCTTCCGCTTTTTTGACTTGTGGCTCATGACTCATTCTACGAATCGTTGGATAAGAAGTTCTTTTTGCGTCCAGATATGACCCATCTCACGCCACCTCAAATTGGGTCTCAATTGATTCAACAACGCAAACCGAGATCGTGTGCTCGACACTACGCGCCACTGCTCACGTATGAGCGTCATAACCTGCTGACTATCGATCTTCCTGATTGGTCGCGGGTGTTATTGTGGCAAATCCACAACGGCAAGCTCCGACATAGTTCTTCGAGACTTGAGCGAGCACCTTGCAGTAGAATGAATGCGCGTTCAGAGTTTGAGCGCCACAGGAGACCACTCGCATATGAAACCTCTCGCAATCTTACTTCTAATAATTCTATTGACCTCCGCGGCCGGGCAGAGCCGCGGTCAAAACAACTGGCCTTCCTTTCGAGGCCCTAACGCGGCGGGGATTGCCGACGGGCAGAATCTCCCCGACCGATGGGACGGCGAGAAGGGAACAAACATCGTCTGGAAGACGCGCATCCCGGGACTCGCGCACTCGAGCCCGGTCGTGTGGGGCGATCGCGTGTTCGTCACCACCGCGGTCAGCTCTCGCGGCGAGGCGAAATTCAAGCCTGGTCTGTACGGAGAAGGTGACGCCTCAGAAGATCGATCTCCTCAAAAATGGAAGGTGCTTTGTCTCGATCGCAAGACCGGCAAGCTTCTGTGGGAGCAGACCGCCTGCGAAGGTCCGCCTCGCGAGAAGCGGCACATGAAGGCAACGTACGCGAACTCGACTCCGGCCAGCGACGGCAACTACGTAGTCGCGTTCTTTGGATCGCAAGGGCTCTACGTTTATGACGTAAAGGGCAGGCTCGCGTGGAAGAAGGACCTGGGCCGCATCGATGCCGGAGCTTATGACATTCCAAGCTACGAGTGGGGCACGGCCAGCTCGCCGATCATCTATCGCGACAAGGTCATCGTTCAATGCGATCAGCAGACGGGCTCCTTCATAGTCGCCTTAGACCTGAAGACAGGGAAGACCGTCTGGCAGACCCCGCGCGAGGAGCTTCCGTCCTGGGGCACGCCTACGATTTATCCGGGCGCCAGGCGCGTCGAGCTGGTAACAAATGCTTCAAACTTCATTCGCGGGTATGATCCCGAGACGGGCAAGGAACTCTGGCGGCTTGGCGGGAGCTCGAAGATCACCGCGCCCACACCCATCTTCGACGGGGACTACATTGTTGTCGCCAGCGGCAGAAGACCCGAGGCCCCGATCTTCGTCCTGCGCGCCGGAGCAAACGGCGACATAAGCCTCAAAGAGGGGCAGACCTCGAGCGAGCATGTTGTTTGGACTCGCCAGCGAGCCGGGTCCTATATGCCCACGCCGTTGATTTATCGCGGGCAGCTGTACGTGATTCAGAATCAGGGCATCCTGTCGTGCTACGACCTGAAGACGGGTCAGATCAATTACACCGAGCGGATTCCGCATCAAGGCAGCGGGTTTTCGGCTTCGCCGGTTGCGGCCGACGGATTGATTTACCTCTCGAGCGAGGATGGTGACATCTTCGTCGTTCGAGCCGGGCCCAGGTTTGAACTGGCGGGTAAGAACCCGATGGGTCAGTTGTTGATGGCCACGCCGGCGGTGTCGAATGGGATGATGCTGGTACGAGCCGAGCACGATCTGTTTGCGATCGGACGCTGAAAGCGAAGTGATCCTGGGAGCGCACGCGTCTCGCGTGCTTGACCAGCAATCCCATTCGATTCAGCCCAGAGCCCTTCCTGCTTGACAGCAATCCCGTCCGATACAGCAAGCGAGACGCGTGCAGCTCCCAGGAAGAGGTTCGGACTTTCAACGAATCTGCCTGAGCCGCAGCCGCGTAGCAAGAGGTGGATTACTCTATTCGCGCGACCCAGGGAGGGCTGGTGGCCACATATCAGATCGAACTCAAGAACCGTCAAGAGATCGCCACAGGTACCTTCTCTTTCTTCTTCGAGAAACCCGCAGGCTTTGAGTTCACCGCCGGGCAGTTCTTGCGGTTCACGTTGATCGATCCGCCTGAGACCGACGCCGAGGGCGATAGCAGAACTTTTTCCGTAGCCAGCGCACCAGACGAAGACGGCTTGATGATCGCCACACGGATGCGAGACACGGCTTTCAAGCGCGTCCTCAAGTCGATGCCGCTTGGCGCCGAGATCACCGCCAAGGGGCCGTACGGGAGAATGACGCTTCACGAGGACGCCTCGCGGCCCGCTGTGTTCCTGACCGGCGGCATCGGCATCACTCCGTTTCGCAGCATCGCGGTCGGCGCCGCGCACGCCGGCCTGGCGCATCGGATCCGACTTTTTTATTCAAACCGCCGCCCGGAAGACGCGGCGTTTCTTGACGAGCTTGCAGAACTGGAAGCGGTCAACCGCAATTATCGATTCATTCCGACGATGACGTCAGCCGCCGGCTCAAAGCAAGGCTGGACCGGGGAGACCGGCTACATCAATGCCGATATGCTTGCTCGCTACGTCGAGGATCCTGCGACAGCGGTCTATTATGTCGCCGGCCCCGAAGGGTTGGTGAACGCGATGCGCAAGACGCTCGCCGACGCCGGCGTGAGCGAGACGGACATCCGCGCCGAAGAGTTCGCAGGTTACTGATCCATGTTCGACAAACTTCAGTTTGTCCTGCGTCAGTCGCACCCGAATTCGAGCTTCGCGACAAGCCTTGTCGGATCGCCCGCGTCTCGAAGTTCACCTACAGATCGACGCCCTTCAAACAATGCGTTTGAAGTTCGCGACAAGCTGAAGCTTGTCGGAAACTACTCGAGGAGGACTTATGGCACAAGTGAGTTTTGACAAAGATATCAAGCCTCTGTTTACGGCTGCGGATCGCGAGCACATGCTATTCATGTTCGACCTCTGGTCCTACAAGGAGGCGAAAGATAACGCCGGCGACATTTACGATTCGGTGTCAGGCGGGAGAATGCCGCCCGCGAGCTCAGGTGGGCCGTGGTCAAGAGACAAAGTCGATCTGTTCAAGCAATGGATGGACGACGGCTGTCAGCCGTGACAACGGTTGGGGTTCCAAGTTCAAGTTTCGGGCTTTGGGGTTCGGGTTCGGACTCTAAGCGCAGAACTCGAAACCCTGAACCCGGGACTCGGAACCTTCTGGTGCCGTCAAGCGTGATCCTGTGCTAGATTCTCTGCTCGCGTTTGCGCGGCGCCACCTATGAACGACAAAACTATAACCATTGTGTCCGGGCTTCCGCGGTCGGGGACTTCGATGATGATGAAGATGCTCGAGGCGGGGGGCCTCGAACCGCTCACCGACAATATCCGAGCGGCTGACGACGACAACCCCAAGGGCTATTTTGAATTCGAGCGAGTCAAGCAAATCGAACACGACAGAGGCTGGCTCGAAGACGCGCGAGGCCGAGTCGTCAAGCTGATCTCCGCGCTGCTCAAGCACCTGCCTGATGGCTACACGTACAAAGTGGTATTCATGCGCCGCAATATGCAGGAAATTCTCGATTCTCAGCGTCAGATGATGATTCGGCGAGGGGAGCCGACCGACACCGTGCCGGATGATAAGATGGCCGCGATGTTCGAGAAACACCTGGCTCAAGTCGAGTCGTGGCTTTCCTCGCAGTCAAACATCGAAACAATCTACGTAAGCTACAACGAAGTAATCGCAGACTCGCGGTCGCAGGCCGAACGAATCAACTCGTTTCTCGGCCGGTCTCTCGACGTCGATGATATGGTGGGCGTTGTCGATCGCGCTCTTTATCGCCAACAGCGTCACCGGCCGGTCTGAATCGGCGTTGGCATTCAATCCAGTGGAGACAGCCCGGTTCCCGGAATGACTCAGACTTCACGCTGCGTCTACACCGGAAACTTGCTGGAAGAATACGCGGCTAGCGGGGCACCCGCGCCTTCCGTGTTTAGGCAAGCACGCGAGCCGCTTGCGCTATGACATTCTCCGGGAGATCACGCTTGAAGACACTCATCTCAACAATCCTTTTTCTGGTGATCCTGGTTGTCGCCGCCACAGAAGCGCGGGCCCAGGACCCGTTTGAGATTCAGGTCTACGAATACGAGACCGTCCCGAAAGGGATGTGGAACCTCGAAACTCACCTCAATTACATTGGCAAGGGCACTCGCAAATTCGACGGCCCGGTCGCGCCGACCAACAACCAGTTTCACCTCACCTTCGAATTGACGCGAGGCCTGACGGAGAACTTTGAGATGGCCGGCTATCTTGTGCTGGCCCATCGACCGGGCAGCGACGCGCTCGAGTACGTTGGCTGGCGGTTGCGTCCTCGCGTGTCAGTCCCGCGTTCGTGGCGCTGGCCGGTGGACGTCAGCATGAGCGTCGAGTTCGGCTTCCCGCGAAAAGTCTTCGAGGAGAACTCGGTGACTCTTGAGCTCAGACCGATCATTGAAAAGAAGTTTGGACGGTTTCAAATTGACGTGAATCCAGTGGTGGGGCGCGCGCTTCGGGGACCCGGCACGAGCGAAGGGTGGGACTTCGAACCGGGCGTGCGGTTCGGCTACGAGGTGGACAAGAAACTGGATTTGAGCCTCGAGTATTATGGTTCGACCGGGCCGATAGGCGATTTCCTTCCGTCTCAAGAACAGGTCCATCAATTCTATCCGGGCGGCGACGTGAAGCTGTCGGATAACGTGGTGTGGAACTTTGGAATCGGAGTTGGTGTTACGGACGCGGGAAATCGACTGGTCTACAAATCACGCATTGGGATCTTGTTTGGCAAGGGGAAATAGTCGCAGGCCCTGGGAGGGCCCAGGCACCATGGGTGCCCTCCGGCGTAGCTATGAATCCAACGCAGTCTCGTTTCGCGTAAGAGCAGCCGACACTCTGAAGAGGTTGGTGATGACCAAGCGAAGCGTGTTTATAGCCGGCGGAACGGGTTACGTTGGACTCAGGCTGATTCCACGATGATTCACGACAGCGGGATGAATGCTACGATCTTGCGCCCGTGGTGTGTGCTCGGCCCCCGTTCATCGCTGGCCGTATGCGCTGAAGCCGATGTACTGGCTTTTCGAACAGGTTCCTGGGTAGTCGCGGCAGACACGGCCTCACTTCTGGAGAGGGCCTTGCAGCGAACTCTTATGCGGGGTCCCTATTCACCGCCTCTGGCGAGAAGGCAGGCACACAGATCGCGATATACTCCGCGCCGCTCTCCTCCGGCGTCGTGTAGCGTACCCATTCTCCCGCGGGGGCGAAGAAGGCTTGTCCGTCCGTCACGTTAATCACCCCGGATCGTGTTTCAACCCGGACTGTGCCCCGCACAACAAGAGTGTACTCATCAAACGAGGGAGTTTGCCCGGGCTCTCGCCAACCGCCCGGGCTCACCATTCGTGCGATGCTGACCGCGGCACTACCGGTATTCAGCCGCCCAACATACTCGGCGATCCTCTTCGGAGGATTGCCTGCGGCGTCGATTATCGTGGGAGTCTCGATCAAACCCATTGTCATACCTCGTGTTCAGCCGCGAGTCGCGATAACCTCAAGGTATTCGGCGTCGACCTTGGTGGTATCGCCCACGGCCTTGTCATGTGCAGACCAATCAATGAGAGAGCGGCACGCCGCCTCAGCGATCCGCTGGGCGAACCTGCGCGCGGCGGAAAACGACGCCCATGCCAGAACGCGGATGAGACGTTGTTCGCTCCGATCTTCACGGAGCACGTCCTCAACCAGTCTCTCATCCACCTGATAGGGCGCCTTCGCGAGTACGAGTGCCAGCCGCGCAATCGCCCGATCCTGTCCGGTCAGTACCGCGACCTCCGAGTCCACCCAGCTGCGGCTAATGGGCATCAGGTCGCCCTTCCAGTCCTGAAGATTGCGAGCCACGAGCTCCCGAACCGCCGGTGAGACCACGCCCGAAGTCTCACGGTCGACGACTGCCGCCCACCGCGCGAGGGCATCGGCGATGCGAGGATTTGGGGTGGCCCATTGCATATCCGCGGGCAGCGAGGCGGGTGGTAGCAAAGGCAACGCGCGCCCGGGCGTGAGCGGTTCGAGATGGGTCGATCTCAATTCGCTACCAAACAGCCGGAGCGCCACGGCCTTGAGGCTCTGCAGCCCGAGCGGCGCCCTCACCGGCGAGCCATCCATCACCACGTGACTGAAGCGGTTGATGTCGCTCATGACCATCAAGGCTGCGATGGCTTCCGGCAGATCCTCAGCTGTGAATGGCGCCGGCGGGTGTGTTTTTGTATCCGGGGTTGCGATCGACTTGACCCAGGCAAGGTGCTTGCGCAGGGTAGCGTCGGTGACGTGCGACTCGCTTTCGGCGAAGATATTCGAGGCAGCCTCGTGCTTGCCGCTGGCGTGGACGAGGCTGATCAACATGTCGCCACAGTAGGGGCAGTCGTTGACCTGCGACAGCACGGCATTCATCGCCTCCTTGGTGGTGCGATCCAAGTGGTCGTCCACGAGCACACTTTCACGGCCGGCGGTCCAGATGCCCGCCAGCAGCGCTGGGACCTTCGAGCGGCTGGTCAGCGAGCCGTTGATGAAAAAGTCCTCCTCGATCATGTCGTAGACCTGGGCCACTAGCCCGGTGGCCTTGCGTCGCGGGATCGCACTTACGTAACGCATTGTCTTAACGGACAGCGTTTCAAACAACCAGAAACGAAATGGCCTGGGTAACATGATGATTTCTCCTTCACCGACATATCATGCGGCCAGCAGGTCTTGAATGCTTGATCTTACGTCCCGTATTCTTGGCACAAACGCCCCCCTTCAGTCACACTATCAAGATGGACGTTCTTTCCGAGGTCTTGAGAGCTGTTAGGCTCGAAGGGGCGCTGTTCTTCAACGCGGAGTTTTCCGCTCCCTGGTCTATCAGCTCATCCCCCTCAGCCTCGATAGCTCCGTATCTGTCCCCTGGAGCGGGGCACCTGATCATTTATCACTTCTTAACCGAGGGGCGTGCCTATGCGAGGCTGACGGAAGGACGACGGGAGGAGTTGACCGCCGGTGACATCGTAATCTTCCCGCATGGGGATGCCCACGTGTTGGGCAATGGCTCACCCGAAAGACCCGTGGAGTCCTTGCAGACGTTTGCGAAAAATCTAAGCCACGGCCTCAAACTCGCCCGCTTCGGCGGCGGTGGTGAGGTGACCAGATTCGTGTGCGGATTCATGGCCTGCGAGCCACGATTGAGTGAGGTCTTTCTGGCGGGTTTGCCGAAGATGCTAAAAGTGCATGTCGCTAACGAACCATCAGGCCAATGGCTCGAAAACTCAATCCGATTCTCGGTAGGCGAAGCGAACGGATCGAACGCGGGAGGCGGGCTGGTGCTCGCCAAACTGTCTGAGGTGCTGTTCGTGGAGACCTTACGCCGCTACATCAACGCGCTGCCTCCAGACCAGACCGGTTGGCTGGCAGGGGCGCGTGACCCTATCATCGGCCAGGCTCTCGCTCTCCTGCACAAGGACCCCACAGATCCGTGGACTATCGCGAATCTGGCAAGGCGCGTCGGTCTGTCCCGTACGCGGCTTGCTGAGCGCTTCCGCCATTTTCTAGGAGAGTCTCCAATGGCGTACCTGGCCAAATGGCGGCTGAAACTGGGTGCAGAGCTCCTGCTGTCGACCGAAGACAGCGTCGCGGGAGTCGCGGTGGCGGTGGGCTACGGTTCAGAGGCGGCATTCAACCGCGCATTCAAGCGGGAGTTTGATTGTCCTCCGGCGCAATTCCGTCGCAAACGCAAGGCCCCACCAGCCCAGCGCTCTCCACAGAGATAAGCAGGGCTGATCGGATCATTGGAATTCGTGCACGAACGAGCCAAACGAATGTCGCCTGCTACAGCGATAGTCGCAACCCGAACTGGATCTGGCGCGGGTCGCTTGCGGCAGTGGGCCGTCCAAAAGTCGCAACCGGCGTTGTGCCGGCGCCAAACACGTTGTTTGGCACTTGAAAGTTGGAGCGATTGAGCACGTTGAACGCTTCGGCAATCACCTCGAGCCTCGCGTGCTCGGTGAAGTCAAAGCGGCGGCTCAATCGCAAATCGAGCGACGCAAAGTCGAAGCCCCTTCCCGTGTTCCGCGCGACGCCAATCGGCCTATCGTTGAAGTTTGTATCGGAGTTTCGGTCGGTCCCGGTCACTATGTTGAACGGCAGCCGCGACGTGTAGCTGAAGATGTAGTTGAAGCCGAATCCACCGAGGGCGCGGCTCGCCCACTCTTTCCCGCGCCGGCGCGGAACTTCGAAGGTGCCGCTCAGGGTCAGGCGGTGACGCTGATCGTTGTCGCTGAGACCGCGGTCGTCCCGCAAATCAAAATTGTTCTGCGGAGTTGAGAAGAAGAAATTGCCCGAGTTGTCCAGCGACTTTGAATAGTTGTAAGACACTCGAAGGCTTGCCCAGGGACTCGCGCGTTTGTTGAACGCTAGAACGAGCCCGTTGTAATAAGAGTCGGCCGAGCCTTCGAAGCGCGAGATGTTTCCCCAATTCGGATCGGGCCTCCCGAGATTCGGAACTCCCGCCGATGCCGGGAACCGGGGTACGTTCACGTTGCGCGACAGGATCAGGTGTTCGCCGCGGAGGTAAAGGTATCCGGCCGATATGGACGATCCGCCGGGCAGCTCGCGCTCGATTTGGAGGCTCGCTTGCTGGCTCGACGCGTTTTCAATGTTCGGATCGATGCGAGTTATGTTCGGCTTTGTCACTAGCAATGACGGCTGAGCGGCGAGCACGTTTGGAAACACCGGGGCGCCTGGCTGGGTGGGAGAGACCTGAACAATCAGATACTTCGTACCGTCGCGTTGCAGCGCATTGGAAGTAGCCCGCAGCGGGATGCGCTCGAAATAGATTCCGTAGCCGGCACGTATTACGGTTTTGTGATCGTGAGGCGCGTACGCGATTCCAACGCGAGGCGCGAAATTGTTCGCGTCAGTGTTGATCGCGTCCGGCAGAAACTGCGCGTCGTAGCGCACACCAGCGTTGATCGTAAGGGTGGGCCGCGCGCGCCATTCTTCTTGCGTGAAGAAGCCGATATTCGGGTTCGACTGAAACTGTGATTGCGCGCCGAACGCCTGCTGAAAGCTTCCGTATGCGTCGTTCAGAAAATTCGACATCGACGTGAAGGTGTACACCCCTTGAAGAGCGCCGGGGAAGAGTATGTCGATCCGGTTGTACAGGAAATCGACACCGGATTTGATCGAGTGCGACCCGCGCTCTACGGTCAGGCTGTCGACCAGCTCATATAAATCGGTGTCGCGCGCCAGGGGGGAGAACGTAGCGGTTCCAAAGCTCGCGACGCCTGAGATGTTGACCGCCGGCCCGATCTCGTCGTTGATCGGCGCACTCAGCCGGCTGCGCGTGAACTGAAATCTGGCTTCATTCAACGTCCGCGTCGTGATTGTCGTCACGTTGCCGGCAGTGATGGTCTGATCGCGATCGTCGATGTTGCTCCCCCGGCTCACCGTATTCAGACCTCCGACACTTCTCGAGTTCACCGCGGAGATGTCATAGAGGCTGTACCTGACGCTCAGTTGATTCGCTTGATTGACACGATGATCGATGCGCGCGAAGAGGTTCGTCGTGTCGTAGCCGCCAGGAACGATGCCGGTCTCGATGCGGGGGCCGCGAAAGCCGATCTGGCTCAGACGCGCATTGATCGCGGCTACGCTGGCTGGCGAGATGCTGATGACATTCGAGTCGTTGCGGCGAGTCTGTTCGAAGTTCGAAAAGAAGAAGCTCCGGTCGCGGATCAGCGGCCCCCCCACGCTCGCGCCGTATTGTGTTTGAGTCAACGGGTCCTTGGTCGGCGCAAGCGGATTGCGAGCATCGAAGCGCTGGTTGCGCGCGAATCCGTATAGTCGCGAGCGAAAGTCGTTTGACCCCGAGCGCGTGACGATGTTGACGACGCCGCTCGACGCACGGCCAAACTCGGCGATGCCTCCTGAGGTCACCACCTGGAATTCGCGGATGACCTCCTGGCTGTAGAACGTGCCTGCGAGGTCGGCCGCGTCATCGTTAGCCGATACGCCGTCAACCACAAAGCTGTTGTTCAGGTTCCGTTGCGATGCGACGGAGATTCCCGTGCCGGGGACGGCCGATGTCTCGGCGAATCGCTGGACGCTGCCGGTGTTCGTGCGCGAAACCGCCGGCGCAAGCAACGCCAAATCGAGATAATTACGTCCGTTCAGCGGCAGGCTCTCGATCTCGCGCGGGGATACGAATTCGGCTACTTGTGTGCGCACGGTTTCGACCAGGGGCGGCTGAGCTGTCACCTCCGTTCTGGCGCTGACACCGGCCACCGAAAGCGTGACCGGCAAATCGAGGGCCTGGCCTACTGACAACACCAACTCGCGGTCGAATGTCACGAATCCTTCGCAATCGACTTTGAGCTGATACTTGCCTACGGCCAGGTGGGGAAACCGGTAACGGCCTTGCGAATCGGTTCTGGTGATCGCGCTCTGGTTATGATCGAGATCGGTTATCTTGACCACTGCGCCTTCGATAGCCGCGCCGTTTGAATCGTCAACGCGCCCGCTGAGACTAGCGGACGTTATCGCCTGCTGTGCAAAGACCTGAGGCGAATGTGGGAACATCGAGAACAACACCAGGCACACGATGCCTCGGAGTGCGATTGTGGCTTTGAGATGGTTTCGCATGGCTCCTCCTTCCCGTGTTGTAGGTTCGTCCTTGCGACGGGTTGCGGAACGCAGATGAAAGTGGCGATCGCGTTGCGGCCTTTCAATGTGGACAAAGGGGTTGATAACTCGGGTTGATTGAAGCCCGTCTCGTGGGTCTCGGGCTGGCCCAATACGCGCGCGTGTCGCGGAGAGCAGCAGCAATGGCCCTCCGCGACGCAACAAGTCATCGAGCAGACATCGGAAGAGCCGGAGGTCAACGATAACGCGACGGACGAGACACAGGAAACCATTAGCACCATTACCGCTAAGAGCCTTCTGAGTTTTCTTTGTCTCATCATCTCGGGCCCTCCACTCCGACGCGAGAGAGTGAGGTCGAATCCCGTCGGCCTGAGTCGCGGCTATCTACGCGGCGCGCGTCCGGATGGGTGTCAGGTTTCCTTCTTCCAACGGATGGAATGTCTGTGACATCAGGCTGTGAAAGGAGCTCAGCTCATTCCACGTGTCACCGCCGTCCCCGGAAGCCGTGGTCGCAGCAGGTTGAAACTCCGTTGCCAGCGCGAGCCTGCCCCATTGCACAACCAATCGGCCGCCTTTGTCTTGCTTTTCAAGCGCGATCGTCAGGTACTCAACCGGTTTATCGAGCCTTTGCAACGTTAAAGGCACTTCGGCAGAGAGCGATCCGCTCTCCGACTCAATCAATAGATGCCAATTCTGCGGCTCGACG
>DATIFP010000152.1:0-24846 GCA_035455165.1 Blastocatellia bacterium
CGGTTGAAAGTGATTCGCTTGACGCCGTCTTCGAGAGTCACCAGAAGCTTATCACTCGAGGCCATGGGGTTTCCTTTCGCGATTGGAATGCAGGATGAAAGCGGCGTTATTCTCTTATAAAGTCTAGCGTTTTGCAATCATGCCACGGTCTTGCCACAAAAGGCTCCAAGCCACAACAAATCACAAAGGAGTTTCGAGCTTCTCGGCCCTGCCGTCTGGCGGCAGCCTGGTGAGTAGACAAGGGTCTTCGGGTTGACTTAACATCCCAGCACTTGCGAATTGAATAATCCGAGCTCAGAAGGAGCATCGACATGAAAAGAACGTTTCTGATCGCGCTTGCGTTGTCGCTGGTTGTTCCGTTCGCCGCGCCGTCAATGACAACTCCCGCCAGCGGCGAAGCCACAATCTACCGGGACGAATACGGTATCCCTCACGTCTTCGCCGAGACGCTGGAGTCCGCGTCGTTTGCCGTTGGCTACGCGCAGGCTGAGGACCGCCTCGAAGAGTTGCTAAAAAACTATCGTAAAGCGAACGGCACGATGTCGGAGGTATTCGGGCCGGATTACTACCGGGCCGACTTGATTCAACGAATGTGGCGGCACTCCGAGGTCAGCCGTGAGAAGTACAACCAGGTCAGTCCAAAAATGCGCGCGTGCATTGAAGCGTTTCAGGACGGCATCAAGGTCTACATGAAAGAACACCCGGATCAGGTTCCGAAATGGGCTCAGGAGATTCATCCGTGGGATGTCATCGCGCTGGGGCGCTACATCATCTGGGGCTGGCCGCTTGGCGAGGCCGGCGGCGACTTGCAGCGCGGGGGCATTCAACCCGACCCCGCCGCTTATCGCGGATCTAACGAAATGTTGATCGCCCCCGGCCGGACCTCGATGAATGCTCCGATCGCGGTCATCGATCCTCACTTGAGCTGGTACGGCGAGTTTCGGTTCTATCAAATCAGAATATACGCCGGCGATTACAACGTGTCTGGGGTCTCAATACTAGGGATTCCATTCCCGGCGCTCGGCCACAGCCGGTACTGTTCGGTTGCGATGACCACCGGCGGCCCGGACACGTCGGACATCTACGAAGAAGAACTGAATCCCGCGAACCCGCGCCAGTATCGCTACGATGGGCAGTGGCGCGGGATCAAGGTTCTCAAAGAAAAGATCGGAGTCAAGAAGGGAGATGCGATTGATTGGCGCGAGGTAGAGATCGAATACACCCATCACGGGCCAATCGTCGCACACAAGGCCGGCAAGGCTTATTCGATGGCTATTCCTTATGCGGGTGAAATTGGATTAACCGATCAAAGTTACGAGATGATGATGGCCAAGAATCTCGACGAGATGAAACGCGCTCTCTCTCACCTTCAGTTGATGTCTCAGAACGTCATGGTCGGAACAGTCCAGGGAGACATTTACTATTTGCGAAACGGGCGCGTTCCGATTCGCGCGAAGGGTATCGATCCGAGCAAGCCGGTGGCGGGGAACACGTCGGCGACCGAATGGCAGGGCATCCATCCGATGAGCGATCTGGTGCAGATCACTAATCCGTCGTCGGGCTACATGCACAACTGCAACGTGAGCCCGTTCGGGATGATGAAGGACAGCCCGCTCGTTCCCGAAAAGTACATCCCTTATGTATACAACGCGACCCGCACAGCGCCGCGACATCAGCGAGCCGAGATGATGACCGAATTGCTCGACGCCGCACACAAAGTGACGCTCGATCAGGCGCTCGACATCGCGTTCAGCCCGCAGGTCTATCACGCCGAGCTCTGGCAGGCGCGATTGAAGCAGGCGTGGTCGAAAACAGATGTCGGCGGACCGAGCACGTCATCCATCTCCGCGGACCGCTCGAATGGCAAGCCTGGACTCACAGCGGAAGCGACCGAGGTCTTCGACTTGATTCAGAAATGGAATCGTCGCAGCGATGCCGAATCCGAAGGCGCGCTCGCATACTATGCCTTCAAGAAGGCTCTGGACCCCGCGCTTGCGAGGCAGGTCGAAGTGCCCTCTGACATCACCGACGCTCAACTTCTTGCCGCGGTGCAGAAGGCAAGCGAGTGGCTCAAGGCAAATTTCGGCTCACTCCGCGCATCTTACGGCAGGTACTTTCGTGTAGGCCGCCTGGGGGGAGACAGGACGTTCCCGGTCAGCGGCGGATCATTGAATGGCGGCGCGAACAACGTGGGAATGGCTACGCCCCGCGCCATCAGCTTTGGTGCGGTGGGAAAAGAAATGGTCGGCGCCGGCGGTCAGACCTCCACGCAGATAGTCGTGCTTACTAATCCGCCGAAGTCCTACGCAATCATTCCTCTTGGCGAGAGCGATCACAAAGAGAGCGGCCACTGGGACGATCAGGCCGAAAAGCTCTTCAGCAAGAGCAAAGCCGCGCCGACGTATTTCATGGATCGAAGGGAATTGATTAAGCACATCACTGCAACCAAGGTCTTGAAGCGGACGGCGGCGGCTGCAGCAGGGAAGTGAATCAGGTGAGAGATGAGAATCGTCACATTGCCGATATTGCTGCTTGTTCTCGCGAGCTTCGCGCACGAAGCGACGACCGGTGACAAGGTCGAACTCGGCGAAGAGTTCAAAATCAAAAATGGCCAAGAGGTAGTCCTCCGCGGAGAGAAAATTCGGGTCAGGTTCAAATCGGTGCGCGAGGATTCGCGATGTCCCACGGGGGTGGCTTGCGTCTGGGCGGGGAACGCCAAAATCGGCATTGAGGTAGCCAAGAAAAAGACAAAACAGCTAGTGGCGACGCTGAATACTTCACTGGAACCAAGGCAGATCGAATACAAAGGATTCAAGATCAAGCTGGTGGCATTGACGCCGTATCCGAACAAAGAGGCGCGGATTGATCCGAAGGAATACGAGGCCGTTTTGGTTGTGACTAAGTAGTGAGATCGCGCCAACGTCAATCCTGAGAGCGCTGAGGCCCTCGAAGATCTCGGCACCCCCCGTGTTATAATCCCCGCCATTAGTCAATGGCCACTTTCACCATACTCGAGCCCATGTCGACCGGCGACGTGATCGATCGCGCGGTTCGACTCTACAGGCGCAATTTCACTCCTCTGGTTTCAATCGTCGCGCTGCCGACGCTGATCGGCTGGATCGTATCGATGATGTTCTGGTACGGCTACACCAGTCTGTTGGCGTCGGCTTCGGGCCAGCGTTCGTTTCCGCTCTCCGCAATTTGGATGCTGGCGCTTGGCGGGATGGGTTATCCCGTCTGGGGATTCCTTCTTTTGCTGACGGTGTCGGGATTGACGCGGGTGGTGGGCGATCACGTGATGCTTGGCGAGCGAATAACCTTTCGCGGCTGCATCTCGGCGGTGAGGCGCAGATTTGGCGCAATAACCCTGATGGGTTTGCTATCAATGGCGCTCGTCCTCGCGGCTTACATAGTCGTCTCAATCGTCCTGGTCGTTCTCATACTGGTAGTCGGACTCTTAGTGGGAGTAATTGCAGCCGCCCGGCTCCCCCAATGGATTGCCACAACCGCCGTGGTGATAACGGTTATTGTGGCGGTGGCGTTCTTTATCCTTTTGATCTTAGTAGTCGCCGCGAGAGTGGCGTTCCTTCCGCAATCAGTGATGATCGAGGGCGAATCGGCAGGAAGCGCGTTGGGACGGGCAATGCGTCTTGGCAAAGGTAACTGGTATCGCGTCGGCGCGATAGTACTGTTCACATACTTCGTTTCGCTATCGTTGCAGTCGGCATTGATGATGCCGGTGGTCATTGGATTGTACTTGTCCGGGGCGCTGACTGCTGAGTTCTTTTTCAGCCCGCTTTGGAGCATCCTGTATACTTCCTTCAGAGATGTGTCCAACCTGTTGAGTTTTCCGATCTCGATCGTATCGTTCACGCTTCTCTATTTTGACAGTCGCGTGCGCAAAGAGGCGTACGACGTCGATCTGCTCGCGCGAGAAATCAATCCGGGCTTTTATTGGCAGCCGCCGGCGCAGCCTTCTGTTCTTGGATTTCAGATGCCGGTTCAGTTCTCTGGGGCGCGCGAATACGTACAGACAAGTCCGCTGGGCTTGGCGGGATACAGGCCGGTGACCTCGACTGCCTCTGGGGAACAGCCGGATCAATCACCTGGCAGCGCCGAAGAACCGAGTGAAAAATTTGAGGTGGCCGAGAATCTAGCCGGGGAACACGCTGCGACGTGCAAGGCGTGCGGCGCCACGCTTATGCCGAACGCCAGATTCTGCATGACTTGCGGAAGCGAAGTCTAGCTTTACCCGGCCCGCTCCGTAGTGTGGTGTAATACCAATGTGGACTTAGTGTCCTGGTGGCTTGGTGGCGGGCTCTTAGCAACACCTATTTCAACCACTACCCCGCTCCGCGATTTCTGGTTGTGAGTTGCATGGTTCACGCACGGTTCGCAGAGATGAGCTGCAAGATAAGACAAACAATTCCGAAGCTAATGATGGCTGTCCTGATTTCTATGCTGACAGCAGGTGAAGCTGGCGCGGTCGCGACATTGCTCAATTACGAGAATCGCGTAGTGCGAGCTGCCGAGCAGATCGAGCGAATCAAAGTGGACCAGGATTATGCCGAGGAGGGGATAAGCCACATTAAGGGGCTTTTGCCGCGATCGGAGCAGATCGAGTTGGATCAACGCCACGTAACGGTCGACAATACATGGCTGTACGCGTTGCTCGATTCCTACGCGGCCGAACCTGACCCGCAGCAGCGAATTGCAAAGCTAAACGAGGCTGCAGGCAGGCTGCGGGCTCTGGATGATCACTTGCGCCGCGCGAACGCACCGCCGGCAGACGGCGGAAACCCTCGTGAGAAAGTTCGTGAGATCCTCAGCCGGCCTGCGTACCAACCCGAGCCCGACACAGTAGTCGGGGCGTTCGTGAAAAAGGTGTTGCGCAGGATTCGGGCCTTGATGGGCGAGGTTCTTATGAGTCTGCGGCAGCTGCTGGAGAAGATTCTTGGTGTGGGCGCGAGTGGGGGCTGGTTTTCGAGAGTCGTGCTGATAGCCTTGCTGGCCGCCGCGGGTTTTTTCTTGGTGCAATTGCTCATTAAGATGCGGGTGCCACGAGCCAAGCGAAAAAAGACGCGGGTCATACTTGGAGAGGAGATCGCGGCGGACGACACCTCGCGTGAGCTTGCCGAGGCGGGGCTGGAGGCTGCGCGGGCAGGTGATTTTCGCACGGCGGTTCGAAAGCTGTACGTTTCGCTGCTATACGAATTAGCCGAGCGCAACCTGATCGAGCTTGAAGACAGCGCGACGAACCACGAGTACTTGAGAAAAGTCTCGCGTTTCAACGTGCTGGCCAGCCCGATGCACTATATGACTGATCGCTTCGATTACGTGTGGTACGGAATGTTCCCGTCCTCCGAGGATGAGTTTGCTGCTTACCGGTCACGTTACGAAGAAGCGATGCATAGAGCAAAGACACTGGCCGAGCAGTCGGCGAGCGCAGTGTGAAGTAGTAGTGGCGGTCCAACTGTGTGGCTTGAAGGTTGAGCCCGCACAACCTAAGGCAGCACTGCCTCTGAAGTGACTGCTTGTTCCGAGCAAAGCGTGAGTGTTACACTTCAACTGTTTGGGGGTGCCAGGTTTCGACGGGGGTACTCCAAGGTGAAGGATGCATACCGCGGCCCATGCCCCGCGTTATCAAGCTTGGAAAACACAATCGCGAATAGCGAACTAGCACTGGCAGCTTAATGCTGCCACGCTTCACCCGGTATCGCCTGTGTAGCGGGATGAAGCGTCACTTTAGCAGGCTGCCCCAATGGACCCGTGCTCAGGGGGCCGGAGGGTAAGACCAATCTGGGCTAGCTCGCCGTGATGCTTCGTTGCTTCCACGGTTGCGGCGAGCAAAGCTAAAGGAAGCAACTAAGTATGTAGGTTCTTTTGCTGAGGGCTTCCGGACGAGAGTTCGATTCTCTCCACCTCCATTGAATGTTAGGACGAAGGTTCTGGAAACCGGTCGGGGCGGACGTTCCCCTGAAATGTGGGAGTAGCGTCCGCCCGTCGTTTGTGTAGAACAATGGCTGATCGATCCGACGAAGCATCAAGACTCGCGCAGCTTGTCAGTGAGATAGACGAGCTGGAGAAGAGCCGAATTGGCCTGCTGGTACGGCTCGAGAACCTGCGCGCGAAGCTGCTGGCGGCGGGTGATCGCACCATGGCGATGCGCGCATCCGTTGATCTGCTCTGCGATCACATAACTGAATTGGCGACAACGGTGAACGAGTTTTCTATGTTCGAACGCGAGGCCCAGGAAACTCAGCAGGGTATGGACGAGATAGTAGCGGAGTCTTCGGGGCTCGCGTTTGAGTCCGAAAGCCTGCACGAAGCCCTGAGCGAGACCGACGAAGATTTGGAGCGACTGAATTCATTGCTGCTTGAGCGACGCGGTAAGCACTCGAGAGGGCACTAAGCATTGCGGCGTGCGGAATTCGGGATGAGGGATGACGGGGAGTGTGAAGGCGAATGCGTGAACCGGTACGTGCTGAGGCCCCGAATCCCCAATCCGCAGTCCCCAATCCGCAATGCGAAGCTCCCATTGGCGTATTCGATTCCGGCGTGGGCGGACTGACCGTGTTTCGAGCGCTCGAGCGGCGGCTGCCCAACGAGAGTCTGATATACCTCGGCGATACCGCCCGCATACCATACGGCGTTCGCTCCGAGTCTACGGTTCAGCGTTACGCGCTTGAATGCGCGATCTTTGTTCAGTCCAAAGGCGTGAAGGCGATTGTGATCGCTTGCAACACTGCATCGGCGTTGGCGGCGAATTATCTACGTAACAAGTTGTCACTTCCGATAATGGGAGTCATTCGCACCGGCGCCAGCCACGCGGTTGAGAGAACTCAGAACGGCCGCGTCGGGGTAATTGCCACTGAAGCCACGGTGGCGAGCGGGGCGTATGAACGGGCGCTATTGGCTCTTAGGCCCGGTTTGGAGATCATGTCGAGGCCGTGTCCTCTGTTCGTGCCGCTTGCCGAGGAAGGCTGGGTGAATCACCCGGTCACACTGCGCGTTGCTGAAGAATATCTCGCCGATCTGAAGGACCGTGTCGATACGCTCGTGCTGGGGTGCACTCATTACCCGATACTGTTGCCGGTTATCGAACGGGTGTTAGGCAGCAGAGTGAGCTACATAGATTCCGGTGAAGCGGTGGCGGACACCCTGGCGGATATGCTCGAATCCCAGGGCCTGGCACGCGCGAGCGCAAATCGCCGGGTTGAAGAATTCTACGTCACTGATTCTGCCGTTCGATTTCGGCGCGTAGCTGAGTTGTTTCTTGGACGGCCCTTGGAGTCAGTCGAAACCGTCGAGTTGGGTAATTTGTGATGGGGCATAAACGAGCGGGCGGCCGCGAATACGATCAACTGCGAGATATGCGAATCACCCCGGGGTTCACTCGCTACGCCGAGGGCTCGGTGCTGATTGAGATGGGTCAAACGCGCGTGATTTGCACAGCTTCTGTCGACGATCGGGTCCCCTTGTTCAAACGGGGAAGGGGAGAAGGCTGGGTGACGGCCGAGTACTCGATGTTACCGCGCGCAACCGAGACCCGAACGCAGCGGGAAGCTGGACGCGTTCAGCTGTCGGGTCGTACACAAGAGATTCAGCGATTGATCGGTCGCTCGCTGCGAGCAGTTGTTCAGACGAACAGGCTGGGCGAGCGGACCATTTACCTCGACTGCGATGTGATTCAGGCTGATGGAGGGACACGCACCGCCTCGATCACCGGCTCGTTTGTGGCCCTGGTTCTTGCGCTGCGCAAGCTCTACAACGACGGCAAGCTTGCGGCGCCGCTTCCAGTGACCGACTACGTCGCAGCGGTTTCTGTCGGAGTGATCGGCGGCGAAGCGCTCTTGGACCTTGATTACGGCGAGGACTCTCGCGCCGAAGTCGACATGAACATCGTCAGAACGGGCTCCGGGCACTACATAGAGATTCAAGGCACCGCCGAGTCCAAGCCGTTTACTCACGACCAGATGACCAAGATGACAGAGCTGGCAAGCCTGGGCATCGAACGGCTCGTTGAAGAGCAGCGCAAAGTGCTCGGCGATTTGCGCTGACGGTTCACGTTGTATGCGTTCCCGTGTCAGTGCGAAGGGGCACTCGAATTCGGTACAACAGGTCACTAGTATCTAACGCGATCGGAACAAAGGATCGCGCTGCAGGCGCCCGCCGGTATTGCAGCTGCGGTTCAGCAGAGTATGAGGGGAAAGCGGGCGGTGTAATTTGAAGGCGGCCCGTGAGGCCGCCCTCTTCCGGGCACCTCTATTGGTTTCGGGTCCGGCGCAACGCCCCTTACGCTCATAATGCCGCAAAGTGTCCTTGCTCACTCCTGCCAGCCGTGCCAGCTCGCCGATCTCAAATACTCCGGTTTCGATTTCTCTCTCATCGATTCACACGAGGGCGATTGTAGACCCTGGAACAGGTTCCAGGGTCAAGCACTTTCTCTGTCGCTCATTCCGAGCTGATGATGATCATGTGGTAACCCGTAGAGCCGCTCGGCGCCGGAGGAGCAGAATTAGAGGACTGGATCTCACCTCGACCATCCGTCGCACGGACCATGACGCGATGCTTGCCCGGTTGACGTGGACTCCAGCGCTTTTGCCAGAGCAGCCAGGAGATCGGCGACAAGGCCGGCTTGATTTCAGCCTGCTCCCACTGAGCGCCTCCGTCGGTCGAGACCTCGACCTTGCTGATTCCTCTATCGCCCGCAAACGCTATCCCGGCGATTGTTGTCTCCCCGCGTACTGTGCCGCCGGGAGCATCGATTCGCGACATGGTCTTATAGGCTGCGCGATCATCCCACCCGCGCTTTTGCCAGTAACCCTTCAAGTCGAAGTCAATTGCCTCGATTCGTGTTATCCATTTCACGTTCTTCATACCATAAATGCCGGGCACCAGCAGTCGAAGTGGAAAGCCGTGCTCGGGCCTCAACGGCTCACCGTTCATCTCGTAAACCAGCAAGGTTCCCTCGGCCATCGCTCGCTCGAGCGGAATTGAATCGACGTAATCGTCGCTCGCGCGAAGAACGATGTCCACGACTCCCGGCTTCACTCCCGCCTCATTCAACAGGTCTTTGAGCCGTGCGCCGCGCCAAAGAGCGTTACCGATCAGGTCGCCGCCTACCTCGTTGCTGATGCAGGCGAGCGTTGCGTATTGCTCGACCGGCGCAAGAGCTTTGATATCGTCGTAGGAGAACGAGACCGGGTGGTCAACAAGCCCCGCGAGCTCGAGTTTCCACCCGCGCACATCCACCTGTGGATCGAACGCGTTCTTCGACACTTGATAGAAGTCTGTCGTCGGGGTCACTTCAAGCGCCAGGTTGTCGATGTTTGGAAACACCCCGTCGCCACTCTTCACCCGCCCCGAGCCGGACTGAAGCCACGATCCAAGAAGCGATTTGCCGATGTCGAATACCCCCAGAGCCAGCACGGAATATCCTACGGCGCGAACCACCCTCCGGCGTCCGATGATCCGGCTGGGCGCAACACCGGAAGCCGGCCGTTGGATGTATCGCTCAGTCGCCAGACTGAGCGCGGCCCCGTATACGATATGCACGACTAGTAACGCGCTTGTGGTTAACAGAAGTCGCTGTCGCAAGTGACTGCCGAAAAAGCCGCCTCCGAGCAGCGGCAACGCGACACCGCCAGTGAATGCCCAGACGCACAACGCAAACACGGCGGTAGCGCTGCGACGCGCGAGAGGTGAATGCCTCGCGGGCACCCAACGCAGATAAGCGACTCCCGCAGCGATCAGCCCGATCAGATAGATTGCCGTGCAACCAAGAAACGCGAGGTGTTTCGCAAACGGCCCGAGCATTCCGACCGCGATCTCAACCATCCAGATCGGAGCTATTGCAAATATGAATTGCGCGAGAAGCTCGGGCACCAGGGGCGCATCGAACACGAAACGCGCGACGAAGCTTGCGATGGTGGCCGATACTGCGGCCAGCAATCCGACCTGGAACCTCAGCTCGCCCGCGGTTGGCGGGTCGGGAGCGTGTTTATTCAGATCGAGGCTCAACAAGTCCATACTACGAATTTATCCTTGCTGCCTTGAGTATAGCCCCCTGGTTAAATCGCCGAAACGTCGTAACAAATTCCCTGATCTCAAGAATGTCACGGCCACGGCCCGGCCGTTGCCCGGCGACCTCGAACAAGGTAATCTCTCAATTCGTCAAAAGCATGGACCCGACGATGGCCGAAGCCGAAAAAGTCTTGACCCCAGATGTAACCGCGTGCGCACCTTCGGAATTGAAGGTGCGCAAACCTCATCACCTGGCCGACATCATCCCTCTCCAGTTGAACGCGTTGCACGAACATCATCGCGCGGTGCTCGATACCGGTGATGTCGAAGCGGTGCACAAGATGCGCGTCACGACCCGACGGCTTCAGGCTTCGCTTGATCTGCTCGAGCGCGAGATGAGCGTGAGAAGGCTCAAGCGGCGGCTTCGCGCCTGGCGACGGGCCTTATCGCAGGTGAGAAACTACGATGTTTTCCTGGAGCTCATCGAAAAAGAAGCAACCGCGCGGCGCCGGGCCCACCGAGAGCAGTTCGAGCTTGTCAAAGGAATCCTCCAGCAGCGCCGGGAACAAAAAGCGAGTAAGGTTCGTCAGTACCTCGGAGGAATCCACCTAGAACGGATAGCAATTGGTCTCGGGCTGGGCGCAATCACGCAATCGCCACATCAGGCAGACGCTGAAGCCGATAACTCGCTTGTAGCTAGCGGGTCGGTTGACCTCGCGCAAGCGACTCTTAGTCTCGACGAAGGAAGGGTCGCGGGGTATGCAGCCGAGCGACTGGAGCAGCGGCTGGCGGAGTTTCAGGCGCTTGTCGCGAAATCACACCCCACCGCCGATCCGGCGGAGCTGCATCAGCTTCGGATTGCCGCCAAACGCGTGCGCTACCTTTTGGAGATCGTCGAGCAGATGGGGTATGGCGATGCGGCGCGGGCGCTCGCGTGGCTCAGGGGACTTCAAGATCGAATAGGTGACTGGCACGACTTGGAAGCGCTTGAGGCCGAGACGATTGGCATCGTGTCGCGCGGCCGATTCATGAGGGAGCATCTCTCCGAGAGCAGCCGGATTCTGCAGGCGGCCGCGCATCTTCGGAAGAAGAAAGAGACGCTGGTCTCGAAATTGTTTCCGGTAAGAGTTCCGCGAACCCTCATCCTGACGTCGCAGCGCATCGCCCGGGCGCTGCGCCGGCGCGCGAGCTCGAATTTGGCGAGCAAGTGATTTACCGTCCGGGGGACATTCCTCCGCACTTCGTGCAATGATTCCCCTAACGGGTTTGAAAACGCCTCTCGCCTCAGGAGTGGCTTGGGAGCCATCTCAAGGCGAGAGGCTTATTCGACTATTTTGCCGGCGCGCTCGCACCATCACATTTTTGCCGAGGGAGTGCGGCTCTTCGTTTATGACACATCTGCCTTACTTGAACTGGAAGTTGACCATGTGTGTGCTTCCATCGTTCAACTTCACTATCAACTGGCGGCATGTACCCTTCCAGGCCTTTTCGGTCTTCCAGACGTAGTTGTATCGATCAGTCGCGAGGTCGTAGCTGAGGCTGCTGTTTCCCGCAGTCACCGTCTCTTCGATGATGTCCAGGGGAGCGCCGGTGCTGCAGGCCACCGGCTGTGAAACCGGATAACCTGCCGCCATGATGTTCAATCCCTTGTTACCGCTCAAGCTGAATTTGACCGGGAGTGAACTGCCCGCATTTACCACGTTGATCGTCGGCTGATTATCGACTGGCTGGAAGAAGCCGCTAAAGTTGTACAGCACAGTCACTGTGAATGTGCACGTGCTCTGATTGCCGGCTCCATCGGTGGCGGTGACGTTAACTGTCGTCGGGCCCACCGGGAAGACCGATCCGGACGCAGGAACAGCCGCGACGGTTGGGATCGAGCAATTGTCGGACGCCGTGGGAGCCGCGAAAGAAACCGCCATACTGGCAGCAGTCGAGTTCAGAGGCAACGTCGCTACGACATTGGCAGGACAACTTAGAAGCGGCGCCGTTATGTCGACCACCATAACTTCCGCTGTGCACTGATTCGAGGCGCCGTGATTGTCGGTCACCGTCAAAGTCACCGGTGTTGTGCCAAGCGAATATGGACCGGGGGGAGTCTGAGTCAGCGTGATGATGTCACCGCCGTCGGGATCGAACGAGCCATTGTCAATCGACGCATTAGCGGTACAACCTGGTCCGGCAGAGACCGTTACGTCTTGGCAGATGGCTGTCGGAGCGTTGTTAAAGTCCAGGACCCATACGTGGTTGCTCGTCGTGGGAACGTTGCTATCATTCCTGCCTCCAAACAGGATCATTCGCTGGTTTGCAGTGTCGAACGTGGCGGCGTGATAGAAGTGAGGCCCGGGCGGGGTTCCCAATTGCGTAAGTTGCGTCCATGCAGGAGTCCCGCCAAGACCGTTTGCGTTGCTCAATTGCCATAGATCTCCGAGAGTCAGACTGCTGCCCTCATCCCTTCCGCCAAAAACGAGCATTCTGTTGTTGGCAGAATCATAGACCGCCGAATGACCAAATCTCGGCGCCGGCAACGGGCCCAAAGGCGTTTGCTGAGTCCAGGTCGGCGTCCCGCCGATTCCATTTGCGTTTTCAAGGACCCAGAGATCGTTCTTGTCCACTTGAAAGTTGCAGCAGATGTAGTTGGTTCCCGCAAAGATCGTCATCCGATTGTTGGCCTGATCGTAGACGGCCGAATGTTGGTTACGAATCGGTGGAGGGCCTCCCGACGTTGCCAGAGTGCTCCAGGTAGAAGGGCTCGCAATGCCGTTTGCATTTGAAAGAGCTCTCGTATCGTTCTGGTCGGTTCCGAAGAAGGCGAAGTGCCCCCCGAAAGCGAGCAGCTGATTGTTCGCGGAATCAAAGACCGCTGGGTGATGAGTCCTAGACTGCGGACTTGTGACGATGCTTTGTGACCACGCGGGTGTGCCTCCCAGTCCATTCGCGTTCGTGAGCACGAAGACATTCGATAGAGCAGGAGAACAATTCGCAAAGCATCCGCCGTAGACGATGAGGCGGTTGGTGGCCCGGTCATACACAACAGCTTCAAGGCCGTTACTGAAAGGCGGCGCACCGCTCGGTGTTAGCTGGATCCAGCTTGGCGGTCCACCAAGGCCGTTAGCGTTAGTGACAACCCACACTTCGGTCGATGAGCCCGTTACAGATGGGTTGCTTGGAAAATAGAGGATGAGGCGGTTGGTGACCGCATCATAACCGATGCCAGCGGGCTGATGGGCCACGACTGTGCTTGAAGGGCCGCCTGTCGGAGTTATGTCTGTCCAGGTTTGTGCCCTTGCCGGCCCTTCGAGGCCGAATATGAAAAGACTCACTGCTGAGATGAGAAAGAGCTTTCCGAGACCGTGTTTGACGTTCATTCGATTTTTCCTTTCCCGCTCGGTGAGGGGAGACGAGATCACCTCGACGCCTCGACACAGGCTTCCGATTGAGATAGCTGCTACTGTGGTTCCTCCAACGAGCGAACTCGCGGTTTGACCCTCCCGGTTGGAGATAATGGCACATTCAAACCAAGGCTTTTGGAGAGGCGCAAAAGATCACCGGCCCTAGGTTCGAGAGATTCCCGGCAGCGAGGAACTTGGCAGCGAGAGTTTGCCTCGGTCGCTCCCAGTCGCCGCCGGTCACACACCTTAGAATCAGAATGTTTTGCTCCAGGTGCCGAACGGCTTGAATGGATTCCCGTTCACAGCGCGGTCTACGAACACATCTATCGTTTTCCTGGGCCCCGTCCCGGCGCCCGCTCCCAATGTGAAGCCGTCCGTCAGGAAGTAGTCGCCTGCGACTCCGCCAAGGGTTGCGCCGAAGCGGCTGTTTGCGGCGGAGTCGTTGAACCACAGCCTCGCTGTTCCGCTTCGGTGGCCCGTCACGTCGACAGCGATGCGCACCGACAGCCTGATACTCAGTGTGTCGCCAGGGCCGATACTGGCGGGCGAGGGAAGGGCCAGGTTGATGGTCCTCAAGATGGCGTTGTTGAATCCGCTGCTGCCACCGGGTACGCCGTTGAGTTGTCCTGACACCACCAGCGAGCCGTTCTTAAGCACTTCGGCCAGGAGATCAAACTTGGTCCCAACATCATCGGAGTTCTTGAGCCCGAGCCAGATGTTTGCTGGGCCGGCCGCGGTCAACTGGGCGTTCTTGCACTTGCCCGCGCTGCCTGAATTGAAAATGTCTTGAACCTCAGAGGCAGATAGCGCGCGATTGAAGATTTCAAGTTCATCGATAATACCGTCTAACGGTCTTTGGACCGATGAACCCGAGATCGGATCTTGTGCGCCGATCAGGGTGGTTCCCGTATTAGCCGATATCGCTCCGGTGCAAGAAGTCGTCTGGCTTATGATCTCATCTCCATCGACATAGAGCTTTACGACGCCGCCGGCTTTGGTCGCGGCGATATGATAGAAGCGGTCGGTTTGAAACGGGAATACCTGAGAAACGAAATTGAGGTTGCAGTTGCCCTCCGCCGTGAGAAAACTCAAATCTAAGGTGTTGTCATCTGTTTTCAACAGCGTCCAGTAGTGGGCAACGCCGCTTTGCAGTGCCGAGATAATTGTTTGCGCATCGGAATCCGGTGAATCCAAGACATCAAACTTGACCCATGCGTCAACGGTTAGATCCGTCAGGCCATCAAAGGCATTCTGCGCTACCTGGACGAAATCATTCACCCCATCGAAACTGAACCCCTGACCAACAATCCCTGGAGCGAACGTGGCACCATTGACGAGCGTGCCGTTATTGCCGCCCGCAATGTCATTTGCATCTCCGTCGCCCGGCCACCAGCCGACCGAATTCGCGCTCAGCAAGTCACACTGTGTTGTTGTGCCTCGCACGTTAGTCTGGAAGCTGATGTCGAACTCGGGGTTGCTGGACCAAGTTTGCCCACCGTCAAACGACTGAAACAACCCTCCGGCCGCGTATCCGGTGTTGTTGAACTCACCGGTGACGTTTGAGCCGCCTGCCGCGCCGAAATCGATCACGATGGCGTATTGAACCCCTGCCACCTGAGGAATCGCTGTCGGAAACGTAATTAACGTTGAGAATGAAATGATCTGCCCCTGAGACACCGCCAAGAGCGTTGAACCCAGCACCGTGGACGTGGGCATGCCTCCAGAGACCGTGTTGATAGAAATCGGTTTGTTGCCCCCTTCGCCACAAATGCTGCAAGGTCCGCTGAAATGCAGGTTTATTCCAGTTAAGGTGCCCGTTATACCGGCCGTATAGGTCTGCGCTACCAGACCCAACCCTTGAAAGTTGAAGTTTGGAGAGAAGAATGACTGGTCGATTGTGTCGGCTGATGCCATAGCGATGGCGTTGGGCCCGGCAGTAGAGTAGGCGATGGCTACGTCGGCGGCGGCACTGCCCACCAGCAGGAGGACGGCTGCTGCGAGGCAGGCAAAACGCTTTGACACACCGGACCGGTTGAGGTCTCGAAGTGCTTGCATAGCTACACTCCTTTCATCCGCTTTGATTGAGTCGCTGGCTTGGAGCCAAACGACGACGATTTACACGTCTTCTCGCCTCGCTATTTGAGTTCAGCGATGTCTTTCACCGGGATCGAGGCCACTACCTTCTCAATGCTCTGCAGACGGCGAGGAACCGTTTGGTACTCAATAGGCGTGCCAGCACGAGAAGGGAGTTGCCGCTTTTGCCTTAGCTTTGCCAGCCAATAGACTTAGCATCGTGACCGTGGCGGTCCGAGCGGATGCGTGCTGTAACAGGACTTGCTACATACCGGTTGAGTGTGCGATACGGAAAGCGGCGCGCTGAAAGAGTTTGTTTTCTTATCCGGCGGAGATTAGGTGCTAGATTGCGATAATGCTGATGTAACAGGACGTGCTACAGTTGATAACCCCCGCAAAGGCCGGCTCAACGGCTTTGATCTCCGCGTCTTTTCAACATCCTGTGAAGCGTGATTCGATGAACGCCCAATCGCGAAGCGGCTTCGGTGAGATTGCCATCGGCCTCTGCTACGAGGCGCTCGACGAGGTGTCGCTCTTGTTCTGCAAGCAAGCGATTGATCTCTCGCTTACGGCGTCGCACCTCGACCATGTCTTCGGGCAGAGTATGAAGCGAGCGGTAAAGCGAGTCTTTTTCAAGACTGATGCGCTGTGCCTCCGTTTGCTTGTACTCCGCTGGTAGATCGCGCGGGCCAATCGTCGCCGTCTCCGCGAGTGCGACAAGCCGATGTATAAGATTCTCGAGCTCCCGAACGTTGCCAGGGAAACAATATTCGCCCAGCAAGTCCCGGGCTTCACGGTTCATCTGCGCCGGTCTCCCGTACACACGGGAGAACTTGTCGAGAAAGAAATCGATCAAAAGCCCGATGTCTCCCTTGCGCTCGCGGAGGGGGGGCATTCGAACTGGCACGACATTCAATCGATAATAGAGCGCTTCTTGAAACTTTCCTGCGTCGGTCAGCGCTTTCAGGTCCTTGCTGGTCGCCGCAACCACTCGCACATCCACTCGAATCGTCTTGCTCCCGCCGAGGCGATCGAATTCGTTCGATTGGAGAAATCGCAACAGCTTCGCTTGAAGCGGGTAAGCGAGCTCGCTTACTTCGTCAAGAAAGATCGTTCCGCCGTCGCCTTGTTGGATGCGCCCCACATACCGGCCCGTCGCTCCGGTGAATGCGCCTTTCTCGTGCCCGAACAATTCCGATTCCAGGAGATTGTCCGGAATCGCCGCGCAGTTGATGGCTACAAACGGGCGATTACTCCGCGCGCTCTGATAATGAAGGGCACGGGCGATAAGCTCTTTACCGGTCCCGCTCTCGCCCTCGATCAGCACGGTTGCCGGTGAGTCCGCGAGCCGCGCGACGGTTTCAAGCAATGCGATGATCTTCGGATCGCGTCCGATGATATCCTTCGAGGCTTTGGCCTCGTCGAAGTAAACGCGGCTCTCGCTTCCAAGCAGGGGCGGGAGGAGATTAGAGTGCTTGAGATAAAAGACGGCGAACTCGGCGACGTCCTGCAAAAGAGCTGGGTCGCGCTCGTCGAAAGCGCAAGGCCGCGAGTTATTTTCAAGATAGAGCGCACCAATCGTACGCCCGTCCTGTTTGAGCGGCGCAGCGATTATTGATCTGAGCTCGAATTTGATAACGCTGACTTCGCGTGAATAGGCCGGGTCCTCGGAAGCGTCCTCCAGAAGCAATGCCTCGCCGCGTTGAAGCACGTCCCTCAGCAGCGTTCGGCTGAAGTCATATTCCTCGAGCGAAAGGTTCCTGGTCTGATAATTTCGCGCGGCGATGACGTCGGCCTCGGTCGACTCGGGCACATAGAATAGAACGAACCCGCGCTCGGCGCCGGTGGCTTCAATCAGTAAATCGAGGAGCGTTTCACAAAATAGATTGAGAGAGGATGCGTTTCCTCGAACCAATTTCACGAACACGCCGGCTTCGCGGCTTCCGATCAGATGGTTCCTGAGCGCCTCCACCTCGTGTTCTATCTTTGACAGATAATCTCGCCTTGCCAGCTCATTCAAGAGGCCGATGCGTTCGCCGAGAGCCCTTAGTTTTGCGGCGACGCCCTGCAGCCGCCTGTCAGCCGTTTCGCCCTGAATTAGCCTGACCGAATCCATTAACGCAGAAAGCAGGGCCTGGTCGGCGGCTTGTTCCCGCTCGAGCAGCAAGCTGAGAGATCGGGTAAGGCTCCTTATTCGATTCGCGACAGATTTCATGGGTGTACGCTACACCACGCCCCGAGTCGTTCCCTGAATAGCTGAAATGCTCAATCCAGCCGAAAACCCCAAAGAGCGCGGTGACGGGTGAATATGCGAACTGACTTCTCCTGCTCTCCGCAGGCGAGCCGCTTCCCGTCGGGCGAGAAAGCAACTGAGAGCACCGGCGCCGTATGCGTGCCGATGTGACTGATGAGACGCCGCCCGCCGACATCCCACAAGGAGATCATTTGATCGTCACCCGACGACGCGACCTGGCTCCCGTCGGGTGAGAACATCACTGATTTTATGCGTGCCTCGTGCCGCCCAAGCAGAGCGATCTCGCGAAGCGGGGAAACCTCCCAAAGACGCACCGCCCCTTCGTCATCGCCGGTGACCAATCGATCTCCGTCCGGCGCGAAACTCAAGCTTATCAGGGGTGTTGCGCTACGTTTGACGTAGGCCATTAGCTCCCACGTTTCAACGTCCCACACGAGCACATATCCTTGATCGGTAGCGCAAGCCAGCCGCCGGCCGTCAGGTGAGAATGCGACCCCATATGTTCCGCCCCACGGGATCTTGCGGGTACGAACGAGTTCGTAGAAGTCCACAAGCTGACGCCCGCTGGAGACGTCATAGACGCCCGGGGTAGCAGCCAGATACCGCCCGTCAGGCGAAAACGCGAGGCAATAGGTGGCTATCCAGTTTTTTCCGTACAGGTACCTGGTCTCCCACTTTAGCTTGCGATCAGTCATGTCCCATATGAACAGGTTCGATTCCATATCGGACGACGCCAGCAGCTCCCCGCCAGGCGAGAAGGCAACTGCCGTCACTCGATTGGTATGCCCTGCAAGAATCGCTTCCTTTTCATTGGTCTTCGCATCCCAGATGATCACCGACCGGTCTTCGCTTGCCGAGGCGAGATGCCGGCCATCCGGTGAAAAAGCCACCGAGTGCACTGAAGCGCTATGCCCGTTGAAGCTCGCAACCAGCTCGCGCTCGGCCACATCCCACAACAAGACTGCCCCGTCATCGTGAGTAGAGACGAGCGATCGCCCGTCGGGCGAGAACGCCAGACTCCAGACCTGTGCCGAGTAATTCAGACGGGCAAGCTTCGCTTTGGTCACCGCATCCCACAACACGATGTCCTCTGCTGCAGACGCAGCCACCCTTCCGTCTGGTGAAACGGCTACCGCTCGCCCATGGTAACGATGGACACGTTGCGTCTTTATTACGGGCGCCTTTCCGTCTTTCCAGATTTGTGCGGCATCGAAAAAAGTAACAGCTCCAGTCTGGTCTGCTCCGACTAGAAGCCGCTGATCCCTGGAAAAAGCGCAGAACCCCGGATCCGGATCGAGAATGTTAATCCGGCTTTTTGTTTTCAGATCCCATATCTCACTCCCGAGCAGCAAGCGGTCGCCCCCCGGGGAAAAGCTCTCATCGCCCCACGTCATCGCGCGGTCGAAATCGTGAGCTATCCCCCACGTGCTCGTTTCCCACACTATTGTTCGTCCGGCCTGGTCCCCGGAAGTCGAGGATAGCCAGCGCCCATCCGGTGAAAAGGCAAGAATGTAGACCGCTGAAAGATGCCCGCGTAGAACAGTAGCTTTCTCAAGACGAGCGGCGTCCCAGACGGCTACCGTGTTGCCCGCGCCCGTCGCCGCAAACCATTTCCCATCCGGTGAAAAAGCCACCGAGTTGACCCACCCCCCGGTGTCGTCGAATGTCGCCAGCCGTTGTCTCTGTGCAAAGTCCCAGACGATCACGCGCCCGTCTTCGCCGCATGTAATAAGCAAATGTCCATCCGGCGAAAAAACCGCCTTGCGCGCCGCGGCGGTGTGACCATCGGTCAACCGAATGCCTTCCCACTCTTCGCTCACCGACATTGCCGCCGCAGCAGCTGCAGCCACCATCGCGAGCGAGAGGAATGCCGCGGCAGACGAAAGCAAGCCCCGACGGACGCTTCTCTTCAAGAATTCTCGCTCACGCTCGCCAAGTTGGAGATCTGAATGCCGTTTGATAAACCACAGCTTACTGACGGGAATCCGAGTGCGGCGGTCCACTGAATAGTTCGCGAGGTATTGCCTCAGCTGCCGATTAGCTCGCTGGGTCGCGTCCATCACCTGGCCCGTGATCCGATTGATCCGTTCAATCAAATATTCGTGCATCAATTCATAGCGCCACGGTTCGTCTTCTTGAATCTCGCGAATCAGACGCGCTTCGACAAAGAGGCGAAGCAGCCGCTCCACGGAGCCTGCGCCTCTCTGTGTGCGCCTCGAGATCTGGTCAATCGTCAGGGTGAGCCTCGTGTTCTCTTCGGAGATCAGACTCCGCAACAACAGGCGGGCGCCGTCCATGTCCCCCGATGCCTGAATCACATCCTCGAGGAACCCGTGGACCAACGGCTCCTTACCGCCGGCTCTCTTGTAGGCTTGCTGCGTATAGATTCGCTTCCGTTGGAGCTGCTCGCCCACAATCTGCAGCTCTGAGGGCGAGACAACCTCCTGGCTCGCCAGGTCGCGCGCCACCTTGCTGCTGAATCCCTCTTCAAAAGGCAGCCCCGCTCGACGTGCCGACCTTGAGATGATCTCTTCTGCGCGCGTCTCGTCGAACTCGCGCAGATGATACAGGCGAGAACTAATCAACGGCTCGCTGATTCTCTCGCCTAGCTCCGAACTGATAAGGTAAAGAAAGTCGCTTCGCATCGCAGCCATGAATTTGACGGGGAGATCGACGTTGTCGTGACAAGATGCGATGAATGAGAGGAACGGCTCCCTCTCCAGTCTCGTCTTATGGCTGATGAAAAACTCTTCAAATTGATCGCAGATGATGACGAGGGTGGCGCCAAACTCTCGAGCAACTCGCGCAAGGTAGTCCACGACGTGCTCGCCGGTTGCCCGATTCAGATGGCTGCGTCTTCTGCACTCTTCCAACGCTGCCTCGAGCGGATCCTTGTATGAACGGCAGTAAACAGGAGCGTAGCCGTCCTCCCATAGCTTCGGCACCACGCCTGCTCTGAGCAACGAGGTCTTGCCGCAACCGGACTCCCCGAATAACACGCCGAAGCGGAAGTCGTCGTGGCGAATCATCTCAACCAGCCGCGCCGTTTCCGTTTCTCGTCCGTAGAAGAAGTTGCGATCGATCTCCTGAAAGGGTACCAGCCCGCGGAATGCCAAACCGTTTGGGGCGCTCTGGAGGGTGGCCGACCTGCTTTGTCGCGCGGCCGCGCGAGCCGATCCGAAAGCCAATGCGACGCCGAGCCACGCCACAACCCCTCCCCAACCGCCGCCGCGCGGATCGTGCATCAGGATCTGCCACACCGCCATTCCGGCTGCCCAGACGCTCGCGAACAAAGAGAGTTTTCGGAATCGCCACGCGAGCGATTGAAGTCGCGTCCTCAATTTTGGCGGCGAATCAGTCGCATCCGCCGCTTGCCGAGGGCTTGCTGATCTAGCGTCCTCAAGAGTCGAACCTCTCAAGACCTGGTGATCAAGTTCGGCGCTCAGCTCGCGCAAGGCTGCTCTCAGCTCGTCGACTGTTGTGTATCGGTCGCCCCGTTCCTTCTCCAACGATCTGCGGACGATGCTTTCCAATTCAAGCGGCACGTCTTCAAGGAAGGCGCTAAGAGGAAGCGGATCGGAGTTCATAACTGCGCGCAGGTAATCAGAGGGTCGATGCGCTTCGAACGGCTTGTTGCCGGTCATCATCTCGAATAACACGACACCGAGCGAAAAGACATCTGTCCTTGGATCGAGGGGCTCCGCGCGAATCTGTTCGGGAGACATGTACCCCGGCGTCCCGAAGGCTTCTGGGCCGGCGTGCGAGCCGGTGCACGAATGAGAGAGGGCGGCCGCCGGGATATTCCTGGCCAGTCCAAAATCCAACACCTTCGCCCGGCCGTCCGGGGTGATCATGATGTTCGAGCTCTTTACGTCACAATGAACGAGGCCGTGCCGATGAGCGGCGCCCAGAGCATCGGCCACCTGCATCGCGAGATCCAGCGACTCGGAGATATCAACTGGTCCGCGGGCAATTCTCGACGTTAGATCTTCTCCATCCACCCACTCCATCGCGATGTAGAAGCCGTTTTCTGTCTCGCCAAGCTCGTAGACCGTAGCGATGTTCGGATGGCTCAGGGCGGCAGCCATTCGAGCTTCAGTTTGAATGCGTTCCTTGGCACGGTCGTCTCCGCCAGGCACCGGGTTTAGTAGTTTGATCGCGACAAGGCGGTTTAGCTTCAGGTCGTCTGCCTTCCAAACCTCTCCGGCGCCGCCGCTCCCAAGGCGTTCGAGCAAACGATAATGACAAACAATTCGAGACATCCCGAAGCCTCGTTATCAGTGATGACGCTACTCGGACACTTTGAAAGGCCGTGCCCCAGAACCTGAGCGGTATTCTGCGCGCTAGACTATCCGCGCGTTGACGGTTGGGTCAAGGGCACGCAGCGCGAACCGGCAATATAAAGCCTGTGCGAGGTCGCGAGGCCCCAACCGGGTGTTAATAGGCGACCGACGAATACGTTTGATTTGTGGAGAGTGCATCCGATCGGTAGGGCGATGCGTGTCTATCGGTATGGGGTTAACTGGTTGAATGGAATCGCCGAACTTATCCGAACGTTTCTCGTTCTAGTAACTTAGGGGACGGCCTAATAAGTTGGTAAACGGCACGGAATCATACTATGAAGTTTCTTGAAAGTGTTGCGCTTGCTCTCAGTGCGATCCTCGCACACAAGCTTCGATCCTTCCTTACGCTACTCGGGATCATCTTCGGGGTCGCGACGGTGATTGTGGTCGTTTCGCTTGTCGAAGGGTTCAACAAGTATTTCAATGACAAGATCGCCGACCTCGGCTCGAATGCCTTTGTGGTGAATAAGATGGGCATTGTCACCAGCCTCCAAGAGTGGATCGATCGGAACAAGAAAAATAAAGACATCAAGCTTGACGATTATCACGCGATCCTGGAGCACCGGGATTACGTTCGCGACGCGGCGGCGTTGATGCGCAGACGCGGAGACATCAAGCGCGACACCCAGACGCTTCAAGACATCGAAATAACGGGGGTCACCGCCAATATGGTCGACATCGATACTGTCAAAGTCGACCAGGGCCGGTACGTAACTCCGACCGAGGAAGAGCACGCGCGGTACGTCTGTTTCATCGGATACGGGGTTGCGAGCCAGTTCTTCCCCAGCGTCGATCCAATAGACAAGGAGATCAAGGTCGCGGGGCTTCCGTTTCGCATTGTGGGAGTCGCGCAGGAATTGGGAACCGTATTTGGGAACCCGCGAGATAACTTCGTGATAATGCCTTTGTCGACTTATCAGAACATCTATGGTTCCAGAGGTTCTATCGGGATCCGTGTAGCTGCGCTGAGCCCTGAAACCATCGAACGCGCGCAGGACGAAGTCCGAGTCGTGCTTCGCGCGCGCAGGCATCTGAACTACAACGATCCGGACAACTTCGGCATCGTCACTTCGGACGCGTTGAACAACCTGCGCGAGCGAATCTTCGGCACGATTTCGATCGTCGCGATCGGGGTCACCTCGATAGCCCTTGTAGTCGGCGGGATCGTCATTATGAACATTATGCTCGTCTCGGTGACGGAACGAACTCGCGAGATCGGGATTCGGAAGTCGCTCGGTGCGAGGCGTACGGACATAGTGCGGCAGTTTTTGTCCGAGTCTACGGTGCTGTCCTTGATCGGCGGATGCATCGGGGTGAGCATCGCGTACGGGTTGGGCAAAGTGGTGACGATGATCTTCTCGTTGCCGACGACATTGCCTATCTTCTGGACCTTTATGGCCCTGACTGTGTCGGCGAGCATCGGCTTGTTTTTCGGGATTTATCCGGCCTGGAAGGCAGCGAAGCTCGATCCGATTGAAGCGTTGAGGGCGGACTAACCCGGGATCGCGGCCGGCCCGGCCGCATTCCGGTGTGAGAAGTGGATTGTGAGAAGTGGATTTCGTAGAGGCGGCCGGGGCCGCGCTCTCAGGGAAGTATGAGCAGACAAGACACAAGTGAGAGCTTCAGAATGGCGTTTGCCACGTTGCAGGCGCACAAGTTCCGTTCCTTCCTGACGGTGCTTGGGGTGGTCATCGGCACGGTTACCGTGATGGTGATCGCATCGTTTATCTCGGGACTCGATCAGCAGTTCAAGAAAGACATCGAATCATTCGGCACGAACACGGTCTTCGTATATAAATTCGATCCGGGCATTCACACCGGCCGGTTGACCGCCGAGGAACGGATGCGAAAGCCCATCAGCTACGAGGACGCCGTGGCCATCAGAGAGCAATGCCCATCGGTGAAGTACGTCGCCCCGTTTCTCGGACCCGATAACGTCATAAAAGTTCGGTACCAGGATCAGGAGCTTTATGTTACTCAGGTTCAGGGCACGACAACTGACTACGAGAGGATGGCGTCGGTACACATTGCCGAAGGGCGGTTCTTTACCGATTCCGAGAACGAGCATCGTTCGGACATTTGTGTGATCGGCGCCGACATCGCGGACAAATTCTTCCCGCATATTCAAGCGCTGGAGAAACAAATACTCGTGGACGATAAGCCCTTCACGGTGATCGGGGTGGTGCAAAAGCAAGATAACTTCTTCATGGGTGAAAACGACGGCGGGAATCAGAACCGCGCGGTATACATCCCTTATGAATCTATGAAGAAGATGTATCCGGCCGAGAAGGACCATTTCGTGATGGCCCAGGCCGAGGAAGGGAAGCTGGACCAGGCCGAGGACGAGATACGCTCACTGCTTCGCCGGCGCCGAGGTGTGGCCTATGATGCGAAGGACAACTTCGGGCTCTCGACGCCGGACGCGATCACGGATCAGTTTCATCAAATCACCGGGGGAATCGCTATCTTGATGTTCGCGATTTCAAGCGTTGGTCTATTGATCGGCGGAATCGGGGTGATGAACATCATGCTGGTGTCGGTTACGGAGCGAACGAAAGAGATCGGCGTCCGAAAGGCTATTGGCGCGCGTCGCCGGGACATCTTGCGTCAATTCCTGATCGAAGCGATGTCGCTGACCGGCTCAGGCGGCTTGCTGGGGATCGGAATCGGTTGGGGGTTGAGTCTGTTAGTGAATTTGATCTTGCCGGTCTACGTTCCCACCTGGGCGCCGATCGTCGGGATAACAGTTTCGTGCGGC
>DATIFP010000153.1:0-4532 GCA_035455165.1 Blastocatellia bacterium
AGCACTTCAACAGAAAAACCTGCTGTCTTCACCAGGGGATCTGCGTCCTCTAAGGCGCGAGCTTTCTCAGACGACGACGCGTTGACTACGAACACGCCGGCGATTCGCGTGTCGTCCCCAAACCGACCCGCAATGATCGCCTTGCCGCTTGCGATCAAGGTCTGTACGTGTTTGAAGTGGTTTTGAAGAACCTCGTGGGGCACGCGATCGACTGCGAAGTTAGCCGGCTTGATCAGCAGGCACAAATAAAAAGTGCCCATCTCGTATTTGGGTTCCTGGTCGCCGGATCTCGCACTACGCGCGGGAGCAACAACGGCTAAAGAACACAGGATTGCCGCGGCGGCGATCAGCTTTGCCCAGCATGATGCCGGCCTCACGGATCGATGCCCAACCCCACGCATATGTATCATCACTCTTACATCCTCCCTGTTCGTAGATTGCCTGATATTCCTATTAAACCTTCGCCGCACTTTCATTAGCGCCCCGGCAAAGAATACACCGCCGCAGTCAGCGCCTTTTGTCGTCGGTCGCGCCGAACACGCCGTCCATTATCGGCGGAGCGCCTTGTTCTGGCAATAAACACCGCGGGGTTCGCGTCGACCCGGCGCGATGGTTAGACTTTGCGTTGGGAGGAAGAACGGATCACCAGGCCCATCCGAATCACCTCATTCATATCCTTCAGGGAGAGCTCGCCGCCGGATCTGTGTATCGCGGTCATTGGAAGTCGATCAATAACGAAAACGAGCGGTTGGCGATTCAAAGATCGAGCAGGTGTAATGGAATCATCGAAACGCGTGCGCGAAATGCTCGCGAACCTGGGGGGCTCGCCACAAAGCTTCCGCGAGGCGAAATTGTCGGTAGTCGGGCGGACGACCGGCCTATCCTCTTACCAAACCCCACGCACACCTGTGGCATCCGACTTCGAAACTATGTTCAGCGAGCGCTCGATTGAGCTGTGCGTATTTCGATTGCGAGCAACCTTTTGGGTTCATGACCAACAGCAATCGTAGCAACGACTTTCTTGGTGCGGGTGTCGATTGCCGAAACAGTATCGTCGAGTTGATTGCTTACCCACACAAGACGGCCATCCGGACTGATCGTGATCCAATTAGGATAACGGCCAACTTCGATCTTCGCGAGCTGCTTCAGGTCAGGCGTGGAGAACGCATAAACCGCCCTGCCCGCCATGCTGGTCACGTACAACTCGCGTTCGTCGGGCGTGAGCGCGAGGCCGTGGGTAAAAGTGTCGTAAGGCGGTATCTCGATTCCCCGCGGAAGCGCAGGGAGCTCTACTCTGCGAATCGTCTTTTCTTGTTTGAGATCAACCACCGCAAATCCGTGTAACTTGGACAACGCAACATAAGCGAGCGATTCATCGCGACGAAGCGCGATTGGCCGGACCCAGTCTCCCGGCGCGATCTCAGCAATTTGCTTGTGCGTAGCGGTGTCGAACACCGTGATGCGAGACCCCATCATCGTTCCGAGATAGAGGTGCCGCCCGTCCGCGGAAACGTAGGTGTTATGCGGCATCGCAGGCGTCTTCATCCGGTCCACCACCTTCATCGTGGCGGTTTCCACCACGTCTATGGCGTTGTCGTTCCGCACCGGCACGAAGACAAATCGGCCATCGCGGGTTATTGAAACCTCGTTTGGAGCCCGGCCAACCTTAACACGCGACTTCACCTGATTCGAAGCGATATCCGCGGCCACCAGTTCATCGGTACCCTCAACGCTGATGTAGAGAAGGCGGCGATCCGGCGAGGCGATCAGGCCGTGAGGGTTGTCCCCGACTTTCATGGAGCCGACGACTTTCATCGTGGCGGCATCGATGATGGTGACGTCGTCGCCTTTGGAGTTAGTGACATATACTCGCGTACTCATGCCGTGATCGATCGCGCCTGTGATCGATGCTGCCAGTAACACCACGGCGTTAATTGCTAAGGCGAGCTTTGATGGTTTCATAGCGGCCACATAATACACGAACCAGCGGTTGGACTGAACACGTGAAGCCGTTCATTTGGCTCAGTGGACTGCGCGCGCGAGACACTCAGCACCCTGAGAACGCTGTGTTATCATCCCTGTTCCATGTACATAGACTCACATGCCCACCTTGAAGGGAGCGAGTTCGATGCGGATCGCGAGGCGGTGATTCAGCGGGCGCTCGATGCCGGAGTTGAAATCATCGTCTGCGTCGGCGATGGGGATGTTGAGAACAACTCCCACGATGCTGCCTTTGTCCTTGCCGAAGAACACCCGTTTATCTACACGACAGTAGGCGTCCACCCGCACGAAGCCCGCTTGCTCGACGACGAACTGCACGCGAAGCTGCAGGATCTTTCGCAGCACCCGAAGGTCATCGCCTGGGGCGAGATCGGTTTGGATTATCACTATGACAACTCGCCTCGCGAGGTGCAGCGGGAGGCTTTCAGGAAACAGCTGCGGATGGCGCGCGAACATCAGCTCCCGATCTCGATTCACACTCGCGAGGCTGAGGCTGATACGCTCGCAATAATCGACGAAGAGTGGAAAGGGTCAGAACTCGGCGGAGTGATTCATTGTTTCACGGGAACGGGCTCGTTTGCCGACGCCGCGGTCGAGCGAGGCTTTTTGATTTCGTTTTCTGGTGTGATCACGTTCAAAAACGCTGAGGATCTCCGGGAGACGGTTCGTAGGATGCCTGTCGACAAACTGCTGATTGAGACGGACAGTCCCTTTCTGGCGCCGGTGCCGCATCGCGGCCGCCGGAACGAGCCGGCGTACGTCGTCGAGACTGCGCGGTGCATCGCGGCAATTCGAGGTCTCGAGGCCGATGACGTTGCTCGCGCGACGTCACAGAATTTCAAACGGCTATTCAGACTTTCACAGTGATTTCATTGTGGCTACCATCGGGCTTCGCCCTCTACTATGGTTTTTTGATATAGGAGTTTCGTAAATTTTGATGAAGCGGAAACGGAGGAGGCGGTGTTGGGCATAAGGCCTTTGAGTCGGCGCGAGGCTCTTCGTGGAATCAGCATGCTGGCCGCGGGGTTGGTGATAGGTCCCGGGTGCACCCGCCGAGCCCGGCCTTACGTCATCGATCCGCCCGCCGGCCTCGGGCGCGTCAGCCGGCACTTCACGCCGGTCAACGTCGCCCCCGAGCGAGTGATCAGAACCGTGGTCGGGCTTCGGCCGTTTAGACCGTCCGGCTTCGTGGTGCGCGCCGAGTCACTTGGCGACAAGCTGCTGGTTCACAACTATGGACACGGCGGCGGGGGTGTAACGCTGTCCTGGGGAACGGCTCGGCTTGCCGCAGACCTTGTCGCCGAGTCCGGTCGAACCGGAACCGCGGCGGTGATCGGCTGCGGAGTTATCGGCCTGTCGACGGCAAGAACGCTTCAGCGTCGCGGCTTCGACGTCACGATTTACGCGAGGGACCTCCCGCCCGAGACGACTTCGAATATTGCAGGGGCGAGCTGGTCCCCCACCTCGGTAATCGATGAAGAAAGCCGTACGCCTGCATGGGATTCGCAATTTGAACGCGCGGCACGGATCGCGCATCGCTCATTCCAGCTACTCGTCGGGGATGAATACGGAGTTCGCTGGCGAGAGCAATACAATTTGAGCGATACCGGCTATCCCGACGGCTGGGACCACGTGATGCTGCGCGATCTCTTCCCTAATTCGCGAAAACTGAAGCCATCCGAGCACCCGTTTCCGGCCAGATTCGTGAAGGTCGACGATATGATGTTCATCGAACCTTCGGTGTATTTGAACGCCCTGCTGCGAGATTTCTATATCGCCGGCGGTCACATTCGTCGCGTAGCGTTTGTGGAACCCCGCCAGTTGGCAGCCTTGTCCGAACCGGTCGTCTTGAATTGCACGGGTCTTGGCGCGCGCGAATTGTTCGGTGATCGCGAGCTGATGCCCATAAAAGGCCAGCTTCACGCTCTGCTGCCGCAACCCGAGGTGGACTATGCGATGGTGACGGCGGGTCTTTACATGTTCCCTCGTCGCGATGGGATCATGTTGGGGGGCACATTCGAGCGCGGGGTTGAAACGCTTGATGTAAATATCGAAGCCCAGCACCGGATACTCGAGGGTCACAAGCGGATCTTCACGGGAATGCGATGACCGAGAAGCACGAACAGATTGATTGTGCGAGTGAAAACATACTGATCGGGCTTCACGGTGGAGCGCGATGAATGAAATAGTCGTGTAGTATGATACTAGGTGATAAGATAACTGAGCGAATGACAAGCTCGGCAACGACACTTTCTCACAATGAAATCAGTCTGCTGCTGTTCGCGCTTCAAGGTGGCGCTGCGGCGCCGGTGCCAGATGCGGAATCCTGCGAAGAAGCTTGCCCGGTTGTTGAAAGCGTGGAAGAACTGCTCTGCGGAGGCACAATCGATCCTCAGCAACAACTGGTGCGGCATCTGAACAATCATCTACGCGAGGGCTTGATTGAGTCCGGGATGTTCGAGCTAATGGCTGCAGCTCGGCCCGGACAGCCACAGACATTATCGGTTGATGATCCGGCGAAGCTTCAGCAG
>DATIFP010000154.1:0-24453 GCA_035455165.1 Blastocatellia bacterium
GGTTCGCGCAAAGTCGCAAAGATCCGCAAAGGCGCTAAGGTCAATAGCTCTTCGGCAGGCCCAAAACGAAGTGGCCGATGATGTTTCGTTGAATCTCCGATGTTCCCGCTTCTATCGTATTGCCGCGCGAGCGCAGGTACGCGTGGGCCCATTGGCCGTGGTCGACCGCGTAGTCGCTTTCGCGCGTGAGTTGCCCGTACGGGCCGAGCATCTCCATCGCCACCTGCTGCATTCGCTGATTCATCTCGCTCCAGAATATTTTCTGAATAGAGCCTTCGGGTCCGGGCACGCCGCTCTTGCTCATTCTAGTAAGCGTGCGCATCTGATTCAGCCTGAAGATTTCGATCTCAGTGTATATCTGCGCGAGCTTCTGACGAATGATGGGATCTTCACTTGCGGGGTGTCCGTCGCGCTCGATCGTGCGAGAGAGAGCAATCAATCTCTCGATCTGGCGTTTGAAGGTGATCTGAAGGCTCGCGCCAAGCGTTCCGCGCTCGAACATCAGCGTGGCGATCGCGATGTTCCAGCCGTCGTTAACTTTGCCAACGACGTTTTCAACCGGCACCCGCACATTCTGAAATGACACCTCATTGAATTCCGAGTCGCCGGTCATCTGCTTCAACGGGCGCACCGTAATTCCAGGGCTGTGCATGTCGATGAGGATGTATGTCAGGCCCTTGTGCTTCGGAACGTCGGGGTCCGTCCGCACGACTGCGAAACACCAGTCGGCGAAGTGTCCAAAGCTGGTCCAGGTCTTCTGTCCGTTGACAATAAAGTGATCACCGTCGAGAACTGCCTCCGACCTGAGAGCGGCGAGATCGGAGCCGGCGTTGGGCTCCGAGTAGCCCTGACACCAGATCTCATCGGCTCGAAGGATCTTCGCGAGGTATCTCTTCTTCTGAGCCTCGCTCCCGTAGGCGATGAGGGTCGGCCCAAGCAATGAAACCCCTAGCACGTTTATCAACGGTGGGGCGGCAGCGCGAGCCATCTGCTCGATGAAAATCGTCTGCTCGATAAGCGTTGCACCCCGGCCACCGTATTCCTTCGGCCAATGGATGCCCACCCAACCGGCGTCATACATCTTCTTCTGCCACGCGCGGAGGAATTCGAAACGCTGTCGCGAATCCTCGTCGTGGAAGGCAGACGGATCCCATTCTTTCGGTATGTTTGAGTCGAGCCAGGCGCGAAACTCGTCGCGAAATCCCTGTTCTGCTTGTGTAAGGTTAAGGTCCATGATTCTCCCCGAGTCGATTGGAGGACTGTCAGTTTGCGGCCGGTCATTATATCGCGTCGATGAGAACTCACCAACCGCCAGGGTGCCCCGAAGGTTTACTCGTCCCACCCCGAAAACTGTTGAAACAGTTAAGACCAATCGACGCCACTCGACACCTCAATGAATTGAGGTGTTGATATGTAGGACGGGGGTTCATCCAGAATCGGGTCCGACTTTACACCCGGCGGCGCCGTTTGAATGCCTGGAGTTTTGAAGCTGATAGAGCGTTGTGATAGATTCAACCGCCCAACGTGAACCGTCAAATCTTGAGACTGATCGAAGGTTACGAGGTGATGGATGATGGTTACAAGAACGATTCTTGTTCTGCTTTTGCTCTCATTCGCCGGTTGCAGCAAGGATTCGAAGCCAAATCAAAATGCATCCGCGCCGCAGAACGATAAAGCGGCGCTCGAGGCCAGGGACACCGACGGAAACACGCCCCTGCTTCGCGCGGTAAATAGTGGCGACAATTTCGAGGTGCGGCGCCTGGTCGACGCCGGCGCTGATATCAACGCCGCAACCAACTCGGGGGTGACGCCGCTGATGAACGCGGGCGGCATGGGAAACAAGGAAGCCGTCGAGCTATTGATTGCGAAAGGCGCAAACGTCAACCATCGAACGCCGGGCAACTACACTCCGCTGATGCAGGCGGCGCTAACGGGTCAGATCGAAATAGTGAAGGTGTTGCTGGACGCGGGGGCGGATCCCGCAGTCAAGGACACCGGAGGCCGGACCGCTGCCGATTACGCTGAAGAACATAAGCACAACGACATCGTTCAATTGCTCAAGGAAAGGCTCCGCCCGGCCGCTCGAAAGTAAACAACCTACGACGACTACTGCACGATGCTCATTCGGATGAAACGAGCCCACTCCCCGAAGGCTGCTGTTGTTGCGGAATCCGCGGGTTGAAACCAGTTCGCCACTAAGGCACTAGGACACCAAGGCCACACAATGAGGTGCACCCCACACAACGCCCGTCTTCGTGCGGTTTTGTGACCTGGCGTCCTGGTGGCGGAAGCATCCGCCCCACCACTTCCAAAGCCCGGACGACGTGGGCTTAATCGCGAGGTAGAATAAAAGCGTGATAGATCAAGTAGACTTCATCGTTGTTGGAAGCGGCATAGCGGGTCTCCGAGCCGCGGTTGCGCTTGCCGAGCGCGGTCGAGTCGCCGTGCTCACCAAAGACCAGGTCACTGAATCAAACACCGAATACGCGCAGGGCGGCGTTGCTGTTGCGCTGAGCGATGACGACGCCATCGAGCTTCACTATCAGGACACCATCGATGCGGGCGCGGGGCTCTGCGAACCAGAGGCGGTTGCGGTGCTGGTCGAAGAAGGACCCCGCTACATAACCGAGTTGATCGAGCACGGCGCGGAGTTCGATCGCGAGAACGGAAATCTCGCGTTTACCCGCGAGGCAGCGCATTCCCGCTCTCGCGTTATTCACGCCAGCGGTGACGCCACCGGGCGTGAAATAGTGCGAGCGCTTGTTGCCTGGTCCAAAACGTTTCCCAATATAGAATTCCTTCCCCACGCCTGCACCCAGTCCCTGATAGTCAGAGGCGGGCGGTGTCTGGGGGTTACTTTCATCGAGCCGGCGGGCTTTCAGATCCGGGCGCTCTGCAGCCGAGCCACGGTTTTGGCGACCGGCGGGGCCGGACAATTGTACTTGCATACGACGAATCCCGACGTCGCCACAGGCGACGGCCATGCGATGGCTTATCGAGCAGGGGCGGTGATGGCCGATCTCGAGTTCATTCAGTTTCATCCAACGGCGCTGAACGCGCCGAATGCACCGAGGTTCCTGCTATCGGAGGCTATGCGCGGTGAAGGCGGGTTGTTAATCAATGCCCAAGGTGAACGCTTTATGCCTCGCTACGACAAACGGGCGGAGCTGGCGCCCCGCGACATCGTGAGTCGCTCGATTCACTTCGAGATGAGGAGGACCGGAAAAGATTCCGTCTGGCTGGATATGCGCCACCTCGATCGTGGGCACGTGCGCGAGCGGTTTCCGAAAATACTGAACACCTGTTTGCTTTACAACATCGACATAACGCGCGACCTGATTCCCGTCAGTCCCGCCGCGCATTACGCGATGGGAGGCGTTAGGACGGACGTCTGGGGCCGCGCGTCGATAGCCGGTCTCTACGCGGCTGGTGAAGTAGCCTGCACCGGCGTGCACGGAGCGAACAGGCTCGCTTCGAACTCGTTGCTCGAGGGGCTCGTGTTCGGAGCGCGAGCGGGCGCAACCGCGGCGATGGAGGCACCGGACAAGGTGGAATCCGGAGAGCCGCGCGATTGGGATTTCGGTGAGTCGGCTGACTGGCGGATCGACGACGGCACTCGCGCCGAGGTGAAACAGATAATGTGGGAGAGAGTCGGCATCGTGCGCGAGGCTGAAGGATTGAACGCAGCGCTCGCCAAGTTGGGAGAGATCGCTTCGCGCAGACTGAACACGCGATCGTGGAACTTCGTGACGCTTGCGCGGCTTGTTGCAGAAGCGGCACTTTGGCGATGTGAATCGCGCGGGGCGCATTATCGCAGCGACTTTCCCGAACGCGACGACGTGAATTTCGGCCGTCACTCGTTGCAGCAGCGCCCTGGGAGCGTAGGCGTCCTGCCTGCATGATTCGCAAAGGGTGCGACTCGTAAGCAAGCAGGCGAGACGCCTGCGCTCCCAGGAGGATCATTAATCTTGAAACAGCGTCCGTGTGCAATTATATTAGCTCGCGAGGCGCCGACAGGATTCGGGCATCTCGCTCCCACGACACCCGATTAACAAAACACCACTTCGATATGAAGCGAAACCTTATTGCGACTCTTGCCATCGTGGCCATAGCCGTGGGCAGCCACGCTCGGCAGAAGCCTTTAACTCCAAGTGAAACGGTGGTCAACTTCTATCGCGCGTTGAAGGGGCGGCGCTATGTTGAGGGTTTTCGGTATTCGGTTTATCGCAACGCGGTCGAGGGCCTTACGCCTCCTGATCTTCAAGATCTCGAGCCGGACTTCGCGCGCACCTTCGCGGCCATCCCGGACAGTATCGTCCCGCGCGGCGAGAAGATCGACGGACAGACGGCGACGGTCTCGCTGCAGTTCGGAGGAACAGGCGACGCTCAGCCGGTTACTCTGGTGCTTGTCGAAAACGAATGGCTGGTGGGTGATCAGGAAACGCTTACGTTGGTCAACACGCAGGGAAACGCGTTTTTCTTTAACAGCAGGATGCTGGTCAATGAGAGCGAGGCTTACGAAATGCTTCAGCGAATCATCGGAGCTGAGATCATCTATTCAACGAAGTTCGAAGGTAAGAATGCCTCGCTTGAAGAGCTGATAAGACTCGGCGGTGTCCCTAAGGACATCGAAGACGGCGAAGCCAGCGGCTATCGCTTTGTCGTGACTCTGAGCGGTGACACGAAGTCCTTCTTCGCGACTGCGTGTCCGACTGCTTACGGCAAAAGCGGCAGGGTTTCCTTATACGCTAACCTTGATGGAGTGCGCGGGGAAGATATGAAGGGACAGCCCGCCACGGCGCAGTCCCCCGTCTACCCGCCGAAGTAAATCCGTTTCTACTTCCTTAATTCCACCACAGTCGCGCCGGCGCCACCCTGATTGGCGGGCGCAACACTGAAGCGTTCGACGTGTGCGTGGCCGGTTAGAAGCTCCGATATCGCCTTTCGAAGCGCGCCCTTTCCGTGCCCGTGAATCACTCGAACGTTCTCGGCGCCGGCCAGAAAGGCTTCGTCCAGAAACTTGTCCACGCGATCGAGAGCCTGGTCGACGGTTGCGCCGATTACGTTTATCTCAGGCGAGAAGTCTTGATCGACGGTCACCTCCGCGCTCACTCCGCGCGGAAGCCGCGCCGCAGGCGACGACGCTCGAGGGGCAGCGCTATGTACAAGCTGAATCTCGTCTCGATTCGCCCGAAATCTCAACGACCCGACCAGCACCGTGTACTCCTCGTCGTCGATCGATTCGACCGTGCCTTCCTGGCCGAGCGATTTGATCCGCACGCGATCCCGCTCGTGAATTTCAGCGGCATCGACTTGCAGGTCACCCGCAGGCGTCGAATCCGCTACCGCCAAAGTCCCGGTCGACACGGGCGAGCTGGCCACCTGCTTGCGAAGCCGAACGGCCGCCGAGCGACGTAGCTCGGCGGTTCGAGCGTCGGCTTCTTTCTTCAAGCGCGCGGCAGCGACCCGATCTTGAACGGTGCCGATCAGTCGCTCACCTTCGGCGGTGAAGTCTCGGATCACCTGGGCAAGGTCGCTTTCGAACTGCCTCTGGCGGTCGGCTTCACGCCGCGCGAATTCGAGATCCAGATTGGCGTACTTGGCCGCTGTGGCCTGGCGTTCCTCTTCGAGCGCCGCTCGCAAGGCCTCGTGCTCGCCGACGACCTTTTTGAGCTGCTTCAGATAGTCGCTAGTTTCAACATAGGCCGGGTCGAGACGCTCGCGGGCTCGATCGATGATCTCGCCGGGCAAGTCCATTCGACGCGCGATCTCGAGCCCCGAAGACGCCCCGGCGACGCCGACGATCAGGCGATAGGTAGGGCGAAGCGTCTCCTCATCAAATTCGACTGAAGCGTTCAGGACCCCCTCGGTTTGGGAGGCCCAGGTCTTCAGCGGGTTGTAGTGGGTGGTCGCGATCGTCGTGGCGCCCGCGCGTCGGAAGTAGTCGATGATTGCGACTCCGAGCGCCGCGCCCTCGTCGGGGTCGGTTCCCGTTCCAACTTCATCCATCAAGATGAGCGCGGGCGGCGAGACCCGCCCTGCCATCTCGGCGATGTTGCGAATATGCGCAGTGAAGGTAGATAGATTTGCCGCGATCGATTGTTGATCCCCAATGTCCGCAAGCACCTGGGAGAACACCGGTGACAGCGCGCGCGTTGCGGGTACGTGCAGACCCGCTTGCGCCATCAACGCCACCAGCCCGACGGTCTTGACCACTACCGTCTTGCCCCCGGCGTTCGGGCCACTGATCACCACCGTTTGATGCGCGTCGTCCATCTCGAGCGAGATGGGGACCACCTGCGCGCCCTGTTGCTTGAGGGTGTATTCGAGCAGCGGGTGCCTCGCGTCATCGAGGAGAAACGTTCGTCCGGCGATCATTTCAGGGCGGACGCAGTTGAACTCCACCGACAGCCTGGCTTTTGCGTGCGTGAAGTCGAGGTCAGCGAGCGCTTCCGACATCGCCTTGAGACCGCCGAGATTCGATCTGAACGCTTCGGTGATCTCCAACAAGATCCGCGCGATCTCGATCTCCTCTTCCTCGCGCAGCCGGACCAGCTCGTTGTTCTGGTCGATGATCGTCAACGGCTCGACGAAGGTGGTCTGCCCGCTGGAAGAAAGACCATGCATAACGCCAGGCACCTGGCCTCTGAAGTCAGTGCGCACTGGAATGACAAAGCGCCCGTTGCGAATCGTAACGATGTCTTCCTGAATCGCCGTCGGCACTCGGTCGTGCATCAGCGATTCCAGATTGCGATAGATTCGCGTCCGCCGTTCGTTGATCTCGCGTCGAATCCGTCGCAGCACCGGGCTCGCGCTATCATCTATTTCACCGGTCGGGAGTATTTTGCCCCGGATCGAAGCAAGCAGCCTCCGAAGATCGGGGATCTTTGACGCGATGGCGGATAGGTTGGAGTAGCGGGTCTTGATCTCCGGATCTGAGAACTGGGCTCTGACATCCATACCAACCGCGGTCAAACGTTGAAGCTCGAGAATCTGCTTTGGCTCCAGAGTGGTACCCTCGACCTGAAGCTCCGTGAAGGAATCTTCCGGATCGATTAGTTCGCCCAGGCCAAACGAGCCGCCCGTCGTCAGATAAGCCGCGCATTCAGTAGTTCGATCGAGCTCGCGGTTGATGTATACGTGATCCGTCGAGGGCCGAAGCGCGTTCACACGATTGCGCCCAAGCGGAGACTGGACGTGTCTTGCCAGAAGACCCAGCAGCGCTTCGAATTCGAGAGATCTCAGAGCTCGATCGTCCATAACAACTTCACAATCGCAAACTGGAAATCTTACGCTGTGCGTTCTGAGGCGGTCAACGAAAGCGAAATCACGTCAACCGCGCAGGGGTGTGATTAAAAGTGGGACTTGGTTCTGAATGAGAACCTGTCCTTCTCATTAACACCTCAATTCATTGAGGTGTTGGAGCGGGCTTCGATTGATACTAACTGTTTCAACAGTTTTCTGGTCGGTCGGATAAACCGTTGAAACGGTTCCAGATCACCCGTCCGCGCCCAGCACCCCACTGAACGTGGGGTGTTAATGAGAACCAGACTCGCCTACGCGAGTCAGTAGGTTGATGTCAAGAGCCCGCCTTCTGAGAAGGCCCACTATTAATCTCACCCACCGCGCAGCAATCGAGTTGTTCGGGCCGCCTTGCGACCATATAATTCGCGCTTGACCGAAGAATATGCCAGAGTCCAACCCAAGCTCTGTTCAAGTTAGGCCGGTCGAAACCGCGCGCGACAGGCGCGCATTTCTCGAGCTGCCCTACAGACTGTATCGAAATGATCCGCATTGGGTTGCACCTTTGCGGATCGCTCAGAAGGACATTCTGAACACGGCGCGACATCCCTTCTACAAAACCTCGGACGCCGAGAAGTTCATTGCGCTTCGTGACGGTCGAATCGTCGGGCGCGTCATGGCGATTCTGAACCGCTCGCATAACGAATTCCATAACGAGCGCGCCGGCTTCTTTGGCTTCTTCGAAGTCGAGAACGATTCGCAGGCGACGTCGGCGCTACTTGATGCCGCGCGAGAGTGGCTTCGGCGTCGAGACGCGGAAGTGATTCGGGGGCCCGTGAATCCGTCCACCAACTACGAGTGCGGGCTGCTCGTCGAGGGGTTCGACCTGGATCCGGCGGTTATGATGACCTACAACCCGGCCTATTACGCGGAGCTGCTTGAGGGTTATGGGATGAAGAAAGCGATGGACCTCTATTCATACGCCATCGCCGAGACCTATTTCAATCACTCAAACAAGCTGCAAAGAGTAGCCGAGCGCCTGAGAAAGAGAGACAAGTTAAGCGTTCGCGCGATCGACAAGAAAGACTTTAAGAATGAAGTGATGGCTGTGCGACGGATCTATAACGACGCGTGGAGCCGGAATTGGGGCTTCGTGCCGATGAGCGAGGAAGAATTCGATCATCTTGCCAAGGACCTTAAGCAAATCGTCGATCCTCGCATAGCGATGATAGCCGAACGCGAGACGGATAACGGCGGGCGCAAGCCGATTGCGTTCTTCCTTGCGGTGCCTGACATCAATCGCGCGCTCAAGAGAATCAAGGGACGTTTGCTGCCGCTCGGGCTGCTAAAACTACTGTGGCACTCGCGCAAGATCAGCTCAATTCGCGTCATCACGATGGGAGCGGTATCCGAGTACCAAAGCATGGGCATCGGTTCGATCTTTCTTGACGAGATATATCGGCGCGCTCCGGCAGCCGGGTTCATCACCGGAGAGATGAGCTGGGTGCTGGAGAACAACGTGTTGATGAACCGCAGCGCGGAGTTGATCGGAGGCCGCTTAGAGAAAACCTATCGGATTTACGAGATGCCGGTCTGAGTCGACTCGCGTTTGTTGCGGAGCTCATCTCGATTCATTTTCATCGTGCTATTATTCCGACTTGGACGCGTTCGTGCGGAGGTCAATCGATGCGCAAGCTCGTTGCGATTGTGATTCTGCTGATCATCTTCGGCGGGGCCGGGTTCTACGTATATCATCATGGCTGGAAACCGCCGGAGCGGATCGGCGCGCTGTTTTCCACGTCCGGCGACGCCGCGACTGCGAGAAAGGTAAACACCGCGCTCACTCTATCGAAGCGTTTGGCCGGCTTCCATATCGACGTCAGCAGCAGCGAGGGAGTGGTTACGCTGACGGGCCAGGTGCCCTCCGAAGACATAAAGTCGCTCGCGGGCGAGATAGCGCGCGACACCGCCGGGGTTACCGACCTCAAGAACGAGATCTCGGTTGATCCTGCAGCCATGCCCTCCAGCGAGAGCGTCCACGTTGAGGACCTCGAGATTCGCGTAGCAATACTCGAGGCTCTCAACCACAGCCGCGAGCTCGCAGGAAAGAGCATCGAGGTGAGGGTCGAGAACCGGTCGGTGACCCTGACGGGATCAGTTGAGACTCCCGCGCAGCGAAGTGGGGCCGAGCAGATCGCGCGTGCGGTGGACGGGGTGGCCGGGGTGACAAACAATCTGGCGGTCACGAATCCACAAGCCGCCACCGAGCCACCAGCCGCCGGCTCGCCTGATTCAAACGCGGACATTGCGAAGCGGGTCGAGTTCGAGTTGTTTCGAACAAACGCCTTCAACACTCAAACTCTGCAGGCCAAAGCCGACGAGGGCACGATCACATTATCGGGAGCTGTAAGGTCGCGGGCCGAACAGCTGCTTGCCGAGCGTGTTGCCCAGGGCGTGCCGGGCGTGAAAAAGGTGCTGAACGAGTTGAAGATTTCGGCACCAGCGGGCGCTCGTTAGTGAGCGGGAATGAAAAGTCAGATCCAAGAATTGCACGGTAGCCACGCGCCCGAGTTGAATCTGAACCGCTGCGGCGGAAGTGGCTCAACTCCACAGTCTGAGGTATCATCGAGCCTACACGCATTGGAGCGGGAAGCCGTCGCATCCAGAAACGAACTAAGGCGAAGGTGGAACAAGCGGCAATAATCAAAAGGTGGCACCGGATCGAGCTCGGCGCCACTCGCCTTTTTCAAAGGCTCCGCCTCCCCACCAACCAAAAATACTTTGTTCTCACTGTTACGATCGCGGTCGCTTGCGGACTTGTTGCGGTAGCCTATCACCTCCTGATCAAGCTAATCTCGGCTAGTCTCATTGAGCGCGTATTCGCGATTCAAGGTCCAAGCCGCGTTGCCTGGATGCTGATTGTCCCAACCGCCGGAGGATTGGCCGCCGGATTGTTGATTTACTTTTTCGCGCCCGAAGCGCGTGGTAGCGGCATTCCACAGGTAAAGATCGCATTCACCATGAACTACGGCCGGGTCCCGATGAGAGTGGCCGCAGGCAAGGCGGTCATCTCCGCGTTGTGCGTGGGTTCAGGCGCGAGCCTTGGGCGCGAGGGTCCAACCGTGCAGATTTGCGCGGCGTTGTCGCACGCCATCGGGCGAATGTTTTCAATACCTCGGCGTAAGCAGATGAACCAGCTCCCGGTGGGGGCGGCTGCCGCAATTGCAGCCGCATTCAACACGCCAATCGCGGCAGTGACCTTTGCGCTTGAAGAGATCGTCGGCGATTTGAATCAAAAACTCGCCGCTTCGATAGTGATCGCAGCCGTCATTTCCGCCACAATCGAGCGGTGGCTGCTGGGTCCGTTCCCGCTGTTCAGAGGCGCGAATGTCTATGCGTTGAACAGCCCAACGGAGCTTCTTGCGTACGCGGCGCTGGGAGTGACCGCCGGGGTCGTCGGAGTTGTGTTCTCCAAGCTGATTCTGTGGCTGCGGTTTGCCTTTCGGGACCGATTGCACGTTCCGTCGTGGTCAAAACCGGCAATCGGCGGCGTGATCATCGGGGTCATCGGACTCTGGCAGCCGCAGGCGCTGGGACTCGGCTATAACTTTCTCGGGACGGTGCTCAGCGGTCAGAACGAACTCGTGCTAAAAGCGGTGATAGCGTTGATGCTGGCGAAGATATTGGCCTCCGCGTTCAGCTACGGGTCGGGGATGTCGGGGGGAGTGCTCGGGCCGTCGTTGTTCGTGGGAGGTATGCTTGGCGCCGCGGTCTGGCATGGATTGATCTACATCGAACCCGACGCAACGATTGCGCGCGGTGCGTTTGCGCTGGTGGGAATGGGCGCTGTCTTCGCGGCGGTTATTCGAGTGCCGATAACGTCAATCCTGCTGATATTCGAGATGACCTATAACTACGAGATTATCTTGCCGCTGATGGTCGCAAACGCAATTGCGTACGCGGTCGCCTCGCGCCTCACTCCTCTTTCGATCTACGAAGCATTCATGTTTCAGGACGGCATCCACCTCGGTCCCGCGCGACACACCGATGCGTTGTCGCGAATCACCGCCGCGTCGGTGATGACTCAACAAGTTGTCACCCTTCCGGACGACATAACAGTCAATGAAGCGCTCGACGTAGTTGGAAGGCTGGAGTTTAACGGCTATCCGGTGATGCGGGATGGCAAGATGATGGGGCTGATAACAACCGGCGACCTGAGAAGGCTCGAAGCCGAGGGCAGACAGACGGACTGGATTGGTGACGTTATGACCAGGAAGGTGGTTCACGCGCATCCCGATCAAACGCTCGACACGGTTGTTTTGAAGCTGGCCCAACGTGAACTGTCTCAGATCCCCGTGGTGTCACGAGCAGACGACACGCGTCTGCTTGGGATCATCACCTTGCGGGATGTCGCCCGCGCTCAGGCTCGGCTGGCGTCCGCTCAGTATTCGCTTGGCCCCGACGACACCATCAGGCCGGCTAATGTGTCACAGGTCTCCGACCGCTCGATGTTTTAGGCGGACGCTTGAGGCCTTTAAATCAACAAGAAGTGACGCTCGCGCTATGACTGACGACCTGTCTGCACATCACCAGCCGATTTCCACTCTCTTCAAACTTCCCCGATCAGCCGAAGATTGGATGTCGTTTCGCCTGTCTGATGAACAGGTCACGTTTTATCGCGAAAACGGTTACGTCGCTGGAATCCGAGTTCTGACCGGCGAGCAGGTCGAAGTCCTTCGGGACGAGGTTGGAGCGCTGATGGATCCGGCGCACCAGGCTCACCATTTGTTCTACGAGTACCACTCCAACGAATCACCGGATCCGAACACCACGTTGTTCCACGCGCTGGGGGCGTGGCGCATAACAGCTGGCTTCCACGATCTGTTGTGGAACCCCGCGTTCACCGTGGCCGCTTCGCAGTTACTTGAAGGGCCGGTACGTTTCTGGCACGATCAGCTCTTCTGCAAACCGCCCCATCACGGCGGAGTTGTTGCGTGGCATCAGGACTATTCATATTGGACAAGAACGGTTCCGATGAACCACCTCTCATGTTGGATCGGGCTTGACGATTCGTCCCGCGACAACGGTTGCGTGCACTACATTCCGGGAAGTCATCGCTGGAGCCTTCTGCCGATCACCGGTCTGGCCGGAGACATGGACGCGATCAAGGAGGTGCTGACTGAGCGGCAGAAGACGGCATTCGTGCCGGTTGCCGTCGAGCTCAAAAAGGGTGAGGCTTCCTTTCACCATCCGCTTATGATTCATGGCTCATATGGAAACAGGAGCAAGCTTCCGCGTCGCGCGACGGTGATCAACGTCTTTCGCGACGGGGTGAGGTCAGCTTCTGATGCGCCGCCGCTCGAAGGCGTCCCGTCGGTTTGCAAGGGGCAGCCAATGGGCGGTCGATTCTTTCCGCTTCTGTTTGATCCGCTCGTATTGCGAGGCGGCGAATACGGATGAAAGTTTCACTGTTCGTCACTTGTCTGGTCGATCAATTCTTTCCCGAGGTTGGGATCAGCGTTGTGCGCGTCCTTCGCAGGCTGGGCGCGGAGGTCACATTCCCGTCGGCGCAGACGTGCTGCGGTCAGCCGGCGTTCAACAGCGGATTCCACACTGAAGCGCGGGTTCTGGCGAAACGATTCATCGAAGTGTTTGAGAGTAGCGAGTACGTAGTCGCACCGTCGGGCTCGTGCACGAGCATGGTCAGAGTCTTTTATCCCGAGCTTTTTCAACACGACGCGCACTGGCTGAAGCGCGCCCAAGCGCTTGCGGAGCGTTGCTACGAGTTCACGGAGTTTGTGGTGAACGTGCTTGGGGTAGAGGACGTGGGCGCATCGTATTCGGGCAAAGTTGCCCTTCATCAATCGTGCCATCTGCTGCGCGAGCTCAATGTTAAAAGCGAGCCCGGCCGGCTGTTGCGTGCCGTCAAGGGAATTGAGGTTGTGGAGCTCGAGCGGTCGGATTCGTGCTGCGGCTTTGGAGGATTGTTCTCGATCAAGTATCCACACATTTCGGGCGCAATACTCGAGGACAAGATAGAAAGCATCGAAAAGAGCGGCGCGGATATCCTGGTCGCCGGCGACGTCGGATGCCTGATGCACATAGGCGGGGGACTCAGCAGACAATCCCGCGCGACCAGGACGATGCACATAGCCGAGCTGCTGGCGAAGGGAGTCAAAGAGTGATAGGTGAGTCGTGATTCGTGATCCGTGACGGATAACGCATCACGAATCACGCATCACGAATCACTCTTCATTTCATGCACGTACGAAGCGAACAATTCATTGGCGACTCGGCGGCAGCGGTGGAGAACAAGACTCTTCAAAAGCGGCTGCGAGTGCTCAACGGCTTCACCGTAATGCGAAATCAGGCCTTTGCCGGCTTGAAGGACGGCGAAGCGCTCCGCGACCGCGCGCGACAAATAAAAGAAAACGTCATCAACAATCTGGACGACTATCTCGTCCAGTTGGAAGAAAACGTCGTGCGGTTGGGCGGGACCGTCCATTGGGCCCGCGACGGTGACGAGGCCCTGGCGATTGTGCTTGAGCTTGCGCGGAAGAACAAGGTCACCAGGGTTGTTAAAAGCAAGTCTATGGTGACCGAGGAGATCGAGTTGAACGACGCGCTCGAACAAGCCGGTATTGAAGCGGTAGAAACGGACCTCGGGGAATACATAGTGCAGTTGGCCCGTGAGAAGCCCTCCCACATCCTCGCGCCGGCGGTTCATAAATCGAAGGAGGATATTTCCGAGCTGTTCGCAGAAAGACTCGGCGCGGCGAATCTGAAAGAAGCGAAAGAGATGACCGCTGTCGCGCGCAAGCGCTTGCGAGAGAAGTTCTGCACGGCGGAAATGGGAATCACAGGCGCTAACTTCGCGATCGCCGAAACCGGCACGATCGTTGTCGTCGAGAATGAAGGCAACATCAGGTTGAGCACTTCGCTGCCGCGCATACACGTTGCCCTGATGGGAATTGAGAAGGTGATTCCGTCGCTCAAGGACCTCGCGGTGTTTCTCAGGATACTGGCGCGCAGCGCCAGCGGGCAGACGATGTCCAGTTACGTGTCTTTGATCAGCGGACCACGAAGAGCTGGCGAGGTAGACGGCGCCGAAGAGTTTCATCTGATCATTCTCGACAACGGACGCACGCGGCTTCTCGCCGACGAGGAGATGCGCGAATCCCTCTATTGTCTGCGCTGCGGGGCGTGCCTGAATGTGTGCCCGGTGTACAAAAAGATAGGCGGGCATGCGTACGGGTCGGTGTATTCGGGGCCTATAGGCTCGATAATCACACCGGCGTTTGCAGGGCTCGAAAAGACCAAAGACCTGCCGTTTGCCTCGACGCTGTGCGGAGCCTGCCGCGAGATCTGTCCTGTGAGAATCGATATTCCTCGAATTCTGCTCAGGCTGCGAAGCGACTGGTCGGAAGGGAAAGCGGACGGTGCTGGTCCACCGCTGCGGGAGAAGCTGGCGCTCAAACTCTGGGCCCTCGGGATGCGTCATGCGTTGTTGTATAGCCTTATGTTCAGATTGTTCGCATTGTTTCAAGGTCCATTGCTGGAGGATGGCAAGCTGAAACGATTGCCGTTTGCGTTCGGTGGCTGGACGGAGAATCGCGACTTTCCCGCGCTGGCGAGGAGGTCTTTCCGCTCGATGTGGCGTGACGATAATTGGCGGACTCCCGCGAAGCGACGAGGTGATCAGTGAGCTCAAGCGCCAGAGAAGAGATTATCGGAACGATAAGAGCCGCGCTGGGGCGAGGACTTTCATTTGAACCGAAACCAGTGGGGTCGAGTCTTGCTGCCACCGGGCCGATCGAACTTCCGGACCGGGGTGACTTCGATCTGGTGAAACGATTCGAATCAGAATTGACCAGGGTCGGGGGTCGATACTATCACGCAGCCAGTGCCGAGCTCGCTTGTGCGTACGTGGCACAGGTGGCCGCCGAGCAGCAAGCGAAGACGATCATTGGCTGGCAAACGCTTGTACCTGACGCCATCGAATTGAAAAGCCACCTCGAACAGAAAGGCCTCCAGTTCCGAACAGAGATCGGCGAGGGGCAGATTGTCCGAGATGTTGCTCACGCCGACATTGGTGTCACCGGCGTCGACTATGCATTAGCGGAAACCGGCAGTTTGGTGCTGCTCGCCGACAAAGGACGGGCGCGGTCTGTCTCGCTGCTGCCGCCCGTTCATATCGCATTCGTCAAACGCGTCCAGATTATTTCCGGATTTGATGACCTGTTTGCGGCCCTGCTCCGGGATCGGCCGGCAAAGGTGAGAGACTTGAGCAGCGCCGTCACCTTCATTACAGGACCAAGCAGAACTGCAGATATTGAACTGACTCTGGTGGTTGGCGTCCACGGACCGCAACAACTTCATGTTGTCCTGTTAGATAACCAGGCTCGGAAACATCCCGAACCGGATACAACGCCCTCCCGGAACCACTCGTAGCTTGTGCCGCCTTCTCCATCGAACGATAGCTCACGAGCGTGTTGAGCGAAATGCGTAAGCAGTCGTTCTAATCCGGTACGCCTCTGTACTGAAACCCCGCCGTAGGCAATGACGCGCAGCGATTGGCGCTCACAATGAAGGACTTTGTGACTCGCATGCCCGGGGTTATCTGGTGCTGTGCGGGGGAACACGACTTGCAGGCTTAGAAATGCTCTAACAACAGAATCATGGAGATCATCGCAGCAATAATATCGTCAATCATTGTCACCGCGTTCGCAGCGGGCGTGAGCTGGCTGGCGATTAGCATTGTCACATTCGCCTTGCGCCAGGCTTTTGCGAGCCAGCGGAACGATGTCAGCGCCGAGGTATCGCTTCTCAAGGATTCGAGAATGCTCACACGATGAGCGACTGATGCCGGCGTATTCGTCAATTCAAAGTTTCGTCACCGGGCCAGGGACGGTGACAGTCAAAGGAGGCGGCCATGCTAGTTAGAGAGGCTATGACAGGGAACCCGACGTGTTGTATTCCGTCGGACGCAGCCCAAACCGCGGCGATAATAATGAGAGATGAAGACACTGGCATTGTGCCTGTTGTCGAGAGCAACGGCAGCCGCAAGTTGGTCGGTGTCGTTACCGATCGCGACTTGTGCAACAGTGTTATCGCCGAAAGGCCAAGACTCGACCCGACGAATGTCTCGATAGAGCAATGCATGACGAGCAAAGTGATCTTCTGCAAACCGGACGACGATTTGGGGGTTGTGCTCGAGCTGATGCAAGAGAACCAGATTCGTCGGATTTTGGTTGTGGACGGGCAAGGCGCAGTCCAGGGAATCGTTTCCATGGCTGATCTGGTCAACCGCGGGGAATTGCCGAGAGGCGCAACTCGTGAGACGCTGAAGAGCATTTCGAAACCAACCGGCGAATCCAGCAAGCCTCGCGCCGAGTCGGCGAAGGCTGGGGTATAGCCTGAACAAAGTTCGGCAATTTAAGAACGGAGGTGAAGGAATGAAAGCTCTAGTAATTCCATTTCTGATAGCCGTTGGTCTACTGCTTGTCAGCTGCAGCTCGCAGGCTGTCGATGACTCGAAGGTCACTGCAAAAATCGAAAGCAAACTCGTGGCAGACGCCGAGACCAGCGCGCTCAAGATCAGAGTCGAGACCAGGGATGGCGTCGTGACTCTGTCAGGCGCCGTTCCTACTGACACCGAGAAAAACAAAGCAGAGCAGCTCGCAAAGAGCACTGAGGGAGTCAAGCGGGTTGTAAATGATGTCAAGGTTGACCCCAACTCGCTCGGCGCTTCAAATGTCCGAGAGAAGGCAGGCGAGGCGGCGAAGAAGGTCGGAGAGTCTATCTCTGATGCGGCAATTCTGGCCACGCTCAAAACCAAGTTGTTAGCCGATGGGATCACCGGCACCAACGTGGACGTTGAGAATGGCGACGTGGTGCTCAAAGGCCAGGTTGACGACTCCAAGGAAAAGGCCAAGGCGGAAGAAATTGCCAGGAAGACCGCCGGCGTCAAAGAGGTGAGGAACGAACTTACCGTGAAGAAGTACAAGGCAACTTAGCGAAACCCTTCAGCGCAACGTTCGCGCGCGACGGAAGTCTTAGGCGCGCGGAACGTTGCGCCTCTGCCGCGGCTTAGCCATCACCGTCAAACAGCAACCTTCCGGTGAGCCAATAGCCGAAGGAGTCCATTGATTGCCAGGTGCAGCAGTATGTACACGAGCAGTGCAAAGAAATAAGAGAGTCTGAGTTGAAACCGCCCGCTCGCGGGATCGGCCATCAATCCCCGAAACGGCGCCAAGAGCGGCGAGCTGAGGCGCTCAACGAACTGGTTGAATGCGTTGGACTCTCGAGCCCCGAGCAGATCTAAGACTATCTGCAACCCGATCAAACCGTAAATCAAGTAGAAAATGTAGTCGATGATTTGAGATACTCTCGCGACGCCTCGCGCGCGCTCGAGCTCGGCTTCGGTGTTGACAACCTCTGAGAGGGCTTTCTTCTTGAGGACTTCTCCAACACCCGCGGCGCGGCTCTTGTCGGCCTCATCCAGTTGGTCGGCGTTACGCGCGATCTCGGCGTGAACTCCCACTCGCGCGTCTCGCTTGACGGCCTCATGCTCCGCCAGCCGCTCCGATTCATCTACCGCGAGCTTTTCATCTTCTAGTAGCATTTCTCCCTCCTTTACATACTTGATGGCTGGCTATGGCAGCCTTCGCCCTGTCGCTAAGGCAATGTGAATGCCATACGGCCGACATCAATTCCGACGTGCGCGTGCGAGGAGAACGGCCGCTTCGTAGTGTACTTATCGGATACAGTGTGTAGCACAGTGGCGCTGTTTTTCCGCGAGCTGGACAGCTCAGAGTCGGAGCTCAATGCGCGTCCCTAAGATTAACGATCAAAGCCGGGTTGACGGAGGTATTCGCGCGCGTCCCGGGCGCGGCACGGTTGTTGCGCCACCGGGATGTGGACGTATTCAGGAGCTCAATTTCGCAGAGGTGCGAGCGCGGGTTTCGGTCACGCACTCTCTTAGGGGGAGCTACGGTGAAAGAGAAAGGGACAGCGACTGAAAGGAATACGCTGCTCATCATCGACGATGATGTGGAATGGACCGATCTGCTGACTGTCTTTTTTTCTCAGAAATACAGGGTCCATGTTGCGAATTCTGCGCAAGATGCGATCGATGCCTTCGGTGACGTGTTGCCGTCTGTGATCATCCTGGATCTGGTTATGCCGTCCATCGACGGCTTCGGTCTGATGCAACGATTGAATGCGATGACTACGAGCAGGATTCCGACGGTGCTGACTACCGGATGGGACAATGCGGATGTTCAGGCGTGCGCAGCGTCGGTCGGATGCGCAGCGGTGCTTGCAAAACCCGTGTCTCTTCCCGAGCTCGATCGGGTCGTGCGCTCACTGGTGGATGGATCCCCAGTGCAGGAGGCGGTCGGAGAAACGCCTTTATTTGACCACGAGCCACTCTGAGCGATGACTACTTTGCGAGATGCTTTGCCAACAATGCTACCAGGACCGAGAAGTTCACAGGTTTGGTTAAGAAATCCACGTAGCCCACTGACTCTATCCTTTGCCCTACGTCTTCCTCTTCGTGAGCGGTCAGGGCGACTATCGGCACAGATCGCATGTCCTCATTCTCTTTGATTCGCCTGGTTGCGGTCACACCGTCAATTATCGGGAGCGATAGGTCCATCAGGATTATGTCCGGCCTTGATCCGATTGCCAGCTGAATCGCCTGGGCGCCGTCCGCGGCTTCGAGGACCTCATATCCTTCGCTCTGCAGGAGCCTCGACAAACCCGTTCTGCTATCCTCGAAATCTTCGACCAGAAGCACGCGCTTGGGAGAGTTCATCGATGTTCCTTCCGCCTCATTGCACCGGATTCTGTTCGGTCGATTGTACCAAGTCACGATGTTGGAAGCCACGTTGCAAGCCAAAAGTCCATCAGGTGAGTCCTCTCCTGAAGGCGATGCAGTATATAAATCGTCCACTACCGTTGGGCAAATGCGTCCGATTTTGATCCACCTGTCCGACGTGTATACTCAGAACAGTGTGTGAATTGCGCACGCAGGGGGTGGCACATTGGTTGCCCAAAGAGGGGTTGTACGTAGGATTGCGAGGACAAGTCGATGGGCGCTGAACCGGATCCGTCTAATGAGTTTAAAAGGATCAGACCGGGCCCGCATCAATAACGCGATGCTGATGATCTGCGATACTGGCGGGAAGGTCCAGGCTGTAGCTTCGATGGCAGCTCGCGACGAGTTTCCGGAATTCAGCTTGGGTGAAAGAGACATCGCGCAGATCCCGGGTTTCGGTGCTGCGATCAACGGTTGGTTGGATGAGCGAATTCGCGAGGCGCGCGGGCACGATGAGTACTCGGCTGAAACGTGGCTGGAGAACGGAGACGCTCGCCTATTTGTCAAACTCGAGAGTTTGAGGCGCGACGACGAGCTCTACGGATTTGCGGTTCAAATATCTCCTTCCTCGACCTCTGAAGCTCTGTCCGCGTTAAGAGACGGCGACTCGATAGTGGAGAGAGCACAATGGCACGAAATAAAAAACCACGTTGGCGCGCTGAAGCTTTACGCGACGTTCTTGAAGCGGAAGATGGCGGAAGGTGATGAACGACGAACAGTCGAGAAGATCGTCAACGGAGTAAACGCTTTGATCGGCTATCTCGACAGAGTTAGAAGAGGAGAAGCGCAGTGAAACGGCAACACAGTATTCTTGTCATCGACGACGAAGAGCAAATGTTGGACTCCTTGCGGCTGAACCTACAACAGGCAGGCTACTCGGTTTCGACTGCAAAGCGCGGCGACGAGGCGCTCGCACTCTTCGACAGCGGCAATTTCGACCTCGTCTTGTGCGATCTGCAGCTGCCTGAGATGCACGGGATGGATGTGCTCAAGAGCCTAAAGGAACGAGACGCGTCCACTGAGGTGATCATCATCAGCGCATATGGCTCAATCGAGAATGCAGTAGAGGCGACTAAGGCAGGAGCGTTTCATTTCGTCGAAAAGCCTTTCGAATTCGATGAGCTTCAGTTGCTGATCGAGCGCGCGTTGGAACGGCAGGAACTCATCGAGGAAAGCGAGGGGCTCCGTCGAACCCTCCGCGAACGAACAACCTACAGCAACATAATCGGCCGCTCGAAGAAAATGCAGAGCATATTCGAGATCATCGAAGCGGTGGCCAAAAGCGATGCGAATATTCTCATCGTAGGCGAGTCCGGGACCGGCAAGGAGTTGATCGCAAACGCGATTCACTACAACTCGCAGCGGTCGAAGGCCAAGTTCGTCAAAGTCAACTGCGCTTCGCTGCCCAAGGAGCTTATCGAGTCGGAGTTATTCGGCCATACGAAGGGAGCATTCACCGGCGCCGCTCGAGACAAAGAGGGCTTGATAGCGACTGCACACGGCGGTTCCTTGCTTCTGGACGAGATTGCGGAGATGCCGCTCGAGCTACAACCAAAGCTGTTGCGCGCGCTTCAGGAGCGCGTCTACTACCGGCTTGGCAGCGAGCAACCAATCGAAGTGGACTTTAGATTGATATCTTCAACGAATCGAAACCCGCTCGAGGCTGTGAGGAGCGGCCTGCTCCGAGAGGATCTTTACTATCGAATATCGACCATAACCATCGAGGTGCCACCCTTGCGAGAGCGCGCGGAGGACATTCAGTTGCTCGCTGATCACTTCTTGAAAACCTTTTCGGAAAAGTACGGGAAGCAAATGCAAGGCTTCTCTCAGTCGGGGCGCGCGACGATGTACAAGCATAACTGGCCGGGAAACGTTCGCGAACTCGAATCTGCGATCGAGCGCGCCGTGCTTCTGTCGAAGGGTGACCAGGTGGACTCCAGCGATTTTCAATTCGCCGTGACCGAGACACAGGCTCCGTCTAACAATGGCTTCGTTGCACCCTCTAACATGACCCTCGAGGAAATTGAACGCGAAGTGATCGCGCAGACGTTGCAGCGCACCAAGGGCAACAAGCAAGCGGCCGCCAAGGCCCTCGGCATCTATCGCCCGAGATTGTACAGCAAGATCCAAAAATACAATTTGACTGTATGATGGCTCGTGGTGGAATTGCGGGTTGCAGAGATCGCGCTACCAAGACACCAGGGCGCGAAGGTTCACAAAAGTGATTTTTGTACAGCTTCGTGACTCGGTGTCCTTGTGGCAAGAAGGCATTCGCCACGCTAACACCTATTCCACGAGTGCTGAATGGAACAGCATCTTGTTAGAGGATGTGTGCGAATGGTAACATCGGCGGCGAAACGTAGAGGTCCATCTTAGGTTCAGTAGATTCTCTGAGTCTCGAACGATGATCGACACGGTTATTCAGAACATCCAATTCGATGAGCGCGGGCTGATTGCGGCGGTGTTGCAGGATGCCGCCACAAACGAGGTGATCGCGCTCTGCTACATCGACAATGAAACGCTCGCGAGGAACCTGCAGAGCGGTGAGACGAGCTTGCTTTCCCGCGGCGAGCCGGCAGGTACCCGTCCCTATCCATTGGTCGATGTACGCGTGAACAACGACGGCAAGTCCCTGACTGTCCTGATTGAACGCGAAACGGGCGCCGGAAGAACAAGGCCCGCCAGCCTCGTGCACGAAGGGTCTCAACGGTTAAAGGCGGTCCCGCCTGAGGTCTCGTTGGTGGATGTTGGCACCATGGAGTTTGGCATTACGCTCGGCGAGCTCTACGCTCTGATAGCGGAGCGCAACCAGTCGCGTCCGGAGGGGTCCTATACGACATACCTGTTCAACAGCGGGCTTGACAAGATTCTGAAAAAGATTGCGGAAGAGTCCGGCGAGGTCATAATCGCAGCCAAGAACAACGGGCCCGGCGAATTGATTGCAGAGCTTGCCGATGTGTTCTATCACTTGCTGGTGCTGATGGTAGAACGCGACGTCAAGCTGAGTGACGTAGGGGCTGAGCTCACCCGACGTGCGGCAACTAGATCCACAGGTCCCGCTGAGCGCTGACTGCGAGGGTTTCTTCGACGTCCCGCCATATGACCAACCTTACCCCTCCAACTTACGACGAGTTTCTGAAGTTAACCGGGAAAGGGACCGTCGTGCCCGTCGTCAAGCGAGTCATGGCGGACCTTCTCACCCCGGTCGCGGCTTACCTGAAGTTGGAGCGGCTCAGCGCATTCTCCTTCTTGCTTGAATCCGTAGAAGGCGGGGAGAAAGTGGCTCGATACTCGTTCCTCGGCTTCGATCCGGAGATCATTGTGCGCAGCAGGGCCGGCAAAGTTACTATCGAGAGTGCAGACGGCAAGGAAGAAACGGACGAGCCAATGCTCGCCGTGCTGCGGCGTCTTTCAGGGCGCAACATTCCCGTGAGGGTCCCGGGCTTGCCCCCTTTTGTGTGCGGCGCTGTGGGCTACCTCAGTTACGACGCTGCGCGGTGGTTTGAGCGGATTCCCGATTCGCACGCTGATAACGTCGGGATCGATGACGCGGTAATGATGTTCTTCTCGCGTCTGCTGGCATTCGATCACGTGCAGCATCAGATTCACGTCATTGCAAACGTATTCACTAACGGGAAAACAGAAGGCCTCGAGGATGAATACCAGGAGGCGATCGATGACATCGAAGCGATGGTTGTGCTGCTCGAGGCCCCGATCGAGCCGCTGGCAAAGCGGTCAACCTCGAGCGACAGGATTGTGCGCTCGAACATGGCGAAAGAGGACTTCGAGCAGGCGGTGAATATCGCCAAGGAGTACATCGCCGCCGGCGACATTTTTCAGGTTGTGCTCTCACAACGATTCGAAGTGAGGCTTTCCGCGCATCCATTTGAAGTCTATCGTGCGCTACGTGTCGTGAACCCTTCGCCTTACATGTTCTTTCTGAAGATTGGCGACCAATCGATCATTGGCGCTTCCCCTGAAATGCTCGTTCGCGCTTCGGGCCGGAGGATCGAGTATCGCCCGATTGCGGGAACAAGACCTCGCGGGGCGACCGAGACCGAGGATGTGCTTTTGGGCGAAGAGCTGCGCGCCGACGAGAAGGAAGTGGCCGAACACGTAATGCTAGTGGATCTGGGACGCAACGATCTTGGCCGCGTTGCCGATTATGGTTCGGTGGAAGTGACCGATTTGATGATGGTCGAACGCTACTCACACGTAATGCATCTGGTCTCGGGGATCAAGGCGAGGCTGAGCTCTGGGATGGATCGCTTCGACGCGCTTGCGGCGTGTTTTCCGGCGGGCACGGTCAGCGGGGCCCCAAAGATTCGCGCCATGGAGATCATCGACGAACTGGAACCGACTCGCCGCGGTGTGTATGCGGGAGCGGTGATGTATCTCGACTATTCCGGGAACCTGGACTCGTGTATCGCGATTCGCACGATTGTGACGAAGGGTGGACGCGCATACTTCCAGGCTGGAGCCGGGATCGTCGCGGATTCAGTTCCTGAAAGAGAGTACATCGAAACGGTGAACAAGGCTCGCGCGATGCTGCAGGCAATTGAGATGGCGGAGAAGTAACGATCAGATTCGCGAACAAATCCCCCGACTTGCAGGTGGGCCTGCTCGTAGGTTGGAGTGAAGGATCCCCAACCTGCCTGTAGGCTGGAGTCAAGGATCCCCAACCTGCCGGTTGGGGGATTCTAAGGATCCGACTTGGTGAGATGCCCTTTGGATTGGAGTGAGTGTTTCGAGCTCGCGGACACACGCGGCGTTCACGACACCGATCATCTTTCGCGATCATCGAACATCATCGAACAACAAAAGGGGCGACTCCTAGGAGCCGCCCCTCTGATAAATCAACACGCTGTTGACGTGCTTACCAGTTAATCCCGATCGAACCCGAGATCTGCCGGCTGGTTGTGCCGCTGGCAAATCCGGTGATCCGGCCGAAGTTGGCGCCGTCAAACGTGTCGCCACCGTACGAGAAGTTCGCGTGATTGAAGATATTGAACGCGATCACGCGGAACTCGACGTTCCCTCGCTCGCTGAAGCTCGTCCGCTTCACTACTGTTATGTCGGTCTGGGTGAAATTCGGACCCCAGAGCGAATTGAGCGGGAAGTTTCCAAACGTTCCCACGGCAGGCGTCGTAAGAATACCCGGCTTGAGCCTGGCACTCCTCAGCACACCGCCTGTCGTGTCGATGTCGAGCAGTTTCGGGTCGATGAAAAAGACGCCGAATCCTGTCTTAAACACACCCAGGCTGTTCTTGATCTCTTCGAACGTCATGCTTCCCAACTGTGCCGGATTATTACCAGCGTTGAAGCTGTTG
>DATIFP010000155.1:0-71152 GCA_035455165.1 Blastocatellia bacterium
TACACGCGTAACATATCGGCAACTATGTTGAACGAAGCCCGTTTCAACTTCACTCGCTGGTCATTCAATGAGGTGGACGCCAACGCGAATGTCAACTTTGGCATTCCGCGAATTGAGATTGAAGGATTATTGCCCGGCGGAGACCGGCTGCGATTTGGCGCCGATCGCTCTGAAAATACACCGGGAATCCTCAAGGAGAGTCAGCTCGATTTTCGAGATGCCCTGACCAAAATCATTGGCAATCACGGTCTGAAATTCGGTGGGGAGTACCGCGTCGATCTAAACGACGATACTGGCTCGGGCGGAGCGCGCCCGCTCTTCTCGTTTAGCAGACCTTGGAATTTCGCAAACGACACACCAATCTTCGAGGCGATCAACGCCGATGCGAATGGAACTCCACAAGCAAACAACACCGGCTTCAAGAGCGGCGACCTGGCCTTCTTCGTGCAAGACGACTGGAAGTACCGTCCGAATCTGACGCTCAACTTCGGATTGCGTTGGGAGTATTTTCAACCCATCACCGCGCGCGATGGTCAACTGGGGAATTTGGTATTCGGCTCACAGGGACTGGCAAACGCAAAGGTGGTCACGGTTGATAAGCTTACCGAATCCGACTTCAATAACTTCGGACCGCAGTTCGGGTTTGCCTGGAGTCCGGATTTCCTGCACGAAAAAGGCGTGCTGCGCGGCGGTTTCGGCATAGGCTTCGATCGCCTCCCCAACGCCTTGCTTGCGAACGCTCGCGCCAATCCGCCGAACGGCGCTAGATATGGAATCTGCTGTGGCACCGCGGCCGGTGAATTCGGGAGCCCCTTCGTCGGGGGGCAGATCTTGTATGCGCTCGGCAGCAGCAACTCTCCGTTCAGCTATCCCGCCAATCCAAATCTCGGTGGCGGATTTGATCCGAATACCGGCGCGCCCAGAATCGGCGCGATAGAGATCTATGGAACGTTTCCTGATTTGCCGATCGCGTACCTCTATCGCTATTCGCTTGAAGCACAATACGAACTTCCGGCAAAGATGACCGCGACGCTTGGCTATCAGGGCAGCGCCGGACACAAGTTTGTTAGGATTGTACCCGAGCATCTCGTTCAGCCGGTGGCTAATCCAGAACATTTCTCCGCGGTGTTCTTTGCCGTGCCCGATGTCAACACCAACTACAACGCTATGCTGGTTCGCTTGCGGAGGCAGTTCTCGAGCGGGCTTCAGTTCGATTTCAACTACCGTTTCAGCAAGAGCATCGACACGAACTCCTTTGAGGCCCCGTGCGCATGCACCAATCAGACCTTTCCGGTCGACAATCGCCAGGAGCGGGGGCCCTCTGATTTCGATGTAACCCATTTCTTCGCCGGCTCGGCGGTGTGGGAAATACCGTTTTTAAGAGAGCAGAAGAACTGGACCGGAAAAATACTTGGCGGTTGGCAGATCTCAGGGATCGTGACCAAACACTCGGGCTTTCCGTGGACGCCAAGGATCGATCAGGGTCTCAGAGGTCCTAACGGCAACTTCTTCGGCCCGATTCGCCCGACTCTCTTCTTCGGCAAGCAGCCGGCGAGAAATACAAACGACGACTTCCTCCAGCCCGGAGGAATCTTCCCGGGCGGCGGCGCGCTTTATTTCGACACGACGGTAAAGAATGACCCGGTTCTCAATGCGCCAACCTTCCAGTTGAATCCGCCGGGGATCGGACGGAACCGTTTTCGCGGTCCACAATATTTGTCTGTTGACCTCAGTTTCGCCAAACGGTTCGGTTTGCCGAGTTTCCGAGTCCTGGGTGAAGGCGCGGGCCTCGACTTGCGCTTCAACTTCTTCAATGCGTTCAATAAGCTGAACCTTGCGCCGTTTCTGGCAGGTAGCAGCGGAGTTTTCGTCAATCGTCCGAGCTTCGGGGAACCGGACGGCGCTCTAGCCGGGCGCGTGATCGAGTTTCAAGCGCGATTCAGCTTCTAGCTGATAGAAGGCTTATCACCACACCGGACGCGACGCAGAGGACTACGAATTTGAGATTTCACATTTCAGGTTTCAGATTCGGAATCCTCGCGTCGTGTCTTTGTGTCTGCGTGAGCGTCACCGCGTTCGCGCCGGCACAATCCGACGTCGAGAAAAAGATCGACGCGCTGCTCGCGCGGATGACGCTCGAAGAGAAACTAGGGCAGCTTCAGCAGCTGGATGGCGAAGCGAACGGCAACTACCGGCCCGAACATCTCGAGATGATCCGCCGGGGAGTGCTGGGCTCGACCCTCAACGTTCGCGGCGCGAAACGAACGAATGAACTGCAGCGCATAGCAGTCGAGCAGTCGCGATTGAAAATTCCCGTGCTCTTCGGCTTCGATGTAATACACGGCTATCGCACCATTTTTCCGATCTCGCTTGGAGAGGCCGCAAGCTGGGACCCTGCTGCGGTCGAGCGCGCGGCATCGATTGCCGCCGCCGAAGCCGCCGCCGCGGGGGTCCGGTGGACGTTCGCGCCCATGGTAGACATCGCCCGCGATCCGCGTTGGGGGCGCATCAGCGAAGGCGCCGGGGAGGATCCCTATCTCGGCGCGGCAATGGCGCGAGCGAGGGTTCTCGGTTTTCAGGGAAGTGACTACAGCGCACCAGGCAAAATCGTCGCCTGCGCCAAGCATTGGGTGGGCTACGGTGCCGCAGAGGGCGGCCGCGATTACAACACCACCGATATCTCTGAACGCAGATTGCGTGAAGTGTACTTTCCGCCGTTCAAGGCCGCGGTCGACGCGGGCGTCGGCACTTTCATGAGCGCCTTCAATGACCTCAATGGTGTGCCTGCTTCTGCCAACCCGTTCACACTGACGAAGGTGTTGCGCGGCGAGTGGAAGTTCGACGGCTTCGTCGTAAGCGATTATGAGTCGATCAAGGAGCTGATCAACCACGGAGTGGCTGCTGATGAACCGGGGGCTGCTCGCGCCGCGCTCAGCGCGGGAGTGGACATGGAAATGGTCAGCCGTTTATACGGGAAATACGCCTCGCAGCTCCTCCGAGATGGGACGCTCTTGCAGGCGACCATCGATGAGGCCGTGCGACGAGTCTTGCGGATAAAGTTTCGACTCGGCTTGTTCGATAAGCCCTATGCCGACGAAGCTCGCGAGGCTGGAGCAATCATGAACTCCTCCAATATCGAAGCAGCCCGAGAAATTGCTGCTCGGTCTTTCGTTCTCCTGAAGAACGAACACAAGGTCCTCCCTATCAGCAAACAGGTGCGATCAATTGCAGTGATCGGACCGCTGGCCGATGATCGGCAAGACATGCTCGGTTCTTGGTCTGGTGACGGTAGACCAGAGGACGTGGTCACATTGCTGGAGGGCATAAAGTCAAAGGTGTCCCCAGCGACAAGGATCACTTATGTCAAAGGCGGTGGGATCGGCGGCGACACGGGGGACTCCTTCGATGAAGCCGTCCGGGCTGCGCGGGAAGCGGATGTCACGGTACTCGCGATAGGCGAATCGGCTGAGATGTCAGGCGAAGCGGCGTCGCGAGCATCGCTGGACTTGCCAGGCCGCCAATTGGAGTTGGCAAAGGCGGTGATCGATACTGGTAGACCAACAGCCATCGTTCTGATGAACGGACGGCCGCTCACCATTGGATGGATTGCCGAGAATGCGAGCGCAATCCTGGAGACCTGGTTCGCAGGGATTCAAGGCGGCAACGCCATCGCCGATGTTCTGTTCGGTGATGTTAATCCCGGAGGGAAGTTGCCGGTGACCTTTCCAAGGGCGGTCGGCCAGATCCCGCTCTACTACAGTCACGAGAACACGGGCAGACCTCCTGATCCAAAAAACAAATACACGTCGAAATATCTGGATGCGCCGGTCACGCCGCTGTATCCATTCGGCTTCGGATTGAGTTATACGCAGTTCCGAGTCATGAACCTGCGCCTCAGCGCTCAAAGCATCAAATCAGACGGTCGTCTCTCCGTTAGCGTCGACGTGGAAAACACAGGCACGCGCGTGGGCGACGAAGTAATACAGATCTACGTCCGCGACATAGCGGCGAGCGTGACGCGACCGGTGAGGGAGCTGAAGGGTTTCGAACGAATTCGCCTCCAACCCGGAGAGAAACGTCGCGTCCAGTTCATATTGGCGGCTGAACACATTGGCTTCTACAATCGCGATATGCGATTCGTAGTCGAGCCGGGCGAATTCAGAGTCTTCGCAGGCACAAGCTCGGAGGGCGGCTTGGAAGCGACGTTCCACGTTGTCGAGAGTAGATCATAATTTGCGATTCTCATTCAATTCTCGATTAGCAATCTCATCTCTTTTCCGCCGCTCGATCTGTGGCTTTCTCTTTCTCGCGATTTCGGCGAACGCCGCGATCGTTGCTTCTCCTGCCGGGCGCTATCTGCTGGCACCCGCCGACAGGGCTTTCATCGAAGATCTGTCGCATCGCGCGGTTCGTTATTTCTGGGAACAAGCCGATCCGAACACCGGACTGGTGCTTGATCGCGCCCGAGTTGACGGCTCACCCCACGATGAGGAACACCGTCGAATTGCGAGCATCGCCGCAACCGGCTTCGGGCTCACCGCGCTTTGCATAGCCGCAGAGCGAAGATGGATAGATCCGCGCGAGGTTCGTGAACGTGTGCGGCTAACCCTCCGGTTTTTCAGCAGACGCGCGTCAAATGAACACGGATGGTTTTATCATTGGATGGACGTCCAGACCGGCGAGCGAAGATGGCAGAGCGAAGTCTCATCCATCGATACCGCGCTGCTACTCGCAGGAGTGTTAACCGCGAAGCAGTATTTTCGCGACGACCGCGAAATCAAGCGACTGGCCACTGATATTTACCATCGTGTCGACTTTCAATGGATGCAGAACGGTCAGCCGCAGCTTCTGACCCACGGGTGGAAACCCGAGACCGGTTTCCTAAAGAGTTTATGGGGCGATTACAGCGAGGGGACCATCCTGTACTTAATCGCGATCGGTTCTCCGACTCACCCGATCACGCCGGGCGCGTGGAGGGCTTGGAAGAGGGATTGGATCACATATGCAGGCTACTCGTATCTAGCCAGCGCCGCACCGCTTTTCATTCATCAGTATTCGCACGCCTGGGTTGATTATCGCGGCCGCCAAGAGCAGGCGCCTCCGCACGTCGACTACTTTGAAAACTCGGTTAAAGCTACGCGCGCCCACCGTGCTTTTTGTATAGACCTCTCGAAAGAGTTTCCAGGGTACTCCGAGAACGTATGGGGCATCACCGCATCGGACAGCTCGAAGGGTTATGTTGCGTGGGGAGGTCCACCGCGAGACTCGAACATCGACGGAACTGTCGTGCCGTGCGCGGCCGGCGGCTCTTTGATGTTTACCCCCGACATCTCGGTTCCGGCATTGCGCGCGATGAAAGAAAAGTTCGGCGAGAAGATCTGGGGACGCTACGGCTTTGTTGATGCGTTCAATCCGAACACTGGGTGGATCGATCGTGACGTGATCGGAATTAATCTTGGCATCACCCTGTTGAGCGCAGAGAATCTGTTGACCGGCAACGTTTGGCGCTGGTTCATGCGCAATTCTGAAATCCCGAGAGCGATGCAACTGGTTGGGCTCAAAAGGCGCAGGGTTGCTGAAGCCGGCGTCCGGTCGCGGCCGACAGCCGGGGCCGGCGCGATGTATAGTGCGACTCCGGCTTATGCCCGCCGGGCTTCCATCGCGGATTTTGCCTTGACTTAGGTGCGATCGGCCGCTCGAGCAGTCCCAAGACCGCGGCATCTAGCTGGTGCTCAACATTGTCTTCTGGGGAGGGAAATTGTCCGACAAACTTTAGTTTGTCGCGTTGCTGACAAAATCGACAAACCGAAGTTTGTCGGACAGTCGCGTTGCTGACAAAACCGACAAACTAAAGTTTGTCGGACAGTCGCGTTGCTGACAAAACCGACAAACTAAAGTTTGTCGGACAGTCGCGTTGCTGACAAAATCGACACACTAAAGTTTGTCGGACAGTCCAAATGGCCAATCTCGATTACAAGCCGTTCAGCGAGCGACGACGCCCGCATATTCATCCCGCTGGAGCAACGCTCTTTGTAACTTATCGGCTGGCTGGTTCGGTCGCTCAGGGGCTCGTTCGCGCCCATAGAGCAAAGAAAGAATGGCTTGAAGACCAACTGGAACGGGCTGGAAGGGCAACGCGGGAAACCAAGACGTTTGAAGCAAAGAAGTGGCTTGAGCGAGTCGAAGCATTCCATCGCGAATGGTTTGTAAAGTTTGAAGACGCTTTGCACAAAGCGGAGAACGGCCCGGTGTGGATGAAGGACGACCGAGTTGCGACTCGTGTCGCCATGGCCGTTCGGGACCTCGACGGAGATGCCTATCGGCTTGACGCTTATTGTGTAATGTCAAATCACGTACATGTCGTCTTCACTCCGCTGCTGTCGGAAGCTGAGTTGCAGGCGAGTGTTGACAACGAGGGACACCTGATTTTCGTCAGCAAGCATCCCGGCCTCTCTCGGATAATGCAGTTGATAAAAGGGCGAACCGCCAGAGAGTGCAATCTTATATTGTGCCGAAGTGGACAATTCTGGGAGCACGAAAGCTTTGATCACGTCGTTCGCGCTGGAAGGCTCATGGCGACTATAAGGTATGTGCTCAACAACCCGGTGAAAGCGGGACTGGTGAAAGACTGGCGTCAGTGGCGCTGGAGCTACTGCCGCAGCGAGTGTCCGACAAGCTTTAGTTTGTCGGTTTTGCGGACGATCCCGACAGACTAAAGTTTGTCGGACAACCTCGCACATTGGCGCGATTGTTGGTGGTAGGAAAAAGTGAAGGTTTAGGGCAATTTGGCGTTGTTGCCGGAAGAGCAACAAGCTGAAGTTTGCCCGAAAAAGTTGAGTGGTAAGGCTTGGGTAACGTCAGCAAGACGATAAACCGAAGTTTGTCGGCCAGTCGCGTTGCTGACAAAACCGACAAACTGAAGTTTGTCGGACAAGGTGACTGGCAAGGCTTGGGTAACGTCAGCAAGACGACAAACTGAAGTTTTTCGGAGACAGGAGGCAAACATGACTCGACATTAGATTGCCGAACGGACCTATGTTCACGCTGTTCGGATTGTTGTCGTTCGTGTACGGATTCGTTAGCGGCAAATCCATCTACCAGCGCTCGCTTTGGCGTGAACGTCAACGTGGGCTGGGGCGCGGTGCGGTTGATCTTTGGGGTGTTGATGCTGGCTTTGGGTCGTCGCGGAAAAGAGCCGGAGCACGATGACACGATTGACGACGAACGAGAGCGCGGGCACTGATAAGATGCTTCGGATGTTCGACGAACTCTTGCAACAGCGCGCGCAGGTCTATCGTGCCCCTGGCCGTGTGAATATCATCGGTGAGCACACGGATTACAACGACGGGTTCGTCCTGCCCGCGGCCATCGATCTCGACACACGGGTCGTCATCAGTCCACGCGAAGACCGCAAACTGCTGATTCACTCAGAGAGCTTCTCAGAACAAATCGAATTCGATCTCGACGAGTTGACCCCAATGCCGCGCGGCCATTGGAGCAACTATGTGCTCGGAGTCGCAGTGATGCTCGAGCGGGCGGGTTACCGCTTGAGAGGCGCCGATCTGTCGGTTCGCAGCAACGTGCCGATCGGTGCGGGCTTGAGCTCATCGGCGGCCCTTGAGGTAGCGGCAGGGTACGCGTTGCTGGAAAGCTCAGGTCACAAAATCGACCGGCTCCAGCTCGCGAAGCTCTGCCAGGGAGCCGAGAACGAATTCGCCGGCATGCGTTGCGGGATCATGGATCAGTTCATCGCGTGCTTCGGACGAGCCGGGCACGCGATGATGCTTGACTGCCGCTCGCTCGAATATCGATTGGTGCCGCTCCCGGGCGACGTCCGCCTGGTCGTTTGCAACACGATGGTGAAGCACGAACTCGCGTCGAGTGAATACAACCGGCGCCGCCTCGAATGCGAAGTGGCCTCGATGCATCTCGCCGGTGGGCAGCAAGGTTTGGGTGCGCTTCGCGACGTTACGTTGACGGATCTGGAACACCAGGGCGTCGACCTGGACGAAACGCTCTACAAGCGCTGTCATCATGTAATCACCGAAAATGCTCGCGTGCAAAAAGCGGCGAGCGCGATCGATCGCGGCGACGTGGAAGAGGTCGGCGTGTTGATGGAAGAGTCTCATCGCAGCTTGCGTGATGACTACGAAGTAAGCTGCGAAGAACTGGACGTTATGGTAGAACTTGCAGGGCGAGTTGAAGGGGTCTACGGAGCGCGAATGACCGGCGGCGGATTCGGCGGGTGCACGATCAATCTGGTCAGGTCCGACTGTGTCGATCAGTTCAAAAGCGAGGTTATGCAAGGATATCAGCGAGCGGCTGGCATCGCGCCTGAGATATATGATTGCGCGACTGCCGATGGCGTCGGATCCTTATCGAAAACATAGACCACGGATCTGACGGATTGGGCGGATCGGCACGGATCAGATCAACGTAAAGGCCGCCTAATCCGCGGCCTATTGCTCAGGAGGGAGCACTCGGAATGAGACGACTGACACTCTTGTTGCTACTTGTGGCGACGCCCGCGTTTGAGGCGACGCCAATTCCCGCCTCGATTAATGCGGCGCCGCCTTTAGCCGAGCGATTGGGATTCAAATCAGCGGAGAAGATCCTGATCGTCAACGTCGACGATGTAGGCAACAGCCACGCCGCCAATGCTGCGGTGATCGACGCGATGGAAAACGGGCTTGCCACTTCATCAACCATCATCGTTCCCGGCCCGTGGTTCCCCGAGATCGCTGCTTATGCAAAGTCCCATCCGAATTCCGACTTCGGCGTACACCTGGCGCACACCAGCGAATGGAAGACGCTGAAGTGGGGACCAGTGGCCAACAAGGCTGATGTCCCCGGACTTGTCGACCCGCAAGGTTACCTCTGGCCCGACATAATGGCAGTGTATAAGAACTCGACGCCCGAGCAGGCTTATATCGAAGCTCGCGCGCAGATCAAGAAAGCGCTGGACGCGGGTATCGACGTGACTCATCTCGACTCGCACATGGGCACCCTTCAGTACAACGAAGCCTACTTTCAAGTTTATCGACGGCTCGCCAGAGAATTCGGCCTGCCTTTGAGGATGGGTTCTCAAGAGTTGCTTGCTGCGCAAGGGGGCGGTCATCAGCGCGGGCAGTTGGACGCGGACGGGGTCGTCTATCCCGATCACCTGATTCACGGCGATCGTAAGCCGGGCGAATCGATGCGCGATTACTGGATTCGTCAACTGAGTTCACTCAAACCAGGCGTGACCGAGCTTTACATTCACGCTTCGGTCCCGGGCGATGAGATCAAGCACATAACCAATTCGTGGGAAGACCGCGCGACGGAATACGAGATGTTCACAAGAGACCCTGAGGTTCGGCGCATACTCGAATCGCAAGCGGTAAAGCGAATCGGCTACCGGGCGCTACGCGACTTGCAGCGTAAAGCGCGCGGGACTTAGCAGGTTGCTCGGCGTGCAGCGGGCGCGACACAGGCTGAGTATGAACGATCCACCAACTGCGTTGGTGGGATTTGCGACGGGCGTGCGGCAGCCGCGAGGTAGGCTGGGTATCAATGATCCACCAACTGCGTTGGTGGGATTAAGGGAAGGGCATGATGGAAAGAACTAGATCGTTGTCCACGCGACTCGCGGTCAGCCTGATGTGGGTCGCGTTGGTCACAATTCCGCGCCCGCTGAGCGCACAGCAGTCAGTCGGCGTTCAAGCCAACTACACAAAGTCGGAGCACATGATTCCGATGCGCGACGGTGTGAAGCTCTTCACCGCGGTCTATTCGCCAAAGGACACCTCGCAGCAGTATCCGATCCTTCTCAATCGCACTCCTTATAGCTGTGCCCCGTACGGGCCCGCGGCCTACAGGGAAACAATCGGTCCGTCGCCGTTGTTCCAGAAGGAAGGCTACATCATCGTCTATCAGGATGTCCGAGGCGCTCACATGTCCGAAGGCACGTACGTGAACATGAGACCGCAAAAAGAGAAAAAGGGGCCGAACGACGTAGACGAGAGCAGCGATACCTACGACACAATCGACTGGCTCGTGAAGAACATTCCGAACAATAACGGCCGAGTCGGAATGTGGGGCATTTCGTATCCCGGGTTTTACACCGCGGTCGGAGCGATAGACGCGCATCCCGCTCTGAAGGCCGCGTCGCCGCAAGCTCCAATCGCCGACTGGTTTATCGGAGACGACTTTCATCACAACGGAGCGTTATTTCTTCCGCACGCATTCAACTTCTTTGCCAGCTTCGGAAAACCGAGACCAAAGCCAACGGCATTCGCGGATGATTCGCGTTTCAATCACGGCACCCCCGATGGCTACAAGTTCTTTCTCGAGATGGGCTCGCTAGCGAACGCCGACAAAAAGTACTTTCACGGCAACATCGCCTTTTGGAATGAGATGATGGAGCACCCGAACTACGACGCGTGGTGGCAGGCTCGTAACACCCGGCCGCACTTGAGGAACATCAAGCCCGCGGTCATGACCGTGGGCGGATGGTTCGATGCTGAAGATTTATTCGGAGCGCTGAATACTTATCAATCGATCGAGAAACAGAGTCCTGGCGCTTACAACATCCTGGTTATGGGCCCCTGGTATCACGGCGGGTGGTCGCGCTCGGACGGCGACTCGCTGGGCGATGTGCGGTTTGGCTCGAAGACCGGCGAGTTCTATCGCGAAAACATCGAGCTTCCGTTTTTCAATCACTACCTGAAGGGCAAGGGCGATCTTAAGCTGCCGGAGGCGTATGTGTTTGAGACCGGCTCCAACTCGTGGAAGACGTATCAGCAGTGGCCGCCTGCCAACGCGCGTGCCGAGAACCTGTATCTCGCCTCAGACGGAAAACTCTCTTTCAGCCAAAATGGCGAATCGGAAGGTTTCGAAGAGTACATAAGCGACCCGGCGAGACCGGTTCCGTTCATAAGTAACATCAACGTTGGAATGACTCGCGAGTATATGGTTGACGATCAGCGGTTCGCGGCTAGGCGTCCGGACGTGCTCGTGTATCAGACCGATGTGCTGACCGAGAACCTTACCGTCGCCGGCCCAATCACCGCCAGCCTGGTTGTCTCAACCACCGGTACTGATTCCGATTTTGTAGTGAAGCTCATCGACGTTTATCCCGACAACGCCCCCGATAATCAACCCAACCCGACCGGCATGAAGATGGGCGGTTACCAGATGCTCGTGCGAGGCGAGCCGATGCGCGCGAGGTTCAGGAAGAGCTTTGAAAAGCCCGAGCCGATGACCCCCAATAAGGTCGAGCAAATAGAGTACGTACTTCCCGACGTCAATCACACGTTTCTGAGGGGCCACCGAATCATGGTTCAGGTTCAGAGCAGTTGGTTTCCACTGGTGGACCGCAATCCTCAGAAGTTTGTGGACATCTATAAGGCCGGCGACGGCGACTTTCAGAAGGCGACCGAGAGGGTCTATCACAACTCCAGAGTGGTGCTGCGGGTGGTGAGATAGAGTGCCCGCGAATGAAGACTCGCGCGCTTCATAGGGTAATCGGGGGTGTGATGCTTCTGCCTTTGACCGGCTCGGCGGTCACTGGAGCCGTGTTCTTTTTGAAGCCCGGATCCGCTGCCGCTTATGAGGCCTTGCAGGTGAAGGGCTATTCGTACGAAACTGAAGTCAGGCTACAGCCGGACCCTTCCTGGATTGAGCTGCGGTTCGTAAAAACGATTCTTGGAGAACACAGCCCTGATTGGAAACGCCTCGGTCTCAGCCAGCGCGGACCGGACACTGATCGCATAGACGCTCTTTACAGGATTCACTCTCTTCAGTGGACCGGAGAGAAAGCGATCGACAGAGTGTTGGAGCGCTTGGCATCGCTTGCGGTTTCACTCAGCGCGCTCGGCGCGCGGTTATTTCCAGCAGAGGTGATCAATGACCGGAAAAAAAGTGGCGCCTTACGGTTCGTGGAAATCGCCTATAACGTCCGACTTGATCGTCGCTGGAACCATCTCGCTTGGAGACGTCACGCTCGATGGCGATGACATCTACTGGGTCGAGGCCCGGCCAGCGGAAGGCGGACGCAGCGTCATCGTGCGGCGAACTCCAGACGGGACCGTCCGCGATGTGACGCCGCAAGGTTTCAACGCTCGCACAACGGTTCACGAATACGGCGGAGGCGCATACATCGTCGAACGCGGGACGGTTTACTTTTCCAACTTCGCGGATCAGCGTCTATACAAGCAGGAGCAAGGCGCCGCGCCGGAGCCGATCACTTCAACCGAGAAGATGCGCTATGCGGACGGCGTAATCGACCGCCGCCGAAATCGGATCATTTGCGTGCGCGAGGATCACACAGGGGGTGGCCGCGACGCAGTGAACACTCTTGTCACTGTAAGCCTCGACGGCGACGCGGCGGGTGACGTCATAGCTTCGGGCAACGACTTTTATTCAACACCGAGACTCAGCCCGGACGGTAAGCGGCTCGCGTGGTTGACCTGGAACCATCCGAACATGCCGTGGGACGGATGCGAGTTGTGGGTAGGTGTGTTGGATGGCGAAGGGCGGATCGCGAATGCCAATCTTGTTGCCGGCGGCAAGAGCGAATCGATCTTTCAACCCGAGTGGTCGCCGGGCGGCGTCCTGCATTTCGTCTCGGATCGCACTGGTTGGTGGAACCTCTATCGACTCACCCGCGACGGCGTCGAACCGCTGTGCGAGAAGAAGGCCGAGTTCGGAGGACCCCAATGGATCTTCCGAATGTCTACCTACGGTTTCGAGTCGGAAGAGAGGATTATTTGCAGTTATTGTGAGCAAGGCGCCTCGCGATTGGCCAGTCTCGATACGGCGAAACTCAGGCTTGAAGAGGTCGAAGCTCCGTATTCGGAAATCTCGAGCCTGAAGGCTGGAAATGGCCGGGCAGCTTTCTGCGGGGGTTCACCCACCGAGCCGATGTCGATCGTCTCGCTCGATATGGAGACGCGCCATTGTGAGGTACTTCGGCGTTCGAGCAGCGTCAAGGTCGACGAAGCGTATCTATCGGCACCAAGGGCCATCGAGTTTCCAACCGAGAACGATCTAACCGCGCACGCTTTCTTCTATCCGCCCACAAATCGCGACTACGACGCTCCGCCAACAGAGCGGGCGCCACTGATCGTGATCAGCCACGGCGGACCCACATCCGCGAGCACCACGCCGCTCAAGCTCCCGATTCAATATTGGACCAGCCGCGGGTTCGGCGTACTGGATGTGAACTATGGAGGAAGCTCCGGCTACGGCACCGAGTATCGACGTCGACTGAATGGGAAGTGGGGAATAGTTGACGTCGACGACTGTGTGAACGGCGCGCGCTACATGGTCGAGCGCGGCGAAGCGGACGGCAATCGGCTGATCATTCGGGGCGGGAGCGCCGGCGGCTACACTACGCTTGCGGCGCTGACGTTTCGCGATGTGTTCAAAGCGGGAGCAAGCTACTTCGGCATAAGCGACCTGGAGCTGCTGGAACAGGATTGTCACAAATTCGAATCGCGATACAACGACAGCCTGGTGGGGCCATATCCCGAACGAGCCGATCTTTATAAGCAGCGTTCGCCGATTCACTTCACCGATCGGTTGTCCTGCCCGATTATTCTGTTCCAGGGGCTCGAAGACAAAGTCGTCCCGCCAAATCAAGCCGAGATGATGTACGAAGCTGCTCTCAAGAAAGGCCTGCCGGTCGCATACGTCGCATTCGAAGGCGAGCAGCACGGCTTTCGCAAGGCCGAGAACATCAAGCGGTCGCTCGACGGCGAGCTGTATTTCTATTCGCGAGTGTTCGGGTTTGAGCTGGCAGAGCCGGTCGAGCCGGTGAAGATAGAAAACCTCTCTTCTTAGCGATCTTCGCGACCTGGGAGTGCACGCGTCTCGCGTGCTTGACTGAGATCGCGTTCAGTCAAAGCACGCGGGCCGCGTGCGGTCCCAGGTCAGATCACAAGACCCGTAAAGGCATGACTGCATCATTGCGACTTGTCGCGGCATCGGAGAGAATGTCTCATCTATGAAAACCTACAAACACATCGAAACCAAACTCATCCACTCCGGTGAACCCGACCCGCGAATCATGGGCGCGGTGAGCTTGCCGATCTTTCAATCCGCGATGTTCGAATACGCCGGCGAAGAAAGCTATCACGAGATCCGCTACATCCGGCTCAACAACACGCCGAATCATAAGGCTCTGCACGAGAAGCTCGCGGCGCTGGAGAACGCCGAGGCCGCGTTGGTGTCCGCCAGCGGCATGGCGGCGATCACGACTACGTTGTTGACCGTGTTGTCCGCAGGCGACCATCTGCTGGCCCAGGACTGCTTATACGGCGGCACTCATGATTTACTGACCAAGGATTTCGCGAGCTTCGGTCTCGAGTTCGATTTCATCAACGGCGACGATCCCGACTCCTGGAAGAACAAGCTCAGACCGAACACAAGAGCGATCTACGTTGAAGCGATGTCAAACCCGCTGCTTCAAGTCAGCGATCTTAAGGCGGCTGTTGCATTCGCCAAAGAACACCGGCTCGTTTCGCTGATCGATAACACGTTCGCGAGTCCGATCAACTTCAGACCGTCCGAGTGGGGCTTCGATGTCTCGCTGCACAGTTGCACCAAGTACCTCAACGGCCATTCGGACATCGTCGGCGGCGCTTGTATCGGTCGCGCCGATTTGATCGAGCGGATCACGCACAAGCTCAATCACCTGGGCGCCTCGATGGATCCTCACGCGGCGTTCCTGCTTCATCGAGGAATGAAGACGCTGGCGCTGAGGGTGAGGCATCAAAACGAAAGCGCGCTCAAGCTCGCGAGGTTCCTGGAAGAGCATCCGTCGATAGAAAAAGTGAACTACCCCGGGCTCGAAAGCTACGCGCGGCACGGACGCGCTCGCGAGTTGTTCGACGGCTTCAGCGGCATGCTGAGTTTTGAAACAAAGGGCGGCGTGGAAGCGGCGGAGCGGTTCATGAGCAGAGCGAAGCTGCCGATCGTCGCGCCGAGCCTTGGCGGCGTGGAGACGCTGGTGACCCGTCCGTCGACTACTTCGCATTCGGGTATGTCGCGCGAAGACCGTCTGCGGCTCGGGATCACGGACAGCTTGATTCGAGTGTCAGTGGGAATCGAGGCGACGGAGGAAATCATCGAGGACTTCGATCAGGCGTTGAACGTTAAGTAGTTCGGCCTCCCTGGAGCAACGCAGGCATCCCTGCTCGCTATTCTCGCAGTAAGGCCAGCCGGACTACTAACTCCTTTGCGGCGGATTGAGCGGCCCAACATGACCGGCAAGGCCTGCATCGTAACCGGAGCGAGCTCCGGCATCGGGAAAGAGACCGCCCTGGGTCTCGCGAAGCTTGGCGCCGCAGTCGTGATGGTGTCGCGCGATCGCGCTCGCGGAGAAGCCGCCCTGCGCGAGATCAAGCAGAAAAGCGGCAACCGCAAGGTCGAACTGATGATCTGCGATCTCTCTTCGCAGAATTCGATTCGGCGATTCGCCGAAGAGTTCAGGCAACGCCACGAGCGGCTCGATGTGCTCGTCAATAACGCGGGCGTCGTGTTACGCCGGCGATCGATGACCGAAGACGGGATCGAAAGCACCTTCGCTATCAATCATCTTGGCTACTTCCTTGTGACGAATTTGCTGCTCGACGTGCTGAAAAGTAGCGCGCCGTCGCGGATCGTCAACGTCTCTTCGACCGCGCACAGATACGGCAAGCTGGATATCAGCGGGTGGGCGACCGGAAGCAACTACAGCGCGTTTGCCGCGTACGCGAATTCCAAGCTCGCGAATGTGCTGTTCACGTATGAGCTGGCTCGAAGGCTCGAAGGAACGTCGGTTACCGCGAACTGTTTGCATCCGGGCGCCGTCGCCACTAATCTGTTTCGGGGGCTCCCGGGGTTTCTGCGGGGGATCATTAAACTGCTGACCATTAGCCCACAGCGCGGCGCTCGGACTTCGATCTATCTTGCCAGCTCACTCGAGCTCGAAGGAGTCAGCGGAAAGTACTTTGCCCGGAGGCGACCGGAAAAATCATCCGAAGCATCATACAACGAAGAAGCCGCCAGACGGTTGTGGGAAGTGAGCGCTGAGCTGACGCAGCTTGGGCGCTGAACAGTTTGAACGCAAAGACGCGAAGTCGCGATGGTTCCAGGTTCGTGCGACCTTTGACGCCTCGCACCTTTGGGTTAATGAGTTCAGGAGGTCACAAACATGAGAAAAAGCTCTCTAGCACTAATCCTCTTTCTTCTGGTTCCATTTGCCGCGCAAGCGCAGAAGCGCGCCTTTACGATCGAAGACTTCTACCGCGTAAAGGCCGTTTCCAATGTTGAGGTTTCACCGGATGGGCGCTCGGTGATCTATGCAGTGACAACGTCCGATCTCGCCCGCGCAAAACGGGGCACGCACATTTGGATGATGGACGCCGATGGAAGAAACGCGCGTGCGCTCACGAGCGGTGACAAGAGCGAGAGCTCGCCGGCGTTCTCACCCGACGGGAAATGGATTTCGTACATCAGCTCGAAAGACGGCGGCCCGCAGCTCTACCTTCTGCCGGCGGGCGGAGGCGAAGCTCGGAAGCTCACCAGCATCTCGACCGGCGTGTCCGACCCGCTGTGGTCGCCGGACAGTAGGTGGATTGCTTTTTCATCCGACGTATATCCCGAATGCAACGGCGATGACGCTTGCAATAAGAAGATCGCCGACACCTGGACGAACGGGCCGCTCAAGGCCCACTCGGCCGATTCGCTTCTGTACCGCCATTGGACCGGCTGGAAGGATGGGACTCGAACCCACATCTTTCTGGCGAGCGCCGCGAGCGGAGAGGCACGGGACGTGACGCCCGGCGAGTTCGATTCACCGCCGTTTCAACTCGGGGGACCTTTGCAGTACGACTTTTCGCCCGACGGCAAAGAGCTTGTGTTCGTCTCGAATCACGATAAACAGCTAGCCTCGTCGACCAACAGTGATCTGTGGCTCCTCTCTTTGAGCGATCCGAGCGCTCGGCCTCGGAACATCACCGCTTCAAATCCAGCCTTCGACGGCAGCCCGAAATATTCGCCCGACGGCAAGTACATCGCCTATAGAATGCAGAGGCAGCCGGGGTACGAATCCGATCTGTTTCGTCTCGCGGTCTACGACCGCGCCAGCGGCGCTTCGACGGTGTTGACCGAGTCATTCCGCGATTGGGTCGACGAATTCGAATGGTCTGACGATTCGAAGTCGCTGTACTTCCAGGCGCCGGTCGAGGGCCAGACTCCAGTTCATCGCGTCGATCTAGCTTCGAAAGCGATCACCCGGGTGCTGGCCGACAAGACGATCCTCGAGTGGAGCGTGATTGACGGCGGCAAGCGCTTGCTCTACACGCGAAGCTCGGTAGGCGAACCGGTTGAAGTGTTCAGCGCCCAGATCAGCAACGGACGGGCCGGGACGCCGGCTCGGATCACACACATCAATGACGCCCTGGCAAGCGAGGCCGACATACGCCCGGCTGAAACAATGTGGGTGGACGGCGCGTTGGGTGCGAAGATTCAGGTGTTCATCGTCAAGCCTCACGACTTCGACGCGAGCAAGAAGTATCCCTTGATACTCAACGTTCACGGCGGGCCGCAGTCGCAGTGGTCGGATGCGTTTCGAGGCGACTGGCAGGTCTATCCCGGCGCCGGGTACGTGGTCGCGTTCCCTAATCCTCATGGCTCTGTTGGGCGGGGGCAGGACTTCACCGCTGAGATATCGGGTGACCACGGAGGAGCGGTCTTCGAAGATCTGATGAAGGTGACCGACGCGGTCGAGAAGCTGCCGTACGTGGATCGCAACCGGATTGGCGCGATGGGCTGGTCCTACGGCGGATACATGATGATGTGGTTTGAAGGCCACACCGATCGCTTCAAGGCTATTGCCTCGATGATGGGCCTGTACGATCTGCGTTCGTTCTATGGAGCGACCGAGGAGCTCTGGTTTCCCGAGTGGGATATGAAGGGCCAGCCGTGGAATTCACCGCTCTATGAAAAGTGGTCCCCTTCGAATTCAGTCAAGAACTTCAAGACGCCCACGCTTGTTATCAGCGGTGAGCGCGACTATCGCGTCCCGTACACGCAGTCGCTTCAGTTCTACACCGCGCTTCAAAAGATGAATGTGCCGTCGAAGCTGATCATCTACTCGAACGCCGGTCACTGGCCGAGCTGGTATGAAATGGCTTTGTACTACACCGCTCACCTCGAGTGGTTTCACAAATACCTCGGCGGCGGCGCGCCTCCGTGGAGCACGGAGCAATTCCTGCGCAACGCGGTATTCGATCGCGAGACCGGGAAGCGACTTGGCGGCGAGACGGCGGAGACGGGCAAGAACCGATGAGCCGGGAAAAGTTGAAGCGATTCGAGGGTCAGAAGTATCTGACCCTCGAGAGCTATCGCAAAACCGGCGCGGGGGTTGCGACGCCGGTGTGGTTCGCGGAAGATGGCGGCAGGTTCTATATCTATTCGCTTGCGAACGCCGGCAAGGTGAAACGCATTCGGAACAACCCGCGGGTGCGGGTCGCGCCTTGCGACATTCGTGGCAACCGAACGGGTGAGTGGGAAGAGGGGACTGCGAGAATACTACTCGATGCCGCGGAGGCGGAGCGCGCTCACCGCCTGCTTGATCGGAAGTATGGTTGGATGAAAAGAATTGGTAATCTGTACAGCAAGCTTGTGAAGCGCGAGCGCGCAGCGATCGCGATCTCGCTAGAGTAGAGTCAGCGCGGGCAAGCTGAGAGTTCAACCCGGCAACGAAAAAATCCTGTTGAGTCAAAGAGCGAATCTGCTTATACTGACGCCATACCAATCGGGTCAGATTCAATGAATTTCGGAAATCAACACGTCTCCTGTGCCCTTGCGGTTTCTCCAACCTGAAGGAGCTTCTCTGTATGTCGGGCTTCTGCGACCGATGCAACGAACGCACGAGTCACATAGTTAACATCGCTCATCTCCCCGAGGTGGCAGCCGTTGCGCATCTGGGGTATCGACAGGTATGCGCCGCTTGCTACGACGACCTGGTTGCCGAGGCTACGGAGGCCGACGAGAAGCGCGACGAAGACCGCCGGGCCGAATCGCGGGTGAAGGTGTCACTGAAGGCGCGCGTCGAGGGAAACACATCTCACCTTGATGCTTTTTCGGATGAGATGAACATCGAAGAGATCAGCCCGTCGGGGCTCAGGCTGCACACCGCTCGCGAGCTCGAACCGGGCGCGCTGCTAAAGTTGTCGCTCCCGTCTTATGATTTCGAGGCTACGGCGATTGTGGAATCGGTCTGGCGCGACGGAGGCCAGCGAAGCGTAGGATTGAAGCTCATTGAACCGAGCGAGGGATGGGATAAGCTCTGGCAGAATCACGCTTCAGAAGCGGAGTGAAAGCGCGCCTGGTTTGCCTCGAGTTGGTCACTTAGTCGCCATTGCCGTAGACACCAACCTGAAATCTATTCATTGTTTGCCGGAGGGGAAGGGAATCCCGGCCAGGAATCCTGTCTCATCACCAAAACTCAATTCGTAAACCGTGACGAGGACTTTTTTCACCACAGCCAGGCGTTCCGGGGTTTCGCGATATTGTGAGGGGATCTTGAAAACGTGACTTTCCCCAGACCTTATTGGCGCATCTTCGGTGGTCGCGCGATTGCCCTTGCGCATCAACTCGCGGCGACCGTAGGTTAAGGGCGCTACGAGGCTACGCCGCGCACCATCGATTTCCGTGTTTATCACCTCGGGGAAACCCAAGTCGACCTCCAGGAAATAGACCGGCCTGCTCGATACGTTCTTGACTTTAATCTCCAACTCATCAGATCAACCTCGTGCCGCGAAGCCAACCAGTAGTTGTTCACCGGTCCGGATGCTGACCCTTGCCGGTGCTACCGAACCCGCCGGCCCCGCGCGAAGTCTCACTCAGGTCGTCGACCTGCGCGAGAGTAACTTCTTCCACTCTCTGAATCACAAGTTGCGCAATGCGATCGCCGCGCTTGATATGAAACGCCTCTCGCTTGTCGGTGTTGATCATGATTATGGCCATCTCGCCTCGATAGCCTGAATCAACGAGACCCGGCGAGTTCACCAGCGCGATCCCGTGTCGCGCGGCGAGACCGCTTCGCGGCAGGACAAAGCCAGCATATCCTTTTGGTATTGCGACTACAATCCCGGTTGGGACGGTCGCGCGTTCCCCCGGCTCGAGGACCAGATCGATGCGGCTTGCCAGGTCCAAACCGGCATCGCCATGGTGTTGATGTCGCGGGATCGGCAGACCCTGGTCGAGAAGTTTGATTTGAAGTTCTATCATCGTTTTTGATTGACCCAGTTCTGTTCCATTTTGAACAAGTTACTCGAAAGCTCGGGAGCATATCAGGTAGGGAAGGAGGACTTGTCCCCGCTCCTGGTTTTTCACTCGGCGGCAACAATTACAGCGGGGACAAGTCCTCTTCCCAACCTGTTAATGCGCGGAGATTGTTCCGCTAGCTTGTGCCGGCAGCTTTGGCTTCAAACACGGTAAAGGTACTCGCATATTGATTCTTCTCGTCGCCCGGGTGGAAGGCATTCTCCTTCTCTCTCCAGGCGCCTTTTTCGAATGCCGGGAAGAACGTATCGGCATCCACTTGAGCATGGACTTGAGTCAGGTAAATGCGGTCGGCCGCCTCGAGCGTCTGCGCGTAGATCTCCGCGCCGCCGCAGATGAAGACTTCGGTTTCGCCTCTCGTTCGAGCCAGCTCGATCGCCGCTTCAACCGAATGAGTCACGAAGCAGCCCTCTGCCTTGAAGCCGGCGTTCCGAGTGACTACGATCATCTGTCTTCCAGGGAGCGGCTTACCGATCGACTCGAAGGTCTTGCGTCCGACGATGATGTGATGGCCCATCGTCAGCTCGCGGAATCGTTTCAAGTCCGAAGACAGACGCCAGGGCAGCTTGCCCTCCTTGCCTATCCCGCTTCTTTCGTCCATTGCAACTATCAGTGAGACGATCACACCGCCACCTCGGCTTTGATGTGCGGATGGGCCTCGTAGCCGGCGAGCTCGAAGTCGGCGAATTGGAATTCGAACATCGAACGCACGCCGGGATTGATCTTCATCTGGGGGAGCCTTAGCGGCTGGCGTGTGATCTGAAGCCTCGCTTGCTCCATGTGGTTTGAGTACAGATGCGCGTCGCCCAGCGTCAGGATGAACTCGCCGGGTTTCAGATCGCAGACCTGCGCGACCATCATCGTCAACAGAGCATAAGACGCTATGTTAAAGGGCAATCCAAGAAAGATGTCCGCTGATCGCTGATAGAGCTGACACGAGAGCCTTCGATCCGCGACATAAAACTGAAAGAGCAGGTGACAGGGCGGCAGAGCCATCTTCGGAAGCTCGCCCACGTTCCAGGCGCTGACGATCAGCCGGCGCGAGTCCGGGTTCGTCTTGATCTGTTGGATCACCTGACCGATCTGGTCAATAGAGTTCCCGTCCGGAGTCTTCCACGATCTCCATTGCGCGCCGTACACCGGACCGAGCTCCCCATTCTCATCCGCCCACTCGTTCCAGATGTTCACGCCGTTATCTCTCAGGAATCGAATGTTCGTCTCGCCTTTCAAGAACCACAGCAGTTCGTAGATGATCGACTTCAGGTGAAGCCTCTTCGTCGTGAGCAGCGGAAAGCCCTCGCTGAGGTCGAACCTCATTTGATAGCCGAATACAGAGAGTGTCCCAGTCCCCGTGCGATCTTGCTTTTCCGCTCCCGTCTCGAGAACGTCTCTCATCAAGTCCAGGTATTGCTTCATGGGTGTGATCCGTTGTCTTCGAGTCGATGCGTATTCTAAGGGCGGGCGTGATCTCCGACAAGCGGCGTCAAATAGTGGGAACCGGCGAGGTGCCCCGGGTGTCTAAGCCGGTTGAATGCGATTAGCAGTCGCGTCCGTACCCAAATCGATTCGAAGGAGGTCCCAGATGACAAAGCTACGAGCGGTCGTTTACGTGATGCTGTTTGTGGGGGGAATCTTGTCCGGTGCGGCAGGTTCCGTACAACAACAGGACCGGAAGAGCTTGAGGGCGACTCATCGGGTCGAGCCGATCTATCCTGAAGAAGCCAGGCGCGCAAAGGTTCAAGGAAGTGTGGTGCTTGACGTAACCGTCGAAGAGAGCGGCGAAGTTTCGATGGCCACGGTAGTGAAGGGCCATCAGTTGCTTCAGCTGGCGGCCGTCAAGGCCGCGAAGCAATGGCGCTTTTCCAATCCCACCGGCGCCCCGGTTACGATTCAACTGACCTTCACTTTCACTCTCCCCAGTTCAACAAGGAACCGGGACGAACAACCACGAGCCGAGCAGAAGAGCCTCAAGACCATTCAAAGGGTCGATCCAGTTTATCCCGAGGAGGCTAAGGGCAAGGGCATTCAGGGGGAAGTGACCGTTGAGATCAAGGTTAGCACCGACGGTAAGGTGATTGACGCCCGAGCCACAAACGGCAACGACCTGCTCCGTCAGGCTGCGGTGGATGCCGCAAAACAGTTCCGCTTTGAAAACGGTTCTGGCAGTACTGTGGCTGCTACGTTGACGTTCAACTTCGTGCTCGGAAACAAGAAGTAGGCGGCGTCGCCGCGGGTCAAACTTTACTTCTCAGTCTCCCTGAATGTATGGTCGAGACTGCACGATGTAGAGCTGGCCGCCGCGGTATAGCCACTCGATGTCCTGATTTCGTCCGCCGAAAACTCGCTTGATTTGAATCGAAGCGCGCGCGAGCCGCCTCACCATTTCATCAGTCAGCACGCGGCGTTTCTTCTCAATTGTAACTTCCTTGACGCCACCGTGCTCGTCGAACGCGAGCATCGTATCTTCATCCGAGCGCGTCAGCACCTGAATCGTTCTAGTTCCCGGTCTGTAGATGACCTGCTCGGCGACGCGGCGGCCCTCGACAACCTTGATTCCAAGACCCCGCTTCGCATTCACATACACTGCGCCGCCGTTGGCCCGACTCTCGGCGAGATTGAACGGATCTGTGGTTATGGCGACCCCGGCGCTGTCAGCGTCGATGCCTTCCTGGATGAGAACCGCAGGATAGACTCCAAAGTGATTCATGCCAAAACTCTCCCGCGCTTCGTACGCCTCGTAGTTCCATATCGACGCCCAGACGGTCTTGATCGCGTCCATTAGCTGGTCGTCGGTTCGAACGTTGGGCACGGTCGAGTAGAGACCTGCCCCGCTGAAGTTCGGGAGGTCTTCGGCGTTGGTCGAGCTGCGCGCGAACAAGCCGAGGCCAGCATACTCGCGATGGACTTTTGAGAGTACCTTATTCTGGAACACCGGGTCGTGTTCGCCACGCTCGATCCACTGGCGAATCTCCGCCAGCCGAGTCTTTCGGTAGCGGGGATCATGAACGAAGCGGTCCTCTTCAACCGCGGCTGCGATTCGTTCCTCGAGGCGATTCCGCCGAATGAACTCTTGATAGTAATGAAACGGAATGGTGAAGCCTCGCGGGACAACCATGCCGGGCAAGCGCGCGTGGTTTACTTCACCAAGATTCGCTGATTTTGCTCCGAAGCGACGCGCGTCTTTCGCGCGCTGGCGACTCAGGTCTGTGAGTTCCGCGTAAGAAAGCTCGGCGCGCGGTGTGACCAGGTCTCCGCGTTTCACCCATTCGCGATTGCGGGCATCGACCTCGCGCGGGTCAGCGGGGGCGAGACTGTAGTCGTTTTCGCGAACCTCGAGCCGGACGTATTTGCCTTCAAGCTGCTTGAAGAGCAGGTCGGCGTCTTTGATCGTCGCGCTTGGAATGGCCCACGACTTTGCGAGCATGTTTGCGTGCGAGAGCGGAGACGCCGGCTGGGTCGTGATGATGCCTGAGAGCGGCGTCAGGTGAACGGGCACTTCCTTGAAGATCACGATCTGGTTTCGGTCGATCACAATGTCGGGCGTCAGCCGTTCGATGATTCGAAGCTGGCCGATGCCCGAGCCGAGGTTGAGCGGCTGGTACTGTGATTCCGCGGAGACGTCTAGGTTCAGCAAAGACACTCGCGCGCTCGAAGGCGCCGCGTTATTGAGGGCGTCCGCAATCTCCTGGTGTGGTTTCGAAGTCGGCTTGAAGAAGACCGGCGCATAGAAGCTTCGTCTCAGCGCGGAGTAGCATTCGGCAAGCAGCTCGGCGGTAATCCGGTCGCCTTCCCAAAACTCGAAGGCAAACTTGTCGACCGCTTGATGGTAAGCGATCGTCCCGAGAATGAACCGCCGATCGGACTTCAGGTAGTTGTTGTCGTAGAAAGCTCGGCCTCGCTCGAGCGAGAGATAGGTCGCGTTGACGAAGTCCTTGTGGAACTGATATGCGCGCGAGTTGATGTAATAGACTCGATCGTGCGAGCGGCGATCGACTACGAACATCACGTGAGGGAGCGCCTGAAAGCGGCCTCGGTAATATACGCGCGCGAGTTGATCGAACTCAGCACGCGAGTTGATTCTTTCGAGAGACGCCTGGGGGCGCACCGGTCTCGCGTGCTTGGTTGAGAAGTCGCCAGATTCAGCACTCGAGCCGGATGCGCTTGCCACGAGCGCAAGACAAAGCACCGGGGCCCAAAATGCCCGCGCGGTTTGCTTGCGTAGACGTACGCAGTTCAACTTCATCTTCGAACGGATTCTAGCACAGGCGAGATGGTCATTTTCGAAGTGGCGCAAGGTCCAACCGACGTTCCGTTTGAAAACTGGCGACCAGGATAGTATCATCCACAGCGACACCAAATCCGCCCAAATGGATGCCGAAAACTCCATCCCGCCTGGGATGGTTCAGGAAGGCTCGAACGGCCAGGGACACCGTTCGAGCCTAGCATTTTCGGACGGCGCTCGGCAGGGTTGGTCACAACTCGGATCGCCGGCAAGCGCGAGTGAGGTCGTTGACTTTACACATGCGGCGCCCTAGAATTCTGATGTGCCCGAGGGTGCAACTCGCTTGACCTTAAGAGAGCTTGAGCGAATCTATTCCGAGAAGCGCCAAGAAATCAGAGACAGATTGGATGAGTTCGCGAGGGTGGGCCGGACGGGTTCCCGTCAACGGTTTTTTGAAGAGCTTACTTTTTGCATCTTCACTGCCGGCGCCAGCGCGCGAATGGGCTTGCGTTCGGTCGAAAGCATCCGGTCGCTTTTGATGAACGGCTCGTCCAACGAAATAAAACGTGCGCTTGCTGGCCGGCACAGATTTCCGAACAGCCGGGGAGCCTACGTCTACGAGACACGGGAGTATTTGCGCGGGGTCTGCGGCCTCGAATTGCGTCGCGCGCTCAAGCGTTTCGAGAACGGCGATGCGAGACGAGACTTCTTCGCAGCGAACCGCAACGTCCGCGGTATTGGCTACAAGGAGGCGAGTCATTTCCTCCGAAATGTGGGCTATCGTGGATATGCGATACTCGATAAGCATCTGTTGTCACGGCTCGCGGAGTTCGGGGTTATTGAAAGCCCGAAGCCGCCTTCGACTAAAGCGAAGTACCTGGCGATCGAAGACAAGGTCAAACTCTTCGCCGATAGAATCGGCATAGATTTCGACGAACTCGACCTGCTCTTGTGGTACACGAAGACCGGGGAGATCCTGAAATGAAGGTCTACGGTGGAAAGAGCGTTTTGAATTCAAACCAGCTGGCCCGCCTGGCGGCGCACCTCCTTCTGATCGCCGCCCTTGCTTTGTCCTCCGCACTCGTTCCTCTGGTCGGCGCAAAAGCCGACGATAAGCCTGAAGAGAAGAAGCTCGAATCCAGGGACAAGGTCCTCCGCAACGCAAAGAAAGCGATGCGATCGGGCAAATATGAAGATGCCGCGAAGCTGTACGGCGAGTTGATCAGAGCGGACGGCCGCGACATTACAGCGAGGCTCGGAGCGAGCTTCGCTTGCCTCAAGATGCAGAACTACCTGCACAGCTTTGAGCACGCGTTGGAAGCGCTAAAGATCGACGCCAGCAACGCGCGGGCACACGCGCTCGCGGGGGCGAACTTGCTCAGGTCCGGTTTTGTTCGGGCGTCGGTATCCGAGCTGCAGCGAGCGCTGGATCTCGATCCAAAAGAGGCTCTCGCATACGGCGCTGCCGCCGAAGTTGACTTCTACGAGGGCCGGGCAAAAGAGTCTCGTGAGAAGTCCTATTACGCAAGCAACCTGGATCCCGACGAGCCTGACTATCTGGTCACGTACGCAAGAGCGTCGTCCAGACTCGAGGACTTTAAGGAGGCCGCGGACGCATACGAGGCATTTCTGCAGATCGCTCCTCTTTCCGATACCGAGCGACGCGACCGAATCAAGGGGTTGATTCAATTTTACCGGCAACTCGCCGGAATCCAGATCCATCAGGTGAGCGGCGACACGGTTACGGAAGCCCCCTTTCATCTGGGCAACGATCGGCGGCCGTACATTCAGTTAAAGCTGAACGGGCGCGACGCGCTTTTCGTCGTGGACACTGGCTCGGGGTTTACAGTCATCTCGAAGGACGCCGCCAAGCGATTCGGCGTTTCCGAGATCGCGAAAGGCGGGAAGTCCCAGGGCGTTGGCGGAACCGGCAAGTTTCAGATTGTCTATGGCCTGATCAAATCCATTCAGATAGGCGGCGTGCGTATCAGGATGGTCCCGTGCTTTATCCGTCCGTTTCACGGGACGAATGATCACCCGCCCGAGGAAAGGGCCGAGGGCTTTATCGGACTGTCGATCCTGTCGCGCTTCTTGACCGAGCTGGATTACAAGGACACCGTCATCCGACTCGACCGCAGCGAAAATCGCGCGGTGCCGATGCCTTCGTTGCCGGGCGTTACGGTTACGCCGTTTCGAACTACGCAAAACGGTCTAATCAGCGTCGAGACGGAATTCGAAGGGAACCAATTAGTGAACGCCATAGTCGATTCAGGCGCCAGTTCGACGGTGCTTTCACAGGCCGCGGTTGACCGCCTCAAGCTTCGCGATCAGATAATCAAGGGCCAGACCACCAGCGTAATCGGGGCAGCAGGAATCACCGACAACGTCGAAATGCTGTTGGTTCGCAAATGTCGAGTCGCGGATGCTCAGCAGAGCAATCTTCGAGCCCTCGTCCTGGATTTTGGGGCAATAAACGAAACGTCGGGCTTCGAACAGGGAGGCATCCTGGGTGGCGATTTTCTGCGTCACTATAGACTGACAATCGATTTCAATCGAGCTGTACTCGCGCTCACCCCACACACGCCACCGATTACCAAACAGTGAAAGAAGGCGCAGGCAAGGCGACAACGGCGAGATAGCAGGACGCGAGTTGGGGTTGCGATGCACAAGGTCGCAACCCTTTTCCTGACTCTTTCTCTCGCTGTGGTAGAATTACAAGGTCTGATATGAAGAAGAGCCTTTACCTCGAGACTTCGGTTGTCGGCGCGTACCTTGATAACGGCGAGCCCTTTCGGCGCGACCTGACGATACGCTGGTGGGAGCATGAGTTGTCCGATTACTCGCCTCATATCTCACCGCTGGTGATTCGCGAGCTCGAACGGACCGAAGAGCCGCGTCGATCGGCTTACTTGAATCTCGTGCGCGATTTGCCCGTGCTCGATATCAGCGACGAAGCTACGATCCTCGCCGACGGGTATGTAGAACGGGGCATATTCCATCGTAAGTACATTGCCGATGCGCTGCACGTGGCAGTAGCTTCGGTGAGTAAGGCTGACCTGCTGGTCACCTGGGATTTCGGGTACATCGCCAACGTGCACCGGCAGTCTCGAGTTCAATTGTTTAATACGATAGCCGGTTTCTTTGTGCCGATGATCGTGACGCCGGAGTTTTTGATTAATGCAGAGTTCTAGAGGATTGAGAGGATTGTGATCCGTGAAGGGTGGCGCGTGACAACCAGGACTATGGTCCGGCTCACGCATCGAGGATCACGTTTGCTGCTATGTATCGCAAGCCAAGATTTTTGGAAGAGCTGCACGCCATCCGCGAAGAGATGTCGCGCGAATGCGACTACGACGTGGACTTATTCGCTGAGATGGTGCGTTCCGGGCAGCGGCCGAATTACGGACCCGCGCGTAACGTTCGAGGAGTAAAATCGCGCGCTCCAGCAGCAGACGACGGCCAAGAAAGGACTCGTTCAGGTCAACACAATGATTAAGCTTCTCCGAGCCGCATTCTTCTCCTTCGTGTTAGCTCCGGCAGTTGCCGTCTCAGCGCTCTCTCGCGATGTGCCTGAGAGTTTACGCCGACAAACCCAGCCAGCTCAGGGTAAGACGGTGCTGCTGGACGTACCTTCGATCGCCGAGCGCGTCGATGAGGTGGTGGTGAACGTGCGGTCAGTGTCGGAAAGCGGCGAGAACCTGGGGAGCGGATTCATTATCGACCAGCGAGGCTTCATTGCCACAAACTTTCACCTTATCTCGAACTCTGAACCTCGGAGGGGAACCGGGCAGCGCGGTCCGGAACCGAAGAGTCAACCGAAGCTGGTCACCAGCGTGACGGTGACGCTGCACGATGGCCGCCAGTTTCCCGCATCGATCAAAGGTTACGACGAGGCGACCGACATAGCCTTGCTCGAGATCGTGCCGAGCGGGCCGCAGCTTCCCGTCGCCGACCTGGGAGACAGCGATGCGCTTCGAGTGGGCGAGTGGGTCATCGCCATCGGGAATCCGCTGGGACTGGACCACACCGTGACGCTCGGAATCGTAAGCGCCAAGGGACGAACGGGTTTCGGCGGACAGTTCGATGACTTTCTCCAGACAGACGCGGCCATAAACCCGGGAAACTCGGGCGGACCGCTGCTGAACGCTCAAGGCAAGATCGTAGGAATAAACACGCTGGTGCTTGAGCGCACCCAGGGGTTGAGTTTCGCGATTCCGATCAACACTCTCAAGTCAATCCTGCCCCAACTCGTGGAGCGCGGACGCGTCACGCGGGGTTATCTCGGCGTCGAGACGCGCGATGTCGACCCCGATGTCCGAGGGCTCCTGAAGCTCACGCCCGACACTCGCGGTGTCCTGGTCATTCGCGCCGAGAGAGGGACGCCTGCCGCGCGCGCCGGTCTTCGCAAGGACGATGTGATAACCACTATCGATGGTCAGCCGATCACGTCGTACGTGCAATTCAATCGGATCATCGCCAGCAAGCCACCCGGCGCCAAGGTCGTGCTTCGCATCCAGCGCGACGGCCGCGAATACACCTTGAATGCCGAGGTCAGCGAAGAAACCAAGACCAAATAAGAAAAGGGCAAGTCAAAGAGAAGGAACGCAGAGGTGCGTCAATTTCAGATTCCTCAGGTAGCAGCACTATCTCATGAGCAAGTCAGTCATCGACTCAACAACCCAGAAGGAATCGACAACCGCCGCGGTGATGGCCGAGCTGTTTGGAGCCATCGGATTCGAAATAGGCGACGACCGCTCGTACAACTTGCTCGTGGAACACGTCGAGTCGAACGGAGAGCGGAGTCACGTCGAACGAGGCAAAGCCGCGCTGCATGGCAGATGCTGGAAACTCGGCGAGGGGCTCGAAGTCTGGTCCGTCCTATACGAGCACGGGGGCGATCTCTACTACGCCGATTGCCGGCCGGGTTTCCGCAGTCGCTATGTTCGCACCGTGCTGCCGTGGGAGTTGATTGAATATGAGGAAGACGGCGAAGCTATTGTGCGCGGCAGCGTGCGAGGCGCCCCCGAGGTTGTATTCGAGCTTCAGAACTTGACCGAGCTTAGTGACGCGATCTTCCGGCGGTCACAGTTGCAAGTTGCGCTTGCGGGGATCGCATACGCGGCGCGGGTCCGACCCCCTTTGAAGTTGAGACGGCCCTCGGATGGGCCCGTTCATCGCTTCGAGCTGGCCGAACGGATCGAGGGTTTTGCCGAAAAAGCATGTGAGAACGACTACGTGATCAGCGGGAGGGTGCTGGCCTGGCGTAACATCAGGAATCCCGAAACCGCTGCTGATCTGGTCTGGATCTATGTGGACGCGGGCACGATCCGCCTCGAGGTTCTGGCCAACCGTCGAACCCTGCGTGGACAGCTCAAGATCGGGGCTGAGATAAGCGCAAACATCTGGCTGCAGGGTCACGTGCTTGAGGAGAGTGACATATCGGCACGTTATGAGGGTGTAGATCGAGAATACGACACGGCAGACTTCTGGGCCAGTTTGCGAATGACTAATTAGAGAGGCTGTGGACTTGGACATACCGGCGCAACCCGAAACTTCGGTTGTAAGACCTGAAACCGGAAAAGCGGGACTGAATCTGTTCTTCAACAATTCCTCAAATCGTGCTCGCAAGATGCTGTGGGCCCTTGCTGTCCTGGTCTTGGCGACAGGCGTTGGCTTGGTGGCGGCGCGCTGGTACTGGACGCACCGTTTCGACTCACTCATTGCCACATCGGCTCAGCAACACAATTTGGACCCGGCACTTGTCAAGGCAATCATCTACGAAGAATCATACTTCAGCCCCGCGGCTCACAGCCCCCAAAATGCGATCGGGTTGATGCAGGTAACGCCGGTGGTGGCACAGCAGTGGGTCGAAGCTACGCGCTCGCGCTCGCTTTCCGACGCGGTCGCCACGATACCCAGCAAAGCGCCGCGCCAGCAGGAACTGAGCTTTGAGGAGATGTTCAGCGACCCGGCGGTAAGCCTGCACGTCGGATGCTGGTATCTACAGTCGCTGTTCAGTAGATACAGGGATGGTGCTGACCCGCTCGCATTCTCGCTGGCAGCCTACAACGCCGGCCCGACCAATGTCGATCGTTGGGTTCCGGGCACGGACCGCGTCAGGATCTCGCGCGAAGAATTCATTACTCGCATAGATTTTCCCGCCACCCGCAGCTACGTCCAGAAGATCATTCAGCGGTACGACGGATACAAACGGACCGGCGAAATAGGGGCGCAATAACCGGGTCGTCACTCCTCGTTTCTGCCGACCTTTCCTGGTCCCAGTCATTGTGAATGAACCAATCTGGTAGTCTAGCCACTTTGACTGTGGCTTCCAGCGAGGTCACAGGGCGAGGGTCATCCATACCTCGTTAAGTCCCCTATTTACCGCTCTTCTGCAGCATCTTTTCAATGTAATCACGCGGCACGAGCATTGATTGAGTGCTGGTGCGCCGTCAGCCGAGGCGCGTTGCCCCTCGAGTTTGTTGCTCGTCGCAACATCGTTGAACAGCAAGTCGGACAGATTCCTCAGCGGATCGGCGAAAGAACGGACAGCCAGTCACAAGCGGATTATGCGAGAAGCTGAGCAGTGTTTGAGGTGAACGTGACCACAGCGATTGGTTTGAAGGCAAAAGTATTCACGCTGATCGTCTCAGTGGCAGGGAGCCTCGCGCTTGCATACTCAATCTACCGCCTGGGGCAGGAACCCTTGCGACTCGACTGGTTATTAGTTCTCGCCTTAACAATGTTGGTCAGTTGGCGGGCCGAGATATGGATTCCAGGCGTCCGCAGCAAGATCACCCTGAGCGACACGTTTGTTTGCATTGCCATGTTGATGCTGGGCCCATGGGCCGCCACCGCCCTGGCTTCCATCGACGGTCTCGCGAGATCGCCTCGAGGGAAGAAGAAGAATCTGGGCGCGACCGCTTTCATCAACATGGGGTCCATGAACATAGCGGTGTTGAGCGCCTCGCTGCTGACGGTTGAAGTCTTCGGCCGTCTGGATCATTTGCTATACGGCCGCGATCATTTGGACGAGCTGGCGCTGGCCATCGGAGTAATCACCCTGACCAACTACCTGATCAACAGCAGCATTGCCGCAACCGCGATGGCTCTTTTCCGCGGCCGCGAAGTATTGAGCACGTGGGCTGAAGACTATCTCTGGACTTTGCCGGCGTTCTTCATAGGCGCACTTGCGGCTGGTGTCATCTGCAAGGCAATGACCGTCTTCGGTTTTTACTCATTCGTCATAGCTCTGCCCATCTTATTTCTTACATACGTCGCATTCAAAAAATATCTCGGCAGAGTCGAGAAATCGAACAGGCACATCGAAGGACTGACCAAGCTCCATCTGGCAACGGTCGAGTCGCTGACGATGGCAATCGACGCGAAGGATGAACTGTCGCGCGGCCACATACAACGCGTGAGGGTGCTGGCAGAGGGACTCGCTCGCGCAGTCCAATACCCGGAAGACCAAATGGAGGGCCTGAATGCGGCGGCGCTCCTTCACGACATCGGAAAGCTAGCGGTCCCCGAGTACATTTTGAGCAAACCCGGAAAGTTGAGTGCGGCCGAGTACTCAAAAGTAATGATCCACCCGGTGGTCGGCGCCGATATCTTGAGCAACGTGGAGTTTCCCTACGAAGTAGTTCCGATAGTAAAGCATCATCACGAGAAGTACGACGGCACCGGGTACCCTGGCGGTTTGAAAGGCGAAGACATACCGTTCGGGGCTCGCATTCTCACAATCGTGGATTGCTACGAGGCGCTTACAACGGATCGCCCCCATCGCCCCCGCTTCGCGCGACAGCAGGCGCTCGACCTGATGCGCGCCGAGTCTGGCCACACCTTCGATCCGACAATTCTTGGTGTCTTTTTAGACATCATCGACTCGTTGGAGAGCGCGTTGCCGCCGCTTAGCGCGCGTCCGGTCTCGTTGTTGGGAGTCGAGCACGTCGCCGCGGATCGACCCCTCGAGCGCAGACTAAGGCTGGCCCCAAGGACGGCGACCGAAAAGGCGCTTCGCGATATTGCCGCCGCCCAGCGAGAAGTGCTCTCGTTATATGAAATCTCGCAGACCCTCGGCTCAACACTGAAGCTATCCGAGGTATTGCCCATTGTTGCGGCCAAACTAGAAAACATCGCGAACTTTACGACGCTGGTGATCTATCTGGCGGAGGGGAATCGCTTGCGAGCCGCTTACGTCATCGGCAAGAACACCGAGGCGTTAAAGGGTCTCGAAATGCACGTGGGCGAGGGAGGCGCGGGATGGGTAGCCGAGCACCGGCAGGTGCTGATCGGCGGAAGCCCGCTGGCGGACCTGCAACGCCCGATTGGCGCCGCAGCCGCTGCATACCGCTCGACTGCCATATTCCCCCTTGTACACGAAGACTCGCTGATCGGGACGCTCGCGCTCTACTGCGAGGAAGATCGAGGCTATTCGGCGGACGAAGTCAGGTTATTGGAAACAATCTCGCATCATACCGCTTCGGCGGTTCACAACGCGCTTGTATTCGAACGCACCCAGGAATCCGCGCTTACGGACAACCTCACGGGGCTTCCGAACTCGCGTTACATGTACAGCTTCTTCGATCAAGAGCGAAGCAGGTCCGAGCGTCACGGGTACCCGCTGGTGCTGATGATGATGGACCTGGACGGCTTCAAGAAGATTAACGACACCTACGGCCATCACGTCGGGGACGAAATCCTCCGACGGGTCGCGCAAGTCTCGCGCGGGCAGGTTCGCTCCGGAGATACGCTTATTCGATATGCGGGGGACGAGTTCGTCGTAGTCCTGCATCGAGTGACTCCGGACATGGTGAAGGAAATGAAATCGCGGCTGCAGGCGGCGGTAGACAACTTCGCCTACGAGGTAAGGCCGGGCCGCGTCGCGCGAGTCGGCATTTCGATCGGATATGCAACCTACGGACACGACGGCACCGCCATCGATGAGTTGATGGAAGTCGCCGATCAACGAATGTATCAGGACAAAATTAACCGGCGGCGCAATGCCTCCGCATTGCGAGTCGCAACTTTTCCGACTCGCTCCGCCGCGTTTTAGAGAGGTAATCATGCTTTTAACCGAAATCAGTGAATCAACCAATACTCCGAGTTCGTCGCCACAGGTGAGGGTTCGACTGTTGGAACAGATGGCCGAGGCCCTCGAAGACGAAGCCGCAGTGCTTTATCGGCGAGCCGCGGCCTTTGAAGAAGATGAGTTCCTTCTGAACCGGGAGATAGAAGAACGGCAAACCGAAATCAATCGACTACAACTCAAGCTCGACGCGATGCGCTCAGAGCGCGACCGGGTGATGGAGAAGATCGAATCGATTTCCGAGGAAGCCACCGCAATGCGCTATCAGGCGTTCAACCGGGAGCTTGCCCAGGACTCGCCGGTGAATGATTCGGGCGATGAAACGCAGCAGCAGCCGACTTTCTTTCGGCGAGCGGCGCTCGAACAGCCCGGTTTGACCTGATCCATCGAGAGCGTCCGTTTGTGATTTGATTCTGCTCCGGGCTGAACCCCGGGTGCCAGTGGTTCCTTAACCGATCGCGGGCCCGTTCCCCAGCCGGGAATGTAACCCCGTAACGAGGTAAAGCAATGTCTTCTTCGAGGGGCGTGGACAGACGGTCTAAAAAAGAGCGCCGAATACAAGAACGCAGACGTTCGATTCGATACACTGCGGAAACACTCATCGTGATCCGGGGAGTGACCTGGATCGATAACGAAGGGACCGATCGGCGTCGAAAGGTTCGGAGAAGGCAAGATCGCGAACAGATTGCGAGAACCATCCTGGACGATTCTCTCGCAACATAAGCTGGTCGACCCCTGTCTCCTATTGGACCAATTCAATTCCATCCACAATCCCACCCCGTCCCCACCCGTAGGTTCACGTTCGGTACTGTCACATCCCGTACGTTGACAACGAGCAATCAAAGCCGGAAACTTCGGAGTAAAACAATAGGCCACTGCTCCGGAGGATCGTAATGAGAACTTTGACGCGTTTGATGTGCCTCGTCGTCGTCACTGCAGTCTTCGCGTTGTCAGTCGCTCGGCCAAAAGCGGACACTTTTCGACCGGTTGTGCGAGGCAAACGGGGAGCAGTGGCAGCCGGTCACCCGCTGGCCGCCGAAGCTGGACTCCGATTGCTCCAGGGAGGCGGCAATGCGGTGGACGCCGGCTGCGCCTCGATCCTCGCGGGGTCGGTGATTGAGTTCTCGCACTTCTCGTTCGGAGGCGAGGTCCCGATAATAATCAAGCGATCGAACGCTCCGGTAACCGTGATCAACGGCCAGGGGATAGCCCCGCAGCTTGCGACGCGCCAGTTCTTCGTCGATCGGGCAAGAAAAGGCGAGAAGGAAAAAGCCCAGAGTTTCATCCCATCAACCGGGATCTTGCCCGCCACGGTTCCGGGAGTACTCGACGCTGTGGTGACGGCGCTCGATCGTTTTGGGACCAAGTCTCTTGCCGAAGTCATGCAGCCCGCTATCGAACTGGCTGACGGCTTCCCGCTCGATGAACTCCGCGCGACTTATATCCAGAGAACACGAAAGACGTACGAGCCCTGGCCGACCAGCGCAAAACTGTTTTTGCCCGGCGGCCGCGAGCCGAAGGCGGGTGAGATGTTTTTTCAGCCGGACCTTGCGCGCACGCTCCGCGCGATAGTGAGGGCAGAGCGCACGGCTGCCTCGCGCGGGCGACACGCGGCGTTGATGGCCGCGCGCGATTATTTCTACAAGGGCCCGATTGCAAAGAGGATCTCCGACTTTTGTGCGGCGAATGGCGGATTATTGCGTGCAGGTGACTTTGCAGCGTTCCATGCAAAAGTGGAAGAGCCGGCCCACGTCTCCTATCGCGGATATGAAGTATACAAGACCGGGTTTTGGGCGCAGGGACCGGTCATGCTCGAGATGTTGAACGTGCTCGAGGGCTACGATATCAAGTCGATGAAGCAAAACTCATCGGACTACATCCACGTTCTCACCGAAACGATGAAGCTGGCCTTCGCCGACCGGGATCGCTACTACGGCGATCCTGATTTCGTGCGCGTTCCCGCAAGCGAGCTGCTTTCGAAGGATTATGCTTCGATGCGCAAGTCCCTGATCGACGACAAGCGTGCGTCTCTGGAACAACGGCCGGGAGATCCGGTTAACAAGAAGCCGCTGGTCAACGGCTCGCCCAATCCCGCGCTCACCGGCCAGTCGAGGGTACCGGAAGCCGAACGAGCCAACGACACGACGTGCGTGAACGTCATCGACAAGGACGGCAACCTGTTCAGCGCGACTCCGTCGGGCGCGTGGCTCCCGACCGTTGTGGCGGGCGATACAGGAGTGATGCTTGGCCAGCGGATGCAATCATTCCTGCTCGAGGAAGGACATCCGAACGTGCTTCAGCCGCACAAGCGTCCGCGCGTAACGCTCACCCCGACTATCGTGTTGAAGGACGGCAAGCCGTTCCTGGTCCTCTCAACGCCGGGCGGTGACAACCAGGACCAGACCCTGGTCCAGGTGTTGCTGAACATCATCGAGTTTGGAATGAACGTTCAGGAGGCGGTCGAGGCTCCGCGATTCCAAACCCTGCATTTTGTCAGTTCGTTCGACGATCATCGATTCAATCCGGGGGTGTTGAATCTGGAGGACAGGATCGCCAAAACCGTCGCGGATGAGCTGGCCGCGCGAGGCCACAAAGTCGAGGTGCAGCCGGCGTGGGGGAATCCTTCGGCGCCGACGGTCATCAGATTCAACAGCGACTCGGGCGTGATCGAAGCAGGCGCAGACCCGCGACGAGGTCGCTACGCGATTGCGTGGTAATTCGGTAACGTGAAAACCACCAGGACGCCAGGAACGCCAAAAGACGACGAGGACCAATCTTGGCGTTCCTGGCGTCTTGGCGCTTGAAGAGCAGCATGTCGCCAATTCAAATCCTCAAGCTCGTCGGGTTCGCAACAGGCGCCGCCCTTCACCTCTACATTGCCTGGCTCATCTGGAAACGACGGCTTGGTGCCAGCGACAAACTGACGCAACCGGTGCGCCTGATCACCGTCGTAAATCTCTGCCTGGGTGTCTGGTTCCTCGGTAATCTCTTCATTACTTTTCACGTGCTGCTGCTCACGGCCGAAAGACTCACCGTTTTGCTGCGCGCGTGGGACACTGTCGCGATGACCGGAGTTGCCTTGCTTCCTGCGGCCCTGCTTCACGCGCACGTCGGCTTCTGGGCCTCGCTCGACAACTACCAAAAGCTCAAGCCGCGTCACGTACGGTACATCGGGATGGCGCTCTACTCGCCGATGCTGTTTTTGCCGTACGCGATCTATAAGATAGCGACGGGCGAATATCGGCCTTACCTGGACGACCTTCGCGTGCTGCTGATTCCCTATTCGATCTGGTACCTGGCTGTAATGATTGCCTCGGCGGCGCTCGACTGGTCGATGAAAGATCGGCTCGACCCAAGCGCAGCGCGCGAACGCGCGTTCTTCAAACGGCTGGCGGTATTGCTGGTCTTGAACGGCGCGTTCGAGTTTGTCGTCGTGGCGCTACTTCGTTCCGGGCCGGATGACCTTCCGTGGATCCTGTTCATCCTGTCGTCGCTCTTTCCGATCTTTTTTGTCGCCTACCATGTCTATCGTTACAAACTCGTCGACGTGGCGGTCAAAGGAAGTCTGGTATACGCGATGTTCGCGGTGGTGTTCATCGCTGTGTACACTTACGGCGTCAGACGGCTTGACCAGTACCTGGTAGATCGATTCGAGATCACTCCGGGCGTAGTCGAGGTGATATTGATCCTGGGGATGGTGGCGCTCGCCGGCCCTTTGGTAAGGGTGATCGATCGAATGGTGCATCGCCTGTTTGCAAGCGAGATCGGACTCTACCGCGACGTCGTGCGACAGGTGTCGGCGGGCGCCGAAGGGTTTGGCGAGCTGGCCTCGCTCATTCGCTATACGGAAGAGACCATCAAACGCGGTCTCGAGCTTTCGAGTGTCCGGATCGTTCCGCTGATTGCATCCGCGGACGGACCCGAGAAACGGATTGCGCAGAAGATGATCGATCGGAACGCCGATGTGATCGAGACCGACGTTGATCTCGAGGCCGAGGGCGTGACCATCGCCTACGCGCTGCGCCGCGAGAGCGAGCTTGTCGGGTTAATGCTGATCACCGCCGAGCCTCACACGTTGACTTCAGAGAAGCGCGCGATACTCGACGTGCTCGCCTCACAGGTTGCTGTTGAGGTCGAGACGTGCCGCCTGATCGAAGAAAAGGTCCGGCTCGAGCGCGAGCTGGCGAGCCGCGAACGGCTTGCGACTCTGGGGCAAATGGCGGCGCAGGTTGCGCACGAGGTGAAGAATCCGCTGTCGTCGATCAAGTCGATCGCGCAAGTGATGCGCGAAGAGGAATCGCTCTCCGGTTACGAGCGGGACCTGAGCTTGATCGTCAACGAAATAGACCGGCTCAATCGAACGGTCTCGCAGTTGCTGGCGTTCTCGCGGCCAAGCCACGCCGAGTCGCGCCCTGTGCAGCTTTCAGAGCTGATAAGTGCAACCGTGACCCTGGCAACTGGAGAAGCAAAAGAGCGCGATGTGAATTTGATCGTGGAATCAGAATGTGACCTGACTCTGGCTGGCGCCCAGGCAGGAGCCTTGAGAGAGGCTTTGAGCAATCTTGTCTTGAACGCGATTCAGTCGACCGGCGGTGGCGGCGAAGTGAGGATTAGAGCGAGCGTCGAGCCCGTGATCGCCGGCCAGCACGGAAGCACTGCGCCCGCGGGCACGAATCTGATTTTGTCGGTGACCGATACCGGCCCGGGGATACCCTCGGAGTCACAGCAGCGAATCTTCGAACCGTTCTACTCGACTAAGTCGCGTGGGACAGGGCTCGGGCTTGCGATTGTACAGCGCCGCGTCGTTGAGCTCTGCGGCGCGCTGGAACTCACGAGCCCCGTCCATGACGGGTGCGGCACGCGGTTTCGATTGGTTGTGCCTTTGGTCCTTGGAGTCGAGCACGTATAGATTCGCCATAAACCAACTTAAACGACTGCGGAGAATGAGCCCAAGGTCCAATGCATTTCTTGCCTGTATGCTGGCGCTGGCTATGTCGCCGCAAGCGTGGCCGAAGGTGCGACAGCAAAAGGGGGCGCCGTCCGCCGATAAAGACAAGGCCGCTATGGTTACGGTTGATGTCCTCCTCCAGAAGCGAAGCACAGGACAAGCCATCGTGGGTCTCGACAAGGTGCACTTTCTCGGTATATGAGGACAACGTTAAGCAGGTGATCCAGGACTTCAACGCTGCTGGCCTCCCGGCCTCCGTCGTTCTCTTACTGGACCTGAGCAGAAGCATGGATAACATCCTCCCGACGATACGAGATGCGGCGTCGGCCGCATGGAACCGGTTCCGACCTGACGATGAAGTTGCGATTATGACCTTTGCAAAGAACGCAGAGGTGGTCCAACCCCTGAGCAACGACAAGCGCTTGCTTATTGACCAAATCAACAAGATCCTATCGGCTCCGGGTAATCGCGATCGTGGGCAAACAAGCCTGGACGAAGCCATATACAAGGCCGCAGCCTACTTGAGTAATTCGTCCGGTCCGAAGCGCGAGCGCTCGATCCTGGCTATTTCCGACGGTCAGTCGAATCAGGAACGCGGTCATTCGCGATAGGAGGCATTGCGGGCAATGGCTGCGTGCAATTGCGCCGCTCATTCCTTGATCATATCCGCATCTGACCTGCCTCTTCGTGAGTCGGCTCTTCTGGACTACGCGTTCGAAACCGGCGGCGTGGGGATGATCACAGAAAAACTCGCTTTGCCTTATCAATACAAGCAGGAGATCGCCGAGAACCTCACAGCCTTGGTAGATTTGCTTCACGCCAGATACCGGATCTCATATAGGACGACGAACACGCGAGTCGACGGCGCGTATCGTAAGATCAAAGTTCAGATGTCATCGATTGCGAGGAAACGCTTCGGCGCGCTGAATGTCCTAAACAGGCGAGGCTACTTTGCGCCGTGAGGTTTGTCGAACGGGGCGAGCTACGCCTGGCGGCGACGGAAGAAGCGGGTTGTGCACATCAACGCTAACCAGAGGATGCCGGACGCGGCCATTATCGCCCAGCCGAACTGCTCGATCAGCTGGGAGAATCGCCCGACGATGCCGCCCACCAGCCACGCGCTGAAAAACGTCGTCGCCGCGAGCCGCCTCGCCCACCTGATTTGATTCGATATCTTTATGCGCCGCAGCTCGCCCTCCAGAAAATCGTCGTCTTCCATCAGCCGCTCGTAATAGCGAGCCTCGCGTCCCGCCATGCGAGCGAGCGCAACGTCCCGGCTCGAAGCCGCCGCGTTATAGAAGTGGGCTACGTGAGCGAGCTTCCCGTCTCGCAACGCGATTTCGGCCAGCCCTATATTCGCGCGGAAACATTCGGGGTCAAGCGCAAGCGCGCGATGGAAACACTCAGCTGCCCGCTTGAAATCGGTTCGTTCGAAGAACGCCTCGCCGATCCGCTCGAGCAGCGCGGGCTCGTTTCCCGCAAGCCGCGAAGCCAGCCTCAAGCAAGCATCCGAGCGTTGAAGTAATCGCGTGTCTTCTGTTTGAGCCGAAGAGTGAAAGAAGCGGGACATCTCGTAGAGAAGCTGCGGGTTGCGAGGTTCTTTCTCGTAAGCGACGCGGAAATAACTCGACGCTTGTGCGAGCTTGCCCGCAAGCCTCAGCGCGTTTCCGATGCGGCGCAGCAGCGTCGGCGGCATCGCCGCGATGTCGCTCTTGAGAACCGGCGAGCCGTTCAACGCCTTGCCGGTTGCAAAGTACTCGTAGATCTCTGATGAGCGCGGGTCGAGCTTGTGGAGACCAACTTGACGGACCAGCGCCTTAATAAACGGCGCATAAGCCGAGCGGTGCGAACGAACGACTATCTCGCTGCCGGCCCCGCTGATGCGGGTGTGATAGCTGATTCGAGCGTCGCCCGTGGCAAAGCTGAGCCGCAGTGTTTCAGTTGTTATCGCCTCGATGTCCGATATCGGAAGCTCGCGGCGGATCCGGAACAGATGTGTTAGAAGAAAGGCGAGCGGCCCGCGATGTCTTATCACCTTGCCATCGAATTCGATTCGATCGAAAGCGGCGACGACTATAATGGGACCGAGCAGCGCCCAGCACGCGATCGCGGGGATTACTAAACCTTGCTTGAGCAGCGCGGACCCCATGGTCATCACAATCGCGCCTGAGAGAGTGTAGGGTATGAGCCCGGCACGAATCCTTATCGTTTCCATCTTGCTGGTTTCAATTCTAATGGGTTAGCAGTCAGTTGTCAGCAGTAGTTACATAGTCCACGGGCCGCAACGCGACCTTAGAACCATCGTACCTCAGTCGACGTTACCTTCAGCTCGCTGTCGAGCTCAACGCGCATCCGGAGGTCGAAGCGCAGGTCGCGCAGGGATACGACGGTGGTTCCGTCCGATCGCTGCTCTACGCCGGCCGAGCCGATTCGCATGAAATCCAGAAACTGGCTCGTCTCCTTTGATTGGCGCAGCGCGTTCTCGAGTTTTGAATCCAGCGCGGGCAGCTCGCTCCATTGGCCCTGACGGTCGGCGAGGTTGATGGTTCGGGTGAAAACCGATTCGTCGGTTGTGGCCACCGCTTGCCACAACGAAGGATTGGCAGGCGTGGGCCACGCAGCGCTTGCAGTGACCACTTCGGACCCCAGGGAACTATTTGCTTCTCGGAGCGCCGATTGATGCGCCGCCCACATTCCCGAATAATACAGGGCCAGCAGGAAAAGCGAATACCTGGCCAGCCGCTCGCCTCCGCGACGCCAGCGGAACAACGCGCCTGCGATGACTACCGCCAGACCTGAGAACCAAATCAACCGGACCATTGTCGATAGCGACGCGGGCTGCCAATCGTAGGGATGCCTTAGCGCCAACCCAACAACCAGGGACAGGATCGTGCCTATGACAACCCAGGCAAGCGTCCGCGCGGCGCTTGTGGTCGTAAGCCAAACAACCGCCGAGCCGAGTATCAGCCAAATCCACGGATCGACGACAAAAGCAACGTCGCCATAGAACCAGCGCTTGCTAAAAGGCAGCAGCGGGCGTATGCCGTAGGAGTTTGTCCAGTCCATGAACGAATGCCCCAAGCCTCCCAGGCAAGCAAGCAGGAAAATCCTCGTCGGCCTAAGGGGTCTACGGAAGGGATCCGTGCGCAGCCGGAATCTGCGATCGATAAACATCAACGCGATTGTGAGCCCCGCAGCCAACAGGCCAAGTCCGACGAAACCGTGAGTGAAACCCCGATGGTACTCGAGGTAACCGATCGTACCACCTTCGATGCGGCTCAAGACGTCTATGTCGGGAAGGTTTGATGAGATGACCAGCGTCGTAGTCGCAAGCGGCGTGACACGCTCCAGTCCGGCTTTCGCGATCGAGAGCCCAAGGAGTGTGTGCGTCAGGTTTTCCATCAACGGCAGCGGTCAAGGACTGGAAGCCGGCAGAACCAACTGAAAGACGATGGGCTACTGGCTACTGTATATAGCTCACGGTTGGACGGGCGGAGTTGAGGCAGGCAGATCCTTGAGCCTGTCGGGCGCAATTGCCTTAAGCCGCTTCTCGGCCTCGGAGCCCGCCTCTGAAAAGCGATCAGGTTGGGCCGCCTCCAAATAGGCTTCCACGGCCTTTTCTATGTCGCCGGTGTTCTCGTAGACTCGGCCGAGCCCGAGTTGAACAGCGGGCTTGAGGTTTGGCGCCGAGCTCAATAACTGCTGATAGAGCGAAATGGCCTTCTCGTTGTCACCGCTCGTCGAGTAGTGTTCTGCGAGCGCAAGACGCGCGAGGTTGGAGGTCGGTTGATCGTTCTTGCCCGCGACCTGCTCGAGCAAGCTCACGCCCTTTTCCCGATCAATGTGGAGATAACAGACTCCGGCATAGTATCGGCCGATGTTGCCATAGTAGCTCGAATAATCGGTTGCCAGACGCTCAAAGGCATCGCCTGCCTCGCGCCACTTTGTCTCCTCGTCGTTGTAGAACTTGCCGGCCGGCGGCGCGGTCGCTCCCGGCTCCTGAACCGGTGCGTTGAACTTCTCGACTGCCTCGCCGAATGCGGCTTCAGCTTTTGTCTTACGATAATCAAAGAAATAGCTGCCCGCTGCGTAAAGCAAAATCAGTCCCGCGACTATGCCGATGGCGATGACGAACGGCCGCCCCTTCTCCTGAAGCCAGTCCTGCGTCTTCTCGTAGAACCGGATCATCGGGTCGTGTTTGTACTTCATCTCCTTGACCGAGACTTTCTTCTTTCTGCTTCTTGTCGCCAAACTGAGCCTCCTTGAATCTGTGACTGGAGCGAAGCCGGAAGGACGCCTGCGCAGTCAGGTAAAGTAAAAGAGAACATAGCGGCCCTCGTCACAGACTGTCAAGAAATCCATTAGCAGTACGCCGACCCAGCGGGTGATCAAAGTGGGGACTTGATTCTGGGGAGCGTTAGTCCCTGTTATTAACACCTCAATTCATTGAGGTGTTGGAGTTGGCTTTTGGTCCTGATTGTTTCAGCAATTTTCTGGTGGGCCGAGTAGATACGGCCGTCGCACTGCAAAACTCTGCAGGCCGGTACGACTATGTGCTAAAGTTCTACAAGCCGGAACATTATGACCGGACAGGGTGTCTAAGTTAGCGACAAGTGAGGTGAAGGGCCACTGCCCGTTCCACTTGGAGCTACACGGCGCTCGGCTTCAGAAGGCCGGGCGGTGGTCCACTCCGGTCAGCGTTAACCGAAGGAGCGCCACGAATGTCAGCTCAAGACATGGCCGCACTGGAGCAAACCACTCTTGCGGGGCTCGATGCGAGGGCATTAGAGCACCTGCCGGAGGCACGGTTGATCTCCCGGTTACGAGCCAGGGATCTTTTGGCATTCGAGGAGTTGGTGGCTGACTTCGAACGGCCCGTTTATTCGCTGTGCTTTCGGCTGCTCGGGGATGCCGAGGAGGCTCGCGATGCGACTCAGGAAACCTTTTTGAAAGTCTATCGAGGGCTGGGCGGTTTTAGGGGCGAAGCGGGATTGAAGACCTGGATTTATCGCATAGCGATCAACCAGGCGATGAATCAACAAAGATGGTGGCGTCGACGCCATCGCGAGGAGACGATATCGCTGGACATAACGCGAGGTCAGTCCGACACGACGATCGGAAGCCTGCTGCCCGCGCGTTCCAGCTCACCCGAGGAGCTGGCTATATCAAGCGAGCGCGAAGGCGCGATCATGCGCGCGCTGGGAGAAATAAAGCAGGAGTACCGGATCGCGCTGGTGCTTCGCGAGATTGAGGAGCTTTCCTATGAGGAGATTGCGGAAACGCTCTCGATCTCGATAGGAACGGTGAAGTCGCGGATTGCGCGCGGACGCGAAGAGCTCCGCCGCCGCATGAAGAACGTCATATGAGTAGTGATGCGTGAAACGTGATGCGTGACAGGAGAATCACGGATCACCGATGGCGAATCACGAGGCACGTTATGGAATGCAAGAAGTTTGAACTGACGGCGTCAGCTTACGTCGACCGGCAGCTCGGGGAGACCGAAGCGATCGAGTATCGCGAACATCTCCTGTCGTGCACCGGCTGCCGTTTGCACCTTGCCGAAACCGAAGCAGTGTCCCTGAGTCTCAGAAACGCCCGCACCCCTGAGCTGCCGCGAGAGCTTCGCAGCAACATCATGAGGGAAGCGACGCGACGCGCCAGAAGAGAAATCACCCTGGGTGAGATGGTGTTCGAGTGGCTCCTCAAGCTGAACCCTCGACCGGTCGGCGTCACCGCCGGAGTGATATTCTCGATTGTGTCGTTCACTTCTCTGTTCTCGAGTTTCAGACCGATTCCTCTCGACGGGCCGCGAAGCGAGCAAGCGGCCATCTATCCGATCATCAACGGCTCGGATCGCGAGTATCACAGTTACAACAATCTGCCACAGAACGCAGGTTCGGTTGACAGCCAGAATTACTACCAACTTCCGCGCGTGCTCGACAACAGCGCGCTGGTCAGCTTTAGCCATATCGCTTACCAGAAGCCGGGGAATCAGGGAATGTCCGCGCTGGTCGAAGTCGATCCCGAGGGCCGCGGTACCCTCGTCGATATGCTGGACACGCCGGGGGATCCTTACCTGATCGAGCAGCTCTGGTGGTCGCTTCGAGATCGAACGTTTCAACCGGCGACGGTCTCCGGTCATCCGGTTCCAACTCGCATCATCCTTCTGGTTGAGAAGATGGATGTGGGCGGATAAACCAAAAGTGCGTCGCCTGTAGTCAGTTGCCCTGTCCCTGAACCGAGGGCGGCTGGTCGTGATCGGTTCCTGCCGAAGAGCGCCTTTCCTTAGTTTCTTAGAGCGCCAGACAATAGACCTAAGAGCGTGTCGCGTGGCGCCGCTCTGACTCACTCGGTGAGATCGGAACGGAGCTGCGCGGAGGAGAACATCATGTTTGAAAAGCTGGTTGTGTCTTCTAAACAGCGTCGCGCACGTACAACCGGAAAATTCTTCCTGATGACTGCGACTCTCTATGCGGTTGCGATCGCGGTTGCGCTTGCAGTCTCGGTGTTGACGTCTGATCCGCGGCTCGCCGACACGGTGGAGATCACGCGCGTCTCCCCGCTGCCCTTAATGATCGGTGCTTCGAGAAGGCCGCCTGGACTCGAGAATCGGTCGAGCGCGACGCCGCGACCTGACTACAGGAATGTCGAGACGCTTGAGAAGTTGCTCAGTCATAAACCGGGTCCGCCAGTAATTCCGATGGTGGATCCCGGTCCGGTTGATTTCAACTCGGGGCCTTCATACGGCTTGCTCGGGGCAGGAAGCAATCTAGGCGTGATAGGAGGGGCTCAGAACGTCGAGCCTGCCCCGAAACCGGATACCCCGAAGCCAAGGCCGGTTGCGCAAACAAGCTCTGTGGACAATACCCCGGTGCGTGTGATTTCGCAGGTGCTCCAAGGCAAAGCGATTGAACGCCCAATACCTGTTTATCCGCCTCTCGCCCAGCAAATCCATCTGCAAGGCAACGTGTCAGTCGAGGTGATCATTTCACCTGACGGACGCGTCGAAACCGCCCGAGTCGTCGGAGGCCACCCGATGCTGGCGGCTTCTGCTGTTGAGGCTGCGCGACGCTGGCGATTCCAACCGACGCTCTTGAACAATGTGCCAGTCCGCGTGACCGGAGTGATCGTGTTCGTGTTCAAACTCAGTGAATAAACTCTGAGCAAGGCGGGGTAAGGGCAAGGTAAAGGCGAGGGAAATCACAATGAAAAAAGCACAGCGAGTACTCCTGATGTCGGCGTTGATCTTACTCGCTTCCGGGTTGCTTCTTTACTATCGCGGTTCACAGATCAACCTTGAAGTGCAGGACGTGGATCAGACGCCGTGGAAACAATTGCCTGGGGACATGTGGCTCTACGTCGGCGGACTCATGGTGCTTATTGCGGGCTCGCTCCTGTTGGCGGCGGCCAGAATCTGGTGGGGAAGAAGGCAAGCTCTCGCCGCCTCATCGTTGAGCAATGGGCAGGAACACTGACGAACTCGATTGCGGGCGTTCAGAGTACCGCCTTTAGGCGGAATATTCCGAATCCGTGAACGCCGCCTGAAGCCGGTACTCTGAACGCTCGGTTTTGAACGCCAACTGTGAAATCTCAGTCGTCCGCTTTGAGCACTGCCAGGAAGGCTTCTTGCGGGATCTCGACTTTGCCGACGCGCTTCATTCGCTTCTTGCCTTCTTTTTGTTTCTCCAGCAGCTTGCGTTTGCGGGTGATGTCCCCGCCGTAACACTTTGCGAGAACGTTCTTGCCAAGCGCTTTGACGGTTTCCCGCGCGATCACCTTGCTTCCGATCGCGGCTTGAATCGGAACTTCGAACAGTTGGCGAGGAATGAGCTTGCGCATCTTCTCTACGAGCGACCGTCCTCGCGCGTAGGCGAATTCCCGGTGGACGATCAGCGAGAGAGCATCGACCGGCTCGCCCGCTACGAGCATGTCGAGCTTGACGAGATCGCCTTCGCGATAACCGGTCAATTCATAATCGAACGACGCGTACCCGCGCGACAGCGACTTCAGCCGATCATAAAAATCCAACATGATTTCGGCGAGCGGCAGCTCATAAGTCAGCAGGACCCGCGTCTGGGTCATGTACTCGAAGCCGAGCTGCGTTCCGCGCTTTTCTTCGAGCAGCGCAAACAGCGGACCGACGTATTCGTCGTTGCTCATTATCATCGCGCGGATGATCGGCTCTTCGATTTTCTCGATCTTTCCGGGGTCGGGCAATTTCGCCGGGCTGTCGATTTCGGATACTTCGCCCGCGGTTGTGGTCACTCGATAACGCACGGTCGGGGCGGTGGTGATCAACTCGAGATCGAATTCGCGCTCGAGCCGCTCCTGAACGATCTCCATGTGAAGTAGTCCCAGAAACCCGCATCGAAATCCGAACCCGAGCGCGGCGGATGCTTCGGGCTCATAGAAGAAGGACGAGTCGTTCAAACGCAGCTTATCCAATGCATCGCGCAGCTCTTCGTACTTGTTCGACTCGATAGGATAAAGCCCCGCAAAGACCATCGGCTTGATTCGCTTGAATCCGGGGAACGGCGTTTCGGTGGGATGTTTTGCGTCGGTTACCGTGTCGCCGATCTCGACATCGCTGACCGTCTTGATCTGAGCAGTGAAGAAACCTACTTCGCCCGCTCCCAGTTCGTCGATCTCGCGGGGCTTTGGAGTGAGCACTCCCAGCGCGTCCACCTCGTATTCTTTCTGGGCGTCCATCAAGCGCACTCGCATGCCGGGCCTGATGACTCCGTCGATGACGCGCATCAGGACGACCACGCCGCGATAGCTGTCAAACCACGAGTCGAAGATCAAAGCTTTGAGCGGCGCCGACGGGTCGCCTGCGGGCGGCGGGATCTCACGCACGACGGCTTCCAGCACCTCGCCGATTCCGGTACCCATCTTTGCGGATATCATCAGCGCGTTGTCTGTCTCCAGTCCGATGGTATGTTCGATCTCGGCTTTTACTCGTTCCGGTTCTGCTCCAGGTAGATCGATCTTGTTGATGACCGGGATCACGTGCAAGTTGTGATCCAGCGCGAGGTACGTATTGGCGAGGGTCTGGGCTTCGACGCCCTGAGACGCATCGACGACGAGCAGAACGCCTTCGCAAGCGGACAGCGACCGTGAAACTTCGTAAGAAAAATCGACGTGGCCCGGCGTGTCGATCAGGTTGAGCACGTATTGCTGGCCGTCGCGCGCGGTGTAGTTGAGCCTCACCGCGTGGGCCTTGATAGTTATGCCGCGCTCGCGTTCGAGGTCCATGGCGTCGAGCACCTGTTCGGACATTTCGCGATGCGAGAGCGCTCCGGTGTCTTCGAGCAGCCGGTCGGCAAGCGTACTCTTGCCGTGATCGATATGCGCGATGATCGAGAAGTTACGGATGTTGCGAAGGTCGGTCATTTGTCTACATTACCCCGGCGCAACGCGCCGGATCTGGAATTCTAAGAAGGGAGTATAGCAGCAGGCGAGCAGATGAGGCCAAACTCGGGGTTAGTACAGTGGTCTCACCGAAGTGCTCGAAGTTCGTTTAGCGCGTAGTAGCCGGGGCGAGTTCGAACTACAAGAGACGTTTCGCGCGACGGGTCGTTTGCCGAGTTCGCGGTGACGATCACCGAGTGCCACCTGCCATCGCGTCTGACGTCGCTCGGGTAGTAACCAATGAGGTATTGATGTCGAAGCTGGGCTCCGATGCGCGCGACAGCATCAGTTGCTGCAGTTGAAGATGACAGAAAGTACGCCGCGCCTCCGGAAGCCGCCGAAAGCTTTTTCAAGTTGTCGCGACCGCTCAATGCCAACGAGCCCTTTGCGTTGGCAGGGCACAATGAATAAAGCAGAACGTCCGGCTTCTTCAATGACATTTGCAGGTCGCGACAGCTCGACTGGGAAGCCCCGTCTTGCCCATCGCTGATCAACAGAATAATCGCCGGACTAATGTGTTCATTCATCTTCTGCCTTGCGAGAAGACACGCATCGTAAACTGCGCTGCCCCCTTTCGTTCTTATGAAAGCGAGCCGCGAGAGTCCCTCGATTAGAGCATCGCTATCGCGGGTCCAATCCGTGATCAGCTTAGGGCTGTGGTCTGCTCCGATGAGGAAATACTCGTTTTCCGGGTTGCTCTGATCTTTTAACCGCACGAGACTCTGACACAATGCGCCGAACCACTTCGGATCACCTGTGCTCACTGATGTCGACCGATCAAAAACAATGCCGATGCTCCTTGCTTGATCTTCCCTCGTAAAAAAATCAATCCTCTGCGGTTCGCCGTTGTCAAAGACCAGAAAGTCATTGTGGCTGAGATTTGTCACAGGGTGGCCGGTTGCGTTCTCGACTGTCGCCGTCAGCACAACCAAATCCGAGCCGAGACTGCATATGATAGGCTTTGCGTCCTGCGCTGACTCTTGTTGAGCCGTGCTGTTTGAAGTGAGCGCCAACGACACAACCAGCACTGCGAGCGCTAAACTCTCAATGCGAAGGCCAACGCGAATCAGTGTGGTTCCGAAATCATTTCGCATAGTAGCCCTCACGAGTTCTGGCGTTCAGTTCCATCATCCTTGGACTCTCACGCGGCTTATCGGGATCTCTCACCTCGACCGGTTTCACCTTCACCCGAATTTGTCGCCATTTGCCGTCGGGCACGCCGGTCGGGCGAAAACCCATTGAATACTGATTGCGTAATTCGGAGGCTACCGCATCGAAAACCGCAGTGAGTTCACGCGGACTCCGAGGGAAGAGCGCAGAGCCGCCCGTGATCTTGGAAAACTGAGTTAATGCCGCTTGACCAGGTTCAAATAAACCGGCGGCGACAGCCCCGATCACCTCAAGATAATCTATCCCGTATACGAGGACGTTTGATTCCCTTAAGAATTTCACCGTTTGGTCAAATCGATGGTTCGAATTGTTGTCCATCCCGTCAGTGATCAATAACAGGACTCTCTTGCGGTCCGGACGCTCCCTGAATTGTTCCAGGGCAGTGAAGATCGCGTCGTAGAGTGGAGTGGCCCCCTTCATGACGGCTACTTGACCCAAGCCCCCCTTGATCACTGCCGCGCTGCTGGTCCAGCCGACAAATTGAATGCGCTCGCCAAAGGCCATGAGAAAGTACTCAGTCGACGCCGGGCTTTGTTGAACGAATCTCAGTATGTGTTCCTTCAGGTTAAGCAACGCGTCACGGTTGTTGCGGTGAATCATCGATCCGGAGACATCCAGCAGGATGCCGATGCTCGATCGTGTCTCTCCTGGGCAAAAGTATTCGATCTTTTGGGGCTCATCTTTGTGCAGAATGGTGAAATGATCGGGACTCATGTTCTCAATAAGCCGCCCCTTCTTATCGGTAACCGTAACCGTCAGGATCACGAGGTCCTTGTCAGCGGGACCACAAGGCGGGGTCTGAACAGCGGTCTTTTCTTGCGCAACATTCGCACAAGGGACCAGCAAGGCGGCAAGAACCGCGAGAGAGAAGGATACTGCTCGAGCTGCGGCCTTCACGATTCCTTGTGATTTTTTGACTAAGCTAGCTCATTTGATCGCGCGCCATCAGGGCGGCCCCGATCATCCCCGCCGTGGCTCCGAGCTTTGCAATGACGATCTCGGAGCTATTGAACGAAGGCGGGAACGCTCGGCGGCGAGTCTCTTTGATCGTCGGCTTGAGTATCAGGTCGCCTGCTTCCATCACGCCTCCGCCCATCACCACCATCTCGACGTTCAGCAGGTTGATCACCGCCGCGAGCGCGATGCCCAAAAACATGCCCGTGCGCTCCATCATCACCTGAGCCATCTCGTCGCCGTCGCGAGCCGCGTGAGCGATGTCCTCGGCGGTGAACTCGCGATCGCGGGGGATTGCGAGGCGAGAAAGCGAGGATGTCCGGTCGCGGTACAGCCGCTCCCTTGTTCGACGAACGATGTTCGGTCCGGAGGCGATGGTCTCCAGGCACCCGATGTTGCCGCAGGCGCATTCGATGCCTTCCGGGTCGATCGTCATATGCCCAAACTCTCCCGCGAACCCGGCGGCGCCGCGATAGATTCGTCCGTTGATGATCAACCCCGCGCCGATCCCGGTGCCGAGCGTTATGAAGAAGACTTCTTTCCTACCGCGCGCGGCGCCAACTTGAAGCTCGCCGTATGCGGCGGCGTTGGCGTCGTTGTCCAGAATCACCGGCAAGCCGGCGGCTTTGGCAAGCTCCGTCGTTATATCGATCTCCGAGAAGCCGGGAAGGTTAGGCATAACCTCGATGCGGTTGGTTTTTCGATTGACCAGACCGGGTATGCCGACCCCGATTCCAGCGACTCTTCCGCCGGCGTTCTTGTCATCGCGAAGAGTAATGGCGGCTTCGGTGAGCTGCGCGAACAAAGTCTCTGGGCGTTGTTGCTGGGCGTCGATACGCGTTTCGCTGATGATCTCGCCCGCCGCGGTCACCAGCGATCCTTTCAGAGTCGTACCTCCGAGATCAATGCCGATGAAGACCAATCCGTTATCCTGGCTTATTGTCATAGAGGGTACCCGACCGCCTCGGAACTTTTTGATTGCGCTTGGCTTCGAGAATATCAACGCGCGAGGGGGGATGTCAATTTTGGCAAAGTGCGCTAGAATCCTGAGACCCAAATTGCTCTTTAGTTTCTGGTTCAAATAGAAGTTTCATTGCGCCGCCAGAAACGAACCAGAAACTATCGAATGTACGAGCTGCTGCAAAGATACGGGTTGTGGGCGGTGTTCTTCGGGACGATGATCGAGGGGGACCTGACCCTTTTGTTTTCAGGCGTGCTGGCCCGCGCGGGGCTATTCACCTTCGAAGAAGCGCTTTTGGTGGGAACGGCGGGCGGCTTCGTCGGAGACTCGCTCAGCTACATGATAGGCGCCAGGTTCAGAGGTCGAGCGAGGAGCTTGCATTTCTTCGTTCGCGCGCGGCCTCGCATCGAAAAGCTCATGCACAGGTTCGGAGTACTCTCGGTGTTCATCGTGAAGTACGTGTATGGTCTGCGAACGGCAAGCGCGATGTTTTGGGGTCTGGCTCAATTCGGATTCCTGAGGTTCGCGCTTTTGACTCTTGCGAGCTGTCTGGTTTGGGTCGGGTTGTTGGCAGGGCTCGGCTTCACTTTTGCGACCGGCGTTGAAAAACTGATCGGCGACCTCAAGCGTATACAAATCATCTTGCTGGTCGCGGTGATCATAGTCGCCACGGTCTACGTAATCAGCAGGTTCGAAAGGCGAGTAATAGAGGAAGAGAAAGAGTTCTTTGCAGGCGAGGACGAGAAGTAGATCTGGCGCGAGCAGTCGGCGACTTGCTTCCTTGCCAGTCATTGGACGCGATCCACCGCACGAAAGACTTGAACTTGGAAAACGTTTCTCACTATCAGGTCGTCAGGAAGCTCGGCGAGGGCGGAATGGGTGAAGTGTACCTCGCCGAAGACACGCGGCTTGGGCGACCCGTGGCCCTCAAGTTCCTGCCGGCTTCCTACCAATATGACCCCGAGCGGCGGGCGCGCTTTCTGAACGAGGCTCGCGCCGCGTCGGCGTTGCGCTCTCCCAACATCGCGGCGATCTACGATATCGGCGAACACGAGGGCGCCTTGTTCATCGCTATGGAATACGTCGAAGGCGAAGTGCTTTCGATTCGCATCGAAGGCAAAACGCTTCCGACTGGAGAAGTCATCGACATAGGTATCCAGGTCGCCGAAGCGCTGGACGAAGCTCATGCTCTGGGAATCATTCATCGTGACGTGAAGAGCTCCAACTTGATGGTCAATGAGCGCGGGCTTGTGAAGATGCTCGACTTCGGCCTGGCGAAGGCAATCGCATCGGCTGGTCCCGGCGGAGCGAGTGACCCTACCATCCCGCTGGATGCGCAAACGGCTTTCGGGATAGTGCTCGGGACTGTGTCCTACATGTCGCCCGAGCAGGCGCTGGGCCGGGATATAGACACTCGGACGGACATTTTCTCCTTCGGTATTGTGCTCTACGAGATGCTGACTGGCAGGCTGCCGTTCGAAGGCGCGGGCCCAACGGAGATTATCGACAGCATCATTCACAAAGAGCCGATTGCGATCGCTCGCTACAACTACGACGTGCCTGCCGAACTGGAACGCATCGTTCGCAAGTGTCTGGAGAAGGATCGCGAGCGAAGGTATCAGAGCGTGCGGGACGTATCGTCCGACCTGCGCAACCTCAAGCGCGATCGCGATACAACCGCGACGACGAGCTCGGTGCCTGAACCCGGGACACAGCCGGTGCGTCGCACGCGCTCGCGCAGGAGTATCGACTCGCTGGCTATCTTGCCTTTGATCAACGCAAGCGGCGACCCGGACGCCGAATACCTGTCGGATGGGATAACTGAAAGCATCATCAACAACCTATCGCAGCTTCCCAAGTTGCGAGTGATGGCAAGCAGCACCGTGTTTCGCTATAAGGGCAAAGACGTTCGGCCGCAACGAATCGGCCAGGAGCTGGGCGTGCGTGCGGCACTGACCGGCAGGGTGGTTCAGCGTGGCGACCACTTGATCATCAAAACGGAGCTTGTTGACACCGAAGACGGCTCGCATCTATGGGGCGAGCAATACAACAGAGAGCTCTCGGACATCTTCACGATCGAAGACGAAATATCGAAAGAGATTTCCGACAAGCTGCGGCTCAAGTTGAGCGGCGCACAGAAGAAACAGCTCACCAAGCGATACACAGAAAACACTGCCGCGTATCAGCACTACCTCAAGGGCCGCTTCTATTGGAATAAGCGCACGGAAGAAGCGCTTAAGAAAGGCATCGAGTATTTCCAACAAGCGAGCGAGATCGACCCCGGCTATGCACTTGCGTACGCGGGCCTGGCCGACTCTTATAACATTCTCGCAAGCTACAGCGCGCTTGCGCCGAAAGACGCATTCACGATTTCGAAGGCGGCGGCCAGCAGGGCGCTCGAGCTTGACGACAAGCTCGCTGAGGCCCACGCGTCGATGGCGTTCGTGAAATTCGGCTATGACTGGGACTGGGCCGAGTCAGAGCGAGGATTCAAACAGGCGATCAAGCTCAATCCGGGTTATGCGTGGGCGCACAATTGGTACGCAGTCATGCTCGCGGCTCTTGGACGCTTTGAGGAGGCGTTCCAGGAGATCAATCGAGCGCAGCAGCTTGATCCGCTTTCGCTGCCGATAAACACAAACCTGGGGTGGTTGCTGTACCTCGCCCGTCGCTTCGATGAAGCAGTCGAGCAGTACCTGAAGACTATTGATCTGGACGAAGGATTTGGGCTCGCGCACCGGCGGCTGGCGCAGACCTACGAACATATGCGGATGAAGACCGAGGCAGTCGCGGAATTCCAAAAAGCGCTGGCGGTCTCGGGTGAAGACGTCGAGCTCTTATCCGCCCGCGGACACTTTTTTGCGGTAGTGGGAGAGACTGACAAGGCGCGCGAGGTGCTCGATCGGCTCGATGCTCTGGCCGCGTGCAGGTATGTCCCGTCATACCTGATTGCGCGAATCTATCGAGGGTTCGGCGACGACGATCTCGTATTCGAATATCTGCATCGGGCCTGCGATGAACGGTATGGCTATCTCGCTTATCTCAAGGTCGACCCGATCTTTGAGAGCATTCGCCAGGACCCGAGGTTTGAAGCTTTGGTGCAACGTGTGGGCCTTCCATCGTGATTCGCGGCGTGTGGAGAGATCCCGCCGAAGATTGCCCTTGATTAGCTTGCGCTTCTTTAGCACAATTGCTTATCGCAAACGGATTTCTCGGTGTGTCCCCCATCTGGGCCAAGCTGAGGAGGCAAGGTTGAAGGCAGTCGTTTCGATATTAGTCCTGTTGGTGCTCGCGGCTTCGAGCGCGCTCGCGCAATCGCCCGTTGCCACTCTCCAACTTGGCCCCGATCGTATCGGCGACATCAAGACCGCTCAGGGCATCACCACGATGATTCGATTCGCCGAGCCGGTTCAGGAAATCGTCTGCGGGGACTTGTACGATCCCGCAAGCGGGAAGGGAACCTTCGTGGTTCAACGGAGCGGGTCGGCGGAACATCCCGGCAATGAGGTTTTTGTGAAGCCGGTTGCTTCGCGAGGAGCGAGCAATATGTTTGTGAAGACCGGTGACGGCAAACACACATACAGCTTTGACCTGAGCGTGGTGTCCGCGGATAAAGCGCACCGAATGGTGAACGTCACCGACCTGGTGGAGAGCAAAAATAACCCATCGGGATCCGCCTCTGACGGGACCGCTGCCGGATCGGAAAAACCGGCCCCGGACTTCGAGCGCTTTAAAGCCGAGGCCGAGCAGCAGGCTCGCACGAGAGCCGCTGAGATTCTTCGCAACGCTCAGCAGCAGGCCGACCGCAAGGTTGCCGAAGCCGACGCGAAAGTCCTGGAGGCCGATCATCAGGCGGCATTAAAGGCCCCGCAAGAAGTTGACCGGCGCTTCATGCAAGCGCTCATGCTTGGGTTGCGCGAAGTGAGAGTGAGCAACACTCGGGTTTCAGCCAAGAGAATAGTAATCACCATCGATCCCCGTGTGCTTTTGTTTGATGAGAAGGCGTATCTGCGCTATACGATTCAGAACACCGGCGACAAGGATTTTGCCTTCACGGCGATCTCGCTGGAGGTCGGTGACGTGAAGGAGTTCAAGCCGATTACTATTGAACTCAATCAGAGCAAGCCTGAGAATTCAGTGGCGCCCAGTGAGTCGCTTACGGGTGTTATAATGTTCGACCCGAAGCAGGTGGGAAACAAGCAGAAGCTAACGCTGTTTGTGCGCGGAGACGATGGCGCGGAGCTTGCCCGGGTGACGGTACAGGAGTGATGATCAGAAACGTCCTCGCATTAATCGTCGTCATGTTGACGGCCGGCGTCGTGCTGGCACAGGATCGCCCGCTTACTCCGCCTGCGCGTCCGCCCATCCCTCTGACCAACGAGGATCAGGAGCGCGCGCGTGCTGAGGAACTGAGAAAGAGGAAGGAAGCCGAAGCGGCGGCGCTAAAGCCCGCCGCTCAGATCAAGGTTCCTATCGCGCTCGCCGGCCATCATATCTCTTCGGGGAACCCGACCATCGACGCGTTGGTCCAGGAGGCCGCAGGTCAAAGCGGTTTGGATCCTTGCCTCATTCTCTCGGTGATGCGAGCCGAGTCCGGATTCAATCGCTCGGCGGTGTCGGTGAAAGGCGCGTCGGGCTTGATGCAACTGATGCCCGCGACCGCAAGCAGGTTCGGAGTCAACAATATCTTTGATCCTCGCGAGAACGTGCTGGGCGGAACGAGATATCTGCGTTGGCTCCTGGATCGGTTCAGCGGAGACGTGAGGCTTGCACTGGCTGGCTACAATGCGGGCGAGGGCGCGGTCGAGTTCTATGGTTACCGGATACCGCCGTTTCTGGAGACCCAGAATTACGTTCGCACGATTTATTCCCGCTACAGTAACATACACCTGGGAGCGATGCCTCAGGCGCCGGCGGTCGAGGCAGTCAAGCCTGCAGTGCAAAGCGGCGAGAAGAATCCCACTTACAATCAGATCATCCGGTATACTTCTTCAAACGGCGACTCGTCGCGCTCCGGCAAGTAGCACAATCTCGAACCTGCCTCTCAATGTCTAGCCTTGCGTGAGACGTGTGTTCGCGCAAAGACGCAAAGATCCGCAAAGCACGCAAAGTGTCAATCACCTCAAATCAATCCGCTCGCCAGTTCTGACTGCACGGTAGCACGCATCTACGAGCTCAACAGACTTGAACCCATCGAGAGCGGTCACAGCAGCCGGCGCACCATCGACTATCGAATCGATGAACGCGCGATCCTCCTGCGCGTATCCCCACTTCTCTTCTTTTGACAACTGCTGCATTGAGCGCGTGAAGTGCCGTCCATCGACTTCCTGGCTCTGCGTGATGCTTTCCATCTCGCGCGTTGTGATCGTCGAGTGATGACAGAAGACTTCGATCCGTTCGAATGGAAACAACCAGCTCGCATCGGCGGAAGAAGCCAGGGTCGCGTGCATGCCGCTTGTGAATCCAAGCAGCATCGAGAAGTCATCCACTTCGGGATACTCGTGTGACGATCCGGCCGCGGACAGGCTCGCGACGTCGCCAAACAGGAACCTCATCATGTCGAACATGTGAATGGTGGTCTCGTAAAGGAACCCCCCGGTGACTTGGGGATCGCCAACCCAGTCGGGATTAATCAACTCACCTCGGTTCATCTTGATATGAGCCGAATGCGGCGGCCCTGCCTCCGAGAGCAAACGCTTCAACAAGTCGTAGACCGGAGCGAATCGACGGTTGTGTCCGACTTGAAACACGGTGTTCGTTCGGCTCGCGGCTTCAAGCACAGCTCGCGCATCTTCTACAGAAGTAGCCATCGGCTTTTCGCAAAAGACGTGCTTTCCCCGAGCGAGAGCCTCAAGCGCAATCGCAGTGTGTTTCGTATTTGGCGTGGCTATGTAGACCGCGCTTACCGCCTCGAGCAGAGCTTCGACATCCGGCGCAACGGCCGCGCCGGTTGAACGTGCGAGCTTCTCGGCGCGCTCAGTTTGAACATCGTGCACTTGCGCAAGCAGCACTCGCTCATCGCGCGCCAGGAGGGACCCATGAACTCCGCCGATGTAGCCCGCGCCGATTATTCCAATCTTAAGATTCTCCATTTCGCTCCGGTTTATTCTCACGCGAGGCCAAGAACGTCGGCGACCGCGGCCCGCGCATCGCGCGCCAGCGCGAGGGGATCGCGCTGCCAGTACTCCGGACGAAATATCTCGACGCTGGTCACGCGATCGTAGCCGATGCGCCGTAGCGCAGCGATGATTTCCGCAAGCGGCAGAATGCCGAGGCCAGGCAACAGCCGATGTCTATCATCCAGTTGTTCGCGAGGCAAGTCTTCCGCATCGTTGACATGAAAGACATAGAGGCACTCGGGATCGAGCGCTTCGATCGATTCAATCGTCGAACCGCCTGCGTAGAAGTGAAAGCTGTCGAGAACCAGCCCCACGTTGTTCCGCGCGGTGTCCCTGACAATCGCGTCCGCCAAAGACAACGTCTGGACGCTACAGCCGGGCTGACCGAGAAACTCGAACGCAAGGCTCACCCCGAACCCTTCCGCGACTTCGCCAAGCTGCCTCAGTATCCTGACCGACTCGTCGACAACTTCCTCGCGAGTCGCTCCATCGGGCAAGCGGCCCGGCACGACGACTACGAAAGGACACGCGATCTCGGATGCGATCCGGCATAGCTGATCGCATTCGAAAAGCAGCTCGGCGCGGGCCTCGCTGGTTCTGAAGGTGACGTTCTCGATCGAGTTGATGCTGTAAGGTGCCACGCCATTCTCTCTGAAAAGCGCCGCGAGCTCGCCGGTCGTGCCAGCCTGTAGGTAATCTCTAAGCTTGGCGGCCCATATCTCGACGTAATCGAACCCTGCGGCGCCCGCTACCTTGATATCCGTCGCCAAGTCGGCTTTCATCGTTGTCGCGCCGTTGAGTGCGAGTTTCATCGTCAACCCTTTCACTTAGTTCAGAGTCGCGCCAGACTCCGGATCGAAGAAGTGAGCTTTGTTGGCGTCGATCCTGAAGGACACCGGCGTATCCATCTCCGCCCGAAAGTCGGGGCCTGCGCGTGCAATCACCTTCACACCATCGAGCCTCAAGAAAACGAATGCTTCGTTGCCCATCAACTCGGTCACGTGAACGGTCGCCTTCAGCCATCGCGGTTGCTCCGCGGTCGAAACCTCGACGTGTTCGGGTCGGATCCCGAGCGTAACGCGGTCGTGGCTGTTCAACCTGGCTAGCTGTGACTCGTCCAGTTCGAGCGTAAACGCATCGCTTGAGAACCTGTGGGCAGTCCAGTCGACTCGCCCGTCGATGAAGTTCATGCCCGGGCTGCCTACGAACTCGGCAACAAAGCGGTTGGCGGGCCGGTTGTAGATGTTCATCGGCGTGTCGAACTGCTGGAGCTTACCCGACCGCATGACTGCCACGCGGTTTGCCAGGGTCATCGCCTCGGCCTGATCGTGCGTGACGTAGATGGTCGTGGTCCCAAGCTCTCGCTGCAATCGTTTCAACTCTCCGCGCATATAGACTCGTAGCTTTGCATCGAGATTCGACAGCGGCTCGTCCATCAAGTAAACACGAGGCTCGCGTATGACTGCGCGCGCAAGCGCAACGCGTTGACGCTCGCCTCCCGACAATTCGCGAGGTGTTCGGCGTAACAGGGCGTCTATGTCGAGCATCTCCGCAACTCTCTTCACTCGGCCCTCGATTTCGGTTCTTGCGATCTTTCGAACACGCAGCGGGTACGCGATGTTCTCTGCGACTGTCATATGCGGATAAAGCGCGTAGTTCTGAAAGACCATCGCAACGTCTCGATGCTGGGTGGGAACATCGTTAACGCGCTGGTCCCCGATGAAGATGTCCCCGGACGTTGCGTCTTCCAGGCCGGCCAGCATTCGGAGCGTAGTCGTCTTACCGCAACCCGACGGGCCGAGTAAGACGACCAACTCGCCGTCTTCAGAGGCGAGAGTAAGGCGATCGACGACCGGTGATTTGCCGAATACCTTAGTCACGTTTTCGAATCTAATATGCATTCCAACCATTGAGAGGCGCCAGGGTCGCGGGGTAGCCGACCTAGGCGCTTTGCTAAGAACGCTTGGCGCAAAGACGCCAGGATTCGCAAAGCCCTTGAACGGCCCTAGCCCTTAACGGCTCCAAGAGACAGCCCTCTCACCAGGTAACGCTGAACCGACATCGCAAACACCAGTATCGGAATCATCGCGACCACGCCGGCCGCACTCATCACTCCCCATTTGATTTCGTATTGAGTAACGCGCCCCGCGATCCCAACCGGCAACGTCATAGAAGCGTCCGTCTGGGTTAACACCAGCGCAAGCAGAAACTCGTTCCACGAGACGATCAGGCAGAAAACAGCTGTGGCAGCCAATCCTGGGGTGACCAGCGGAAGAACCACTCGCCGCAGCGCGCCGAATCTAGAATCGCCGTCCACCATCGCGGCCTCTTCGAGCTCGCGCGGCAGCTCGCGAAAGAAACCGCGCATCATCCAGACGACGAACGGAAGATTCAACGCCGTGTACACGGTCACAAGCGCGGTGATCGTGTTGATTAATCGCAGGTCACGCATCATCAGAAACAGCGGGACTGCGGTGACGATCGGGGGAAACATCCTGGTCGAGAGTATCCACAGCGACAGCCGGCGATCGAGCTGCGCGCGCAGCTTGAAGCGCGCAAGCCCATAAGCCGCCAGCGTCCCAAGCGCCACCGCGCAAACCGTCGACAGCGTCGCGACTATTACGCTTGTGATCAGATATCGCCCGAAGCTCCGCGCGACAAATGCATCATAGTAGTGCGCAAGGGTCGGCGCGAATCCGACCCACCGGGGCGGCATTGCGAACTGATCGACATCGCTCTTAAGCGAAATAGTCAGCATCCAGTAAACGGGCGCGAGCGCTACAATCAGCGCGGCCGACAGCGCCAGATACGTTGACCACTTCGCGAGATTGTTCTTCTCCTGCCTCACGCCGCCTCCTGTTTCTGAAGCAGTCGAATGTAGCCGACGCTCACGACGTTGGTCAGCAGGAGCAATACGAATGACATCGCCGCAGCATAGCCGAAATCGGCGAAGCGAAACGCGGTTCGATAGATGTAAAGACTCACTGTCTCAGTCGAGAAGCCCGGCCCGCCTTCGGTGAGAATGAATATCTGATCGAACACTCGCAGCAGGTCCATCGTGCGAAGCAACAAGGCGATCAGGATCGCCGGTTTGAGCAACGGAAGCGTTACGTGCAGAAAAGTCTGCCAGCCGCTCGAACCGTCGATGAGCGCTGCCTCGTAGGGCTCCTGCGGTATCGATTGAAGTCCGGCGAGCAGAACCAGGAACATGAACGGAGTCCATTGCCAGATGTCCACTGCGATGACTGATCCTAGAGCGAGAATCGGCGAAGCGGTCCAGGTCAGCGCTTCGGTATTCACCCCGGCGCCCTTGAGAGTCCCGTTGATTGCTCCGAAGTCTGGGTTGAGCATCAAGCGCCAGACCACCCCGACTACGACCGGCGGCAACATCATCGGCACCAGCAGCACGCTTCGAAACAGCGATCGTCCCCGCAAAGGCCGGTCAAGCATCACTGCAAGCCCAAGCCCGAGCAGGAATTCAAACGTGAGCGCGATCGCAGCGTAGACGAGCGTGTGGGCCAGCGCCGAAAGAAAAAAGCCGTCACCCGCGAGCCTGCCGAAATTAGCCAGGCTCCAACGCGCTGCAGCGCCCGAGCCGATTTGAAAGGCGACTCTTACCGAGTAGAAGAGAGGATAGATCGAAAGCGCAACCAGCACCGCGACGGTCGGGGCGATCAACAGGTAGGGCAGCGACGCTTCGCGTCCTTGGCGAGAGGTAGAAATGACACACTCCTGTTCCGCCGTCAGCGGCTATGTTACGCCGCCGCGCTCGAATTCTTCCCTCGTGATGGCGTAGTACTCGACGTCCGAATTATAGAATCGAGCATCCTTGACGTATCTGAGGCCGACCTTCTCGAGCACCGACTGCGAGGCAACGTTCTCGGGATGCACAACGGCTACAATACGATCAAGGCCGAGTTCCTCGAAGCCGTAACGCAAGCTCGCCCTGGCCGCCTCGGAAGCCAACCCCATTCCCCAGAATCGCTTCGCCAAACGATATCCGACCTCGATCTCAGACGTGTTATCCAGATATTGCAATCCGCAAAAGCCAACGAAGTCACGCGTCGCTTTGTCGACAACCGCGTACAAACCAAACCCGTGTTGCTCCCAATGATCAAGAATGGCGTTGAGCCGCATTTGCGTTTGCGCCCTCGTCTGAGGCTTGCCGTCGCCGATGTATCGCATCACGTCCGCGTTAGCATTCATCGATGCGAACGGGTCGAGATCATAGGACGAGAAAGGGCGGAGGATTAGCCGCGGGGTGTCTATCATATTCACAAGCCTGGGAGCGCAGGCATCCTGCCCGCTCTTCCGTAGTGATGGTTGCGCTCCCAATCGCTTCCTAAAGATTTACTTACCTGGCTCGCGCTACTATCTTAGCGATCTCAACGTTCGCCTGATTCATCGCCTCTTCAGCGGTCAGCTCGCCGCTGTTCGCTCGCGAGATAAATATTCCAAACACGTTTTCGATCTCGTTCCACTGCGGAGTGCGAGGACGCGGCTTGGATGTCTCCAGCGAGCGAAGCTGAGCGGGATAAGACGGGAACTTGGCCAGCAGCTCCGGATCGCTGAACACCGAGCGACGCGTTGGAGGATTGCCGACAAGCGCCGACTTCTTCATCTGCTCGGCTGCGGTTGCCCAGAGCAAAAACTCGAATGCGGCGTCCGCATTGCGCGAGCCGCGGGGGATCGCGATCAGCCAGTTGCCGATTTCGGCTGGGCCTCCGGATCTTGCGCCGGGCATCACCGCGAAGCTCACCTTGCCTGTGACCTTCGATTTGTCAGGGTCGCTGAACGCGCCTATCCACGCCGGCCAGTTGATCGACATCGCCGCAGTGCCTTGAAGCAGGTGCGCAGAGACCTCAGTCGCGTTGAAGCTCGCGTAGCCCGGCGGCGCAAATTTTCCCAGCTCGAGCATAAAGCGCAGCGCGGCGATGCCTTCGGGGCTGTTCACCGTGGGCTTGCCGCGGTCATCAAACATCTCGGCCCCGTACGACCAGAAGATCGGCATGAAATCTGCAACCGCCGAGTTCCCCCGAGCGGCGCGCATTACGTAGCCGTACACTCGCCCGCCGCCCGGCGCACCAGTTTGCTCGCGTTCGTCAATCGTCCGCGCCGCCGTCAGAACATCTTCCCAGGTATCGGGCGGTTTCATGTTGTGCTTGGCGAACAGGTCTTTACGATAGAAGAACAATTGCGAGTTGCCGACATAGGGCAAGGCGTACAGCTCACCGGTTTCATAGGGATGTTTCGAGAGTGCAATCGATGTGGGAACGAAATCCTCATCGGGCCCCGTCAGTCCGTGTTTCTGATAGAGCGGTGTCAGGCTGGTGAGCAGTTGCTCGCTTGCGAACCGCGGGAACCACGGGTCGTCGAGCATGATCAGATCGTACGCTCCCGTGGCGGCATCGAGGTCGATCAGTTCCTTCTCGAACAGGTTATCGTACGGAAAGGCGGCGATGTTGACTCGCACGCCGGCGACGGCTTCGTAATCGCGAGCCGCTCGCTCGAGCGCGTCGCCTTCCACGCCTGAGTTCACGGCCAGGGTTAGCTGCTTGGTTCCATTGCCTGCACCCTTACAGCCGAATAGTGAAAATGCTACGCAAGTTAGCAGCACCACAAGTGTCACGGTCGAGATCGCAGGAAACCTGTTTCGCATATTCATGATCTGTGCGCGCAGGCTGCTCATCTTGGTTACAACAGGGCTGCGAGCCGCCTGCGCTCGCCGGTTATCGACGAGACGGGGCGTTCCTATTGGCCGCCGGGCCGGCCACGGTCGGGGATGGCGCCGGAGAGCCGCTAGGCAGTCCGGCGAAAGAACGAAGAACGCCTGCGACCGTCTCGATAGCTTGCTTCGCGTCCTGCTGGGAAACCTTCCTCATCTCCGCTGGCACATCGAACAGCGATCGATCGGGATTGAGTTGGATGTCTCTGCCTTCGACGATCACGCGAAGCCCATTCCCCGAAGTCGGATGCGTAACAACTTCAATCCTGACTGCGAGCCCGGTTTCGATATCCACGTAGATCATTCCGTTAGCCTGTGACCCGTCACCCGCGTCTTTGAATCGATACTTTCTCGCGGTCCGTCCGTTGACCGGCTCTACGCCGAGCATTTCAAGGCGAGCCCGGGACTTGAGTTGGTTGGCCAGTGAGCTGGGAGTCAGTTCGCGTCCCGATTGAAACCCGAGATCGCCAGGAGCCACTTCCACATACTGTTTGCGGTCCGAGAGAACCAAATACTTCAGGCCGGATTTCTCGAGGTAAACGACCTGGCCGAGCGCTGGCAATGAAAAAGCCCAGCGCCGGTCTGCGTCGAACTCAGATAGAGTGAATTGCAGCGTCGGCATTTTCGATGGATCCGCGTTGATCTCTTGAGCGCTGATGGTCACCGCTATGCTGAAACGATCGGGATCTTTGATGTCGATGGCGACGCCGGGGCTGCTCGACTCATGTGACTCCGGATTTGGGCTGGGTGTGTTATTCGCCCGCGGGACCGATGTGGGCGAGTTTGCGTTGCCAGTCTTGGGCGCCCCGTTGCAAGCAAGTCCAGATGAGACCAGGATCAGGATGAGCGTTGTCAGAACCCGCCGATCGCCTGCTAACGATCCTCGTTTTGAAACCATCCGCCCTCCTGTGCAGTCCGATGCAATGCTACGTTGGGGAGGCTGTGCTAGCAAGCGCTGATCGCGTCGAGCGTCTCTTGGACTGCGCCGCCGTGCCGAACCTTGCGCATTAATTGCCTCTCCGGCGGCGCCTTGGCTTTGACACGCGTCCCCTATGTTCTTTAGTCGAAAAAGCCATAGCGGCGGCATCAGGCGCAAGGGGCTTTACCGTGAGACACGCCGCCGCACTCCATATGGACTGCGCCGCCTTGCCGGACCTCGCGCATTGAATGCCGCAGCGGCGGCGCTTTGGCTTTGACACAACTCCCTGGTATTCCGACATCGCAGACAGCCAAAGCGGCGGCATCATGCGCTAGAGCCTTCATTCGTAAGCTAGGCCGCCGCACTCCATAAGTCTGTTGAGTCAAGAAAACTATTGTGTCTATAGCGTTTTGCTATATCCTACTGCCTAGGCAACCTCACAGCCTTTGTGCCCCTATCAGATCCCGCGTCCCCCATCGAACTGCCATTAGAAGCCAGTCCTTTTTCGTCTCGACGAGGTGAATCATCATGGCGCTTCGCTACCTATCAAATTTCAAGTCTAGTCTGATTGTTCTGTGCGCACTTGCAATGGCCATGGCTCTCCCGGCGGGCAACCCGGTAATTCCGCGCGTGGAATCAAAGAGTGGATCGCGCTCGGGTATTACAGCGCAGCGCGGCGCTTCGAGCTCGGTAGTCTACGAGGCTAACGGCAAGATAGGCTGCAAGAGCGCATCCCCATCCGAAGAACACTTGATCGCGTCTCGTGAGGGGATGCACGACCTTCACGTCATTAGTTCACCGCGGTTGCAGAGCGAAACGGGTTTGCAGATCATTCTCCGCGCCACTCCCGCGCTGGAAGCGGAGCCGCAAGCAAAGGCGGCTTTTCTGCGCGCCGCGGCGGCCTGGGAGGCACGCATCGCTGATCCAACCAGCGTCATCATCGACGTTGACTTCAGCCCTACCTGGTTCGGGCAGGAGTTCCCAGATGGTTTCTTAGGCATAACCAATCCTCAAATGCTTATCGCGCCGGGGTTTTACTTTTCGATCCTGGATACGTTGATCGATTCGGCGTCGAGTCCTCAGGAGAAAGAACTCTATGAGGCGATGCCGCTTGAGCCGGTTCCAACGGACCTTGGTCCAACCATGGACGTGCTTGCGCCTTCGGCGGTGTTGAGAAACCTCGGCTTCATCAACTCTGATCCTGCGGCCGACCCTGCGCACTTCGGGCCACCCCCGGCGATAGGATTCAACTCGAGCATGAGCTTTGACTTCGATCCGAGCGACGGGATCGATGCTGGAAAGTACGACTTCGAAGCCGCAGTCACTCACGAGATCGGTCACGTTCTCGGCTTCGTCTCGGCGGTCGGTCAGCGCGAGCTGAACCCTGATTGCGATTTGGCGGTGACTGTGTGGGACCTGTTCCGGCTGAGACCGGGTGCGACCGTGGAAGGTTTTTCATCGGCTAACCGGATACTCACTTCGGGCGGCGCGCAAGTCTTCTTCGAGGGCAGCGGCGAACTGCAGCTATCAACGGGGCGGCCCGACAGCACCGGGGGCGACGGGCTTCAACCAAGCCACTGGCGTGACGACTCGATTGTCGGACATCGCATTGGAATCATGGATCCGACGCTACCGTCAGGCTCGCGCCAGACGATAATGATGAACGACCTCAAGGCGGTCGATTTCTTCGGTTACACGCTTAAGCCTTTTGGCGACAACAGGCCAGTCATAAGCACGCTGTCTGGGGACTTGAACGGCGACGTGCTATCGCTTGTCGGCACAGGCTCGGATGCAGACGGCGACGTTGTGCAAGCTCAAGCCACGTTTCTTGATGGCGAGGGCAACAGCCTTGCTCAGACCGCGCCGTTCCCGATGGACTTTGGAATCATTACGACCCTCTCGATCAAGGTTGGCTTCACCGGAATGAACGGACTCCCGGAAGCGACCGGCGTCAGTCTGGCTTTGATCGATAGCCGCGGGCATCGAAGCGCGCCCGTTGTGGTGGATTTCGGCGCAGCCGATGCGGGCGGGGCCAAGTTGTCGTCGGCTTCGTACGCGAACGGTGCGCTGAAGCTCAAGGGCAAGCGTCTTTCGGCCGATATGCAGGTCGAGATCAACGGCGTAGTTGTGGCTCCACCCGCGCTCGCGGGCACGGGCTCACCGAAGAAGCTGGCCGTGCTTGGCACCGCTGCGGAGTTGAACATTCGCTCCGGCGCGAATCGCATCCGCGTGATCAGCAGTGGACGGCGGTCGAATATTCTGGTAGCCGAGTTGTAATTTGGAGTGCGGCGGCAGCGCCGCCGCTTTGGTCTACGAGACGAAGAGCCTCAAGCTCAACGAGCGGCGCTGCCACACGCACTCCAAGTCTACTGATGATTGTTGCCGATCTGTTTCAGCAATTCTTTGACTGCGGTTTCCAGCTGAGCGTCGTGGCCCGAGTAGCTCTCACCGACGGGCCGAACCACTGACACATCCACGGGTCGCGGAGCCAGCTCCATTAGCTTTCCATCGGATGATTCGATCTTTATGAACGGCAGACGTATGCTCGTACCGTCGATCAATGTCACGTTAGCAGTGTAGATGATCCAGCCGCCCGTCGGCTCTCCCACTACTTTTCCGAGCTTGAGCGCGCGATAGCCTTCAGTGAAGTCTTCAGCGTCCGACAGAGAGTGTTGATTGGTGACTAGAATCGTCGGGGCTTCAAGCGAGCGTTGGCCGAGCACGGTTCGCGCCGGGGCGGCGGGGAAGCCGCGCCGCGTCATCGTCATATACCCGCGCCGCGCCAGAACATCAATAGCGTAGGCGTTGACGAATCCACCGTTATTGTTTCGAACATCGACAACAACGCCTTCTCGTGAATGGTTCTCGGTGTCCAGATCAACGAACAGTTGTGACAACGAGCCCGATCCCATATCGAACATGTGAACGTAGCCGAGCCGCCCCCCGCTTATCCTGCCAACGTACGCTCGGTTTTCCTCGACCCATTTCCGATAGAGCAACCCCTTCTCAGTGGCCGTGTTCACGGGCCGAACCGCGACCTCTCTCTTGTTTGCTCCATCGCTCGATGACGCGACCGAGACCGAAACACGCTTGCCGATTTTGAAGCCAAGCATTTGATCCAGATTAGTGGTCGTGCTGATCTGGGTGCCGTCGATTGCTAGCAGGTACTCCCCGGTTCTAATGCCGGCGAGCGCGGCCGGACAAAGGGGAATTACTTCCGTGACTCGCAAGCGTCCGGTCGCTTCGTACTCGAAGCGGTCGAATCGAAGGCCGAGTTTTCCAGTCGACGCCTGATTGCCACCGAATGGCCCGGACACCCCCGAGTGCGAAGCATTCAACTCGCCAACCATCAGCGAGAGCAACCTTCGCATTTCGTCCGGCGTCCGAGCGCCCGCGATGCGAGGAGCGTACTCGGCTCGCACGCCCTTCCAGTCTACGCCGTGGAAATTCGGATCGTAGAAATAATCGCGCAGATAGGCCCACGCCTGATTGAAGACTTCGATCTTTTCTCGAGCGAAGTCCACATCCATCTCGGCGCTGACCGCGAGCGGCCTCGGCGCGCGCGCATCGAGCGCGACGACGTTGATTCGGCCTTGCTCCAGATAGAATACCTCTTTGCCGTCCGGCGAGAACTGCGCGTCTCGCTTGAATCCAGCGGTCGAGGTCAATTGGCGCGCTACTGCAGGCTCGCGCGCCAACTCGTCCAAAGAGTAGATGTAAAGGTTCTGTTGATTGGCGCCGCTCGCGATCATTAACAGCCACTTCCCGTCTGGGCTGATTTCCTGGTTTCCCGCATCGACGCCAACCGGAAGCAGGCTCAATCGCTTTCGAATATCCTCAAACACGATCTCGACCGGCTTCGGCGAAGGCTTCCTTTCATTAGCGCCACTCGTGGCCGGTGGAGCGGTTTGCGGCTCGCTCTGCCGAGGCTCTTGCGGAGGTGGTGTTCGAGCAGGTCTTGGTGACTCTTCTTTGAATAAATCGCGGAACTGGTCTTCTCGAAAGCGCGGCGTCCGCGGGATCAGGTCGATGCGCGCGATCCGGCTGTCCTCCGTCCGCTGCGCGCTATCGAAAAGAATGAAGGTTCCATCCGGGCTCCATGAAACCGCGTTGTTGAAGACATTAGCGAGAAAGCTGATCTGTTTCGCTTCGCCACCCGCGGACGGAACCACAAACACGTTAACGAACGACTTGCCCGTGACCGACGTGTATGCGATCCACTTGTTGTCTGGCGACCAGACAAAAGCGCGGTTTGCGCTGAGCGGCGGTCGCTCGAAGGTACCGCTGGCGAGCAGTCGCTCTTGTTTAGACTCGAGCTCCACGACCCGAAGCTCGCGCGCGTTTCGCTCGAACGCCAACGACTTCCCGTCGGGCGAGAAAGTCGGACCCGCGTCGTCCGCTCCGTCGCGTGTCAATTGCGTTTCGGCATTCGATGCAAAGTCGTAGGTGTAGATGTGAGGGACGCCGTCGCGATCGGACACGTAAGCCAGCTTGCGGCTATCGGGCGCCCAGGTGATCTGCGATTCATTAGAAGGGCTGTTGGTTACCCGCGCGGCGTCGCCGCCATCCTTTGCTGAAGCAGCGAACACTTCGCCTCGCACAACGAAGGCGACCTTCTTACCGTCGGGCGAAAGGGCCAGTTCCTGGATTTGATCCGTCAACCTCAGGTGTTCGACGGATGGTCCCGCGGGCGCTCCTCTCCGCGTGATGGGAACTTCGCTCGACTGGCCGGAAGCGGTGTCCAGTTTCCAGATCGCGAAGTTGCGCTCGAAGACAATCGTTCGTCCGTCGTACGAGATGTTCGGCCAAAGCACCCGCCCGTCTTTGAATTTTGTGATCTGCCGGGCATTCGAGTTTCCTTTTCGATCTCCGCGACCGGGCGACGACATCCAGATGTTCTGCGCGCCGCCGCGATCAGAGACGTAGTAGATATTCTTGCCGTCGGCGCTCCACATCGGCCACATATCCTTGGCGCCGGCGTCAGTGATCTGTTCGTAGCTCGCCGGCTGCGTATCGCGCATAACCCATATTTCACATTCATCGAGATGAGAGCGGCCCTTTCGCCACCACTGCCCGAATGCGACACCTCGAGCGGTGAAGGCCAGGGCCTTGCCATCCGGGGAAGGCGTCGAAAAGTATTCGCTCGCGTAACGGTCAGCGCTCACTTGCATAGGCGTGCCGCCGTCGACGCTCACACGAAACAGATCGTTCATCCCCGAGATGTCGCGACTTGAAGAGGTGAAATAGATCCAGCGCCCGTCTCTTGACCACGAGTCGAGTTGTTCGTTGCCGTCGTCGAACGTAAGCCGCCGGGTCTCTCCGCTGTCAAAGCCGAGGACGTAGATGTCGCCGCCGCCCGTGCGATTCGAGATGAAAGCGAGCCTTCGCCCGTCGGGCGAAAACAGCGGACGCGATTCGTTTGCTGGATGGGAGACGAGCAATCTGGCCTCGCCCCCGAAAGCCGGCACGGTCCAGATGTCACCGCCCGAGACGAAGGCGATCTCCGAACGATCAGGTGATATAGCCGGTTCGGCGAAGCTCGGAACTGCGTCGATTGTTGGTTTGCCGCCCTGTGTTTCGATGATCGCGCGGCCGGCTATGGGCAGAGCCAAAGCCAGGGTAAGAGCGAGCACGATGACATTCTTTAAAGAAATCATGAGGAATCTCCCGAAGATGAGTTAATCCGCCCTTGAGACAGGTACATTAGCATTCGAGGGGAAAACTGAAAACAGAGCAGCAGGCCTGATCGGCCGCGCCAAAGCTGCGGCGTGGATCCTTGGCTAACCGGGCGCGCGAATTCGGGTTGCGGGAGGCGATGATTACGAAGCCGGTGAGTGTAAAGAAAACATTTTGCCTCAGAGAGTGTCCCGTGATACATTCAGCGCCGACCAGGTTGTGATTTTGTGACCTCTTCCTCTCCTTGTGAAGGGATCGAAGGCTGGGCGCTCTGTACAGGAGCAACCGGACGTTCAATCTAATATACGCGCGGCGACGGGTTCTGATGAGAAAGCAGTGGGATATAAATCAGGATGCGTTCGATAGGTTTCTCGTTTGGCTGGATCCTGATCGCGATCAGGCTGGGGCCAAGTACGAAGAGATTCGCCGGAGGCTCATAAAGATCTTCGCCTGCCGCGGATGCTCGACCGGCGAGGAACTGGCCGATGAAACCATCAACCGCGTCATTCGGAGGATGCAGGACATAGCCGACTCATACAGCGGCGACCCTGCTCTCTACTTCTATGGGGTAGCTCGCAACGTTCATCTGGAGCACGTGAAGAAGAACCCTGTGGTGTTCCCACCGCTACCTCCGGACCCTCCCGAACAAAAAGAACAGGAGTATGGCTGCCTCGAGCGGTGCATGAGCGTGCTCACCCCGGAGAACCGCCTGCTGATGCTTGAATACTACAAGGAGGAAAGGCAGGCGAAGATAGTTCACAGGAAGGAACTTGCTGAGCAGTTGGGGATTGCTCTGAACGCATTGCGAATCCGGGCGCACCGGATAAGGGCGGGCCTGCAAGTTTGCGTCGAAAACTGTCTCCAGCAGCAGGTCGCGTAGGTGAAACGGATCGCCGGGGCCGGTCATAAATAGGTGAGCGGCTCCTGCGGGTGCAGCGAGCGGCGAGATAATGAATCAAGAAGGCAACGATGACGGGGATCTGAGGAGGTATCTGCTTGGCGAGCTAAACGAGGCGGAGCAGCAGAGGCTCGAAGAGAGATTGCTTACTGAAAGAGAGTTATTCGATCTGCTCCCTGTGATCGAAGACGAGTTGGTGGACGACTATCTCGGCGGGCAGCTTTCCTCAGACGAGCGCGGCAGGTTTGAGAGCTATTTTGTTTCGACGCCCGACCGGCGACGGAAGTTGAGTTTCGCGATGGCGTTGAGGAGATACGTTACAGCAGAAGGGGAAACGGAAGCCCCGGCTACGGAAGCCGCGACAGCGACCCGGTCGGTAGTCGGGCGTTCTTCAGCGGTCATCCGGCAGGCTGCGTGGTGGAGTCGAGCGCTCTCGTCTCCCTATTTGAGAATGGCAACTGCGGCGCTCGTCATGCTTGGCCTGGGAGTTGGGATTTGGCGGGCTGTATTCTATCAGTCCGAAGTGGATAAGGGCTTGGCGGCATTAACGAAAGCGTATCCCAACGAACGCCCGACTGAGGCACGGATATCGGGATTCAGATACGCGGAGTATCCAAAGACGCGGGGTACAGAGCAAGGTAGGTTCGATGCGGTCTCTCGGCAGCTCGCAGAGGTAACTTTGCTTAATGAAGTTGCGACAAACCCTAGTCCAGAGGCGCACCATGCTCTCGGTCGCGTATAC
>DATIFP010000156.1:0-19221 GCA_035455165.1 Blastocatellia bacterium
TCCCCTGTCAACGCTTGGACTACGGCATTGCTACCGCCGTCCCATGACTCGGAGCCAGACTGGCTGGCTAGGCCTTGCCTGTAGCGGACTTTCACCGCCAACATATTGCCGATTTTACCGGCGCTCCTCCGTAGGAGTGACCTCTTCGTATAAGATGAGACCCGGGTTGTATCTATCGGCAGGTTCCTCCGACAAACGCACTGGTAACTCCTACGGAGTTAGGCCGATCCATCTTGCTGGTAGCTATAAACAGGCAACTCCTACGGAGTTGGCCCCCACTGAAGCGTTTGTTTTGACGCTCTCTCTCGGAACACGATTTATCGTACGGCCCGCTTGACGCGACGAGCAGGTGATATTACAAACAACCAAGATGATGCTTATCCGGCACGCGGAGAAGCCTCCCAGCAATCCGCCTCCGCACGGGGTGAATATTAATGGCGATCACGACAAGGAATCGCTCATTGTTCAAGGATGGCAACGAGCCGGCGCGTTAGTAGTGCTCTTCGCGCCTTCGGTTGGGCCGTTTCAGAACCCCCAGATCGCGACACCGGCAACGATCTACGCTTCTCAGATAGCGTCGGGCAGCTCGAGCGAGCGGCCTCAGGAAACGGTCACGCCGTTGATCGACAAACTCGGCGGCAGTGTGACAACGAACTTCACTTTTCCCAAGGGCAAGGAGAAGGATGTTGCGAAGTCAGCAATGGCCTGCAGCGGAGTCGTGCTGATCTGCTGGGAGCATCAAGACATTCCGGACATCGCCAAAACACTTTCCGATAAGCCCCAACAACCAGAACCCGGTCCCGACCACGTGGCCAAGCGAGCCCGACGGCTCTGGCGGGCGCTATGACGTGGTGTGGGTCTTCAATCTGGATTCTCCGTCCAGTGGCTATTGTTTCTACGAGGAGCCCCAGCTTCTGCTCGCCGGGGACGGGCCGATCTAGCACAGTGATGTCATGGAGAACGTTCTATTCGAAGATCTCTTTGACCGAACAGCGGAAGCCTGGCAGCAACGGAGTGGATAGCACATCGCGAACGTGAAGCGTGGCGGTGAGTTTGAGCCTCGCAGTGCGAAAGACCTGGACCGTGAGTTTCTGTGGATCAAGAACCCAATACTCTTTCACCCCGTACTTTCTGTAGAGCTGCCGCTTTGCGTGCTCGTCGCGGCGCCGGTTCTCGGCTCCCGGAGAAAGCACCTCGATAATCAACTCCGGCGCGCCGGTTAGTCGATCTCCAGTCGCTATCTCTTTGCCGCGTTCGTAGCTGAGATACACGAGGTCGGGGATGGCGCCGCTGAAGTCGCTGAAGATCACTCCGGGTCCGGGGAGAATCTCACCAGCGGGGTTTTCCCGGAGGTATTGTGTGAGGAGAAACAGCACATTCCTAACCGTCCTTTGATGAAGCAAGCTGGGTGAGCAGGACGCGAAGAGTTCTCCTTCGATGAGCTCGTAGCGGTTTCCGTCCTCGGGAAGGGAGTCGAGGTCCGCTATCGTGAGAAGAGGCTCGAGGTTGGCTGCCATACTATTGCTCCGAAGTGAACCTAGCACAGAGGGAATGGTTTTCAAAGTAAAGGGTGATTGTTACGGGCTTACGCCTCGCGCCGAAGACTAACGAGGAATACCTGCTGGACACAGGACTCTGCCCTCCGTCGGAGGGCCATATGTGACACAGAATTGACACGTCTTCGTTGTTCACTTGGAAAACCACCCGGATGAACATGGCCCTCCTTACGGAGGGCAAATGCGAAGCCAGATTATTGCTATAGACATGACCCTCCTACGGAGGGCCAGGGCCCCGTTTTCAACTTATGGACCAAGCGGTTTGAGAGTGTTTACCTCAACTGGCCGGTTTGCACTTCTGTTCAATTAGCCTCTTTAGCGCCTGCGCGTCTTGATTGTTGGGGTCGATCTGCAGCGCTTTGTCCGCCGATGCTTGAGCTCCTGCGCAGTCGTTCTTCAAGACTGCGATCCTTCCGAGCAGCACGTGGGCCGCGACGAGCTTCGGGTTCCAAAAGACCGCCGCCTTCAACGCGTTAGTCGCGCGATCAAAATCGCCTTTTCGCTCGTACACCCGGCCCATCAACAGGTGGGCCTCGAAGTCTTGAGGCGCAATCTGCAATAGCTTGCCGAGGGCCGAAAGCGCATCCTCATCTCTTCCGGCGAGAAAAGCGTTGCGCGCGGACTCAAGCAACTGATCGGCTTGCGGGGTCAAGCTGGTTATGTGGGTTTGGGTGTTCAGCCGCTCGTCCTGCTCGCGCTTGTAGCGATAATAGTTGATTTTGCTGAACGACGTCTTCATGCGGGCGAGCTGCGGTATCCCCTTGGTTTCCCATTGAGCGAAGGAAGTAAGCAGCTTCTTTGCCTGATCCGAAGCCGCGGTCGCGGCAGCTTGATCGGGGTCGCCCACCAGCGCTTTGCCGAGAATGTAAAACGCTTCGCCGTCCGAAGCCCGTAGTTTGGTCTCGGCTTTGAGCGTAGCCGCGGCGTTTGCGTTGTCCTTCGCCAGGAAATAAGCATAGCCGAGATTGAACAGCGTATCGGAATCTCGCGGAGCCGCGTCCGTCGCCGGCTTCAAGTGGTCGATCGCCTCCTTGTACTTCTTCTGCTTGATCAACAGCGCGCCGATATTGTTGTAAACCTCGAACAGCGGCAGCCTCACCGCAAGCTTCTGGAGGGTCGCAAGCGCCGGCTCGGTCTGTCCCAGGGCGTCCTGCGCGACTCCCGCGTAGAACTGCGCCTCGTCGTAGCGCGGGTTCTTGTCGTCGACCAGAGAGAGCTGTTCCAGCGCTTCCTTGTATTCGGCGGCTTCAAAGTGAATGCGCCCCAGCTCGAAAACCGCGGGGATGTACTGGCTCTTCGTCTTCTCAGAAAACTCTTTGATCGCGCGCTGGAGAAAACCGACCCGAGCGTCGCGGTCGCGGGTGAGCGTGCCCTTTATGAAGTTCTCGAACGCGCCTATGGGGGCGACCGTCGCATCGGTGGAGATCTGATCGCGCGAGAAAGGGAGGGCGGGGTTGTGCTGGTAGAGAATCTCGTAGGCGAGATCGCCCTGAAGCTTCTGCAGGTCAACAAGCGGACCTCCGCGGTTATACTCTTTGCCCGCCAGGCGGCCCTCGCGAATATCGACGACGCGAGCAGTTATCGTCACCGTGCTGTCGCGCCCTTCGCCCGCTATGCGGTAAGTTCCCATTACAACGAGGTTGGCTCCGGCGCGCTCGGCTATCTTGATCATCGTGGCGCGCGTAAGGATCGCGGTGGGGGGAAGGCCCTCCTGTTTGTACGCGACGTTGCGTTCGTCGGGTCTGATGGCCACCAGTCCGGGCTTGTCGAGCAGATCAGCCAGCGCGGCAGCGAAGCTCTCGCCTACCCAATTGTATTCCGCTCGCCCGGAGAGGTTCTCGAACGGCATCGTGACTATAGTGTCCGTCGCAGCGGCGGAAGCGGCCACCGAGGAACTGAGGAGGAGGATGAAAAACAGAACTACTCGCCTGGTCATGCTCAAATCAAGTTAATCCATTCTCTGACTGATCTTGCTCTTTGGCAATCGACACTCATTCTCATTGTCTATGCCAGTCAAAGAGGCTGTCAACTTGAGCGCCATGCGGGCGGAACTCGGAGCCTTGCAACGCCCCAATCGCTATGTTAAACATTCAACGTACTCAATTTACAATTACGCGCAGGATATATGAGGGATTATGAGGGGAAAGATAGCTATATTCATCGACGGTAATAACTTATTTCACGCGGCAAGGTCGGTTGGAGTCGAGATAGACTACGCCAAGTTTCTGAATTTTCTTCGCGGAGATGCTCCGTTGCTCAGGGCGTTCTTTTACACGGGAGTCGACGAAAAGGCCGAGCGCCAGCAGGGTTTTCTGCTTTGGATGCGCAGAAACGGCTATCGAGTAGTCGAGAAGGAACTTAAGACCTACGCGGACGGCACCAAGAAGGCCAACCTTGACGTTGAGATCGCAGTGGACATGCTTTCACTTTGCGACAAATACGACACCGCGGTGCTGGTATCCGGCGACGAGGACTTTGCCTACGCGATCAACGCTATAGCTTACAAAGGCGTGCGTGTTGAGCTGGCAGGTTTTCGCAGCAACACCAGTCCGAGATTAATCGACGTCGCCGATCAGTTCATCGAGTTGGATTCCCACATCGACGGGATCAGCAAAGCGGAGAGCCGCTACAGCGGTCAACATCAAAACCACCATTCGGGGAGCCACTACGTCGCGCGCAACAGCGGTGCCTTCACACGAGTGCAGGAAGAAGACGTTGAGGACAGCCGCGAGGCCGCCGTCGAGCGCTGAGCCCTGGAGCGCAGGCGTCCCGCCTGCTTGCCTGCGAGGCAATTCCAAGTCATATCCACAGGCTCGTCACGCCGCTCTGTATTGGAAACGGACAAATTCCGGATCAGGCGGGCGGGACGCCCGCGCTCCGAGGAATCAGGCAGGCGGGATGCCTGCGCTCCGAGGAATCAAGCGGGCGGGACGCCCGCGCTCCCAGGGATCAGGGTCGCCGACACATCCGTGCGTATGCACGCCACTTTGTGCCCTGGGCTTATCTCGACCATCGGCGGCTTGGCGTTTTTGCATTCCTCGATCGCAATCGGGCAGCGCGTGTGGAAGCGGCAGCCGGCCGGTGGGTCGATTGGGGTCGGAACGTCTCCTTCGAGCCGCACCCGCCCGCGTTTTGCCCGCGGCGCCGGCACAGGAATGGAAGTCAGCAAGGCTTGGGTGTAAGGGTGCAGCGCGTTGGAAAAGATCTCGCCGGTATTTGCCTCCTCGACGATCTCGCCCAAGTACATCACCGCAACTCGATCGGATATGTGTCTGACTACGGCGAGGTCGTGTGCGATGAACAGGTAGGTAAGATCAAAGCGCTGCTGGAGCTCGCGGAGCAGGTTTAATATCTGGGCTTGAATCGAGACGTCCAGGGCTGAGACGGCTTCATCGCACACGATGAGCTTAGGCTCGAGCGCAAGTGCTCGAGCGATGCCAATGCGCTGGCGCTGACCTCCTGAAAACTCGTGCGGATAACGGCTCGCGTGTTCCGCGCTCAACCCAACAAGCTTGAGAAGTTCATTGACCCGCTTGCGGGCCCGTCGGCGGGCGGGCGTCAGCGCCCGTAAGTTCGATTCCCTCGTCTCGTCTGCGACTTCGGGAAGGATCCCATGGACCAGGATTGGCTCTTCGATCATTGCCCCCACGGTCATTCGCGGGTTGAGCGACCCGTAAGGGTCCTGAAAGATGATCTGCATCTCGCGACGCAGCTTTCGCATCTCGCGCTCGGACAACGCGAGCACATTCTGGCCGTCGAAGATCACGCTCCCAGAAGTCGGCTCAGTCAGCCGCAGTATCGCGCGCCCAGTCGTCGTCTTGCCGCAGCCGGACTCGCCGACCAGACCGAGAGTCTTTCCACGCGGAATCGAGAACGAGATGCCGTCAACCGCTCGGACGTAGCCGACGGTCCTGGGAACTACTCCCTTGCGAATCGGATAGTATTTGACGAGATTTTCGACAATCAGAACATCGTCCGCAGCCATACCAAATTACTAGAACACAGCTCTGAGAAGACGACAAACGAAATCGGGCTTTCACAGGAGAGGGGTGCACCAGAGTGGGAGCCGGACCTGATTAAACGTTAGACTTCGTGACCCACCGCTTGGCGAAGGTCGCCTGCAACTCGATGCTTCCGGCGCAATGAGAGCTATGCCGTTCCACGCTCCAGCGCGCCAACCTCTTCGGCAAAATGGCAGGCAGCATAATGGTTCGCTGAAATCTCACGCAGGGGCGGTTCCTGTTCGCACACTTCTTTCGCCATCGAGCAACGAGTCCGGAAGCGACAACCCGACGGAAAATCCAATGGATTTGGCACGGCGCCCGGGATCACCGCGAGCTGCTTTTTGTTTTCGGTGAGCGTGGGTAGTGAGCGAAACAATCCGTGGGTGTACGGATGTTTCGGGCTCTCGAACAGTGGCGTGGTCGGCGCCGATTCGACGATTTTACCGGCATACATCACTGCCACACGATCGCAGGTTTCGGCAACTACTCCCAAATCATGAGTTATGAGCAGGATCGACATGTTGAGTTCGCGTTTGAGCTCACCAAGCAGCTCGAGTATCTGGGCCTGAATTGTCACATCGAGCGCGGTGGTGGGCTCATCGGCGATCAGGAGCGACGGCCGGCACACAAGCGCCATCGCTATCATAGCTCGCTGCTTCATTCCCCCCGATAGTTGATGCGGAAACTCATGGAAACGAGACTTTGGCGAAGGTATTCCAACGCGCCGCAGCATATCGATCGCGATTTCACGCGCTTGGCGCCTGTTTGCCGGCCTGTGCTCACGTATCGCCTCGGTTATCTGCGCGCCGACAGACATTATCGGATTCAGCGAGGACATCGGCTCCTGAAAGACCATCGAGATCAGGTTCCCTCGCACACCTCGCATCCTCCTCTCATCGAGAAGCAGCAGATTCTCTCCGCGAAACATGATTTCCCCGCCTCCGTACCTGGCCGGCGGCGAGGGCAGGAGTTTGAGGATCGAATAGGCAGTTACGGATTTGCCGCAGCCGCTCTCCCCGACCAGCCCCAGGGTTTCGCCCTCGGCGATTTCGAAGCTGATCCCGTCGACTGCTTTCACGTCTCCGTCGTCGGTTTGAAAATAGACGCGGAGATCCGAGATGCGAAGCAACGGCGAGTCATGGTCGTGAAGGTCCGATCCTCTTCGATCGCGATTTGATTGCCGAGTTGAGATTTCAGGTTCGAGGGGTTCGGTTTCGGATTTGGAGATCATTCGTGAGACTGTGAACCTCGGGCGTTCGACCTCAGTCCTCAATCATCAGATTTCTTCTTTGGCGTCAGAATGTCACTTGCGATATGAATCTGTTCTTGCCCCTGATCGCGCACGCGGCGAGCGAGCTCGGACAAAGTCTCGTCCTTCTCCTGCGTCGCAAGCTTGATGACCATCGGAAGGTTGACGCCGGTTACTACTTCAACCGGAGCGCGGCCCAGAAAGCTTGCCGCGATGTTTGTCGGCGTCCCGCCGAACATGTCGGTGAGCAGCAGCACTCCGCCTCCAGCGTCCACTCGCTGAACGGCCCGTTCAATCTCCTCGCGGGCGAGTTCAACATCATCGTGCCATCCTATCGACACCGTGGTGATGTGGTTTATCTCGCCGACAATCATCTCAGCCGACGAGACCAGTTCGTTAGCCAACTGTCCGTGAGTTACGATTACGCCGCCGATCATAGCCGATGCGTGATCCGTAAACGTGATTCGCGAAACGTCATCCGTGATGGGTGATCCGTGAGAATCTTTTCACGCATCACGTTTCGACATCATTCTTTGTACCTCTGCTCGTCTTTGTCCATGTCCCGATGGACAACTTTTACCTTGTAGCCCAGTTCTTTCAACCTCCGGTCAATTGCTTCGGCGACCATCACCGAACGATGCCGGCCGCCGGTGCACCCTATGCCGACGGTCACGTAGCTCTTTCCTTCCCGTCGAAATCGCGGCAAAAGGTAAGCAAGCAGATCTACCAGTCTCTCGATAGTATCCTCAACCTCACTTTCCGATTGCAAGTATCGGATAACCTGCGGGTCGCGGCCGGTCAGCGGCCTCAGCTCCGGTATGAAATGCGGGTTTGGCAGAAATCGGACGTCAAACAACATATCCAACCCGCGAGGAGATCCATGTCTGAACCCAAACGACGCGATCGTCACGTTCAACTCGTGGGCGCCGCCTTTTTCGGCAAATCGATCCTTGATCACGTCGCGCAGAGTGTGCACCGTGTGCTCGGAGGTATCGATCACGTGATCGGCGAGGTCGCGAATCTCGGAGAGCATCTCTCGCTCGTGCCGGATGGCTTCGATAACGTTCTGATCGGGCAACGGGTGAGGCCGCCGAGTCTCGCTGTATCGCCGAAGCAGAACTTCGTCGTCCGCTTCAAGAAACAGAACCGTAACGCCCACGCCCTTCTCGATCAGTTCGGCGTGAATGCGCGGGAACAAACTGAGGAACTCTCGCGAACGCACATCGACCACGAACGCCGTGCGGTCGATCTCCCGTGAGTCATCACAGAGCCGGACAAAGGTCGGAATCAGCTGGACGGGCAGATTGTCTATTGCGAAGTAGCCGAGATCTTCCAGAGCTTTGAGCGCCGAGGACATCCCCGACCCCGATACTCCGGTAATGATGACGACTGAAACAGGCATAAAAAGTAAAAAGTAAAAAGTAAAAAAGCAACCGTGTTGTTTTGCTTTTTTCCTTTTTACTTTTGCCTTCTCTACGGTTCAATCAGGCCGAAGTTTCCGTCCGTGCGGTTATACAGCACCCCGACTTTATTCGTCTCGGCGTCGCGAAACACGATGAACTGATCGTTCGAGTCGGTCAGTATTATGGCTGCTTCCTCGGGTGTCATCGGCTTAACGCGGTAGCGAGGTTGAGGGATTATCCGCGGCGCATTCGGCGCTGCTTCCAATAGCCCGTCCGGGACAGGCGCAACTGTGCCGGCCGGCTGGCGCCCACGCTTGCGGGCCTGAAACCTTTCCTTTAGCCGCAGTCCCTGTTTCTGGACTCTCGCCGCCGCTGCGGCCACCGACTGCGCGAGATCCGCATGCTCGCCCACCGCGGTGAAAACGTTATCGCGCCAGTGCACAACGATCTCCGTCCGCTTCCTGTGTTTTTCAGCGGAAACGATCACGTGAGTCCTGATCGGCGCCGAGTCAAGCATCAGGTCGAGTTTTCCAAGTTCTTTGCGAACCAATCTCTCCACCGCCGGGGTTATTTCAATGTGTCGACCGGTGAACTCGAATTCCATCTGTTCTCATCTCCCTGTTTGTTGGATTGTGATTTCGGAGTCGGGGAATGAAGGGAAACATTTTGTGCGTCATCAAGTAAACAATGCCGGTATTCGAACTAGACGATGGCGCGTCTCTCTCGCGACCCTGGGATGCGCATCTGGTCGCGGTACTTGGCGACCGTCCGTCGGCTCATCTTCACGCCGTCTCTCGCGAGGCGTTTCGCTATCTCGTCATCGGTGATGGGGCGGTGGGGGTCTTCGGCTTCGATCATCTTTTTGATCTTGAGCTTGAGCACGCGTGTAGAGACGTCTTCGCCGGTGTCGCTTCGCATGCCCTCGGTGAAGAACCGGCGCAGTTCGTACACCCCCTGCGGCGTATTGACGTACTTGCGGTTCACGACCCGCGAGACTGTGCTGAGGTGCATTCCAATGTCTTCGGCGACGTCCTTGAGCATCATCGGCCTGAGCTGCTCGATGCCGTGATCCAGGAAGTCGCGTTGCCGGTCCACTATGGACTGGCACACGCGATAGATTGTCTGCCGCCGGTGTTCGATGTTCTTCAACAGGTCGACTGCCGAGCGGAAACGCTCCTTGATGTAGTCGCGCGTCTCCTTCGACGAGTCTTTGGACTCCATCATCTGGCGATACGTCCGGTTGATGCGAAGGTGCGGCATGCCGTCATCTTCGAACCGTATCATGTAGTCATCGCCGATCTTTTCGATTGTGACTTCGGGGACCACCGGCTGGGCTTCTTCGGACGAGTACTTCCGCCCGGGTTTTGGATCAAGCTTCTTGATGATCTCCATCTCGTCGATCAACTGCTCGACAGGAACACCGAGGGTCTTTGCCAGCTCCGGGAGCTTGTGGGTCTGAAGGCTCTCCAAATGATCGCGCACCATTTGCGCCGCAAGCCGGTCTCCCCAACCGTGGTAGTCGAGTTGAACCATCAGCGACTCGCGAACGTCGCGCGCGGCGCACCCGATCGGATCCAAACGCTGCACGACCCGCAGCGCCTGCTCGACGATCTCAACGTCCCACGGACCCATCGAGGCGATCTCCTCTACGGTGGCGTCGAGGAAACCGGTATTCTCGTCCAGATTTCCTATGATCGCTTCGCCGGCGGCCCGGACCTCGTCCGAGCACTCGGTCATATGAAGCTGCCATATCAGCTGCTCATACAGCGACTCGCGGCGAGTGAGCATGTTCTCGAATGAAACGTCATCCTTCGCCTCGTACTCGTGGGTCTTGTAGCCGGGATCCAGATACTCCTCAAAGGTTGAGCCGAAATCCACTTCCTGGAATGAGTCGCGTTCGCGGTCCGGTTCGGATTCGCCGTCTACGGGATTGGATTCAGCAGATCCGGCCGGCTCCAACGTATCAACTTGAGAAGCTGCCTCCGTCAGGCGTCCGTCCGGCGCCGGCATATCCGTAACGGATTCGGTGGTCGGTTGTGCGTCGGAGGTCTTCAGGTCAGCGGTCGTGGCGTCTACCGCGGTAATTTCGTCTTCAAGCGGTGAATTGTCGTCGACCCCTTCACCCGGGGCTACTTCGTCGAGCACCGGATTGGCGGAGAGCTCGGTCTGGACCATGTCTGCCAGCTCGAGTTTGGTCATCGCCAGCAGCTCGATTCGCTGGCGCATCTGCGGCGTCAGCACCAGCCGCTGCGAAAGACTCGTTGATAGATGTGGCTTAACCGACATAGCTCATTTGTCACTTGTCTTTTGCATTGGTCAACAATCTACGCTTGATGTGGAAGCAAAGGGAAAGGTCAAAGGCAAATGACCAATGAAAATGACCGATGACTACATCTTGAAATTCTCCCCCAGGTAGACCCGTTTCACTTCTTCATCGCGCGTCAACTCGTCCGGCGTCCCCGCGCGGAAGATCCTTCCGTCGTTAATTATATACGCCCTGTCCGTAATCGCCAGAGTCTCGCGCACATTGTGATCGGTTATCAACACCCCGATGCCGCGGTCGCGCAGCTTTTGGAGGATTCGCTGTATGTCGATCACGGCGATCGGATCAATTCCGGCGAACGGCTCGTCGAGAAGAATAAACCGCGGCTCGATCACCAGGCATCGAGCGATCTCAGTCCTGCGCCGCTCACCCCCTGAAAGCTGATAGGCCTTTGTGTGACGCACATAAGCGATGTCGAGCTCGCTCAGCAACAACTCGAGTTTATGGTCGCGCTCGGCTTTCGTGAGCGGCAGGGTTTGAAGCACCAGCAGGATATTTTCCTCGACCGTCAGTTTGCGAAACACCGAGGCTTCCTGCGGCAGGTAACTTATCCCGTCTCGAGCGCGCAGGAACATCGGCAGGCGCGATATATCTCTCAAATCCAGAAATATCTTCCCCTCGTCCGGTCGCTCGAGTCCCACAATCATGTAGAAGACCGTCGTCTTGCCCGCGCCGTTCGGCCCAAGAAGCCCCACAATCTCGTTCTGACGAATGTCGAGCGATACGTGGTCTACTACGGTGCGCTTGCGATAGGACTTTCGCAGACTTTCTACCGAAAGAACGCTTGTTTGTTGTAAGGGGAGTGTTGTTTGAGGCTCGGCATCGCCGACCGGCGTTTCGATCACGGACACTTCTTCTACCATCTCGTTGCTTTCAATTCTGTTTGCTCTTTGTCAAACGATGAGTCGATCGAACACGTCCCGTACCCTCTTGATTTTCGACCGAAATCCTATCATCGCGACTATAGAAAGTCAATTGAGAGCCCATTGTAGCGCCCTTCTCAACATCATCAACCCGCGCGGTTTTGCCCGTCAAAACCGCGCGCCCATCCTCCGAAGTGTAAACTAGCCTGTCGCCGACTCCGCGCCGCCCGGGCTGCGTGAGCACGACACTGCCGTCGGCAGTCAGATGGTCGACTTCGTTAGTCTCCGGTTGCAGGTAGACGTCGACCGCTGCTGCCTCGATCCGGTCGCTGCCTTGTCTCGCTTTCACTCCAACTTCGTAATGAATCTTTCTCTCGGTGTCTGAGTACGTCATTCTGTCGGCAGTGGCGAAACCGGGTACGACCTCACGTTTGCCGGGCGAGGTCTCGCGCTTCGCCTGGTAAAGGGCGCTTTCGACGTTGCCGATCGCGACCATTCGCTTGTCGTTCTGATAGAGCTCAATTCGATCAGCCTTGACGAAGTTGTCGTCCTGCCATCCCCGAGCGCCTATGGTATAGACCGCCACGCCCTCTTTGTTCTGCGCGTCGGCGCGCTCGGCGGTTATAAAGATCGGCGACTTGGTGTTTTTGAACGGCGTCGAGTCGTTCGTCGTTTCCCGGCTGTAGTAAGTCGTGCGCACATCGCCGCGAGCATGCGTTTCGTCGTGGCCTCGATCGTAGTCGATCTCGTCGGCCTGCGTTCGGCCCTTTGTGTCCCACACCATCGGACGCTTTCCGCGAAGACTCAGGAATTCCTTTGGTCCTTCATAAACCGCGCGCTCGGCCAGCGCGTTTCGGTCGCCTTCGTTGTACTTGAAGCTCCCTTCCTGGTCGATGTTATCGACGTCCTGTGAATCGGCCAGAAACCGGGCGATGAGCGACTTGCTGGTCGAGGTGCGCACCGGGTGATCATCGGGCAGCAGCGCTTCAATATCAACTCGAACTCCGTCGGTCGCGTTGAAAGTCTTTACGCGATTCCCTTGTTCGTAGAACTCCGCTGTCATATGCGGCGCGCGTATTGTTTTCTTGTCGGCGCGGCGCTCGGCCCGAACGGGAGTTACGCTCATGACGGCGTCGCCGGTCGCCTCGGCGAACTTGATGTTTTTCCCGTCGGGGAAAAACTCCATGTCAACTGTTCCGGCGGTGAGCTCTCGTTCGGCGGGATTGCTCTTGTTGTCGGTGACAGCCGGGGCGTGGATCTTCAGCCTCGCGTTGCCTAGAGCCTTGATCGTTTCGACGTTGTTCCCCTCACTCTGTGCGAATCTGGCTTCGATGGTATCCGCGCTTGCCTCTCTCGGCGGCGCGGGCCCGAGCGATCGAGTAAATGCGCCTCGCGCAGCGATCGCGCGTTCCAGCTGATGCGACTCGCCGAAAAAGAAATCCATCTCCGGCGATTTGATCTCGGCTTTATCGGTTTGCTTCAGATAGGCATTGCCCCTAGCCTCGATCCGCTCCAGATGATTGGTGGCGTCGGTATAGCTGACCATCCGGTCGGCGCGCAGCTCGCCGTCAGCCTGAGTCACAGCGACGTTGCCATCAAAGGTGACGCGGTGTTCCCTCTTTTCAAGCAGCGCAGACTCGCTCTTTATCCTCGTGGGCAGCTCTTTCCGGGCCTGAGCATCGACTGGTTTCTTCTCCGGCTTCGAAGGCTTGGAAGCGCGTGCAAACGCCCGGTCCTGCATGTCTTCACGGCCTCCGCGAGACTCTTTGCGCGCGCGTTTTCGAGCCTTGCGAGCGGCCCTCTCCTCGGGAGTTTCGTTGCGCCGGCTGCGAGCGGATGAACCTGCATTCGACCCTCCGCGTTTCGCCTCCTGCTGCGGTTCGTTTTCGGGCTTGATCGTCACATCGACGTCCTTAAGCAACCGGGCGCGTTCGTCGTTAGCCTCCACGATGATGCCAGTCGCGCGGCCGGAGTAGTTGCGTCCTTCGAACTCGACGACCTCTTTTGTGTCAACCGTATTCGTCACCTGCTCGTAGTGCAGGTAGTTTGTTTTCACCGTCAGCCCATCCGAAGTTTTTACAACTACGTTCGAGATGAACTCTGCGTCGAGCTTGCTGAGATCGGACGGGTCGCTCACCTTGGCGCGATCGCAGGTGACCACGTCGTGTCGGTCATCGCTCGAGCCGTATGATTCGAGTTTGACCTGCTCCAGCTCGTGGGTCCCGTCCTGGTAAGTCCTATCGGTGCCCGCGGTGATGTTGAAACGCACGCGGCCGTTGACTTCGTGGGCATAGCGAGTGTTGCTGAAGACGGCAACGACTTTGCCCTGGAGTTTAGGCCGGGTTTGATCGGGCTGAGCTGGTCTGTTACGAAAGACGAGATAAACCACCAGGGCAGCGGCTATTGCGATGAATACGCCAAGCGCCCCCGCCCTGCCAGCAGATAATAGCCGTATTCGGTTCATTGTTTCCTAGCCGTTCATGGATTCTTGCACGAGGCAGGAGAAGTGTCGAATGTGAATCTTTGCGACAACCTTAGTCCGACGTCCTACCGTGCTGATCCTGTGTCAGCGGCAATCGCACCGTAAATCGCGAGCCTTGGCCCTCGTGGCTTTCAACCTCTATCGAGCCGCCGTGCGCATCCGTTATCCATTTGGAGATGGCGAGTCCCAGCCCGAAACCGGTCACTCGCGCGTCGCGCGAATCAGTCTGACGGTAGAATCTTTCGAAGATGTGAGGGAGCGCAGTCTCGGGGACCCCGCGACCGCTGTCCGTCACTTCGATCACCGCCGAGGAATCCTCCACGGCGATCGCCAACCGAGCGCTCCCGCCGGCCGGTGTGTATTTGATCGCGTTGTCCAGGAGGTTGACCAGCAACTGCTTGAGCCGCTTCTGATCGCCTTCGATGATCACCGCCGTCGCATTCCCCTCATAAGTCAACGCCACACCGGCGGACTCGGCCAGCGGGGCGACATAAGCCCGCGCGTCTGCGGCCAGCAAGTCGAGCCTGACGGGCTCCAGATCCAGCACCGATTGATCGGTGTCCGAACGCGCCAGAGTCAGCAGGTCCTCGGTTAGCTTGGTCAACCGCGCAATTTCTTCGAGGCTCGACTTCAGCACCCTCTGATACTCCTCGGGCGATCGGTCTCGGCGCAGGGCTACTTCGATGTCCCCTCGAAGGACCGCCAGCGGGGTCTTCAATTCGTGCGAAGCGTCGGCAGTGAACCGTCGCTCCCTGTCGAAGGCTTGCTCGAGCCGCCTGATCATCTGGTTGAAAGTCGCAGCGAGCCGCCCGAGTTCGTCGTGAGATCGCGGCTCCTCGACGCGCTCGCTAAGGTTGCCGCGCCCGATTCGCTCCGCGGCCCGCGTCAATCGATCGACCGGGCTCAACGTTTTGCTGACAAGCCAGAGCCCGCCGAGGCTCGCAAGGAGAAGCGCGAGCGGATTCGCGATCGCGAAAAGAAGCAGGAGTTGCTTCTGCGCGCGCCGAACGTCTTTCAGAGACTGGCCCGCCACTACGAAAAAAATCTCGCCGTCTTCGTCTCGCGCGGGCCAGGTGATAATGCGGACGTGTTCGGTGGGCGAGAGCGAGACCTCGTCGTACTCGGGCACCCACTCCCGCGCCGCGCGTTCAAGAGCCGGACCATTCACCGGAACCTCGTGGCCTTCGGCGTCGAGGATCTGGTCCGTGACCTTGCCGTTGCGATCCACCACGGACAAGAACTGAGGTGTGAGAATCAACACTCCAGGTTGGCTGGGCTCTTCATTGGCGGACGGATGCCCGACTGCAAGAGCTATCCGCTCGGCGTAGTTGTGCAGAGACATATCGATGGCGTTGAGCAGTCCCCGCGAAAGGTACCAATAGATACCGATCGCAAACGCGGCAAGCACCAACGCGGCAATGCCGATATACCAGAGTGTGAGCTTGGCGCGAATGGAGAGCATAATGGAGCCAGGTCGATCTGGCACTGGCGCCTCAATTGGTCACCATCATCAGTATATCAAAGTGGCGGGACCGTTTATAAAGCGAGCTATGCGGGCGGGTGATTCTTGATGCGGATGAGAGGACTTGAACCTCCACAGGATTGCTCCTACAGCGTCCTGAGCGCTGCGCGTCTGCCATTCCGCCACATCCGCAACGATTGTGGTTCGAGCGAGGCAAAAATATACTAGCTATCGCTTGCAAATAGTGTCAATCGGCTATCATTCGGCTTCGCGTGTTTGCGGGAACTTTGCGTCTTTGCGCGAAACAGGAATCGGAGGGTCTGTTTCGCGCAAAGACGCAAAGATCCGCAAAGACGCAAAGGCAGCTTGAGCGAGAGCGTCCCGAGCAAAAGATGACGCTGTTCACCACAGACATAGCGCCACAAAAGGTCCTCCGGTCGCTGCCAAAGTCTCGCGAGCGCGGCATCGGGGTCGACCGCCTGATCGAAGCGTTGAACTTATCGAAGTCACAAGCTTCCCAGTTGCGCGCGTTGCTGGACCAGTTCGTTCGCGCCGGAGTGGCCGCATCGAAAGGTGGACGCTACTGGCGAAAGCAGGCGGCCGGAACTTTGATCGGAACGCTTCGAGGCACGCGCTCGGGCCACGCCTTCATCGTGCCCGAAGACCCACGCGAGCGAGAAAACGGGGACTTGTACGTAAGCTCGCGAGCGATGGGCGAGGCGATGCACGGCGACATCGTCATAGCTCGAATCACCGACACCAGCCGGCGCGGCCGAGAAGGTCGCGTTGAATCGGTGCTCGGCCGCGCGAACAAAACCGTGGTCGGGAGCTTCATCAAGCTCAAGGCCGAGGGCGTCGTTACGCCGCTCGACGAACGGTTCCTCCACGAGATTGGCATCGCGCGTGGGGACACGCTGGGGGCCGGCGACGGCGATATCGTCAACGTCGAGATCACCAGGCCTCCAATTGCCGGGCGCAACCCGTGGGGACGCGTCATCGAGGTTCTCGGTCCGGCCGGGCAATCCGGTATAGATCTTGAAATCATGATCAGGAAACATTCGTTGCCCCACGTTTTTCCTGATGCGACGCTCGCGGAAGCTGAAGCCATTCCGGAAACAATCACGGAACGCGATCTGGCGGGACGAGTCGATTTGCGCAGTCGTCTGACTGTAACGATTGATGGCGAGACGGCACGCGACTTCGACGACGCAGTGTCGCTCGAGCAGTCGCCTAACGGGCGGCTGCTTCTGGGGGTGCACATAGCCGACGTGAGTCACTACGTCACCGAAGGCGGCGCTCTTGATGAAGAAGCATTCCTTCGCGGGACGTCCGTGTATTTTCCCGAACGCGCCATTCCAATGCTGCCCGAGCGGCTTTCAAACGAAATCTGCTCGCTCAAGCCTGGCGTTGACAGGCTGACGATGTCGGCGTTGATCGAGCTCAATCCCGGCGGCCGCGTTCTCAATTACCGGCTTACGCCTTCGGTGATACACAGTCACGAGCGGATGACATACACCGCGGTGAACCAGATCATCGCCGACCCTGACGGCGAAACAGCTCGTGCGCACGCCGACGTCAAGGATATGCTTCTCCGAATGCACGGACTGACGCTTGAGTTGATCAAGCGAAGAGAGGAACGCGGAGCCATCGACTTTGATCTCCCCGAGGCCGAACTGCTGTTCAACGATGAAGGTCAGATCGGCGGCATCGTGAGGTCCGAACGCAACATCGCGCACCGGCTGATCGAAGAGTTCATGCTGCTGGCTAACGAGACCGTAGCCGCGCACATGGAGTCATTGCAGGTACCGCTGCTCTACCGGATTCACGAGGAGCCGAACCTGGAGAAAGTTGAGGAATTCGCGGAGATCGCCGCATCTTTCGGGCACAAGTTTTCGCTTCACGGACCTATCCCACAGCGGGGCTTCCAGCGATTGGCGAGCGAAATCCGCGACAAGCCAGAAGAGCGAATGCTCTCATTCTTGATGCTCCGGTCGATGCAGCGCGCGCGTTACTCGCCACACAACGAGGGGCACTTCGGGCTGGCGATGAAGACTTATGCTCATTTCACGTCGCCGATACGTCGCTATCCGGACCTGATTGTCCACCGTATCCTTCGGGAAGTGATCGAGCTGGGTCGGCGCCGATCGGATTTGAAGCCCGTCGATCTCGGCGCCAGGCATGCCGTGAAGCGCGTCTCCGGGCGCGTGCTTGATGAAGAGCGCGAGAAAGAGCTTCGGGCCGCGCTTGAAGTAATCGGCGATCATTCAAGTGAGCGCGAACGAAGCGCGGACGACGCCGAACGCGAACTGATGGATTGGCGCAAAGCAGAATTCATGTCGGAACGGGTCGGCGACGAATTTGACGGTGTTATCACTTCGGTCAGGGACTACGGGTTCTATGTCGAACTCGACGAGTTCTTCGTCGAAGGACTGGTTCACATCAACACTCTCAGAGACGATCGTTACGAGTTTCAGGAGCGCAAGCACCGGCTTGTCGGGCTTCGCACCCGCCGCGAGTTTCGGCTCGGCGATCGAGTGAGAGTCTCGGTGGACCGGGTCGATCGGACGAGACACCTCATCGACTTCTCCGTAGTCTAGCGTTCCTAGTTTGTCACTCGTCATTCGTCATTTGTCATTGGTTGTTAGAGATCTTCCAACTTCCGATCAAAGAGAGGACAAATGACTATGACAAATAGAAGAAGCCAAAGGCCGCTCCGTCCGTTGACGCGCGACCATCAGGCTGCCTTGGCGAAAGTTGCCGCTCTTGCTGCGCGAGGCGTCCTCGAAGGCGGTAAAGATCGACGCCACGAGGATTATCTGAAGTACCAACTGGATCAACTGACCGTACCTACCGGATCACCGGCGTTTGGTGTTGGCGGAACCAGCGCGCCAGCGGAGATTCTGCTTAAGTTGGGTCAAGAGGGTCGTGAAGCGGCTAGTCGTCGTCGAGGTCGTCGTCGAGGCTCTCGAGGAGACGGCTTTGCCTCAACTGCGGTCTATCAGGAAGGGTACGCAGGCAAGCGTTGATATATTTCATACTGCACTTTGGTCAACTTGTATAGGTTGCCTAACGGTCGGTATTATTGCACCGCTCTTAGGATCTCGACTTCATGTTATGCTGCTGAGTTCAATGGCATCAGTGACAGAAATAGACGCATCCGACTTCAGGCGTTTGGATGAGTTCCCGCTCAAATGGCGGTGGACGGATTCCCGATGGAACAAATTGCCTAACGATGCCCTAGATGCCATCCAGCCCTTGGGCGAGAGTAAAGCCCGCGAGCTGTGTCAGTACACATTTGGGTTCACCGATCACAACGGACTAATAGAATCGCTATTTGATCGAGTCCTGCAGATTGGAGCTTCTGACGAGTCGCCCGAAATCCAGCATTGGTTAATTGCTCGCGCACCGGACCTGAACCAGACGGTCGTCGTGTCTTGGAACAATGACCTTGCCGCTCTGGTAAGGTGGGAAGTGTTTTGCAGGTATTGGGATGATTTCTGCTACCCTTCATCTGATGACGTAGCAGTATTCCCCCTTTCTGGAAAATGGATTTTGTTCTATTCCCACGATCAATATTTCATGTTCGGTGAGCGGCACATCAGCGGCGCAGCATAACTCTCGATGCAGCGGAGCGCGCGCAGCACTCTGCAAATGAATCGATCTGGAGGGCGCGCGCCCGCTGATCGTATCGTTCGGCGCTGAGGACTGGTAGGCAGCATCATTTATAAGGACAACTCTCCATGAGAAAAACATTCGTCTTAGCCGTTCTGGTTCTTACAGCAGCCTCTATCGCCCTCGGCCAAGAGCAAAGCGCGCGACGAGATTTAAGAAGGAGCGTTGGGCAGGCCATAAGACAAATCGATCATGAACGCGTTCAAG
>DATIFP010000157.1:0-57380 GCA_035455165.1 Blastocatellia bacterium
TCCCCTGTCAACGCTTGGACTACGGCATTGCTACCGCCGTCCCATGACTCGGAGCCAGACTGGCTGGCTAGGCCTTGCCTGTAGCGGACTTTCACCGCCAACATATTGCCGATTTTACCGGCGCTCCTCCGTAGGAGTGACAATGTCTATAGAGATGACGCCGTGATGTCGCTCACTCCGGAGGAGTGACCTCTTCACAGAGGCCTGAGCCTCGATGATACCCACGTTATCCGCAGGTTCCGCTGGCTAATCACAGGTAACTCCTTACGGAGTTAAGGCCCATCTAGCTTGCCCGTATATATAAACAGGCAACTCCTCCGGAGTTGCCTGTCGCTAACACACTGCAATGTGCCCTTCGTCTAACTTTTGATTTGGTGTTACACTTACTCTAGCACTAGCGCGGATCAAGCCTCGTACTTCTTCCCTTTGGGGGTTTGCGGTGAAGAAGCGAAGGATTTCATCCCTGTTGATTGCCTTGTCGATTATCGTGCCTGCGGCGGTTCTTGATGCGTCCGGGTCAGCCTCGGCGCCTGACGCGTCGCCACAGAAAGTAAACAAATCTAATCAGGGTGAGATAAAACTTTCCGCCGAGCTTGTGCAGATCGACGTGCTTGTGACCGACAAGCAAGGCAAGCCCGCCGGCGGACTCAAGCGTGAAGACTTCGAATTGTTCGACAACAACAAGCCTCAGCACATTACTGACTTCTCGTACGAAGTAGCGGATAAGCGACGAGCCGGGGACCAGACCACCGGGGCGCGCTCACTGCCGCGGGCGATCGGCGCCGGCGAGCTCAAACGCGTGATCGCGTTCGTCGTGGATACGCTTCATATCAAATATGTGAACATGCAGCGAACACGAAAGATGCTCGAGGATTTTGTCGATAACAAGATGCAGCCGGGAGACCTCGTATTGATACTTCCGACCAGCGGAGGCTCGGGCCTGCTTCAGCAATTCACGTCCGACCAGCGCCTGCTGCATCGCTCGATAGACCGTCTCCGGCCATTCTACTTTTCAAACGATACGACTCCGTATCGCAGCACCTCTCACATTTTCACGGGATCCGCTGGACCCCCGATGGGAATCGGCAACCGTCGCGGCACAGCGTTGCCGAGCGTGCCGGAGCTCAACTCCGGAGATGGAGCGAAGCCCGACCCGCTCGAAGAAGCTGACGTGCGAGCAACTCTCACCGCGCTAAACGAAACCCTTAAATCGATGGGCAAGCTTCCGGGCCGCAAGGTGGGCGTACTTGTTTCGGAGGGTCTGAGGCTCTTAGCGACAAGGACTTGGAGCGACCTTGATAACACTACGGCGCTGGCGGCTCGCTCGAACGTGGTGTTCTACACGATCGATCCGCGAGGCCTCGATCCCCTTGTTCCTGGCGCGGGCGACGAGTTAGACCGGGACTCCGATATAATGACGGCGCTGGCGAGCGCGTCGGACCGGAGACGTGATGATTTTCACCAATCCCAGGACAGCCTGAAAGCTATTGCCGCGGACACCGGAGGAAAGTTCTTCGGAAACAATAACGATATCAACCAGGGCCTCGTGGCAATGCTCGACGAGAATTCCGCGTACTACCTGCTCGGCTTCTATCCGGAGGCGGGCCGCTGGGACGGAAGGTTTCACAGGATCAAAGTCGCGGTTCGCAATCGACCCGATTTGAGCGTGTCGTTCAGGAAAGGTTACCTGGCGAAATCACCGCCGCCCCATCCCAATTCAAAACTCGAACCCAGGGTCGCCGAGGCAATCGAGGCAATCTCCTCTCCGCTTGTGCGCCGCGACATTGATCTTCGACTGACGCCGCTATTTACCGACGACCCGAAACACGAACCGCTGGTGACATTGTTGCTGCACATTGACGCGTCACGGCTGAGCTTCACTCAAACGGACGGAAGATTTGAGAACAAACTCGACGAGATTGGCTTTATAGTCGACGCTAACGGAAAGGCCGTCGATCAGTTCGCAAATACGCTCGAGTTGAACCTGCAACCTGCCAGTTATGATGGCGTTCTCAAACGCGGGTTGGTTGCAACTCGAACGTTGAACGTGAAGCCGGGCGTCTATCAAGTAAGACTGTTCGTTCGCGAACCGGCGTCCGGGCTTATTGGGACCGCGAATGACTACATCGACATCCCTGATATCAAAGCCGATCGCCTCTCGACCAGCAGCCTCTTCCTAAGCGGTCAGGCGATTGAAGACGGCAAGGTCGTGAATATCGCGGGCGAAGGGGGAACGCCGTCGCAGCGGCGCTTCAAGCGGGACGGCGAATTCATCTATTCGCTTGTCATCTACAATCCAAAGGTTGACGGCAAGACCAAAGCGCCGGACCTCGAAATGCAAACGCGAGTACTGAAAGGGCGCCTTGTTGTATTCAGCGGCCAACCACGAGCGGTTATGGCGTCAAATGGCAGCACACCGACTCGGGTCATAACCGGAGGAATCGTAAAGCTTGTGAAGCTATCCCCCGACGACTACACGCTGGAAGTAATTATTCGCGACAAACTCAGAGGAAATGAAAGCCGCGGCATCGTCCGCCAGGAGATGGACTTCAGTGTCGAGTAGGCACGTTTTTTTTCATAACCGGACAACGCCGCCGGATTTCCAAAAATCCCACCAGCAGATGGGGTGGGGGAGCAATCATCATGCATACATCCCATCTTTCGTCGGCGGTCCTCGCCGCCGTGCTCATCGCGTCTCTCCCCGGCATCGGCCTTTCACAAGACCAAAAGAAGCGATCTCAGGATACGATCAAGCTGAAAGCCGAACTCGTTCAGATCGACCTCCTGGTAACTGACAAGGAAGGTAAGGCGGTCAGCGGTTTGAAGCGCGAGGACTTTGAGCTGCTCGACAACAACAAGCCGCAGCTAATCACTCATTTCGCTTACGAAGTAAGCAATCCGGTCCGGCTCAAAGACACAACCGCGCCGCAGCCTCCGATACCCAGGACAATAACCGCGCGAGAGTTGAAGCGAGTTGTTGCCTTTGTCGTCGACACGCTCCACTTGCAGTATGAGAACGTGTACCGAACTCAAAAGATGCTCGGGGATTTCGTCGATAACCAGATGCAACCGGGCGACCTGGTTTTGATACTCCCGACCGGCGGCGGATCGGGCCTTCTTCAGCAGTTTACGTCTGACCGGACATTGCTGCATCGCGCAATCGCCCGCCTTAGATCAACACCCGTCGAAACCGAAGGAGTCACGACAACCAGGAGCTTGGCTCGAGACCCTTTCGCACCCGGTAGGCGGGAGCTACCTGTGGATTCGCAAAACCGGGGCAGCGGGCGTCTGTCGATGCCCGAAGCGCCCCGACTGAACCCGGTGGAAGAAATCACCGTTCGGGCCACATTGGACACGCTGGACAACCTGATCAAATCGATGCGCCAGTTGCCCGGCAGAAAACTCGCCGTCTATGTTTCCGAGGGATTCAGGATCACGGATGAGGTGGGGAGACAAGAATTGAGTGACACCATCGCTTTAGCCGCTCGCTCGAATGTGGTGTTCTACTCGATCGACCCAAGAGGGCTCGTAGCCCCGTTCCCGTACGACGCTTCGGCTGGACTAGAGATGATAGAAGAGCGTGGCCCGATGGCTCAGCAGATCGCTCGAATGTTCCTGCAGAACCGGATTGACGAGCTGGATTCTCGGGAACCCCTTACCGTCCTTGCCAACGAAACTGGAGGCACGTTCTTCAGGAACAACAACGACATAAACAGGGGACTCGCAAGTCTGCTGGACGACAATTCCGCATACTACTTGCTTGGATTTCAACCCGAGCCCGCAAAGTGGGACGGCAAACTGCACAAGATCAAAGTGACCGTTCGGAACAGGCCGGATCTCGCCGTTGTCGCACGGAAGAGTTATCTCGCGAGATCCGACGCCCCAAAGCCCGCAGGCGACGATCCTGGAGTCGAAGAGGTGCTCGAAGCAATCGAGTCGCCTCTCGTGCGGCGCGACATTGACCTCCGGTTGACCGCGCTGTACATCGATAACCCCCAGCGCGAGCCGATTGTGAATATGCTGCTTCACATCGATGCGTCGAAGCTCCACTTCATCGAGTCCGAAGGCAGCTATCACACTAGTCTCGAGCAGGTAGGGTTTGTGCTGGACGCAAACGAGCGGACCGTCGACAAGTTCTCGAATACTCTCGAGCTGAATCTCAAACCGGCGACCTACCAGGCTGCGCTCAAGCAGGGATTCGTGGCAACCCGAGCGATGAACCTGAAGCCCGGCACGTACCAATTAAGGCTGTTCGTTCGCGAGGTCGGCGCCGGTCTCATCGGAACAGCCAACGATTTCATCGACATCCCGGACATGAAATCTGACCGGCTGTCGGCAAGCAGTCTGTTCCTTGCGGGCCAAACCATCCAGGCAGGTAAAGCGACCAACTCGGCGGGCGCCACTCCGTCACAACGCAGGTTCACCCAGAATGGAGAGTTTTCGTACTCGCTGGTCATCTACAATGCCAAAACAGACGAGAAAGCGAAGCAGACGCAACTCGAGATGCGGACCCGAATCTTGAGCGGCAGTAAAGTCGTCTTCGCCGGACAGTCGCGACCAGTTGCGGCCGGCGAAGGCAGCGCCCCACCTTTTCGAACGGTCACCGGAGGCGTAATCAAGCCTCTCGCGCTGCCACCCGGCGATTACACGCTGGAAGTCGTGGTTTGGGATAAGCTGAGGAAGAAAGACAGCATCATCCGCCGAGAGACGGACTTCAGCGTGGAATGATCACGTTAGATCTGTCGAGGGGTCATCCGCGTATCGTCCAGTCCTTGCGCTCGCGAAACGCTCCCAGGCTAACCATGCGAGGGTGGGTATGTAGATGCTCGCTCCGACCCACAGCGGCACCTCGGGATAGATGAACGGCGTGTACCAAACCAGGTACAGCAGCACCGAGGCGCATGATAGATATAACCATCCCAGGCGGGGCGCGAAACACAGGAACGGAACGAGCCACGCGTAGTACCATGCATAGCGCGGAGTGGTGAGCAACAGGAAGGTTCCGATCACTACTATCGCGCCCGACGCGACCGCTTCCGCGGTTCGTTTGACCCTGGTTAAGCGCCAAATGATGACGCCGATCAAACACGCGGCCCCAAAGATCAGGAAGACGGCGGTCGGAAGCGGGGCGAGCAATCGAAAGGCATCCAGCAGGAAGTACCTGGCGCCGGTTTGGACGAACCCTTCCTCTTGAATGTAGCCACGCAGAAATCCGAAGACGTTGCTTCTGGCGCTCGCATACGGCGCGTAGGACGTCAAGACCGTAATAACAAAAGCCGCAACCATGCCGAGATTTTTCTTGTGAATGAGCCGGACGACCATCGACTTGTTTGAACTAGCCGGGCCCGCGCCCGAATCATCAGGCTTCACTATTAAAAAGGCCGGAAGTAGCAGAGCGGGGTAAAACTTGACCAGGGTCGCAAGTGCGAGCGCGATGCCCGTCACCACATAACGCTCGCCCGACCACGCGAGCAGCGCCAGCATGAGAAACGCCATGAAGACCGCTTCAATGTGACCGCTGTGCGCCCCCTCAAAGATCACCAGCGGGTGCCACGCAAAAATGATCGCGCGCGCCGGATCGATGCCGCTCCTTGCGAGCGTGACCATTATCAGCAACAGGGTGATCAGATCGAAGGACGACATTGCCGCCTTGAACGCAGTGACACTCATCGGGCGAACAAACGACACCAGCCAGAAAATCGCCTGCGAGACTGGGGGATAAGCTGAGAACCATCGCTGGTCTTCGCTGGTGATGTTCGGGAAGATTGCTTCGTCACGCAATCGGGCGAGCTCAGGGTCGCCTGGAACATAGCGGTAGGGATTTATGCCCGAGAGCTGCACGTGTCCGTCCCAAACGTAGCGGTACACGTCGGCTGACAAGTAAGGCCGTTGAGGAATCAACACCGCGCGAAATAGACCGCCAAAGAAGATTATCAACCCAATCGTCGTCCACTTTGCGATTCGCGCCGCGTTGTTCGACCACCGGATCACGATCAGACACGCAACCGCGTAAAACGAAAGCTGACCGATAAACAGATAAATGTAGGCGGCGATCCATTGTGTGAAACGGTGAAGGTCGCGGCCCCAGAAGTAGAGCCAGGCGCTGCACGTTCCCAGCACCAGCAGCGCAAGCGGTGCCGCAACCGAAAGAAGCCTGGACGACATTTGAACCGCCCCGGCGCCGCCGAACGTGTTGGCCCTGGTAGTATCGATCATTGTGCGGATCACAATCGGAGCAGAAAACTGGGTCTAGGCACGCCCTGGATCGCGAATTATCTGTCGGTCGTCTCTCGGTCGCCGGGCTTCAGCCTCGCCTCGTAGTGCTTATCTGATACAGTTTTTTCATTTCCGCCTCGTCGGGCGACTCGATCTGAATGGTCAGATGTCCGATGTTGAAGCCCGCGCGCAATCGTTCCTGAAGCACCTCGAGCGTTGCGCGGTGCGAAGCTTCGGGCTCGATCGTCACGTGCGCTGAAAGCGCTTCCATTCCTGAGCTGATTGTCCAGACGTGAAGATCGTGCACGCCGACGACTCCCGGCACCGCATGAATCGTGTCCACTAGCGCGCGGATGTTTATATGTGAAGGCGTGCCTTCGAGCAGGATGTTTACTGACTCGCGAACGAGCTGCCACGAGCTGTAGATGATCAGCAAGCACATTGCGACGCTGATCAATGGGTCAGCTATCATCCACCCCCACTGCCAGATCAACACGCCCGCAACGATAGCTCCTATCGAACCGAGAGCGTCTCCCAGCACGTGCAAGAAGGCGCCGCGCATGTTCAGATTCTCTTCCGAGGCAGGGTGCAACAAGTATGCGCTTATCAAGTTGACGACGAGCCCGCCGGCCGCGATCACGGTGAGCTCAAGACCCCTGACCCCTTCGGGCGATCTGATTCGATGGAAGGCTTCGTAGGCAATCAACAGAGAGATCACTACCAGCGCGGTGCCATTCGCCAGCGCGGCAAGGATCTCCATCCGGTAATAGCCATATGTCTTCGTCGCGGTCGCGGGGCGCGCAGCAAACCGTAACGCGAAGAACGCGAGCACCAGGGCAGCAACGTCTGCCAGCATGTGCCCGGCATCCGATAACAACGCCAGCGAGTTGGTGAGGAATCCTCCGGCGATTTCCGCCAACATGTATGCCAGGGTGAGCACAAGTACCGCGACGAGTCGTCGCCTGTTGCTTCCGCGATGGTCGTGCTTGTGTTCCTTCGACATGCTGCTATGGCTGCCGATCCTGTCAGCCCTGTTTGTTGAGCAGAAGAATACGTTGCAGAGCTTCGATTAGCGGCAGGCGGTCTCTTTTATCGGCGACGGCGCAAGCAAACAGCTTCACCCTTGCCCGTACATCACTTCACGTAGAGCAACTCTACCTCAAAGATCAACGTCGCGTTTGGCGGGATGACCCCGCCCGCACCTCTCGCTCCATACGCGAGGTCAGGCGGTATTACAAGCTTGCGCTTGCCGCCAACCCTCATGGTCATGACTCCTTCGTCCCAGCCTTTGATGACCTTTCCCATTCCTATTGGAAAAACAAAAGGCTCGTTTCGATCGAGCGAGCTGTCGAATTTGGTACCGTCTTCGAGCGTCCCGGTGTAGTGAACGGTGACCGACTGCCCGGGCCTCGGACTGGCCCCGGTGCCGACAACGATATCTGTGATTTTCAGACCTGAATTTGTAGTCACTTGGGCTCCAACGGGAAGGGCCGCCGCGTTTGGACCCGAGGCGGGAATGCGGGTTTCTTGTGATGCGACAGCCCGCCAGCGGCCGAGCCGTTTCGCAAACGTGTCGGTGTATCTTACTTCTCGATCGCCGGCCTTACCGTCGATCGCAACTCTGCCGGTCCAACGCCCAGTCACAACACCCGTGTCTCCGAGAATTCGGACCGTCGTGTCCTGAGCGCTGTAGGATTCGACTTTGATGTGATCGAGGTCATCAATGTACTGAGCCTTGCTTATCACCCTTCCTTCATCGTCGGTGAGCACGAACTGGTCGTCCAGTATCCTCGCCAGCGTCGCTTTGTCATGGTTCTTCAAGGCTTCGTTCCACTGATGCTCCAGGTCCTTCAAGACCTGTTCATCCTGAACCGGCGGCTTGCGGGATCTGGTCGGACCGGTTCGCTTCGCTTGCGCTGCAACCGGCGATGACAATGACATCATCACCAGCAGAAGCACTGCTTCAAGGACCAGCCTGTCGGTGCGCTGCATTCTTTTTCCCCTGATCGATGAGTGTCAGGTCCGTTATTCGGCTCGGCGCAAGAGTGTATCTTGCTCGATCCGAGGACGGCAAGGTGCGACGATCTGCGGCTTACTGCGGCGCGTTGACGACCTGAGACGCAACCCCGCCAAGATAAACGAGCTTGTGATTTGAAAAGCCGATCTCGGCGGCATTGTAGAGATCTTCGATTAAGCGGGGGCCGTAGCGGGAAAGGAAGTAGTAAACATTCAGCTCACGCTCCTGCAGGTTCTTATCCGGGAAGAGTGTGGTGAATGCGCGCTCAACCTGGCGATAGGCGGTCTGGTCGCGGTGGGCGCTCGAGTGGACGAACCGGGTTCGAAGGTGTTCGAGTTGATAGAGGATCTTGGCCCGAGCGGTGTTCAGCGGATCGATCAGCGTTGGATCGGTTTTCTTCAACGCCTCTCCGAGCTTGCCGAGATGCTCGTTCAACACCCGTTCAGTCTCGTCGAAAGCGCTCGCGGCGCCTCGATCGAGGCTCTGCTCCACCACCTTCGTTACTGCGGAATGCAATCCCTCGAAAAAATCGCGAAGCTCCAGCCCGTACTTCTTCATCGTCTTCTGATGACGTCCCTCGATGATGGTAAAGCTCGCGCGCGGCAGCACGCAGGGGGCTTGTCTGCCAAGCACTTCATAAACCGCCATCACTTGCGCGAAGTACGCGATCTCGGCAGGGCCGCCTATGTACGCTGCCGTCGGGAGCAAATAATCCTGAACCACCGGCCTCAACGTCACGTTCGGACTGAAACAGTTCGGACAAACGCGAGCGAGCTCGGCAAGTTCGCGCAATGTAAACGTGCGATCCGACCCTTTCACGTTGAAGCGTTCGTCCTGCTGAGCCAGGGCCCTGCGGCGGCCATCGTCCATTATGAAAAGCGGAACCATGTCTTCGGTGATGTGGATCTGCGCGTGATACCCTGCCCCTTCGATCTCACGGCTTCGCGTGGCAAGCGCCTCGGCGATTTCAGTCGATCTCTCGGCCGCTTGCGAGTAGAGCGGCGCGGCGACCTGCTTCAATTCTTCATCCAACGGATCGAGCAACACGACGCCGTACTCCTTGAACAGCCTCGCCATCAATCGCGCAAACGCGTCCGCGAATCCTACGCCGGCCGCGTAACTCGCTCGCAGCTCGCTCTCGAGTTGAGGCATGAACTCCGAGGCTGCAAGATGGCCAAGCAACTCATCGATTGTCTGGCTGATTCCATCGCAAAGCGTGATACGTCCGACCGGCACGTCGTCCTTGCGGCCGCCAGGCTCACATTGAACGCTCTTGAGCTGCCCCTCGCGATCGACTACGCGACAGTGATTCACCTCCTCGTAGTCGTGGTCTTCGCTGGCTATCCAGAAGACCGGCACCGCTTCGATGCCCTGTTCGCGCAGGCACGCGGCCAGCTTGATCACCGTGATCGCCTTGTGAATCGTATACAGCGGGCCGGTAAAAAGCCCCGCCTGCTGGCCGGTGACTATAGCCACAGACCCCGGTCGCCGGAGCATCTCGATATGTTTGAACGTGAGTTCCGGGGAACCAGCCAGCCGGTTGATTCGCTCGAGCGCATCAGGCACTCGCTTGCGATCGAATGCTTGCTCTCCAACCCGGCGCGCGTGTTCCGCAAGCGCAGCATCGTTGCGCCCGTAGTTGGGATAGAACCTGGCGACCTTCGGATAGTCGTACAAAAAATCCGTGAACAGACGAGTGCTGCGCGGGATGTCAGTGAAGCGCATCGCGTCGTTGAGCCTGCCGGCAGCGGCTTCCAGATTGTTACAGTCGGAAGTCATATTCGATTTCGGATTGCCGATCGCCGATTGCCGAAATCTCTGTCAAAACACAAATCGGAAATCGGAAATCCGCAATCGGCAATCCATCTCATTCAATCTCCGGGAAAAGCCCCGTCTTGCGGATCACCGCCTTGATCCGTTCTCTGTCCGAAGCCCCTAACGATCGAAGGGGAGCGCGCGGCGCGCCTCCTACAATTCCAAGGAAGTCCATCGCGACCTTCAACCCTGACACGCCCAGACCCGCGGTGACGATATGCGAGAGCGGCGCCAGTCGATTCTGGAGGTCCCGCGCGCGCGAATGATCGCCGGCGTTGACAGCCTGGTACAGCTCGACACACGGGCGCGGAGCCGCGCACGCTACTGCGAGAACCGCGCCGACCGCTCCCATTGCCAGCGACGGATAAAGAATCCCGCCGTTCCCGACCAACACCGAAAAACCTGGCGGCGCCAGCCGGATCGTCTCCGATATCGCCCCAAAGTTGCCTGCGCTGTCTTTGACGCCGATGATGTTCTGGTGCGCCGCAAGCGCGGCAATGGTGGCCGCCTCGATCACCAGCCCGGTATTCTGCGGGACGTTGTAGATCAGGACCGGAATCGGCGAGTTGTCGGCCACCTCAGTGAAGTGGGCGACCAGCGCTTCCTGAGTCATCGAGGATTTGTAATAGTAGGGAGTGATTACGAGCGCTGCCTGGGCGCCGGCATCGCTTGCCGCGCGAGCGGCTTCGATCGCGGCGCGTGTTGAGAGTTCGTTCACACCGGCGATTATGGTGTGTCCGCTCGTGGCCACCCGCCTGACTGTTTCAACCACGCGTCGCCGCTCATCCGCCGCGAGGTGAACGACCTCTCCGTTTGAGCCCAGCGCGCAGTAACCGGCAAGCCCCGTCTCGTTATAGCGTGCTATGTTCGAGGAAAGGGCGGCATAGTCGACATCGCCCCGATCGGTGAAGGGAGTTGTGACCGGCGGGATGATTCCGTTGAGATTTATGGTCTTCATGCTGGTAGACATTGTGTACGCTCTGTCTCCCTTTTCAGTTTCAGTCCGTTCGAAGGCAAATTGGGATTATAAGAGGCCGATGAATAAGTCGCAACGAAGGCGCAAGATTAAACGCAGAGACGCTATGGCGCAGAGTCGCGAAGGGGTCTTCTTGATCTCCTCTTAAGATCGTCGCGTCTTCGCGCCTTTCCGTCTTTGCGTTTAACTCCTGCCCTGCGTTATGAATGAGTCGTGAAACTGATCTTCATGGGGACGCCTGAGCTTGCCGTCCCTACACTCGCCAGGCTGATTATTGACGGCCATGAAGTCGCCGCCGTTTTCACTCAGCCGGACAAGCCGGCGGGCCGAGGAAAACCTCTGCACTCACCGCCAGTTAAGAGCTTCGCTCTCGAACACGGAATTCCCGTGCACCAGCCCGCGAAGATCAAAAGCAATGAAGAAGTGCGGGCAATATTCGAATCGATATCACCGGATGCTTGTGCGGTCGCGGCATACGGCAAGATCCTTCCCGAATGGATGCTTGCGATTCCGCGATTGGGATGTATCAACGTTCACGCGTCGCTATTGCCCAAGTATCGGGGCGCCGCGCCGATCAACTGGGCCATCGCAAACGGCGAACGCGAAACCGGCGTGACGATAATGCAGATGGACGCGGGTATGGACACTGGTCCGATGCTGGCAAAGCGCGCAACGGAAATCGGCGCAAACGAAACAGCGGTCGAGCTCTCGGCGAGGCTTGCCGTACTCGGAGCGGAGCTTCTGAGTGAAACCCTCGAGCGATTCGAGCGAGGCGAGGTCGAGGCTGTTCCCCAAAACGATGCCGAAGCCAGTTATGCGCCTATGCTCAATCGCCAGGACGGGCAGATAGATTGGCGACTCAACGCGCGAGCGTTAGCTGACCGCGTTCGAGCGTTTCAACCGTGGCCGGGCACGTACACCGATTTTCGCGGAAAGCGTCTGATTGTCTGGCGGGCGCACGAAGTGGTCTCGGGCTCATTAGAAGCAGTCGAGCCGGGAACTATTCTGGCGGTTGATGATTCCGGTATCGTGATTTCCTGCGCGGGTCAAACCGCCCTGCGAATACAGGACGTTCAGATCGAAGGCAAGCGCCGCATGACAGCTCGCGAGCTGGCTAATGGAGCTCGATTGAAACCCGGCGATCACCTCGCGCAGGGATGATCTGATGCAGGTTCAGCTCTGAATCCTTTTCGTCGTTTGCGCTTCTCTCGAGTTCCTTTTCCTCCGCTTGCGATTGGTACCTCAGTGCCGTACCCTGTGACAGGGTAGTATAGTAACTGCGTCCGAGAAGGTTATTGCAAAGGGAGCCGCCTTGAGCAAATCGCCCGCAAGGCTCTACAGCTTTTTCGAGACGCCGATATTCATGAGTCAGATTGAACAGCGGGCATCGATGAAATTGCTCTTTGCCATCGAAGACGACCTATTGAAGAACCCTGAACGCGGAGAGGTGATTCAGGGCACACACGGAGCCCGGAAAGCCAGGATAGGCGATCCACATTTCAGAAGGGGTAAGCGTGGCAGTTACAGGTATATTTACGCATATTTTCCCGACCATCATCACATAATCCTTTTGTACTTGTTTGCGAAGAATGACACGGCTGACTTATCGGCCCAAGTGAAAAAGAAACTGGCCCACCTTATGAGCCAGATTAAGGAAACGATCAAATGAGTCGCCCAACAAAAACGAAGCAAACTGCGTCTTCGCGCACGCGCGTGAAGAAACGAGAACGCACGATGACGGATAAAGAGGCCTCGGACCTCGTTGAATCAGCCAGCCAGGCGCTCGCGATGGTCCGAGGATCAAAACTCATTGGCGGACGGATAAGCATCCGTCAGGCGCCTGCCCAACCGCGGGAACGGGGGAAGAAAGACATAGTTGCGCTTCGAGAGCGGCTCAATTTCTCTCAGGGAATGCTAGCCCGAGCGCTAAACGTCAGTCCCTCGACCGTTCAAGCTTGGGAGGCTGGGCGCCGAACTCCCAGCGATGCCGCGTTGAAGTTGCTGGCCATTGCCGAGAAGCATCCCGAAGATTTGTTTGATTCGGTATAGACCGTGCCGAGAACGCAGAAATGCCAATAAGTCTCTCGAGTAACAGATTACTACAACAAATCTTGGCGCAAGCTCACAACCATCCGAGCCGCTCTTGCAGTTGTCTGATTGGAGGATGAAGCACAGTTTGAGAATAGACATCGGGAAGGTCATAGATTATTAAGCGATTATTACCGCTCTTAATTCGATACCAGCGACGAGGACTAGTGACAGTGAGTGAGAAGCCCATCAAGCACACAGAGATGCGCGCACTCGCGACGATGGGGATTGTCCGCTGCGAGGCATGCGCAGGCGACGACGAACCGCACTACGGCAGCTGGATGCCCGCAAGCGAATTGCTCGACGAACTGGGGGTGCCATCCCACCGACAGGGGTATACCACCAAGTGGTTGCAGTGCCCGCGGTGCGGCGCGGGCGTCTCGCGCTATACATGGATTGAGCGGGAGGAACCCGAAGGACGAGAGCACCGAGAATTCCTCGCCCGCTCAACCGCAAAATACCGTCAAAAGCTTTGCGAATTTCATGAGTTTCTTGCGAAGTATCCCTCTCTGGGCGCGCGTCACCCCGTCGGCCAGAAACTGCTCCAGGATGCGCCAGACTACCCGCGAACCATGATCAATCAGGAACGATGGCTCCGCGCCCGACGGAAACCCGCCGACGGGCACGATCTGACAACTGACGAAATGTGGCTGCCGCCGCCACTGATCGCCGTGCCTCAAGGCCGGTTTAACTACGAAGGCCAACGTGTCCTGTATCCCAGCAACGATCTCAGAACTTCGGCAATCGAGGTCTTCGCAAGGGACGGAATGCTCGAGGAAGGTGACTTCTTTGTGCAAGAATACGACCTTCAAAATCTGACGCACATCCTCGACATTCACGGCCAGGGAGCCTCCATGGTCTTCGCGGCGCTCCTCTATGAGCGACACCTGACGACACCGGTTGATCACAGCGGCACATGGAAACCCGAGTACTTCGTCCCACGATTCGTCGCGGACATCGCGCGCACCAAGAATCTCAACGGAATCCGCTACCAAACCAGTCACATTCTTTGGGACGCGCTGGGAATGAATCTCGTGCTGTTTGAACCGACACTGGAGCAATGCGTTCCGATTCAGAGACCGAAGAAATATCGCCTTCAACGTCACGCAATTCCCCTGTTCGACTTCTTCATCTACAATTGGGAAGTCGTCGAAGCAACCAGCCCACCTCCAACCATCCCAGGCTGACCGCGGGGGTTAGGTTTGACATACTCGACATTCCGTCAATGAGGCATCTCCTTGGTTTGCGTGCACCTTCGTGCCAACTTACTTTGGTGAGCAGGAATCGAGTTCAATCCTCATCTAACGGTTGCTAACATCGTTCAGTGACTAGCGAACTGAGCACAGCTCAATTGATTCCCGTGATCGTCGGGCCAACTGCCTCCGGAAAGAGCGAGCTGGCCATCAGTCTCGCGCTGGACTCAGGCGGCGAGATCATCAACCTCGACTCTGTTCAGGTCTATCGCGGTCTTTACATCGCGACCGCAAAAGTTCCCGAGTCCGAACGCAGGGGCGTGCCCCATCATTTGATCGACATCTGCGATCCGACCGACAACTTCACGGCGGGTGAATATGCCCGGGAGGCCGCGAAAAAGATTCATGAAGTTGAATCGCGCGGACACACTGCAATCCTCGCCGGAGGCACCGGTTTCTACCTGCGCGCATTGCTGAGCCCCTTGTTCGAAGGACCGGCGACTGACCCCGGGCTGCGCGAACGTCTCGTTGCGCTGCGCGATAGACACGGAGCAGAGCATCTGCATCGGATCCTGCAAAGAGTCGATCCCCGGGCGGCAGCCGCGATCAAACCGCGTGACTGGTCGCGCACGATGCGAGCGCTCGAGGTGTACTTCCAAACGGGGCGCCGTCTCTCCGAGTCGCAACCGGACACCCCTCCGGCGCCCGAGCTCGCCTCACGCGTTCGAGTGATCGCGCTGGCTCCGCCTCGCGAGGAACTCTACTCGCGCATCAACAACCGCGCGGATGAGATGTTCGCAGGCGGGTTGGTCCAAGAAGTCGAGGCTCTGATTCGCTCGGGAATACCACCGACCGCTAAGGCCTTTCAAGCGCACGGCTATCGGCGAGTCGTGGAATATTTGCAGGGAAGTCGCACGCTTGAAGACGCGCTCAATCAGATGAAGCTCGACACTCGACACTATGCGAAACGCCAGCTTACGTGGTGGCGAGCCTGGCCGGGCGTGAAGTGGATATATCGATTTGGAGATGAACCCGCAGCGTTTGAAGAAGCGAAGCGTCACCTGTCTGCCGAGAGTTTGTAGTTCCGCCTTCAGGCGGAAGTTGGGCAGCTCAACGACTCCGGACCACGAAGTTGCGGGGACAAGTCCGCCTTCCCGACCTGTTACTCCGCTAAAGAGAATGGGGCTCATTGAAGACTGATTAATTGCTCGATCACCCGGTCGAGGCCGAAGCGTTCAAACTCCTGAGGGTTCCGCGCGAGCAGCTTTTTCAAGTCCTCCGCAACGTAAGCCCGAAACCTGTCCGCGTATGCGGTCGATCGCATCACGCCCTGAAGGGCGAGCGTGAGCGCTTCCGAGAATCCTGCCACGAACTCTTCGGCGGTCGCCTCCCCGACAAACACGATTTCACCCGCCAGGTATTCGACCTCGCCCGCGAAGGGATCGAGAAATGGGTAACGATCCGCTATCTTGATCTGGCCCGCGCGCAGACACATTGAAAAATTATCGTGCGGGCCGACGCTTTGAGATGCTTGTTCGATGGCGCCCGCAATCTCGCCCATGAGCCGCTTGACCTCCGACATTGGCTCGACATCATTGCTGACCTCAAGCTCTTCGACGTTTAGGATCAAATCGCCGGTCGTCAGACTCTTAAGCTCATGCGCGAGACTCGTCAGCGTAACCTGATCCGGCGCGGCGGGCTGCGAATCGCCGACCCCGACAGCGAACCCTTGAGGTTCAGCACGCGGTTCTTCCTCATATGGAGGCTCTGCTCGCGCAAGCAGAGAAAATTGAGGAGGATTGAAAGTCTCAACATTGAGGGTTGAATCTATTGGCGGATCAATCGCTGACGCTTCAAGGGGAGGGGCCTCGATTTGAAGCATCTCCGCGAGCTCAACAAGATCGTCATTCTCCTGCGTTTTGATCGGACCGAAACTCGAGGCCGCCGCCGCCGATGCTTCAAAGGCGGCAGGCTCAACGAGGTCCACCCTCGCGTCGCCGGCCTGCGCGAAGCACACATCGAAGGCGCCTCCGACGCGGCGGCACTCGCGCAACAGATTTCCGAGCGCCTCGTTACTTGCAAGATGAGCAACGTCGGATTCCTCCACCTCCGCGTTCCCTTCCGATCTGATGATGCGACATCGACCGTCGCTCATGTGCATCAAAGCGCTGAGCCCGCTCTCGGCCCTGACCTCTACGAACCACTCGCGTTCAGTCTCGCGGGCAAGTTTCAAGATCATTTTCTCCGCGTCAGTGGACTCGGTGTTCAAGCTCGCGTAAAGCGTCTGCGCGTTGATGCGCCCGGCGACGATACGCGCGGCGGTTGCGGAATAAGCGTAAATCGCGATACGACCGCGCTCCTGCCGCGACCTCGCGGAAAGCTCGACCAGGTTCGTGCCAGTGTAGACTTCGCCGCGTTTCTCCAGCATGCCCGCGACATTGCCGGTTTCGAATATGATGTATCCGTCAGTTTCCCGCAGCACAATTTCGACGAAACCCGAGAACCCGCCCTCCTGCAGGTCGTCGACAAGCGATTCAAGAAGGACGTAGCTTGTAGCCAGGTTGTCTTGGATGAGTTTGCCGCGTGGGATAAGCATCAGAGGGAGAGTCAGTGGCTAGTCCGTAGTCTGTACGCAGTTCGTCGTTACCTGACGCTTGGCTACTTCTTTTTGACCGGGGAGCCGAATTTGCCTTTCTTGATATTCTCGATTATTCGCCGGGCCTGGTTGCGGGCGATAAGAGATTGCGTGTCGTCGCCCGCTATTTCGTTCAGCTTGCCGAGCAGGCGCTCCGGCTCTGCAAAGCGCGCGAGCTTGAGCTCATTCTCGAGAGTCTCCAGCTGCTTTGGCAAATCCAGAGGCTGATAACGCTCGGCGTTCTCGATATCGAAAAGCGCGATTTCCTGCGACGCGATGGCCCGAAAGATATCTTCCAGTTCGGTCATCTCTGCATTCTTCGTGTAGTTGAACCGGACCTTGCGTTCCAGTGATCCGCGCCTTGCCGCCAGCGTTATCCAACCGAGATGCGAGAAATCTCTGGCGTCCTGATAGTCGGTTTTGGAGGTGAGAAAGCGCGAGACTTCAAACAGTGTTGTTATACGTCCGATGGTCGCGGGCATAACCTTGACCTTGAGGTCCAGCACTTCGTCTGATTCGCCGCGGGTAAAGCGCAATTCGCCCGCGCCGCTGGGCCCGAGGTCGATCTCGATGACGCGAATGAAGAAACGAGGGTTCTCAAATCTGTACTTGAAACTCGTTTCCGACGCCGCCGCTCCGCTGTCAGCCAGGCTTTGCGATATCGGTCGCGACAAGGCTCCGGTCGTCGCCAGCAACAGGACCAGGAACAGCAATAGCAAACGATCTGGTCGCATAACTTCGCTCAAAAATCAGAACAGGGATGAATCAAGATCAACAAGGATAATTAGAATCCATCCTTGTCTGTCCTGTCCATCCCCGATTTCGAGGTCGACCTAAAACTTCACCGACACCAGCTTCGACACCCCGGGTTCTTCCATCGTCACGCCGTACAGCGCACGCGCCGATTCCATCGTTCGCTTGTTGTGAGTGATCATCAGAAACTGAGTCTCAGTGCTCATCTCGATGACCTTGTCGGCGAAACGGCCGACGTTGACTTCGTCCAGTGGCGCGTCTACCTCGTCCAGTATGCAAAACGGCGAGGGCCGATACTGAAATATTGCAAGCACCAGCGCAATGGCCGCCATCGCCTTCTCACCGCCCGATAACAGCAACACGTTTTGAAGCCGCTTGCCCGGCGGCTGCGCGATCAAGTCGATTCCCGATTCGAGCACGTCGTCCTCGTCGATCAACATCATCTCACCGCGGCCGCCGCCGAACAGCTCTACGAACATTCGCTGGAAGTTTTCGTTGATGTGTGCGAATGCGTGCCGGAATCGTTCTCGCGAACGTCGCTTAATCTCGGAGAGCGCTTCTTCGGTCATCTTTATCGAGTCGAGAATGTCGCGCCGCTGCTCCGTCAAAAAGCGGAACCGCTCGTCGGACTCTTCAAGCTCTTCGAGAGCCATCATGTTGACTGGCCCCATTTCATCCAGCTTTACCCTCAACTCGTCGTGACGCGCGCGCGCCGACTCGATGTCAGAGATCAGGCCGGCAGTCACGGGCCGGCGGTCAGAGGCCAGAGGCGGCTCGCTGTCTTCCGACTTCTGATCTCTGTCTTCTGACTTCCGATCTCTGTCTTCCGGTGCCTGGGCCGCCAGCTCCGCGCTGGTCACAACATCCTCGAGGCTCATTGCAAGTTCCGAGAAGCAGGAACGCGTCAAGTGCTCGGCTTCTGATCTTATTCGGGCCTGCTCCACTTCGATATGGCCTCGATGGTCGTGTGCCGCCGCGGTGGCTTGCCTCAGTTCGGCGAGCGTCTGTTCGAGCTCGTCAGTGCGCGACCGTGCCGCTGTCAGATTCGCGCTGCCTGTTTCGACAAGCTCGGCAAGCGACGCCCGTTCGGTTTCGAACCGCATCGCGATGCCTGTGCCCTCCTCCAGCGAAGCGTTGAGCGAGTCGATGCGGTTGTGACTGTCGTACATCTCCAGCTTGTTTCGGTTGACACGCGATCGCAACTCCTCTGCCTCGCTCTCGGTGCGGCGCACTTCTGCTCGCATCGCCTGCAGCCGTTCAGCGCGAGCGGCAACCGACGCTCGGACACCGGAGAGTTGCTGCGATAGCTCTTCCACCTGCGCGCGCATCTCGACGAATCGCGATCCTGCTTCATCAAGCAATCTTTGAACCTGGTCGCGCGAGGCGACGGCCGCCGCGAGCTCGGACGCCAGCGCGGTCACTCGGCTTTCCAACTCCGTTCTCTCAGCCGCCGCTTGTTCGAGCTCGGCCTCAACGACCCGCACGTGCTGCTGCGCGCGTTCGAGATCGCGTTCGAGACCCGCGAGGTTTGAGTTGCGCGCGGCGGCAGCTTTCTCGTGCTCGCGAAGCATCTGGTCGAGCGACGACGCTTCGGCCTCGACGCCTCGCAGCCGTTTTTCAACGCTTGTCAGATCCTCGGATGCTTGTTGCTCCTCCGTCTCAATGCGTTGCGTCTGCTCTCGAAGCTGTTTGATCTCGCGCTTAAGACCCAGCAGCGAAGTGCCCTTTTGCCCCGCTTGCGCGCCGGTCTGGATCAGCCGTCCTCCGGCGACCTGCTCGCCGTCGTAAGTAACATAGATCAGCGACCCGTTTTCGATCGATTGATGAAGCGCTGCTTCGATGTCGGGAACGACGGCGGCGCTGCATTTCGCCGGGAACGCTCGCTCGACCACGGTCTTGATCTCGGGTCTTATGCTCAGAAGGTCGATTGCGCGCAACACCTCGAGGTGAAAGCGCGAGGCGTGTGAGGCCTCTTCTTCATCGAATCGCCGCGCAGCTGGTCGATCATCCGCGCCGGTCGTCGATTCAAGGCGGGAATCGGAATTCACGGATTCGGGTTCGTCGTGAAGCTGGATTACGACCGCGTCGATTGTCGAGAAATCGGCGGCCGGCAGTTGCCGCTCTTCGGGTACGTACTCTTCGGGGACCAGCAAAGCCTGACGCTCGGATTCACTGGCTACCAGCCACTGTTCAATACCGTCACGCTTATCTTTGCCGGGCCTCCGGTCGTCGTCCCGCTCCATCCCGCCCTCTGCGTCGGCTTCACCACCGTGCAAGCCCACGACCAGGAAGGCTCCGCGGCCCAATCCCTCTTTCTTTATGAACTCCACGCCCGCAAGCGCGTCGTCAATGGTCGGCACCAATATGCTTTGCAGCTCACGCGCAAACAGGCTCTCGATCAGCCGCTCATATTGAGGCTCGACCTCGATGAAGTCGGCAAGCGTACCGAGCGCGTTTATGCGCGCCGCCTGCTCGCGAGACAGCACGTGCTGAACCGCGTCCGAATAGTATGCGTGGTGCGCGTCGAGGTCCTCGAGCGACGCCAGCCTGTGCGCCGCGGACTCGCGCCGCGTGTGCACAGAATCAACCCGTGAACGAGACATCGACGCTTGATCGCGCAGCCCAGTGAGTTCGGAGGAGCGTTCGGCGATTCGTTCGCCGAGTTCGGCGATTCGGCGCACGTCCACCTCGACTTCCCCGCCCACCCGCTCGAACTCGCTGGAAGCCTCGCCGCGACGAGCCACCGCGCGTTCGAGCTCGCTGCTCAAGCTCGCCTGCTTCTTTTCCAAGCGCCTGAGCGCTTCCTCGAGATTCGCGCTGAGGTTTCGAAGCCGCTCGGTCATGCCGATCTCGGTCAGCATTCGCTGGCGCGACTGCTCGATGTCGCTTTCAGCGGCTCGCAACCGGCTCAGCTCTTCCTGATAGGCGCCTTCGCGCGCCAGGAGGTCAGCTTGCTCCGAAGCTACCTCGGCTTCAAGCGTGCCGAGGCTGTCCGCGCGACGCTGGGCCTCGCCCTCGAGCAAAACGAGTCGCTCGTCCAGCGCCTGCTGGTCGCGACCGATCTCTTCGATCCGAGCGGTCAGCTCCGCGATCTGCTGCTCGTCGAACGCGCGGCGAGTGCGCGCGCGGTCTGCTTCAAGCTCGACGGCGGCGGCTCGCTGGCGCAACTCCGCCAACTGATCTTCGGCTGCCCGAGCCTCGGCAGAAGCAGCCCTGTGCTCGGTCTCGAGCTCCGAGAGCCGAGCGTCCAGCCTCGCTTGATTCTGCTCGGCCTCGTCGAGCTCTCTTGCGACGCGCTCGATTGACTCATTCAGCCGGTAGTAGTCCGCGGTAAAGATGACCTTCAACAGAGAACGCATCTCTTCCCGCAATCGCCGATAGCGTCGCGCCTTTTGCGCCTGTCGTTTCAGGCTGTTCACCTGGCGCTCGACTTCGCTGATGATATCGTTCAGCCGGGTGAGGTTCTGCTTTGCCGAATCGAGTTTGAGCTCCGTTGCGCGCTTTCTGGACTTGAACTTTGTTATCCCGGCGGCTTCTTCGATCAGCGCGCGCCGGTCGAGCGGTTTGGACGAGAGTATCTGACCGATGCGTCCCTGTTCGATGATGGCGTAGTGCGCTCCTCCCAGGCCGGTTCCCGCGAACAAGTCCTGAATGTCGCGAAGCAGACAGGGCCGGCCGTTCATCAAGTAGTCACTATCGCCTGTGCGATAGAGTCGCCTGCCGACGACTATGCGCTCACCCGCCGATATGGCGATAACCCGACGCTTGCGCGGCTGACGGTTGCGCTTGCGCTCGGCGGGCTTTGGCTTCTCCTGAGTGCCGCTTCCGTCGCGCGCAGACTCTACCTCAAGTCGCGCGGGCGTTTGTTCGCTGGTGACAATCGCTGATGGTTCATCCCGGGGAACAACCGAGTCGATCTCCTGACGCTGTTCGATCTGCTCCGCCGTTTTAAGATCGACCGGCGACTGATCGGCAAGAACCGCCGATGTGGAGATATCGTTTTCGATAGGCGACGTGTGCTGGGGACCTTGCGCCGGCTCAGGTTCCTGAGCAACATCCGCCGATTCTTCCGGCGCCAACTCCTTGACTAATGACCGGGCGCCTTCAGCCGCGTTCTCGGCATTGGTGAGGGCTTGATCGTATTCCTGCTCGTCGTCCCTGTCGGAGTCTTCGCCATCGCGGCCGGCTATGTCTTCGATCGCAACCATGGTCAAGAGGACCTCGGCCATGCCGGTAGGTTTTCGATCACGCGTGCCGTTGAAGATGACGTCTTCCATCTTCCCGCCGCGAAGGTTCTTGGGTGACTGTTCGCCGAGCACCCACGAGATTGCCTCGGCGATGTTGCTCTTGCCGCAGCCGTTGGGCCCGACCACCCCGGTTATCCCTTCGCCGAAGACGAGCGAAGTTCGATCGGCAAAAGACTTGAAACCGCTTATTTCCAGTTTCTCGAGTTTAAACATCCAGCGCTCCGTGGCCCGCGAAGAAACCACAAGATAATAGGGTTATCATCAAGACGTAGCACACTATAGTGTACAAGCTTTTAGCAAGTCAAACTTTTTGCCTGAATGCTGGCGGGGTAACAGCGTGTTGCTCGAGTCCGTCCTGAAGGGACGATCGAAAATAACCCGCCAATTCGAGCATAACGGTAAAACCGTTCGTGTTTCCGGGAAGGATCGCCACGATTCGAAAGGCAAGCACGGGCACGTGCGTTGCACCCTACTATCCTCGCGATCGTTTTGACACGTTGGAACGGCTTGTTTCGGTACGCTGGACGGAGACGCGGTGACCCATTCCAGCACAATCGAAACAAATCGTCTTACGGTCGCCGAGACTACAGACGAAGGGGGTTCACGATGGGTGACTATATTGAGAAGCGACGAATAGTACAGGCTGTACCGGTCGGGAGCGATCGAGTTGTCGAGACACGCCATCACGACGCGGTCGTTCACGAGCCGCGAGGTATATCGGGCGGAGCAGTGGCGGCGCTTGTGCTGTCAGGCATCGCCCTCGCGGTGCTCGTCACGATGCTGATCGCAAACAATCAACAGCGAGATACTGATGAGGAGCTTGCGCGGGAAAGAGCGAGAGCTGCCGAAGCTGCGCAGCAGCCGCAACCGTCCGTCGTAGTTGTGCCGCAGGCCCAGCCTATGCCAGTCCCGGCTCCCGCTACGGCGCCTACTCCGGCGCCGTCCGAGCACGCGGCCGCAGCGACGGCACCTACCAATACCGAAGTCGAAATCGACGTTCGGTCCAAACTGCTGAACGATCCGGACCTGCATTCAATACCGATCGAAGTGAAGGCTTCGGGCGGGGTCGTGACTCTAACCGGTCAGGTGTCGAGCGAAAAACTGAAGCTTCAAGCCGAACTGCTTGCCGGCAAGGCCGAAGGAGTTCGAAGCGTAATCAACAAAATCATTGTTGAACCTTAGCCCGGGTGAAGGATATTTGACAGCTCCCTGTATACTCTTTGATGCGAAACTCGGCTGCGGCCGAGAGCATGGTGATGGCGGGTACTCTCTACATTGTCGCGACGCCGATCGGCAATCTCGAGGACATCACCCTGCGCGCGCTGCGAGTACTCATAGAAGTGGATCTCATCGCCTGTGAAGACACCCGGCACACCCGCAAGTTGCTGGCGCACTATCAAATTCCCAAACCGACCATCAGCTATCATGAACACAACGAGCCTGAGAGAGCGGCCGAACTCCTGAAGAAACTTGAAGCCGGTCACAGCATTGCGCTCGTGTCGGACGCCGGGACCCCTCTGATTTCAGATCCCGGCTTCAGGATCGTCCGCGCCGCGATCGCGCGTGAAATAAGCGTCGTGTCCATACCCGGTCCATCGGCTTTGATCGCGGCCCTCTCGGCGTCGGGGCTTCCGACAAGCGAGTTCACATTCGCGGGCTTCCTGCCCGCTCGGCAAACGGCGCGAAGGGCCCGCCTCGAGGAACTGGCCGACTTGAATTCCACGCTCGTCTTCTACGAGGCGCCGCACCGAATAAGCGCCACCATCGAAGACGCTCGCAAAGTGCTCGGGGATCGTGAGTGTGTGGTTGCCCGTGAGCTGACCAAACTCCACGAAGAGTTTTTACGCGGGCCGCTCTCAGAAATAGAAATTCATGAGCGTCGCGGCGAGATAGTTTTGATGATTGGGCCGCCGGTGAACGATCGCGCAAAGCAACTCGCGCACCCCGTTTCGCATTCAATACTGAAAGAGATTGAAGATCTCATGCGAATCGAGGGACTCGATCAGAAGACCGCGCTCAAGCGCGCGGCCCGCGGTCGCGGCATCGGCAAGAGCGAGGCCTATCGACTCATGATCGACGAGCGAAACAGGAGTAAGACACTATGAGGGTTTCGAATCTTCGCAAAGCCGAGGAATGCAACGGATCCCGCTCCCGCGCGTATCGGCGTCTCCCGCGATTTGTTCTTGTGTTTCTTTTGAGCGCAGGTGTCGCGGCCGGCCAGAGCGGAACTGGCGGGGCCCGGTCCAGCGGGAAAGAATACGCGGTCAATCTTACCTACGCGGTATACCAGTACGACGCGCAGCGCTCCCCGACGCTGCCGGAATTGACGCGCCTTTCGGGCACTTACTCCACCGCTCAGGAAGAGATCGCCTACCTGAAGGACAAGAACAAACTCGAGGAGATCGCGGTCCGCCACGTTCGGTCGGTCGGGCTGCGCAACAATGAGACCTTCAACGATGCGGTCTTGTTGGGGCCTGAATACATGGTGTTCACGGTTACGCCGCGCGAGATGGTGCGCGGCTATATGAAACTGGACATGCGCGTGCGCTACGCCAACGAACCGCTGCTTGAAGTGAAGGGGGTCGAGTTCGAAAACTTCGAGACGGTGATGCTGCGGGGCGGAAAAGGATTGTTCGGAGTCAAGTACTTCGTCGGCGGAGGCGGGAGACAAGAAAGCGTGCCCATCGAGCGAACGCTGCTTGTGTCGGTGACGCCGGAAATCGTACCGGTGGCGAATCTGCGCAATCGGCCGCAGGAACTCTCACGTCCAGTGGATCAATACGGCGGCGTTGTGGCGATGAAGGAGGGCGATCGCTTCACTCCTCCGGTTGCTCTGGAGAGGACCGCGCCGAAGTTTGAATCGGGCCGCATCGTGAGAGGCGCAGTACTGTTGGCCGGCGTTGTGACGCCTGAAGGCGCGATTGTCAATATTCGGGTCTTGAGGTCGCTTGATCCTGTAATCGACGAGCGCGCGGTTGAGGCTTTTCGCCAGTACAAATTCTCGCCCGCCCTGTTGAACGGCAAGCCGGTTTTTGCGACCTATCGTGAAGAGCTGACATTTGCGGCGCCTCCGCCGTCTTTGCTGGAGCTTGAAGCAGAGCAACGCAAGCAACGCGAACTCGAGAAGCAAAGAGAACAAGAAAGGGAAAAGCAGAAGAAAAAGAAGCCGTGAGTTAAGGCTCAACCTGGGAGCGCACGCGGCCCGTGTGCTTTGGATACGCTGGGATTGAAATCAAGCACGCTGGGACCGGAATCAAGCACGCCAGCCGCGGTACGATCCCAGGATTGTTTACCCTTTGCTTCTAACTTCGCCTCTTCACGTAGCGAACCCAGTACGGGACACGAAGGGTCTGGCTTGCGTCGGTAATCAACACGTAGCCAGTGTAGTCCCTCCGCTCAGAGCCCCTGAGAGCCGAAATCGTTATCGTCACCGTCGAACTCTGACCGCCCGGAATCACCGCCACATCGGTCGAAGGCGTTAAGGTTATTCCGTCGCCGGGATCGAGCTGCTCAATTGCGATTCCGAAACTATTCTGCACATCAAGCTGATTTGTGATGTTCAAGTCTAAGGTCAGGGAGACGTCCTTCTTTTTGAGCTTTTTGATTCCGAAGCTCAAGCTTGCCGGCGAGATCGTTGCGTCGACCGAACTGGCTCGCGCGAGATCGATTCGGCCTGCTCCCGTCGCAAGCACGCCCGCTCTGGTGCTTTTGTCAGTCGATGTGAAAACGTCCGTGGCCGAGTTCGTCAACGCAGATTTGATCTGCGCCGGAGTCCACAAAGGATGAAGTTGCTTGAGAAGAGCAGCGGACCCCGCCACGTGCGGAGTCGCCTGACTGGTGCCGTTGATTGCGAGGAATCCGCTTGGGTCGACCACGCCGGTGCTCGGGTCCCCGTTCTTAATCGCCGCCGAATAGATCACAACTCCGGGAGCGGCAACATCGGGCTTGAGTTCTTCGATAGAAGACGGACCGTGCGAGCTGAAACCCGCGAGCACGTCCGATGTGGCGGCCCTTGATCCGATAGGCGAAATGCTCAACGTGGCCGACGGGTGAGCGGCGGCGAAGTCGCGAAGCGCAAGGCCGGCGCTTCGCGGGACGAATAGCGAAGGGATCACAGTACCGGCCACGTCCATGTTGATTACGGTTTCGCCGCCATCAGCCCCTTCGGAACTGTCTTTGTTAAAAATGATGACGGCCCGGGCGCCGGCAGCGGCGGCATTGCTTACCTTGTCGGCAAAAGCACAAATGCCGCGTTCGATCAGTGCCGCCTTGCCGCTAAGCGAGCCCGCAGGCAACACATTGCACCCTCGACCCTGCGCGTCAACATAGACGTAGGGCATTAACTTCAAGCTGTCGTCAAGCGCGACTGCATTACCGCTCGCCGAGCCGATTCTGGTCAACGATGCATCAACCGGCGCCGGTTGATCGACAGTGATCACGGGACCAACGAGATGACCGTTGGTCGTAGCCGCAACCGTGATGGCCGAAGGCGCGATGCCGGGTGACGTGACCGTCATTGCGCCGCTGCCGTTGTTCCCCGCAGCTATCACCACGACGCGTCCTGAGGCCACCGCGTTCTCAGCGGCCCGTGAGGCGATGTCCAGGTCCGCGTCCGCGTCGCCGCCGAAGCTCATGTTCAGGACATCGAAGCCGTCGGCCACTGCTTCTTCGATCGCCTGAGCTATCAGGTCGGTCCTGCCAGAGCCGCTCGCGGAGAGCACTCGATAGTTGCCGAGGTAGGCCATCGGCGCAACACCCGATATCATTCCCAGCGGGGACGAGGCCACGCTGCCCGCGGCTATCCCGGCGACGTTTGAACCGTGCCCGTTTTGATCGGCTGCCGAGGCGCCAGTCGTTAGAAAGGACTTCGCGACAATCACCTTATTGTTGACGAGGCTCCCGCTTACGTTATTGGTCTTCGGAAAACCGTCAGGCATCGTGAAGCCGGCATCGGAAAAAAGCGGATTGGCGATGTCGATACCGGTGTCGAGAATCGCTATCTTGACCCCCTGGCCCGCGGCCCCGATTCCGCCCAATCTGTCCCAGAGCGCGGGCGCATTTATCAGCGGCACGCTTGTGTCGAGCGTGGCGTGGACCTCCTTCGCCAACTCGACTCGTTTGACTCCCGGGAGCGCTGCGATTGCCGCAAGCTCGGTTTCAGAGACTTCGACCGAAACTGCATTGGCAAGTTTGCGGAGCTCGGCCCTCACTCGCACATTGGGCGATAGCAGAGCCGCTCTTGATTTGAAGCTCGCGTGCTCGGCATCGAGCCGTGATTCATACGCGCTCGCGGAGGGAGATTCGAAATCAATCTCTCGCCGCGGAACGCGCTCGGTTAGCCTTTGATGCAAAACAACGGGCTGGCTCTCGAGCTCGACGATTGCCGTGACTGTCCCCGCGCTGGTGCCCGATGCGCTTTGTGCAAACGATTGTCCTGGCGCCACGGAGCTGGCTTTTGTTAGCCCAAGCAAGCCCGAAGACGCCTGCAATGCGAAAGCAAATGATATCGCCAATGTTACTGGAACTGTCTTTCGCTTCATGAAACTTCCCTTAATCTTACAGCCTGACGACCTTCTCATTCTCAGCCACTCCAAGTTTCCGAGTGACGTTTCTCGTATCGACAACCAGCGGCGCGCGCCTCACCACGCTTGCATAATCCACGTCCGAGTGATCGGTCACGATCACGGCGCAATCGCACTCATCCAGCGTCTGATCGTCGAGCGCAACGCTGGTGAGCGAGCCTCGGCCGTCCAGCGTCATTTCGGCAACGAACGGATCGTGGTAGCTCACCACGGCGCCTTTGTGCAGCAACTGATCGACGATGCCGAGCGCCGGCGATTCGCGAACGTCGTTGATGTCCCGCTTGTAAGCGACCCCTATCACCAGCACACGCGAACCCTTGACGGGTTTGCGCTGGGCGTTCAAGCCGTCCTGCACGAGCTGCACGACGTGCTGCGGCATGTGCGAATTGACTTCCTCGGCAAGGCCGATGAATCGTGCTTCGAAGCCGTGGAGCCTGGCCTTCCACGAGAGATAATGCGGGTCCAACGGTATGCAGTGTCCGCCAATTCCCGGGCCGGGATAGAAGGCCATGAACCCAAACGGTTTTGTGGCCGCCGCTTCGATCACCTCCCAACTGTCAATGCCGAGGTGATAGCAGAGCTGTGCCATTTCATTCACCAGCCCGATGTTCACCGAACGGTATGTGTTCTCGAGCAGTTTGGCGGTTTCGGCTACTCGCGCACTCGATACCTTGTGCACCTGGTTCACGATTATCTGATACAGCGCAGCCGCAACCTCGGTCGACAGCGGCGAGACACCGCCGACGACCTTGGGAATATTGTGAGTTTGAAACTGTTTGTTTCCCGGATCGACTCGTTCGGGCGAAAACGCCAGATAAAAGTCCTTATCTAGGCGCAGCCCAGTCTCCTCGAGCATCGGCCTCAGTACCTCATCGGTTGTTCCGGGGTAAGTGGTCGATTCCAGAACCACAAGTTGCGGGGAATGAAGATGCGCCTTAACTTGCTCGGCAGCAGCGAGAATATAAGAGATGTCCGGCTCTTTGGTCTTGCGCAGCGGAGTCGGCACGCAGATGACTACGGCGTCGGTTTCCGCCAGGTGCGAGAAATCAGTAGAAGCCGAGAGCTTGCCTTGTTCAACAAGGCCCGCGACCAGGCTCGTCGCCACATCCGGAATATACGAGCGGCCTTTGTTGATTGAGTCTACTCGCGATTGGTCCAGATCGAATCCGATCACTTTCAAACCGCCGCGGGCGAATTCGGTGGCCAGCGGCAATCCCACGTATCCGAGCCCGATCACGCCGACGACCGCACGACGGTCATTTAGTTTGCTGAGAATCTTGTCAGTCATTTTGGTGAAGCTCCGTTGATTCTGTCCCTATGATTCATATGAGTCGAAGGCGGGGTGCAACAGTTATCAGACTACGCTCGCGCCTCTGCGTCAAGAGATTGAAGAGGGTGGTCATAAAGTCGCGAGCAGTTCCTCTCGAGTGACCGAGGCGGTTCCAAGCTTGGCGACGACGACGCCGGCAGCGTGATTTGCGAGCACTGCAGCCTCTTCAAACGACGCCCCGCCGGAGAGCGCCAGCGCCAGCGTAGCTATGACCGTGTCGCCGGCGCCGGTCACATCAAACACCTCGCGCGCTACCGTGGGAATGTGCGTGACGGAGTCACCGGTGAATAAAGTCATTCCCTCTTCGCCGCGAGTGATCAACACCGCGCGGCAATCGAGCGAACCCAGCAGCTTCCGGCCCGCTTCAACCAGGCTCGCCTCGTCTTCGATAGCGATGCCCGACGCTTCTGCTGCTTCTTGATTGTTCGGAGTAATCACACTGACAGGCTGATACTGTGCAAAGCTTCGCATCTTCGGATCCAGACACACAATCGATCCTCGTTCGCGCGCCGCCGCAAGCACCCGAGAAAGTATACTCGACGTCAACAAGCCCTTCCCATAGTCCGATACGACCACCGCGTCTGCTGATTCCAGCTCGCCAAGAAAGCTCTTGACCACGAGGTCTTCGGTTGATGAAGCGATCGCGGCCCGGCTTTCGCGGTCGGTCCTGACTACCTGCTGGTTGTGAGCGATGATCCGAGTCTTGACCGTGGTCGGCCGCGTCGCGTCGACCACCAGCCCGCTGGAGCTCACCTCCAGGTCACGAAAGGCTTTGCGCAAACGCTCCGCGCCCGAGTCATCGCCGATCACCCCCACCGCCGTTGCCCTGGCGCCCAACGCTACGAGATTCGAAGCGACGTTGCCGGCGCCGCCCAAAGCGAGCGTCTGCCGGGTTATCTCGACAACCGGCACGGGAGCTTCCGGGGAGATGCGACGAACTCGGCCCCATATAAACTCGTCGAGCATAACATCGCCGAGGACCAGGATACGTTTGCCCCCGAATGAGGCAGCGAGCACTTTTGCGCGTTCACGATTCACTGTCGTCATAGCTGTCAGGAAGCGGCTTGCGTCGCGGCGGACTGAAGCACTTCGTCGACCGAAGCGATGACTTCATATGCTTCAACCTTCTCAATCGATCCGCGTCGGTCGTTGTCACCCGTCCCTCGTTCTCCGCCGAGCACGCGATAAGGCGCTTCGGTCCAGGGATGCCATACGTTCGGATCCGACGATCCAAACACCGCCACGACCGGGCAATCAACCGCCGCGGCAATATGCATCGGCCCGCTGTCGTTGCCTACGAACACCCGGCCGAAAATCGCAATCAGCGCCATCAACTCAGCGAGGCTTACTTGAGATAGGACGTATGGATTGGTACTGGCGGAGCCGGCTATCTCTCTCGCCAGGGGTTCTTGTCCGGGCCCGGCAACGATTATGCTCTCGAGTTGCCAGCGGCTCCTCATATGATCGATGACTTGAGCGAATCCGCGAGCGCTCCAGCGTTTCGATTCGAACGCCGCGCCCGGCGCGACAATCGCGAATCGCGAGGACGTTAGAGCTGGAGATGTCAGCCCGGCATTCTGGAGTTTCGTTCTTAAGCTCGCCGCGGAGGCGGAGTGGATCGCCAGAGCAAGCCGCGGGAGCACGGGCATTGGGACCCCAGCCCATTGCAGCAACGAGAGCTGTTGCTCGACGCTGTGAATTACGTCCCTGCCGAGAATGATGTCGGGTGATGGCGCTCGTTTGTTCAACAACCACGACCCTTGCTGGCCTCGAAAGCCAACTTTGTATTTTGCGCCGGACATCGCCGCCAGCAGCATGCCGGTCGACCCGCCGTGTAGATTGACTGCCAGGTCGAATCGCTCGCGCCTGATCCGAGCCAGCAATCTGAGCCTCGATCCGAGCGACTGTCCGGCTACGAAACTGCGATCTACGAGCGGGTGCCCTTCAAACACAGGAGCGGCCAAAGGCTCCGTCACTACACCAATTTCAATCGCCGGCCGCCAATCTTTTAAAGCCGCCAGGCATGGAGTCATCAGCACTGAATCGCCGATCGAGCGCAAACGAACCAGCAACACGCGTCGAACGCTTGACCAGTCGATGGATAGGGATAGATCGGCGTTTTTTTGGGGCGGTGGCTGGCTCACTCTTCGATCACTGCCTCATCGATGAGCATAACGGGGATATCGTCGCGAATTGGGTATACGCGCTTGCATTGGATACATTTGAGGCCCGACCCGTCGGGCTTTAGCTCCACTCTCACCTTGCAGACGGGACACGCGAGTATCTCGAGAAGTCGCTCGCTTACTGGCATCAGAAGCCTCCTGAAGTTGAGGTGTGAAGTCTAACACCCGGTGTTGAGAGCGTCAATTTTAGCAGAGCCGGGAGGTGTTTGGAGTGTGATTGAACTGCGAGAATTCACCGCTGATCAACGCAGCCTTCGGTTCGCTGATCTTCGCAGATCAGCGGTTCATTAAGATACCAAGTCTCAATTCAGTTACACCGGTGTTGGCAGGATGGGTGACGTTCTTCAATCAATCCGTTTCTCATCCGCGCGGTTGAGAACGATCGCCTCAACCGAGTCGAGGATCCGGTCGATCATCTCATCGTCGGTTTCGTCGCGGGATATCAGGTCCATCAACCTGATCAGCTTCTCTCCGGTGGTCATCACCGCTCTCTGTTCAGGCGTTAGTCTGCCGGGAAGTAGATGGGCCGGCGTCATGGTCTGCGCCTTCCACTGCTGGAAGTTGATCACCCGGGCAGTCGTTTTCGTTTGAGACTGCATCTTTGCTTCCGCGGCAGCCTCGCGCTCTGGAGCCCGCAGCAATAGGATATTCGTCGGTGGCGTTTGCGAAGAAGCAACGCGTTTCTTCTCGGCCAGCCTGGGACTATTAGGCGTCAGCACGAAACACGACGGAACCGCCACCACCGAACGCGAAGCCTTCCGTCGTTTTGCGGCGATCTCGTCGAACGTCTCTCGATAAGCGGGAAACCTGCTTGCGAATGGTGACGCAACCGCGATGCTGGACACGCGCTGCGCTTCGTCGAGCCTTCCTTCCTCTCCCAGTTCCACTGCGAGACCGTTCAAATAGTCGTAGTACAACCGGGGCTCCAATAACGCAGCCATGCGAGCGAGCGGAAGCAGCTTTTCGAGATCGTCGAGGGAGCCCCGATGGTCGCCCTCCAGCGCTCGCGCGACCGCCATGTTCTTACGTGCGACGAAAAAATTAACCACATCGAAGGATCTTTCGCGGGACAGAATCTGAATTGCCTCCTGGTAGATCGCAAGCGCTCCCAGGGGGTCCTTTCCAGTGAACACCCTGTTCCCGAGCGCAATCAAGGCTCGCGCGCGGTATCGCGGAGGACCCTCATTTGCCACCAGCTGGAACAGAGGGGTGGCGGCAACTCTATCGCCTTGTCCTCCGCGATTCACACTCAACGCCTGGTAGTACCGGCCTATTATTACGGACTCGCGGGTGTCACTTAACCCGACAAGCAAATCGCCGACGAATCCGACGACGTCCCACCGGGAGAGCGCATAAGCGCAATCGGCAGCAGACGCCAGCCTCGTTGTGAGTTTATTTCTTGCCTGCCCTGCTTGGAATACCCTGATGACTTCCTGGGCTATGATGATACTTGCCTGGGCGACTGGCTTGTCCGGAGGAATCGGCGCGACGAGGCGCGAATGCCGCACAGAGATGCTCGAGTCAGCAGCACCTGGGTTGCCTGCGCTGATGGTATTGGTTCCGGCTCCTGAGAGCGACAATTCCAAGATCAACTCCGATCGCCACCTAAGCCTTCACCCTGCATTCTCCGGGGCAGACGCCGTCCGGCATCGTTGCCTGGAGTATCATAAGCGCCACCAAGCGCCTGATCTAATACAAGGCCGGCAAGCTTCGTCTCTACTCTCCCCCGCCGCGGAAGCGAGGGATTTGCCCCGAAAGACATGGCATTCTACTATAACCGGGTCCTGATTACACTAGGAAGCCGGGCCGCCGCGAGCAAAATAATTGAGCGCCAACTTTCAACTGCAAAATTCATCTACACTAGCAAAGCGAAGGGTGGACCCGATCCCTGGGCAGCCTTGCGATGCCGGCGCCTCAGATACTCCCGATCGATGATCACCTCTCTATTCAAACAATTCGTCCTCGTATCAATCATCGGAGTTCTTCAGGCTAGACGAGCTACCCGACTGAAGCCGGAACTCTGAACGCCCGGATCCGCAGGCGTCTGTAATCGGCGAACCAGGAACCCTCGCGAAACAACTCAGGCCGCAGCTTTTGTTCAACATTCGCGATTACCGTCTCGCGTTTCTGAGGAGGCAGCGACTCAATGACGTTGTCGGTGAAGGTCAGCAGCCAGTTGCGCAAGCCTTGTTCTCCGTTGTCGAGTTTGGTCGGCCGATCGAAGTGCGAAGCAAACGTGACGCGAAAGCCCTGTGCTTCAAGAAGCGTAGCGTACTCGCCGATCGTCGGATAGTAGCGCGCAAACGGCTCCGCATTGATTACCTCTCCTGCCGCGGTAACCGCCTCGGTCAACGCTCTTCGTATCGCGCTGATATTTCCTTTTCCGCCTAACTCGGCCACAAAGCGGCCGCCCGGGTTCAAGGCCTCCCAGATGCAACGCGCCACGCCGGCCTGATCTTTCATCCAGTGAATCGCCGCGTTCGAGAACACGGCATCAAACGGCTCATCGAAATGAAAGTCGGTGGCGTCGGCGATCTCAAACCGCAAATTCGGGTATAGCCTGCGCGCTTCCTCGATCATCGTCGTTGACTTATCGATACCGACGACTTCAGCGCCAGCTCCCGCGATCTGGCTAGTGAGATGACCGGTTCCGCAACCGAGGTCGAGTATCCGCTCGCCGGGTTGAGGCGCCAGCAACTCGATGACGCCCCGCCCGTGCTTCCAGACGAACGCGTTCTTGTCGTCGTACAACCCGGCGTTCCAGGTTTTTTCCGAGTGTTCAGGCTTCATCGTTTCTGGCCTCTAGTTTTATAATCGCGGTGAAACACGCTCGGCGGCCTCGATCGAGGAGATAACCGGATAGATCTCGAATTCCGCAACGTCGTTCCAATTGGCGACCCACTCGTCGAGAAGCGCGCGGTCGGTTGCCTCCATCAATTGAAAGCATCTCTGGAGCCTTTCGTCGACCCAGCTCGAAACGTAGTTTACCCCCTCCGGAGTAAGTCGGCCCCGCTCACGAAAGCGCCGATACACCGGGACCGGGTCCTGATTCCTAAAATGTTCAACCACCATGTAGAGCAATTTCTCTCCTTCGGCATTCGCTTCCAGATGCCCGATTCATTGCGCGGGTCGGCGCCGGATGAACCTGTCAATGTGCCGCGCCAGCTCTTCGCCCTTCTCTTCCTGAAGAAAGTGCCCGGCTCCTTCTATGACTATCTCAGGTTCGTCCTTAGCCGATGGAATGAGCTTGCGAAAAAAGCGGTCGCCGCCGCGAGTGACAGGGTCACTGTCCGAGAACATCACCAGCACCGGCTTGGTCCAGCGTGAGAGAACATCCCGAGCTTCGCGCATCTGGTTGGCGCCGGCTTGATTCGGTTGAATGGGCACGAGCAGCGGAAACTTTTGCGCGCCGGCTTTGTAGGTGGCATCGGGAAAGGGAGCGTCATAAGCGGCCACGATTTCATCGGTCACCGATTCGCGATTTACCGCGCTGCGCCTGACGATCGTTCCGCATGGCAAGTCTGGAGTGTTCGAGGCATAGGCTCGCCATTTCAAAAACCCCTCGGTCGCGGGCACATCGCCAGTCGGAAGGCCGGTGTTCATGATGACCAGCCTCGCAAATCGATCCGGCATTTGCGCAGCAACCGGCAGCCCGATCAATCCTCCCCAATCCTGCACGACCGCGGTAATGCCTCTGAGGTCGAGCTTCTCGATGAAGCCCGCAACCGTGTCGCGATGCATGCCGAACGTGTAGTCCTCGGGGTCGCTGAACTTGTCCGAGCGCCCGAAGCCTACGAAGTCCATCGCAATCACTCGATAACGCTCAGCCAGAATCGGGATCATTTTTCGGTATAGATAGGACCAGGTCGGCTCGCCGTGCAGACAGAGTATCGTCTCGCCTGTTCCTTCATCGATGTAATGGACACGGGCGCCGTTGATCTCCACGTAGTGCGGTCGGAACGGGAAGCCGGGCAGGTTGTCGAATCGCGCGTCGGGCGTTCGAAGTAGTGGCATTTGGCGACCTCCGTATCTATAATCCCGCTCGCAGTGGAACGGCCAGCATAAATAACTACCTCAAAGGAGCACACCATGCAACGACGCCGAATTTCCATCGTGTTGATCATCATTACCGCGCTTGCGCTCTCATCTGTCTCGCGCGCCCAGCAGGCGGCGCAGCCCTTTACACCGCCCGAAGACATCGAGTATCGCAAGGCAAACGTGATGAGCGAAGGTGTACGGCTCACGGCCGAGCTCTATTCACCAAAGTCGGCGTCAGGCAAACAGCTTCCAACCATCATCATGAGTCACGGGTGGGGAGGGACTGCCGCGCTGTTACGCACAGTGGCGCTGGACTTCGCGCACGCCGGGTATTTTGTGATCGCGTTTGACTATCGCGGCTGGGGGGCGAGCGATTCTCGAGTTGTCCTTACGGGTCCCGCGCCCGCGAAGAAGGACGGAAACAAGTTCACCGCCGAAGTGCTTGAGATTCGAGAGGTCGTGGATCCGCTCGAGCAGACGCAGGATATCTTCAACGTGATTCACTGGGCGATGGGCGAGCCGCAAGTGGACAAGAATCGAATCGGTCTTTGGGGCTCGAGCTATTCGGGCGGACACGTCGTGTACGTCGCTGCTCACGATCCTCGCGTAAAATGCATCGTAAGTCAGGTGGGCGCGATGGATTCGCGGCCGAAGGCGCAACTGGCGTCCGCCGGTTCAGAAGCAGACCAGTACAAGCTGGCTTATGACGAGGCCACCAAGCGGGCGCGCGGCGAGATCGGTTATCCGGCTCCGCGCGCGCGCGTAATTGGCAACCTCCAGGGAGCTCCCATTCGCGAGAAGCTCTTGCGCTACGCTCCGGTCGATGACGCCGCGATGATCAGGAACTGCGCAATGCTGTTCGTGGTTGCCGAGAAGGAAGAGTTATTCGACAACGCACTGCATGCCAAGCTGGTCTTTGACCGCGCGCGTGAGCCGAAAAAGTACGTAGTGATTCCCGGCATCACGCACTACGGTGTTTACACAACTGCGAGAGAACAGGCCACCAAGATCGAGATCGAATGGTACGACCAGCATTTGAAGAAGTAAGCGAAGTGCAGTTGCCGTCTTCAAAGCAATGAACGCGGCGGCGGGCTCGTGCCTGCGTTATAAGCCACCGGCAACCTCGAGGACCTGCCCGGAGACATAATCCGCCAGCGGGGAGGCGAAGAACAGAACTGCGCCCGCGCCTTCTTGCGGGGTTCCCGCGCGACCCATCGGAATCATGGGCGTCGTGCGATCCAGGCGCTCGGCAGGAATCCCGATCGAGATTTCGGCCTCCCCCCGTTGGATCGTTTCTCCCTTCTCTTTTGCTTGAGTGAGCCGGGTATCGATCCGGCCGAACGCGACGGCGTTGACTTGAATGTTGAACTGGCCCCACTCCTTCGCAAGCGTCTTGGTCAAGCCGATCACACCCGCCTTGCCCGATGAGTAGTTTGCCTGACCCGCGTTTCCGCGCGTGCCCGAGGTCGAGCTGATGTTTACTATTTTGCGAGCGCGCGCGGCGCCGAGTTCAGCCTTCTCGCGCTTGGCGGTCTCACGCAGAAATGTCGAAGCGGCGCGAATGATTCGAAACGGCGCAGTAAGGTGCACGGCCAGGATCGCTTCCCACTGTTCGTCGGTCATCTTGTGAATGACCGCATCCCAGGTATAGCCCGCGTTATTGACGATGATGTCGAGCGCGCCGAACTTCTCGATTGTCGCGTTCACTATCAAGTCGCCAAACGCAGGATCGGTCACGTCGCCGGGAACGCTCAGAGCTCCCCCGCCCGCCGCGAGAATGGCTCTCACGGCCTGTTCCGCCGGTTCGGGATCAATGTCGCTGAGAACGACGCTCGCGCCGTGCCGCGCAAACAGCTCCGAGGCCGCGCGTCCTATTCCGCGCCCCGCTCCGGTTATGATTGCGGTCTTTCCTTGTAGAAGTCCGTCCACGATTCCCTCCAAACCAACTGGGAGCGCACGCGTCCCGCGTGCTTGGTTGCGCTGCCGACTATACCAGTGACCGTGCTCATAGTTTAAATCCTTGCACTCGCAAACAAGCACGCGAGCCGCGTGCGCTCCCAGGAATCATTTTCTGAATATCGCCTTCGGGATCATCGCATGCACTCCCTTGTTGCCGTCCACGAGCTGTGTGATCTCAAAATCAGCCGCCACGCTCGAGAGCATGTACGCGTCGTCGCGACTCAGGTGCTTCGTCGTCACCAGGAAATCTATCATCTCGCGGAGCGCGCCCTTGGTCGCCTCAGTCAAATCTTCGTGAATGCCCATTGTGATGTAGTGAGTCGTCGTTTCCGCCCGCGGCCATTTCAGATGCATGTCCTTGCGCACGATCAACTGAAAAGTCCCGATAAGCGAAGTCTCGAGGGCGGTTATGTCAACCTCGCCGTTGCCTTGCCCAGCGTGCCCGTCGCCGGCGAGGAACAATGCGCCGCGCGCATGTACCGGGATGTATAGAGTCGTGCCCGCAACCAGCTCCTTGTTGTCGAGGTTCCCGGCATGAATCCACGGAGGCGCGCTGCTTATCCGGCCCGAGACATCAGGCGGCGCTACGCCCATGCTCCCGAAGAACGGCCGCAACGGTATCTCGATCCCATCCGAGAAGCGCGCCACCATTCGCTTCTCGTCAAGCGGGATGATCTTGATTCGAGCGTAAGGGAAATCCTCGGGGAGGAATCCGCGCCCCGGGCTAAATCCGTTATAGGCATAGGGTATGGCGAGCTTGATCGACTGGATGCGCACTTCAAGCACATCGCCGGGCTCGGCGCCTTCAACATAGACTGGCCCGGTGAGTATGTGGCCACCCGGTCCCTTGTTGGTTACTTCCCTGTAGATGTCGCGAAGCGCCTGCTCGACCTGGGTGGCCGCAACGCCCGCGCCTTCGAGCCTGGCGGGGCTCGAGGTGATTAGCGATTGAATCTCCACGGTGTCGCCGGACTTGATGCGCAGCGCGGGTGACGTGCTGGCGTCGTAATAGCCCCACGCGACAGTCTTCGGAGTGGGCTTGAGTTGGTGCTGGGCGCGCGCGCCGATCGGAATCAGGCAGAGGGCCAACGCAATCCATGTTCGCTTCATTTTTATTTCTCCGAGTTGCAGTTCTTGTTTCGCGAAAAGACGCAAAGAAGCGCGAGTCTATCACAGCGCCGCAGATGCCAGAAGGCTGCGTCCAGAGATTTGCCCTCTCGTCGCTGCTCTAATATCATTGCCGCATAGCTGTTGTTCGGTGAGGGCAGGAAATGAAAGGAATCGTTCTCGCGGGAGGGTTAGGTAGCAGGCTCGCGCCGCTGACGAGAGTCACAAACAAGCACCTGCTGCCGGTGTTCGATGAGCCCATGGTGCACTATCCGATTCGCACGTTGATCGAGGCCGGCATCACGGACATCCTCATAGTCACGGGCGGCAACAGCGCGGGTGACTTTTTGAAGCTCCTGCGAAACGGCGCCGAGTTTGGTCTCAATCGACTCCACTATGCCTATCAGGAAGGCGAGGGCGGGATCGCCGCGGCGCTCGGGTTGGCTGAACACTTTGCGGACGGCGGCCCGGTGTGCGTAGTCCTCGGCGACAACATCCTCGAGAAGAGCATTGCGCCCTTCGTAAAGAAGTTTCGTCATCAAGGCTCGGGGGCAAAGATCCTGTTGAGCGAGGTCCCCGATCCCCACCGTTTTGGCGTGCCGGTTTTTGAAGCAAGCCGGGTCGTTCGCATCGAAGAGAAGCCTTTCGAGCCCAAATCGCAATACGCGGTCATCGGCGTGTATATGTACGACAGTCGTGTGTTCGACATAATCAGGACGCTGAAGCCGAGCGGGCGAGGCGAGCTTGAGATCACCGACGTCAACAATGCCTACATCGAGTCGGGCGATCTGAGCTGGGACGTGATTGAAGGATGGTGGACGGACGCGGGTACGTTCGAGAGCCTGCTCAATGCGTCAAACCTGATTGCCGAACTGCGTTCGCGCGACGCTTCGAGCACCACCAGCGCAGTGTAAGCTCGCACAACCAAAGCGGAACAACCGCAATCTGATCGTCGTCTGAAATCCACACGACAGGCGGAGCAGTCATGTCGGAGTCAGAGCAACAACTACCAGGCAGTGGAAGCAGGGTTGCCGGCTCGTCCCAAAAACTTTCGCGCGAGCGCGATCGTTTGAAGTTGCTGCTCGAGATCAACAACAAGATCGCGTCATCTCTCGACCTTCGCGAGCTGTTCATAGCGATTTCCGGCTGCCTGCGGGGTCTGCTCCATCACGACTACGCAGATCTGGGGTTGTATGACGCGGAAACCGATCGCATCAGGCTTTGCGCAATCGACCGAGGGGACAGCATCCAGTTCGGCCATGAAGACGTTTGGGCACCAGTGGAAGGCACGCCTCTGGGGCTTGCCATACATTCTCGAAAAACGGTCATGCGTGAGCGACCCGATAGGGCCGAGTTCCCTTCGGAATCGATGAAACGCGCCATCTATAAAGGCATCATGTCGGGATGCACCGCGCCGCTTATCTCGCGCGATCGGGTGCTGGGCGTTCTGACTGTTGCGAGCCGGCGGGAAGCTGCGTTCACCGCGGACGATGCCGAACTTCTGACGCAGGTTGGGGTCCAGGTCGCTCTTGCAGTCGAGAACGCGCTGAACTACGAGGCGGTTCGCGCGGCCGAGACTCAGATGGCGCGCGATCGCGACCGGTTGAAGCTGCTGCTTGACGTCAACAACGCCGTTGTCTCGCACCTCGATTTGCGCGATCTGATGGAAGCCGTTTCCGCAGGTCTTCGAGAAATCCTGCATCACGACTACCTCGGCATAGCCCTCTATGACGCCGAGAAAAATGTGCTGCGCCCCTTGGTCTACGCCGCGGTCTCGCCCGGTCAAATGAACCTCATTGAGGCGGGAAGCGCGATACCCCTTGAAGGAACGCCACTGGGCGAAGCATTCACTTCGGGGCGGCCGCTGCTGATAACAAAGCCCGACGCCAAGAGGTTTTCTTCGGACCACGCGAGACGGATCGTCGAGCAGGGCGCGAGGTCGGGGTGCGGCGTTCCGCTCATCGCTGGAGGCCGCAAACTCGGAGCACTGGGCGTGGCGAGTTTCAAAGAAAACGGGTTCGACGAAAATGACCTGGATCTTCTCACCAGCATCGCCAGCCAGATCTCAATCGCGCTCGACAACGCGCTGGCCTATCGCGAGATCGAAGCGCTCAAGAACAAGCTGTCGGAAGAAAAACTCTATCTCGAAGAAGAGATCAACACTGCATACCAATTCGAACAGGTTATCGGGTCGAGTCCGGCTCTCAAGCGAATACTCAAGCAGGTCGAGACAGTCGCTCCGACCGATTCAACCGTTCTGATTCAGGGTGAGACCGGAACGGGTAAGGAGGTCATCGCCCGCGCGATTCACAGCTTGAGCGCGCGCCGCGAGCGCACCGTGGTAAAGCTTAATTGCGCGGCGATACCGACGGGCCTGCTCGAGAGCGAACTCTTCGGTCACGAGAAGGGCGCATTCACCGGCGCGATCGCTCAGCGCGTGGGTCGGTTCGAGCTCGCCCACAAAGGCACGCTGTTTCTTGATGAAGTGGGAGACATACCTCAAGACCTGCAGCCGAAGCTGTTGCGCGTGCTTCAAGAAAAGGAGTTCGAGCGATTGGGAAGCACGCGCACGATCAAAGTTGATGTGCGCATGATCGCCGCCACCAACCGCAACCTGGAGCAGATGGTCGCGGAAAGACAGTTCAGGGACGATCTGTTTTACCGGCTCAATGTCTTTCCGATCACCATCCCGCCGTTGCGCGAACGGCACGAAGACATCCCACTGCTCGTGCGCTATTTCGCGAGCAAGTTCGCCCGCCAGATGAAGAAACAGATTCAGACCATTCCATCGAATACGGTTGAGGCGCTGAAGCAGTATCACTGGCCCGGCAACATCCGCGAACTTGAAAATGTCATCGAGCGAGCGGTCATTGTCACTGCGGGAACAGAACTGCAGATCCCGATCAACGAAATGAAGATTCCTGCCGGGAACACTGCGATCGCAAACCGACCGGCAGCCGCTTCTTCTGAAAGCCCCGCCCAACTAACCTCGCTTGAATCCGTAGAGCGTGAACACATACTCCGGGTCTTGCGCGAAACGGACTGGGTCGTCAGCGGACCAAACGGCGCTGCGGCCACCCTCGGATTGAAAAGGACCACCCTTCAAGCACGAATGAAAAAGCTCGGCATCTCCCGCCAGCGCCCCGACGCGTGAGCCTTCCTGGGCTCTGTCTGTTTTCGTCGCAACTGACTGAAAACCAGACTCCAGGCCCGATCCAGAGACCTCTGGCGCTGCCAACTCTCACTGCCCAAATCTCGCCATTGCCAAAATATGAGCACGCGTACGGGTGATTGCTTTCCGCAGGGCATTGGCCATAAGCGCCTTCACGCGTTGATTTACGGGATAGGACATCGAGCGGCGCCTTAGTGGCAAGCCTGTTGCCAAATAAAAAGTTGTCACGCGATTCGTGACCGAGGATCTGGCAGAGGTCGTGGTGAGGTTAAGAATATGGTTACTGATCGTTCTGGTGTCGCCGTTTGACGCATATGCGGCAGCCAAAGCCGCCTCAAGCCAACTGAGCGCGGAGTAACCAGCGAGAACGACACGATGTTGATGGTAACCGAAGACCGAACTGGCGATGTGCTGACCTTAAAGCTGGCAGGCGTGCTTGCCGGCGATTGGACGAACGAGGTCCGCCGAAGCTGGCGCGACGCTACAAGCTCAATCGAAGCATCACGCGTCATCGTCACGCTCAGTGAAGTAACTTTTATCGATGACCGAGGCAAGGAGCTTCTCAGTCTGATGATGAAGGAAGGAGCCGAGCTGATTGCTTCCGACATATTGACGAAATCCATCGTCGAAGAAATCACAGTCGAAGCTGCCTTGGCCGTGTGAAGGAAGGAGAGGTAGACCGATGTGCGAGATAGAATTCAGACGCTTTTTAGTTGGATCAATTCTGGCCGTGGTGCTTTCCACCCCGGTCCTGGCGCAATCGCTGGGGACCGCGCAGCCCGATTCGTGCGAGATCGCCTACAACTCGCAATCCAGCAATCTGACCGCGCGTGAGCTGATGATACAAGCCGAACAGCGCGCCGAGGAATTGCGATTGAAGTTGTTCGACTTGCAGTCCAGAGAGTTCGATCTGCAAGTACGCCTCGACCAACTGGACTACCAGATGACGCCCGAGGCTATTCAGCGAGCGCTGGTTTTTGTGAGCTCGGTGCGACCGCTGGATGAACTAAGGGATGCGTTGCGTGCGAGGCTCGAAGCCGAAAAGGCTCGAGTAACCAAGCAGCTTGAACTTCTTGTTGTGAACAGGGAGAAGCTTGAATCGGCGATCCGCGAGGCCGACGCGGAGGTTGAGCGGCTTCGTCAGCGCCTGAGTTCTCAGTAGCTTGAGGAGGTGAGGCAATAATGCCGAGGGGGCATACCTGGGAGCGGACGAGTCTCGCCTGCAGGTTTCGAGCGTCGAGACCCGCTTTGCCCAAACCTGGTTGCGCTGATGGCTCACGGGTGGCCCCTGGCGGGGTCGAAATGCTCGGGCTAAATCCGCTAGCTACCAAAGGCAGACCGCGCTATTATGGGGTCACCCCAAGGCGCTCGTAACTTCGGTTGACAACTCAAAACCTGCCGGAGGAGTTATGGCGAAGACCGTTCAGGATATCATCAGGGGCCGCAAAGAGGTTTACTGCATCTCGAACCAGACCACGGTTGCTGAAGCGGCGCGCTTCTTGAAGGATCGTGGCATCCGCGCAACCGGCGTTTGCAACCTATCGGGCAAGATCGTCGGCGTCGTCTCGCAGAGCGACATATCAGACAAGGTCGTCGCCGAGAACTATCGGCCGTCGGAAGTGAACGTACAGTCAATCTCGAGCACGAATCTCATCAAGGTTACACCCGAAACGGAGATCAGCGCGGCGATGGAGATTATGCTGGAGAACGGCGTGTATCACTTGATCGTCGAAGACGCGGCGGGAAAGTTCTCAGGAATGGTGTCCATGCGCGACTGCAACGCGATGAAGGTCGAAGAGGAAAAGGAACGCGCGGAGATGCTGAAGGATTATGCGTTCCCGAGTTACTGATTTGGTTCCGGGTTCCGAGTCCCGAGTTCCGAGTTCGGAGGTCTGGGGATCGGTTTCGTCTTGCAGCACCGCATAACTCGAACTCACACCCCGGGACTCGGAACCCGGAACTACTCGTGCCGCAAGGCGGCGATTGGATCCAGTCTCGCCGCTTTGATAGCGGGCCACAAGCCGAACACCAGGCCAACGGTCACCGATCCGAAGAAGCCAAACAACCCCGCCCACAGCGGTATGTCCATCTTCAGCGCAGGAACGAGCGCGGACACCGCTATTCCCAACAGCCAGCCGAACAGCAATCCCGCCAGCCCCCCGACCCCGGTCAGCGTCACCGCCTCGGTGAGGAACTGCCAGATGATGTCGGACCGGCGCGCGCCGACTGCTTTGCGAATACCGATCTCTCGGGTGCGTTCAGTCACCGCAACAAGCATTATGTTCATCACGCCGACGCCGCCCACCATGAACGCTATCGAAGAGATGATCAACATCACGCCGAAGACAGCTCCCACGATGTCGTCGAAAGTCGAGATGAACGACTCGGGAGTTCCTATCTCAAAATCATTATCTTTGTCGATGGAAACATTGCGCCTCCGACGAAGCACCTGTTCGATGCCTTCGATGCCCGGCTTCATTTCTCCCTCTCGCATTCGCACGATGAGAAAGTGGTCATCTTTTGACGGGTACATTTTGTGAAACGTCCAGTACGGGATGAAGATGTCATTGTCTTCCTGGTTTTCGGAACCGAACGGACCCGCCTTCTGCTTCTTGACGGTACCCACCACGGTGAAGTCCTGGCCCCCGACGTTGATCGTCTTGCCGATAGGGTCCTCCGCTGGAAAGAGTGCTTCGACAACATTGAACGCCAGGACGCACACATACGCCTTGTGCATGTTTTCCGAGTCGTTGAAATAGCGGCCTTCTGCAATTGGCACATTCATCACCAACTCGGCGACCGGGAAGTTTCCTATCAACTGCGTGCGATTCATCGCCCGATCCCTGTAGCGAACTTCTGGAGGAACCGGAGGAGGAGCACCGGGAAGCCCTATCACGTAGGGGATGCCGGCGTAGATGTGCTCGACCTGGGGAACTTCGCGTTCAATCGCCAGAGCGTCTTCGAGCGAAAGTGGTTTGCGATTGAGTACTTCGGCTGACGGCTTGCTGGTCATGATGAACGGGTAGCGCCACAGGTAAACGTTGCGCGTGCCGAAACTCTCGGCGTTGTCCAGCACCGACTGGCGAAAGCCGTTCAATACCGCGGCCATCGCAACTATGACCAGCACGCCGATGAACACCCCGAGAATCGTGAGCGCCGCGCGGAACTTGTGCGCCACCAACGTCTGCATCGCGAGAGTTGTGTTCTCTTTTACCCCCGACCAGTTCATTCGGCCCTCAATGCTTCGATCGGATCCAATCGGCCTGCACGTCTGGCCGGATAGATTCCGAAAAAGACTCCAATCACCGTCGACAGCGTCAGCGCTACTACCGGCGCCCATATCGGAAACGACGACGGAAGCGGCGTAAACCGCGCAAGCAACCATGAGATGCACCAGGCGAACACGATGCCTCCAGCGCCGCCCACACCGCACAACACGACCGATTCGACCAAAAACTGATTCACCACATCCTGTTGCCTGGCGCCGACCGCCTTTCGAACTCCAATTTCCTTCGTCCGCTCAACAACCGACACCAGCATTATGTTCATGATCACGATCCCGCCGACTACCAGCGATATCCCGACTACGAACAGCGATACCGAAAAGATCACGCTGGTCAGGCTGTTGAATAATTCGTTGACACCCTCCGACGTGATAAGCCCGAAATCATCTTCTTCGTGATAATCCAGATGATGCAGTGTTCGCATAACCAGCCGCGACTGGTCCTCCGCCCTTTCCATCTCGCCGGGCCGGCCCTTGATCGAGATGTTCACGGTCCGCCGAGAGCCGTAAATCTTCTGAAACGTCGAAATCGGTATCTTGGCGAAATTGTCACGTGAGAAGCCGAGCACCGTTCCCTTCTTTTCCGCCACCCCGACAACTGTGTATGTGTGATCGCCGACCTGCAGACTCTTTCCGAGGGGATCGACGCCGAGAAACAGTCTCTCGGCCACGTCCGCTCCGATGAACGCCACAAACCGCGAATGCTCCTCATCCCAATCTTGAAGCGGCCGCCCAATTTCTACCCCGTAGCCTTCAATGTCCAAAATGTTCGGGGTAATGCCGGACAAATCGATCTCCTCGAGCGACTGCCTTCCGTAGCGCACGTTAACCTGTTTGTGCGTCTCGACTCCAACCGCTTCGCACGATGGGCAGTTGCGGCGTATTGAGTCTGCGACGTCGGAGTGAATCTCGGGGTTTCGTCGAATCATCTCGAAGAACTTGTCCAGGTTGGTCGTTATTGGGAACTGGGTGATGACGAACGTGTTCGGACCGAAGTTCGAAACCTTCTCCTTCCAATAGCGATCAAGTCCCTGGATTATGGAAATCACCGCGATTATCGAAGTGATTCCGATGATGATGCCGAGCAACGTAAGAAACGACCGGAGCTTATTGGCGCGCAAAGAGTCTATCGCCACGCCAAAGTAGTCCAGAAAGCCGGCGTGCCCCCCGCCTTTCTGCTCTGACGTGAGTCGGGTCTCCCTGACTGCTGCGGACGCCGTCGTCTCCATACACCTCCTTTGGTTATAACTGCCCGCACAATCGAGGTCAATCCGTGCCTCAGCGGAGCGCCACCTTTACAATCTCGACAGTGTTATGCGATTGTTCCGAACACCCAAAAGCTAGACGTAGCGCCCGCATTTGATCATGACGACAGGAGACGGCTTCGGGTTCTTATCAACCGAGCTGAAGGGGCCGGGATGAGCATCGTTGAGGGGTTAAAAAAGAGCACAGCCGAGACCCCCGAGAAGCCGGCGTGCATCTGCGGCGGCACCCGCCTCACCTTTCGGCAGGTCGACGAAAGGATTACCCGCCTCTCGAGTTCCCTCTCAAAACTGGGTGTTGGTCGGGGCGATCGCGTAGCCATACTCTCACTCAACTGCCATCGGTTCTTTGAGCTCTACTACGCCGTCCCGCAGCTTGGCTCCATCGTCGTCCCTATCAACTTTCGACTCCAGCCCCAGGAGATCAAATATATTGTCGATCATTCGGGTTCGCGCGTCGTTGCGGTTGATCCGGCGCTTGTACACCTGATCGAAACAGTCCGGCCGGCCCTGAACGGCGTCGAGCACTTCATCTTGATGGGCGATGAGCGGCGCGACGGCTACATTGCGTCCGAAGAACTTGCTTCGACAGCGTCCGGGTTCGAGCCGCCGGTCGTCAACGACGACGAGTTGCTGGGATTGTTTTACACTTCGGGCACAACCGGCGAACCCAAGGGAGTGATGTTGACGCACAAGAACGTGCTTTCCAACATTGCCCACTCGGAAGGCGTCTACAAGTATCTGCCGTCGGATATCTACCTGCACGCCGCGCCGATGTTTCATCTTGCGGACGGAGCCGCCGTTTTCACGCACACAGCCCGCGGAGCTACGCAGGCGTTCATTCCGCGCTTCGACGCGAAGCTTGTGCTGGAAACGGTCGAGCACGAGCGAGTGTCACTCCTTCTGCTCGTTCCCACGATGATCAACTTTTTGCTTCAGCAGCCGGACCTCGAGTCGTACGATCTGTCATCGCTCCGACACGTCACTTATGGTGCGTCGCCGATCGCGCCCGATCTGTTGCGACGCGCCATGAGCGCCTTCAATTGCAGCTTCGGGCAGGGTTACGGGTTGACCGAAGCTTCGCCGCTCCTGACGGTGCTCACTCAGGAGGACCACATCATCACTGATGAGAAGAGCGAACGGCGCCTCGCTTCGTGCGGGCGGCCCGTTGAAGGGGTCGACGTGCGAGTCGTCCGAGAAGACGGCTCGGACGCGCGCCCGGGTGATGTCGGCGAGATCATCGCGCGCGGACCGAACATAATGGCCGGCTACTGGAAGCGTCCCGAGGACACCGAGGACGTGCTGCGCGATGGATGGCTTCATACCGGCGATCTTGCGACCGTCGACGAAGACGGGTACATATACCTGGTCGATCGAAAGAAGGACATGATCGTGACCGGCGGCGAGAACGTTTACTCGACCGAAGTAGAAGCGGTGCTGTATGCGCATCCTCTGGTGAAAGAGGCCGCGATCATACCGGTGCCCGACCCTGATTGGGGCGAGGCCGTTCACGCGTGCGTCGCACTGCGCGATGGGCGGTCGGCAACGGCCGATGAACTCGTCGAGTTTTGTCGTGAGCGGCTCGCGAACTACAAGGTGCCGCGATCGATCGAGTTCATCGACGGCGAATTGCCAAAGGGCGGAACCGGAAAGATATTGAAGAAGCAACTGCGCGAGCGATTCTGGAAGGATCAGACTCGACGTATCAGTTAATCACAGCGCAACCACAGATTGAACAGGGATGAACACGATAGTCATAGGTCGTTTTTCGTCAATCTGTGTCCACCGGCGTCCCGCTGTGGTTGCTTTTCTGGAGAGGAACAAGAATGAACCTTGCACTTACACCAATCAGATTCAAGCATCGAGCTGAACAGTGGTTTCCAAACAAAGTCGGAATCGTCGACGGTGACGTCCGGATGACCTACGGCGAGTTCGGCCAGAGAGCGAACCGGCTGTCGAACGCGCTTGTCGATATGGGGATCAAGCGAGGCGAACGAGTCGCGTGGCTGGGCTACAACAGCCACGAATTGCTCGAAGCTTACTACGGAGTTGTGCAGACCGGCGCCGTCCTGTTACCTCTCAACATCCGGCTCACGCCCGCTGAAATCGCGTTCATACTCAATGACTCGGAGTCGGTCGCGTTGTTCTATAACCGCGACCTCCAGCCGATCGTCGACGGCGTCCGAAACCAGTCGGCGTCAATCCGACACTTCATCCCGTTGGAAGCCAACGGGGACGCCTCGGACTACGAAGCCTTGATATCGGCTGCTGCAGCCGATTTCACGCCTCCGGATATCAAGGATGATGATCTCGCCGAGTTGTTCTATACGTCGGGCACGACGGCGAATCCGAAGGGCGTGATGATGACGCATCGCAACCTGTACCTGCACGCGCTGCAGGTAATCGCCGGACTCGGCGTGAATGACACCGTTGTACAGCTTCACACGATCCCGTTGTTTCATGTCAACGGGTGGGGCACACCGCACACGCTTGCCTGCATGGGCGCGCGTCACGTGATCGTTCGAAAGTTCGATCCAACCGAAGTGCTCGAGTTGATTCAGCGTGAGCGCGTGACAAACTTCGCGATGGTCCCGACTATGGCCAATGCAGTCATTCACCATCCGTCACTGGGCGAATACGACCTGTCGAGTCTCGACTACGTTGCGATTGGCGGCGCGGCATCCCCGGTTGATTTGATCCGCCAGGTCGAACAGAAGCTCGGCTGTCGAGCTTACGGAGGCTATGGCTTGACCGAAACCGTGCCGGTGCTGACTCAGTCTTTCATCAAGGATCACCTCAAAGACGAGTCCGACGAAGAGCGATGGAGGCGTCAGGCGATGGCGGGATTCCCGATGCCCGGTGTCGAGATCGACATCTTCGACCCCGACGACAAGCCGGTTCCGCACGACGGCCAAAGCGTCGGCGAAGTTGTCGTCCGCGCGGATAACGTGATGGCCGGCTACTGGAAGCTTCCTGAAGAAACGGCGAACGTCATGCGCAGCGGGTGGTTCCACACCGGCGATATGGCAACGGTTGATCAACACGGTTACTTCCTGATTGTCGATCGGAAGAAGGACATCATCATTTCGGGCGGCGAGAACATCGCCTCGATTGAGGTCGAGAAGGCAGTGTATTCACATCCGGCGGTGTTCGAGTGCGCAGTAGTGGCAGTGCCCGATGACCGGTGGGGTGAAGTTCCTAAGGCTCTGGTGGTCGCGAAGCCAGGGGAATCACTGAGCGAACAAGAGGTGATCGATCATTGCCGAGCGATACTCCCCGGGTTCAAGGTTCCAAAGTCCGTGGAGTTCTTCGAATCCCTTCCCAAGGGCGGCACTGGAAAGATTCTCAAGAAGGAGCTTCGCGAGAAGTACTGGGCGGGGTACGATCGACGCGTACACTGACTGACTCGTCGTCACTCAGGCGGCGCCCGCGAACTTCTTGATGTGCTCGCATACGTATTCGATCTGGTCCGTGGTTATCTCGGGATATATCGGCAACGATATGACGCGCGACGCGATCAACTCGGTCACCGGCAACGCACCTGAAGTCAGCCCGAGGTGCTCATAACACGGCTGCAAATGCACCGGTGTGGGGTAATGAAGACCGGCATAGACCCCCTGGTCTCGTAGGTAGGCCAGCAGGTCATCTCGACGGTCGTGTTGTACTACATAAAGATGGAAGACGTGCGACGACTCCTCAGAAACGAATGGCGTTTTGATCCCGTCTACTTTAGACAGCAACTCGGTATAAGAGGCGGCGGCGCGCTGGCGAGCAGCATTCCAGTCGGTCAGATGGTTTAGCTTTACGCGAAGAACCGCGGCTTGCAGGGAATCGAGGCGACGATTGTAGCCGAGGATCTCGTGTCGATATTTTTGGATCTGTCCGTAATTTCTCAGCAGTCTGACCCGCTCTGCTATTTCAGGCTTGTTAGTAACGACCATTCCCGCGTCGCCATAAGCGCCGAGGTTCTTCCCGGGGTAGAAGCTGAAACACCCGGCGTCACCCAACGCGCCTACACGCTTGCCCTGATAACGCGCCCCGTGGGCCTGACAACCGTCTTCGATGACTGCCAGACCCAGTTCATTGCCGATTTCGACTATTGGATCCAGATCCGCGGCATGACCATAAAGGTGCACGGGCACGATCGCTTTGGTGCGCGCAGTCACCGCCGACCTGATCTGTTTGGTGTCGATGTTGTACGTTTCTGGATGAACGTCAACCAGCACCGGCGTGGCGCCAGTGTAGGAGATAGCAGCGACGGTGGCGATGAAGGTGTGAGAAACGGTTATTACCTCGTCTCCTTCTCCAATCCCGTGAGCGCGCAACGCGAGCTCGAGCGCCGAGGTGCCGGAATCCAAACCGATCGCATATTCGGCTCCACAGAAATCCGCGAATTCCCGTTCGAATAACTCGACATCCTTACCGAAGACGAAATCGGCATCGGCAACTACGCGAGCGATTGCCGCGTCGATCTCATCCCGAATCGTTGCGTATTGAGCCTTCAGATCTACCAGGGGAATCATCACATTGACCCTCGACTTTCTTCGCGATCACCCAAGGCCGGCTGTGGCGCAGGCAAGTTGGAAGTTTCCTATGGGACTCTTGTTTCCTCAAGCCGGTCCGGCAGCGGGTGATTAATACCGGGACTCGCGGCAACGTACGGCTTGACGAAGGTCGTCGAATCGGTGGACTCGCCCTCCGTTCAGGAGGGCCATGTATATAGATCTATAAACATGGCCCTCCTGACGGAGGGCAGAATCCAAGAGTCCCGAGATCTCAGGGGGCTCAACCCGCGAGAATTACCATAAGTCCCAGTTCTAATCACACCCTCCGGCAAGCACCCAGTGGCTCACATTGTTGACAGGAACAAGTGGCTATGCTTGAATTCACCAACCGAAGCTGAAAGCCCTCATAAGTGAGAAGCAAGGCAGGGCCGAGTTGTATCGGTTAAAGTGCGCTGAGCTTCGGGACCCTTCTTTTGGACAAGTCGGCGGCGCCGGCTTTAGCCGCGCACTTTCGACCAAGCCCCTTATTTGAAACGTGCGACGGAATGAAATCAAACGGCGGCTGTCTGTGACGAGAGGCGATGCTGGTAAATTGGCTCCCTGCTGCGGTTGAGATGTTCGAGCCAAGACTAGCGTGTGGGAACGTTTCAAGTCCTGGATCAACGTTCAAGCTTGTGGTGTTTTACGGGGGTGAGCAATTGCGAACCCCATGACGAAGCCAAGTATGGAACGCGTTCTCGCAAAGTTCGGGATTAGGTCCCTCCTTCTTCTCACAACTTTCTTCGTCCTCGCCCAATCTTCATTTGCGACCACAGCGGTCCGCCCGAGCGACGATGATCTGATTATCGGGGCGCGGGCAATCGTTAGGGGAAAAGTCGTTTCAATCGAAAGCGCCCTGGATGATAGCGGCCGGATTTATACATACGTAAGCATAAGGGTGCAGGAAGTCATCAAGGGACAGATCACCGAGCGCAGAATCGTCCTTAAGGAGTTGGGCGGACAAGTAGGTGATCGCGCGATGGCCGTCTACGGCAATCCCCAATTCACGCGCGGCGAACGAGTTTTTCTTTACCTGGACACGTGGGCCGACGGAAGCCTTCGAACTTATCAGATGTTCCTTGGCAAGTTCTCCATTGTTCAAGACCCCAAGAGTGGACTGACGTTCGTTACTCGCGAGATGGATAACGACCACGTCGTTGTACTGCCGCCGCGTGGCGGCGATGCCCATGGACCGTCTACGGATAGAATGGAGCTTTTCGCGTACATTGAAATGATAAGAGCGAGACGCGCGGCGAATCGGGAAGCGTCTCGGGCCTTCGAATCGAGGTTTTATGCCGGAATGAAGTTACGCGCGCAGCCCCCCGAGTTTCCGGGAGTATCATCAACCGGTGAGTTTTCGACGCAATTTACACTGCTGGGAAACGCACGTTGGTTTGAGCCAGACAGCGGACAAGCGGTTAATTATATTGTCAATCCGACCCCATCCTCAGTGCCGGGCTTCCCGTCGTTGTCGGTTCCGTCGAGCGATGTTGCGGCAGCGGCCAGCGCGTGGTCTAACGTGCCCGGTTGCGCGCTGCGGGTCAACTTCGGCGGCCAGCAGAGCAATTGCTACCTCATCACGGAAACGCCGGGAATCAATATCGTTTCGAATAACTGTGATGGGAGAAACGGAGCAACCACTTCGTGCTCAGGCATTCTCGCCTGGGGAGGATGGAGCGCAGGAACATCCGAAACAAAAGTAATCAACGGCACGGCTTTTAGCCGGATAACTCAGGGATTCATCTCGTTCAACCCCTATGCCGTTTGCTATTTTGATGATCACTGTGATGTTCAGGAGATTACGACTCACGAGATGGGTCATGCGTTGGGGCTCTCTCACAGCGGCGACCCCGATGCCACGATGTTTGCCTACGCTCACTTCGACGGGCGCTGCGCTTCGATAAGACAAGACGACTCCAACGGAATAACCTTTATATATCCAGGCTCGGGCGGCGGTCCCGCTCCGCTATCGATCACCACATCTTCCTTACCGGCGGGCACCGTCGGTTCGTCGTACAGCCAGACGCTTATTGCTTCCGGCGGTACGACCCCATACTCCTGGAGTCTGGTCGCTGGTCAAGGTACGCTGCCAGCCGGTCTGAATTTGAGCACAACCGGAATTATCAGCGGCACGCCTACTACAACGGGAACCTCGAGCTTCACCGTAAAGGTGAGCGACGCGGCGTCTGGCACCGCTCAGAAGGCATTGTCTATATCCGTGACCAACGGCGGAGATCCGCTTGATTCGCAGTTCGTTTCGCAGAACGTGCCCGCGACACTTCAACCCGGACAGTCATTCAATGCGAACCTCAAGTTTCTGAACACCGGAACCCAGACGTGGGGCGGCTCGGCTTTTTGGCTGGTGTCACAGAACCCGCCGCAAAACATCACCTGGGGCGGCAACGGGGTATCGCTGGCGTCATACTCGATCGCACCAGGTCAGCAACTTGATATCACGTTCACCGCCTATGCACCATCGACGCCGGGAACCTACGACTTTCAATGGCAGTTGTATCAGAACCAGGGGGTCGGCTACTTCGGCCAGCCGTCCACCAACCTATCCATTCAAGTTGGCAATTCAGTCGTAATCACTTCGACCTCGCCTGTGCCTGCTGGAACGTTAGGCACTGCCTACTCGCAAACTCTCACCGCATCGGGCGGCATTGCGCCTTACAGCTGGAGAGTCATAGCGGGACTCGGCTCGTTGCCCGGCGGTCTTTCGCTGAGCACTGCAGGCGTGATCAGCGGTACACCGACCTCAACCGGAACTTTCAACTTCACCGTGCAGGCGAATGATTCCGCGTCAGGCTCGGCGCAGAAAGCGCTCTCCCTGACCATTGCCGGCGCTCCCACGCCAGTGTCTATCACGACGGAGTCGCCTCTCGCTGGTGGCAGCGTAGGCACATCGTACTCGCGAACTCTCAGCGCATTAGGGGGAACAGCGCCATACACCTGGAGCGTCGTTGCTGGACTCGGCTCGTTGCCGGGAGGTCTTTCGCTGAGCGGCGCGGGCGTCATAAGCGGTACACCAAGCGCAGCCGGAACATTCAGCTTCACCATTCGAGCGAATGATTCTGCAGCAGGCTCGGCGCAGAAAGCATTCTCTATAACCATAGTGTCGGCCAGTACCGGGCCTTCGATTCAGGGCCCGACTTCGCTGACGGCTATCAGGAACTCGATGTTCAGCAATCAGCTGAGCGTGAGCGGAGGCAGACCGCAATTCATATGGACGATCATCTCCGGAGGATTGCCCGCCGGCATCGGTCTTAACGGGTCGAGCGGATTGATCTCGGGCACGCCGACGACGCTTGGTGTCTCGACCTTCACAGTACAGGTAGTAGACGCGGACGGCGCCAAGGATCAAAAGAATTTTACGCTCAACGTCTCGCCTGCCCCGCTACTGATCGGTGACACGACGGTGCCAGAGTGCGAAGCCGGGTCTCCACTCACTTTCCAGCTCAGTGCGACTGGCGGCGTCGCACCGTATAGATGGGGTGTTTCGGTTGGCTCTCTTCCCGCGGGTGTGGTTCTGAACACTGAAACGGGTCTGTTGTCGGGGACCCCCGCGAACGCGGGGACGTTCAATGCAACTGTCATCGTTACAGATGCGATGGCCGCAAGCGCTATGAAGTCGTTGTCGATCACGGTTACCCCGAGCCCGCTGAAGCTCATTACTTCGATACTGGAATCGGCTGGCCGGTTCTCGCCTTACCGGCAGAATCTCGCCGCATCAGGCGGCGTGGGGCCGTATCGTTGGTCAATCGCAGAAGGCGCCCTTCCCGACGGACTGTCCCTCGACCCCTCCACCGGCTTGATTTCCGGAGTGCCGGAGAAGAACGGGCGGTTTCAGTTCATGTTAGTCCTCACAGACCAATCGACGGTCAGCGTCGATCGGCACCTTGAAATAGTTGTCGCAGACTCGGAAACTCTGCCGCACATCAACACCGCCAACTACAAGTCAGGCAGTGAGCAACTCGTGGTCAAGGGTGAGAACTTCGACAAGAAGGGGATGCTGCTCATAGACGGCGTGCAGGTCTCCGCGAGGCTCAAGGCTGGTAAGGCAAATGCGCATGACCTCAAGCTCTCCGCGGGAGCACATGCGATTCGGGTCCTGACACGAGATGGAGTAGTTTCAAATACCTTTGTTGTGGTTGTGAACTGACGCAGGTGGTATGTTGACGGGCCATTTCGCTCATTATTCGTGACGTTAGCGGTAGACCGCGATGACTATCAATTGTATTGACATAGGAATAGCGCCTATGTTTGAATGCGGCTACCGAAGCTTTAAGCCCTCTTAAACAAAAGACTACGCTGAGACCGATCTTGTGCTCGATTGCCGGTGCGCTGAGCTTCGGACTCCGATCGTGCAAGCTGGCCAGCGGCCTTACCCGCGCACTCGACGAAGCCCCTTTAGAACAGTGCGATTAGGTTTGAATCAAGCGATGACTGTCTGTGACTAGAGGCGATGCTGGCAAGTTGGCTCCCCGCTGCAATATGAGATAGTTGAGCCGCGCTTAGCGTGTGGGAACGCGTCAAGTCCTGAAGCATGTTCAAGCTTGTGGAGGTCTGGGGGGAGCGCCCGCCCGCTAACCCTCCAACGGAGGCAAGTATGAAACGCGTTCTCAAAACGAAGTGGGTCAAATCATTGTTCCTCATTTGCCTGATGGGCTGCGCGCAAACAGCTCTGGCAACCATAGTTGTAACTCCAACCGACGATGACATGATTATCGGAGCGCGCGCAATTGTGAGGGGAAAAGTCGTTGCAATAGAAAGCAGCTTCGATGATCAGCAGACAAGCATTTATACATACATCACTCTAAGAGTTCAGGAGGTCATCAAGGGGCGGATTGACGAGCGGAGAATCATTCTCAAGCAGTTGGGAGGGCGCGTTGGAGACCGGGGCCAGACAATCCACGGCAGCCCTCAGTTTACGCAGGGCGAGAAAGTCATCGTCTACCTCGATAACTGGAGGGACGGGAGTTTGCGTGTCTATCAAATGTATCTCGGCAAATTCTCGGTCGTGAAGGACTCTACAACCAGCGAACTATTCGCGGTCCGAAACTCACCGGATGATAACGTGACTGTGCTACCCGGCGGTCCACGCGAAGGCGCAATTACCGATCGCCTGGAGTTGTCTGCATATATTGAGATGGTGCGAAGCAGGCTCGCAGCGAACGTGGAACGGTCTGAAGCGTTTTATGAGAGATACTACCGAAGTCAGCCGGCGCTTGCGCAACCTCCAGAATACTCGCGCATCTCAGCAGCCGGTGACTTCCATCCACAGTGGACTTATATAGGCTCTGCGCACCCCAGATGGTTCGAGCCTGACAGCGGTCAGCAGGTTGTTTTTTCGGTCAGGCCGGACGGTGCTCCGAGCGGAGTACTGACCGACATCTCTGCAGCGATGAATGCATGGTCAACAGTACCTACTACCTCGATTCGCTTAGCCCTTGGAGGCACGACAACGAGTTGCAACGAGGGATTCGGGTTTAACGTGATCCGCTTTGATGGCTGCGACGGCCTGTTCGGCCCTCCGCCGGTGACTCCAGGATGCAGTTCCGGCACACTGGCGATAGGCGGACTCAATTGGGGCGGGGGTGGAACGAAGGTAATAAATGGTGTGACGTTTACACAAGCGTACGGTGGTTTCATATCATTCAACCCGCTCGCCAGCTGCTACTTCAGCGATCACTGCGACGTTCAAGAGATCACGACGCACGAGCTTGGTCACGCGTTGGGACTGGGCCACTCGGCCGACTCCACGGCCACCATGTATGCCTACGCCCATTTTGATGGGCGCTGCGCATCACTCAGAACTGATGACGTCAACGGAATCACGTTTATCTATCCCGCTTCGGGTGGTGGAGGCGGTCCGCTCACAATCAGCACATCTTCACTCCCGGGGGCCACACTCAATTCGTCGTATAACCAGTCGCTCATTGCGACCGGCGGCACACTGCCCTATAGCTGGAGTCTCGTGGCAGGTCAGGGCGCACTGCCAGCCGGACTGAGTCTGAGTTCAAGCGGTGTGATCAGCGGCACACCCTCTGCGACGGGAACGTCTAACTTTACGGTGAAGGTGACCGACGCGGCGTCTGGCTCCGCTCAAAAGGCTTTGTCGATAGTAGTGGCGACGGCCGTAGCTCCGCTCGATTCTCAGTTCGTCTCTCAGAACGTGCCCACCACGCTCCAACCCGGCCAGTCATTCAACGCCAATCTCAAGTTTCTCAACACCGGAACTCAAACGTGGAGCGGCTCCGGTTACTGGCTTGTATCGCAGAACCCGGCGCTCAACACGACCTGGGGCGGTAACGGTGTACCGCTTAGCGCGTACACCGTTTCGCAGGGTCAGCAACTGGATGTGACGTTCACCGCTTATGCGCCTTCAACGCCGGGGACGTATAACTTCCAGTGGCAGTTGTATCAGAACGGGGGCGTCGGCTTTTTCGGGCAGATGTCGGCGAACCTGGCGATTCAGGTTGGCAATCCTGTTACGATCGTGACGGGCTCGACCTTGCCGAGCGGAACAGCGGGCGCCGCATACTCTCAAACCCTCGGCGCATCTGGAGGCACTGCTCCCTACACCTGGAGCTTGATTGCTGGACTCGGCTCGCTGCCCGGAGGACTCTCGGTGAGCAGCGCGGGAGTTATCAACGGCACACCAAACTCAGCCGGAACCTTCAATTTCACCGTTCAGGCTAATGATTCGGCCTCTGGTTGGGCTCAGAAAGGGCTCTCAATAACCATAGCCGCAGGCGGCAGTGGCGGGAGTGGTAGAAGCAATACCGTCGGCCTGTACAATCCGGCGACGAGCTCGTTCTTCTTGAGAAATGCAAACTCGTCCGCCCCTGCGGATCTCGTCTTCACCTACGGCCCCGCCGCCGCCGGCTGGGTCTCCATCTCCGGCGATTGGAACGGCGATGGTGTCGACACCATCGGCCTTTACAATCCGTCAACCGGCTTCTTCTTCCTCCGCAACT